>NZ_JALNTL010000002.1:0-266687 GCF_023161825.1 Vibrio sp. 2CM40D
GTAGCATCGTATCTACAAGGAGTCTATCTGGCAGGCTTTTTCAGCGTATTCATGTTGTATGTTGCTTATAAGATGTTCCTCAACACTGAAAATGAGTACAACCCTAACCCACATGGGGCTATCGGTAATATCACTGTAGGCTCGGTGATTGGCTCTGTATCAGCACTTGTCTCTATAAGCGGTGCGGGGTTGATCATCCCCTATCTTGTCCAGCAAAATTTTGAGGTAAAACGTGCTATTGGTACCTCTGCTGCGATAGGTTTCCCTATCGCGCTGTCAGGAAGCCTCGGTTACATGTTAAACGGATGGGAAAATACAGATTGGAACAACTTAGTCTTAGGATACATATACCTTCCTGCAATGATCAGCTTCTCCATTAGTAGCTACTTAACTACTAGCCTCGGCGTGCGTTGTGCAGCGTATTTCCCAAATAAAGTTCTTAAGAAAATCGTTGGTATTTTGTGTGTTCTTCTAAGCTTTAAAATGCTGGGACAAGTACTTAATTAAGGCAAATAATACGGTCACTAGTATGTCTTGCACTATGGTGGAGGGATAAGCCTGCACAAAACTTACTCCTCGCTTTGCTTACTCGAACAGACAATGTGTAAGAAAGTGTCACATTGTTGCTATTCTTGTGGCTTTGTTAGGCTAGTCAGAATTACATCCAAAATTTTCTGGTGATTGTCCTTTCTGGAAACCTCGTCACGCTCCTGGCAAAGTGCTTCCTCCCCTTCTGATGCGAGAATTTTAATGCCACGCTCAGTACATTCTGCGAACGCACTAAACTGACTCGCACTGGGGATCTCTTGAAACGTCACATTGGGAAGAGCAACAAGTGATTCGGCTGGTGTCAGTGCGGGATGTAGCCGATCAGAGAGCGCCACCACGGTGATAGCATTGTTCATCAAGGCCAGAGTTTCAGGGACAAAAGTTTTCGTTAGCTCAGGGTTGATAACGACGACCGATTTCAGTTTGTTTTCAGACTGAAATCGGGGGAATTTTTGATCCGGGATGCTGGTAATATCAACGTTATTTTCACGTAACCAATGACAGTCTACATTTGTGGCGTTGTGACACGATGTTCGATATTTCTCCGGGCTTATTTGCGCTCCGGAGAGCATCAGCATAGATGTGCCGCCCAGAAAAAAGCCGACCCCCTGCACTGCATCAGTATCTACGCCTCCGGACAGTATCCCGACCGAACTTAATTCGTTCAGCCCAAGCACCAAATCACTGGTTCTGAATGTGATTTCATCAACAGCCATTTCTGCATTGATTTCGTTCGGTGCAGGAGGCTTTGGTACCACAACGACATAACCTTGTTGCGCCAGGCTCGAGGCTATCCAACCACTGTGGGAAAACGCTGACCGTGTTCCGCCCTGCGACAAAAGCACAACGGGAAATTTTCCACTTGCTAAAGGGGCATCTAACTGCGTTTCGACTGATTTAAAAATGTTCCCCCTACCAAACGAGAAGTTGTTTTTTTCGTTCGTTGTGGGATACCAATAATAGACTTCCACAGGCTTGTCTCTGTCTTCACTGAATCCCGTTTTGACTGTTAGCGCAGAATGGTATTTCGGCTCATTCGTACTGGCGCTGACACTGACACACAATGTAGCGAGTAGAAAAGACATTATTATTTTGGTTTTCATTTTTCCCTCAGCCGGTCAACACATTATTCTGCACGGCATCTAGAAAAATAACGCGCAGGAGATTCTCCATATATTTTGCGAAACATAGCAATAAAGTTACTTGGAGTCGAGTAACCCAAAGCAAGTGCCTACTTTGAACTGCGCCAGCACTCTCTTGGACAGAAATGATTTAGAGCATTTACTTAAATTAGCAAAATGCGAATAACTTCTGGTATGGAAAATCTGTGTCCAATCTGGCAGGAGCAGTTTAGTTATTGGAAATGCAGCTTTATCGAGACGTTCTATATGTATTGGCTTAATAGAGGTGTTGCGAGCTTCAATGCAATACCAAACATGATGCATGAAATCGCAGAATCTAAAATTCTCCATGTTCTTGGCTTACTAAAAAGTGGGATCAACTTGTTAGCCAAATACACTAATCCATAAAACCAGATCCCTGATGCAATCAGTGCCCCTATAACAAACAATAGTTTTTCATCAGGTTCCATTTGAGCAGTCACACCACCAAGGATCACCACCGTATCCAGATAGACATGTGGATTTAAAAAAGTGATAGCCATCGCCATTAAAACGACTTTTAACCAACTCTGGGCAATGTCCGAATTTTCCAACTCTAGGTGACTTGAACCATTCCATGCTGATTTTGCAGATTGGTAGCCATACCAGAAAAGAAATACTACGCCGCCAAGAGTCAAAAGGTCTTTCCATAATGGTGCTTTATAGAGCAGTGTCCCTACACCAAGTACACCAGTACTGATCAGTAGAATGTCTCCAAGAAAGCAGATAGTGGCAACGGACAGTGCGTATTGCTTTTTTAATCCGCACTTTAATAGAAACGCATTTTGGCTACCGATTGCGACAATCAAACTTCCAGAAACAACGGCACCCGTTAACAAAGTATTTATCACATCAAACCTCAATGGATTTTGAAGCAAACACCAACGATTGCTCTATCACTGAATCAGGCATGATCACTTGCAAGTGTTTAATCATTTCTTGCCCCGCCTCCTGCAAGTGTTCTAGTGGCATTTCAGGCAAGCTTTCTAGAATAAACCACATGTTACGTGTGTCAGATTCAATTCGGGTTCTGACACCCTGCCTCCAGTTCCAACGACGACAAGTAACGCCTACTTCATCGCGCCAAATTACTTCCCCAACATCAGGGTTTTCAATTGAAGCCTCACCATTTTTCATGGTGTCAAAGGATTCAGAGCCATCTGCGATAGTGAGTGTTGGCGTTCCTTGATAACTGTCCATATCTTCACCACCTACGGGTATGGCGTATCGAATACTGATGGCATTATAAATATCCACAATAGGGTCAATGCTCTGCATTCCTCCATCTTTCAATACTCGTTTTCGCAGTGCAGCAGCCGAGCAAGGGGTTCGATTTGGTTTAGCGCCAAATTGACGAAAAACGTCTCCCCACGCATTGATGTGTGATTCTGCCCATGGATAGTCGTTCTCAATGACGGAAGTACATGCTTCTTGCAGAACCCGTTTTGCATACTCTTGGCTCTGAACTTCCGTTCCTTTAACGGATATGCTCAATGCTTTGAACTCTGGTGCAATCTGGGAAATTCGAGCATCGATTGACGGCACTATAACAACCATTAGATAATTCCTTCAGTGATTCATTTTCATGCAAGATACATTACAATGACCAAAAAAGTCAATATATCGACCGATAGTGGCACTGATGCTGATTTCATTAATCAAGCGGTAGCCGCAAGGATCAAGGAACATCGAAAAAGGCTCAAGTTGTCACTGGATGCCCTGTCAAAAAGAGCAGGGATAAGTAAAGGCATGTTAGTAGAAGTAGAGAAAGGGGCAGCTAACCCTAGCATTTCGACGTTGTGTAAACTGTCTGCTGCCCTTGGGATTTCGGTTGCCGATATTGTGAATGTTGCGAGTAATCCAACAGTCAACATCATTGATAAAGAGGACATTCCAACGCTTTGGACTGGCGAGCACGGTGGTAGCGCAAAACTTCTGGCGGGAACAAGCGGCCCAGATATGATTGAGTTGTGGCGCTGGAATATGAAACCATCAGAAGTTTTTGAATCAGCAGGTCATCCACAAGGCACGTTTGAACTTTTTCATGTTGAGTCTGGAATACTCACTTTGAATATTGATGGGAAAGCCATAGAACTGCATGAAGGTCAGTCCGCTATAGCTAAAACGGATGTCCCTCACAGCTACTCAAACCAAGCAGATTCGGATTTAGTTTTCACTATGAGCGTTGCTGAGTTACATCGATAAGCCCACTCATTTAGAGGCGAGTTCAAATAAGATTTATTAAGGCAAAGCCATACTCACAATAGATGGATTAGTACTAGCCCCAAGTAACAATGGGGCACTTTTGCGTTGGAAAGTACTCAACATAAAGGTTCTCGACAAAGATGAATCAACTCGATGCTGCCCAAAAGACGTCCAAGCGAGTTTCAGATTTCAAGTAACTTTTGAGACTTTGAGCACAACTTCGAGCACTTTATGTATATCGGTGTGTTCAATCCTAATAGAGCATTGAATAGTTAGATATTGAGCAATCCATGTGAACTATGAAACTTAAGTTAACCGTTTGATTTGCTCTCTTACGATATCTAAAGCTGATTGCAATTGTAATCGGCTTAATGGACCTGCAAGTGATATCCTCACTGCTGCCGGCACTTCATACCGACCCACAGCAAACATTTCCGCTTCCCTCACTCTGACACCATGTTTCAACAACGACTGGTTAAAGTGATACCCTGTTAATGGCTCAGGCAAAGGTAGCCACACATTGTAACCAGGAACACCAATCTGGATTTCGGGAAATACTGCCTTCCAGATCCGATGACGTGCACTGAGTTCCATCGCTATCTCTCTGTCCACGGCTTGCATAGCTCCGCTAGTTAACCAACGACAAACAAGGTCAATTATCAAAGGGCTAACATACATACAACTGGCTCTTAGCGCACGTTGCAGTAAATCTTTGAACGACAGAGGCAGAATGATGAAACCCAGCCGCAATCCACCTGCAAAGTACTTAGAAAAACTGCCCACGTATAAGGTAATATCTGGAGCGATAGCAACTAAGGGACTCTTTCGATGAGACGGTGGGCAGTAGAGAACATCGTCCTCAATGATCAACACATTATAACGACGACATATCTCTATGATTTTTAGTCTTCGGCTATCCGTTAACTGAGCTCCGGTCGGGTTCTGTATTCCCGGCGTAAGATAAAGCAGTTTTGGGCGATGCCTCTTACAGTGCAAAGCCAGATCTTCTGGATCTAATCCATGTTCATCGACTTTTACTGGCACTAGCTTTCGTTCGGATTGCTGACATGCATAGATGAACTCTGGATAACACAGCCCTTCAGCAAGAATTGTATCTTTAGGGCGGCTCAGAGATTGAATAATCAACGATATCCCGTGTTGCCCTCCATGAGTCCACACTAGACGCTGTGAATCAATATCGATATTGAATTTGGTCATCAGCCATTGTCGAAGAGTCTCGTTATGACCCTGAATGCCATCAGCGGAGTAGTAATCCAGCACGGCTGCCTGCGCAATTTCCTCGTGTGATAGCTCTTTCAACGCATTCGCAAGAAATTTCGGCTGCGATAATAGCAAAGGTCGGCAACGTGCCAGATCAATGCCTTTTTCTTCCAATACCGGATGATAAAAGTGGTTCAGTTCAGTTTCTCTGTTACGTACATAAGTACCGCTTCCTACTTTTGGTTCCGTTAAGCCCCTCCGCTCTAGCTCCCTATATGCCCTCGTCACCGTTCCAACCGTCACACCTAAGCGATAAGATAAAATACGCTGAGGAGGTAATTTAGTGTCTGGTTCGAGTTCACCACTCTCTATCACCTCAGCAATCGCATCAGCCAGTGCCATAAACTTAGGTCCGGAACGACCCGATATATCAGGGACTAACATTGTCTCTCTCCGAAGGGGTACAATTAATTCTTGTATTCAGGATAAATAAGGCCTGACGAAAATGAAATCAAAGAATTGTCACCATGACGCATTAACTGTAGGTCTCTCTCACTTCATCCCTTTATTCTTGGCTTATCAGCACTAATTTGAGAAGAAAAGAAATGACAACATTATGGGACCTAACTCCAGCGATGAGTTTATTTGCGTTTGTCACCGCCATAACACCCGGCCCAAATAACTTATTGCTCGCCAACTCAGGGGCACAATTTGGTATAAGGAAATCATGGCGACACCTAATTGGTATCCGTATTGGCGTAATAGGGTTAATTCTGCTTTGTGCATGTGGTGTCGGTGTTGCCCTACAAACTCATCCAAGTTGGTATCTCGCTATAAAATACATCGGTCTGGTTTACATGTTCTGGCTGATGATTAAGCTGCTATGTACTAACCCTTTCGCAGGCAAACCCACTAAAAGCAAACCAATCAACGTAACTCAGGCTACGTTGTTTCAACTGGGTAATATGAAGGCTTGGATGGCATCACTTGCTTTGGTCACAAGTTATAGTCTCCCTTCTAACTATTGGTTCTCTGTTACATTGATTACTTTCGTGTTTACGACATTCGGACTGTTTGCAAATATTACTTGGGTCTGGGTTGGTAAAAAAATTCGTATTTATCTCAATACCGTATTAAGACAGCGCGTGTTCAACATCAGCCTAGCGACGATAACATTCATATCATTGTTACCAGTTTTGGGGCACTCTGCCTGAATGGCAAAGAGCAGAGTTTTGTATGTATAAAATTGCCAATTATCTAAATTCGCATTTCGAGGCGTAACACACTTTGGGGCCAAAAAGAGTCAGCCTAACGGTCTGGCTCTTTTGAATGAAAAAATAGTCTGGTGGGAGAACTTGTAAGGCTGTGGCAGGTTACACTCACTTACTCCTTAGGCAGGTGACCAGTTTCCTTTGCAAGCTTTTGCATCGCCTCGGCAAACGTTGTTGTCCCGCCTTTAGCTTTAACCTGTATTACCTTATATCCCAACTTTTCCAACGCTTGGCGCTCTGCCAAAACAGCTTTGTCATTGTGTTGGCTACCTTGAGCTGGCTGATGAATGTAACATCCCTCTAGTTTACCATCTTCGACCAATTGGTGATGTTTCAGTGCATCGATATCAAAATTCATAATAAGTCTTTTCATTAAGAGTGGGAGTTTCTGTGGCTAGTTACATACGCTTCAAAGGCTTCACGACACTATCTAAGCCTTCAATTTTGAGCGCTAAACATAGCTTGAGCAAATCCCCTAGCTCGCCGCTTGGCCAGCCCTTTTTATCAAACCACAGTAAGTATTCTTCAGGCAGGTCGATTAACACTCGCCCTGCATATTTCCCAAATGGCATTTGCATTCTAGCGAGTTTAATGAGGTTTTCTTTTTCTAACATAAGTGACAGAGAGTTAAGGTAACTCGTCCAAGGGTAACACTGGTTCTCCCTCCTCACCAGCAAATCGCAGTCACGTTTATTTTTGGCGGCCTTGACTCGCTTTATGCTAGAGTACGCGGCATAAAAAATGAGAACGAGAAAGCAATGAAGTCACCTTGTCGAGCTGCATGTAAAAATAACGCCGGAATATGCTCTGGTTGTCACCGAACGATGGATGAAATCATCCAATGGAAAGACAAAACCGATCTCCAACGAGATGCGATTATCGAACAAATCGCAGGAGAAGATTCAACGCACAGTTGTCCTGAGTGCGGGACTCAAGCCCATTGTGATATCGCCGCAGGCAAAGAGACATGCTGGTGCTTTACTATAGAAACCCGTGATTTACCCAAGCCAAGCGCCAACCAGCTGTGTTTGTGCCGAAAATGTCTAGAAAAAAAGCCAGTCGCGTAATACGACTGGCTTACTGATCATCGTTTTCTGACTGGTGTTTATTTAGCGGTTAAAGCGGACGCTTCAAACTTAATGCCTTCCCACCCTGTCACCATAAAATTACGAATATTCTGGTGATCGCTGTTCTCTGGATACTGCAATACATCTTCACGATAAAAGCGGCCAAAGCAGGCTAGCGTCGCTTCTTTGTCTAGGTTGTTTAGCAAACCGAAAGCGAAGATCTTACACGAACCGTTGTTCTCGCCTGCATTGTTTTGTGTCTCACCATTTACAAAAGCGGTTGGCTCAAACGTATAGTTATCTTCGATCACCGCCATCGTTGCTTCAAATTCGACCTGCTCTGGTGACGCTGCCAATAAATCTAAAAACGATTTTAATTCCATTATTCCTCTATCCCTACTTCATCATATTGATGACACATTAGTTTCATAAAAAGCCAATATAAGAGTCATCAATCATACATATATTCAGAGCCTTACCAAATCACACGTCATTCAGCGCTCTATCATTCCAGTTGCGGAAATGGACAGCAGCATAAAACCCATGCTGATTGACAACCTATCGGATTGATAAGGAGATATCATGATCACCCCTTTAAAGGCAATCGGTGCACTCGCATTGTCATCACTTGCCATCGCGTGTTCATCACAACCCGAAGATACCGTGGCTTCATTCGCTACACAATGCAAACCTACCACTGCGCCCGTTACTGGGGAAACTTCAATTCAAGGGTTAACGTTTATCGGGACATCCGTTGCTGATGCTCCATTCGATACATCGGCAGCTGAAATCGTGAGTTATGACGCCTGTACAGATAAGCTCTATGTGGTGAATGCTCAAGCAAAACGTATCGATGTACTTTCTATGGATGACAACGGCGTACCAACGCAAAGCGCATTCATTGATCTCAACAGCGCTGGCGAAGCAGCGGGCATTGAAATTGGCGCAGCAAACAGTGTCGCTGTATTCAATGGTTTGGTAGCTGTTGCGATTGAAAACAGTAATAAACAAGCGAATGGTATTGTTGGCTTGTACCGCTCCGGCGATTTGTCATTAGTCACGACTTTCCCAACAGGCGCATTGCCAGACATGGTTGGCTTCTCAAAAGATGGCCGATACATCGCAACCGCTAATGAAGGAGAACCAAACAGCGATTACAGCATTGACCCTGAAGGTAGTATCACTTTGATCGATCTGAGCCTTGGTGTTACTCAAGCAGAAGTAACACAAATTGGCTTTAACGAATTTGATGGTTCACGAAAAGCAGAGCTCCCAATGAATGTGCGTATTTCGGGGCCAAACGCCACCATCGCACAAGATCTAGAGCCTGAATACCTCACTTTTGCAGATAACGGTAAAATCTATGTCGCGCTACAAGAAAATAACGCCATGGCAATCGTCAATCCAGAGAGCAAATCGGTAGAAAAAATTGTTGGCTTAGGTGAGAAGTCTTGGTCGGGCGCTAAACTCGATGCATCCAACAAAGACAAAATCATTGGGAACTTGAAAAGCTACCCACAACTGGTTGGCTTATTTATGCCTGACACTATCGACAGCTACTCAGTGAATGGGAGTACTTACATCGTATCTGCAAATGAAGGCGACGGGCGTGAGTACGGATTCAAAACCACTCTAGAACTGTGCGACAAAGCTGGCTTTATGTGGGATGAAGACGATTACCTTGGTACAGATGAATACACATCTGAGCAAGGGAGCTGTTTAAGCCATATTGATGAAGTGCGCGGTAAGAAGCTGAAAGTAGCAGCAGAACACCCATTGGCAGAGGCACTAAAAGACAACAAACAACTCGCGCGTTTAAAAGTGATTAAGCCGGAACAAACGCTTTCTGCACAAGAGAATGTTCAATCATTTGGCGCGCGTTCATTCTCGATTTGGGATGAAAACGGCAAGTTGGTCTTCGATAGTGGTGACGATTTCGCGACTATCGCGCTGCTGAATGAAGGCAAGAACTTCAACAGCACCAACGATAACAATAATAGTGGCGATGACCGAAGTGATGATAAAGGTATTGAGCCAGAGGCGATTGAAGTAGCACAAATTAACGGTCGTCATTACGCGTTTATCGGCTTGGAGCGTCAAGGCGGTATCATGATTTATGACATCACAGACCCGAAACAAGCGCAGTTTATGCATTACGTAAACCGCCGTGATTACAATCAGCCAGTATGTACAGAAGTCGAAGATGGCGAATGCATGAACGACACATACAATCCAAAAGCAGGCGATTTAGGTCCAGAATCCATTAATTACTTTACCCGTAATGGTGGTCATTTTATCGCCGTTGGCAATGAGGTATCGGGCACGACATCCGTCTTCCGAATCAATCTATAAAGTAATGTAAAAGTCATTTAGAACCAAAACGCCCGACGTAAGCCGGGCGTTTTTTTGTATGAGGTAATGTCCTACTCTGCCGATGCTAGCGCGTCACACTTTGATGCGCAGATAAAATCGTTTTTATGCAGACCTTTGATAGAGTGACTCCACCACGTTACGGTAACCTTACCCCATTCCAACAAAATAGAAGGATGGTGGAACTCATCTTCTGCCAGTTCCGCGATTTTGTTACTGAAAGCCCATGCTTGTTTGAAGTTCTTAAATTTATACACCTTTTCTAGTTGAGGTATATCTTCTCTTTCAATGATCTGCCAATCAGACAATTGCAGAAGCAGAGACTGTTGCTCTTCTTTGCTTAGTGCAATGGCATCGATACTACAAGCTTCGCATTTTTGTTCATTCAACATGAGCAGGTTCCTTTGGTTCAAAAAGTGGAGGAAGCAGTCCAGCTTCAATCGCTAGATCGGCTTGTTTCAATAAATTTAACTGACTGATTTTAAAAAGTTGAGAAAAGTCGTCAATCACGTAGTACTTCGGTTGCATGATGTCGATACGATAAGGCGTTCTCAGCACTGTTTGTAATTCAAATGGGTCGCGAATTGCTGCATCACTCTCTAATGCGTAGAGGGTTTCGCCAGGAGATGAAAGAATACCACCACCGTAAATTTTGGTTTTGTCCCCTTCTTTCACCAAGCCAAACTCTACGGTAAACCAGTAGAGGCGAGCGAGATAGGCTCTTTTTTTTGGGGTAGCGGCTTGCCCTAGTTGACCATAATGCTCGGTAAATGCAGCAAAGTCTGGGTTGGTTAACATCGCGCAATGACCAAATATTTCGTGGAAGAAATCTGGCTCCTGTAAGTAATCGAACTCATCTCTTGTACGCAAGAATGTGGCGACTGGAAAGCGCTTATTACCGAGTAGATTAAAAAATCGGTCGAAATCAATAAGCGCGGGAACGGGCTCCACTTGCCAACCTGTTGTCTCCATCAAGACACGATTAATTTCTGGTAACTGAGGAACGCGGTCTTGAGGTAAATCAAGCAGCGTCAAACCGTGTAAATAAGCCTCACAAGCTCTGTTTTGGATCACACCCATTTGTCGTGTTACCAAATCTCGCCAAATGGCGTCTTCTTCACGGCTCCATTCAACCCTGCCTTCCTGGTTTACGGGTTTAGAACGATACTGGGTCATGGCTCACCTCCATTAACAAATCCTTTACATTAAGCCTATCTGTAGTCTTAAGAGCTTCCAATCCCTACGCGACTTTCTCAGCATCATCCCGATGTAACATATTGTTTACAATGCATCGTAACTGCATGATTTTTATGACACGATATAATATCTGGCTTGTTTGACTTTATCGTGTATTCCTCTCAAACTAAAACCTGTTATCACTTTGTTATAGAGGGACCTATGCGCGAGAGCAGCAAAGTATGGCAACCGAGCGAAAGTCGTATCGAAGAAGCCAACATTACACAGTTTATTGAACACATTAATCGACAAGGAAATACCCTTGAAAGCTTCGCTGATCTGCATCAATGGTCACTCGATCATGTAGAAAAATTTTGGCAGGAAGTTTGGCTATTCTGCGACGTCATTGGCACTCAGGGAGAGACCATAAAAGAGCGAGCAGAAAGTCGCTGGCAGCAACCTGTTGAAAATAGGGATATAAAATGGTTCCCAAACGCGCAAATTAACTACGCCGAAAATTTGTTAACCTACGCGTGTCACCAACCCGATGATCTCGCGATTTGGTTTGAAAATGAACGTGAAGAAAAACAGACCTACACCTGGAAACAATTGTGCGAAGAAGTTTCGAGTGTGCAGCAATGGTTGAAAGAATGTGGAATTAAGCAAGGTGATGTCGTCGCTGGGTATTTACCTCACCTACCTCAAACGGTGGTAGTCATGCTAGCAACCAGTAGTTTGGGGGCGACCTGGACTTCCACCTCACCTGATTTTGGCGTCGAAAGCGTTTTGGAACGCTTTGGTCAAGTGAAACCCAAAATCCTGTTTACTTGTGATGGCTATACATTCAATGGCAAAACTTTCGATATGTCTGAGAAAAACCAGCATATTGCGGATCATCTTGATGGTCTTAAACAAGTTTGCCAAATTAGCTACCTTAAACCACACATTTTTGAATGCGATGTCTGCACCCAAGATTGGCAAAACGTCCTGAATCAATACACACCCGAAGCGCTGACTTTTACTCGTGTGAATTTTAACGATCCGCTATTTGTGCTCTATTCTTCAGGCACAACAGGCAAACCGAAATGCATCGTCCATTCCGTCGGCGGAACGGTGCTTAATCACTTGAAAGAGCATCAACTGCATTGCGATATTCAACCGAACGACCGAGTGTTTTACTACACAACCTGCGGCTGGATGATGTGGAACTGGCACGTTTCTTCACTCGCGAGCGGTGCATGTTTGGTGATTTTTGATGGTAGCCCTGTTTACCCCACTCATAATGTGCTCTGGGACCTCGCAGAACAAGCCGAAGTGACGCTATTTGGAACCTCAGCAAAATACCTAGAGGCGCTGGAAAAAGCATCTTTTTCTCCGCAGAAAAGTGATGCATTTTCAAGTCTGAAAACCATTTGTTCGACTGGCTCTGTTCTGTATCCAGAACAGTTTGATTATGTCTATCAGCACATTAAAGAAGATGTACACCTCGCCTCGATTTCTGGCGGAACAGACATTTGTGGCTGCTTTGTATTAGGCAACCCTATTTCTCCCGTTTATCGGGGAGAGTGCCAATCAGCAGGGTTAGGGGTCGATGTCCGAGTCTTTAACCCACAAGGTAATAGCGTAATGGGAGAGCGCGGTGAGTTGGTTTGCGCCAATTCATTACCCAACTTCCCTGCTGGCTTTTGGAACGACACCGGTGAGAGATATCATCGTGCTTATTGGGATAAATTCGACAATATTTGGCACCACGGCGATGATGTTGAACAGACCCGCGTTGGGGGATACGTATTTTATGGTCGAAGTGATACCACGTTGAATCCTGGTGGCGTAAGAATCGGCACGGCCGAAATCTATCAGCAAGTGAACTGTATAGACGGTATTCTAGATTCGATCGCAGTAGGAAAAGAAGTCGATCGCAACGAACAAATATGGCTGTTTGTCCAATTAGTCAAAGGGGTAGAGCTCAATGACGAGATGATCGCTTCCATCAAAGCACAGCTAAAGTCTGCATGTTCTCCAAGGCATGTACCTAGTGCAATTTACGCAATAAGCGATATACCTAAGACACGCTCAGGAAAGCTGGTCGAGTTAGCCGTTAAGCAAGTCGTTAACAACCGAAGCGTCGAAAATTTAGGCGCAATAGCCAACCCTGAAGTGCTGGAGGAGATACGCAGGATAGTCGTCTCAAAATAACCTCCGAAGACTAAGTTGTTCGAGTATGTCCTTGCCTGCACCACGACGCTTGTTTAGAGCAAGTGAAGTTACATATATCCTCAGCAGATAAGAAAAAAGCGAGCTTGTTAGCTCGCTTTTGTCATTTTTTGTTCTTTATTCAGCGGTATTAGCGACGACCAAGCCCCATTAATACCGACATTGTTTTACCATCAGATGTAATGTCAAAAACGTGTTGCGATTCAACTTCAGTAAAACCCGCTTCTTTCAGTGCACGCTCAGACTTCGCAAGGGTAAAACCGTCTTGTTCACATTCTGCAATCCAATCAAAATGAACAAAATAGCCGCCGTGGTTAAGTAGAGAATGCGAGATCGTTAATGACGCGTCTAAGTCTTCCACAAACGCTAAAACTGATGATGCAACCACCAAGTCGAACTGTCCACGAAAGGCCGGATGCTGAGCGACCAAGCCGCGAGATAATGCATCTACCACAGGTTCTACGTTGACGAGCTCTTTTTTATCGAGTTCCTCAATCATGGCTTCCGATGCGTCTAATGCTACGATGTCTTTAACCATCGGTGACAATCGTTGACTTAACTGCCCTGTTCCGCATCCAAAATCTAGTACTTTAATGCCATCAAGCTGAGTTAGCTGTTGTAACTGCTCAAACACCGACTGCGCAAATTGCTCTGTTGCTGGATTTGATTCCCAGTTTTTTGCTAAGCCGTCCCAATCTTGTGCCATCGTGGCCTCCATGTTCACTTTTTGTAACCCACATAGATTACCGCAAAACCGTTAAAAGACCATAGACTTATCTGGCGGATTCGCGTTTTTTTCGATAATCTTTCATGGCTTTGGGAGCGCATCTGCATAATACCCAAATTATTTGAATTCATTTATTGGTTGTGTCAAATCATGAACTTAACTCAAGTAGAAGCCTTCTGCACCATCGCTGAGTGTGGTTCTGTTTCTGAAGCGGCAAGGCAACTCGACTGCAATCGCACCAAACTCAGTATGTCGATTAAGGCATTAGAGAAAGATCTCGACGTTGAATTGTTTAACCGAACTGGCAACCAGCTCACCCTCTCTGAAGCTGGGAAAGCCATTTACAAAGATTGCGAACACCTACTTATCATCGCACAACGGGTCAGAAAGACCTGCGCTCAAATCTCGGAAGGGTTTAACGCGGAAGTTTGGGTAGCACGTGACGACTCCTTACCTGATGATCTCTGGCAAGAATTATCTCATACATTGAATAACCGCTTTCCTTCAACAACCTTCAACTTAATCTTGGCATCCAGTGGCGACTTAGCCAACTTGGTCAGTACCCACCAAGTAGATTTTGCTTTCGGCGTTGATTATGAGCGAGTAGACGATCCTCGTATCGTATATAACCCGTTAGGCAAGATACGTATGATGTCAGTATGCAGTGTAGAACACCGCCTAAGTAAGATGCGCCGTGTCTCAGACGAAGATCTACGTAGTCAAATGCAAGCACTAATGGTGTACCTAAATGAGAAAGACAACCCTGAACTGCAACCTTTCTCGACTCGATATATTGGTTTTTCGAGTTTTGACTACATGCTGAACACCATCTTAGAAGAAGACGCTTGGGGAGTGCTTCCTGAACCATTAATCCGCCATTACCTTCGTCAGCAGAAGCTCGCCGTTATCAAACACACATACGGATTGACGCAAGAAGACTACTGTATGTTTTCACCTAACGGCCATGCTGAGCATCCTGCAATGACGTGGTTAGCTGATAAATTGAGCGAGTATTTATTTGACTTCTAAACATTTTATCAGTGAGCGTCAATTTTACTGACACCTAAAATCACAGTAAGTCATTGTTTTATAAAAACATAAATAAAAACGCATTTTTTAGATTAGTTACTGGTCACTTTGTGGTTGCCTAAATTACCTTATGAGCGAAGAATAGTAAGGTATTAAAATTCAAAGGCATCTTTTATGTGTGACAGGACAAGCAAAAACGAAAACCGTATTCTAACCATTTCAGCCCTTTTGGCATCTGGGTTCGCTGCTGGTGGTATGGTACTTGGCTTGCTTGTAGGCTCAATTGTCATCATGTTTGACGGTGTTTACTCTTTGGTCAGTTTACTGTTAACTTTATTGTCACTGGCCGCTTCTTATTATATTAACAAGCCTTCAAAATCTGTATTCCCATTTGGAAAAGCGGTCTTAGAACCAATCGTTATTGCTATAAAAGCAGCCGTCATTTTAGTGGTTGTAAGCTTCTCTCTCTACTCTGCGATATCAGCATTGATGTCTGGAGGTCGTGAGGTCGATGCTTCTATTGCGACCTTATTCGGCATCGTGAATGTTATCGGCTGTGGTTACGCTTGGTGGTTTATGGCGAAACGCAGCCGCCGCTTCTCATCAGGCTTAATTGAAGCGGAGAAAAAACAGTGGCAAATGGATACTCTGCTAAGTGTGGCGGTGACCGTAGGATTTATCTCGGCTTGGGCTGTTTCACTAACGCCATTCTCTGAGTATGCGGTATATGCCGATCCCATGATGATGGTTTTAATGGGCTTTTACTTCCTCAAAGTACCGTTCGGTATGCTAGTAGGTGCCTTACGTGAACTACTAATGATGACACCAAGCAAAGAGCTGTGTCAGAGCGTTGGCAAAGATGTTCTTGAGATTGAAAAAGTGACTGAGCATCAATTGAAACTGGCTGGCGTAACGAAGGTGGGCCAAGAGCTACGAGTAAATGTGGACGTACATATTGATGACGACACATTGGAGCTTGATACACTAGAGCACACTCGTAAGCAGCTTATCAAGCGACTGTCGAAGCACAGATTCAAGCTTCAACTACACTTGAACGTCGCTTATTAGAGCGCCACCAAAGAGCCGTTAAAACTCAATAAAAAGCTCCCAATCTCGGGAGCTTTTTTAATTTTTTCGATTTAGTTGCTTCGTATTCGAATACAGCTCGCAAGGGAGATCTGTTCGTTGCTCACTTAAATTCTCTGATCTCGTTGGTAACTTACCCAGCCGCTTCGCGCTTCTCTTTGGTGACTAACCAACACATCAGCGAGCCCACCGTTACCATCACAACGCCCTGCCAAAAGCTATGGCTCAGAGTTACGCCAAGAATAATAGAAGAAAATAAAGCGGAAAAAATGGGCGTGAAGTAAGACAAGGTGGCGAGAAAAACCATATTGCCGCCAACGATCGCGATGTTCCATAAACCATAACCACCAGCCATTAAAGCCGCAGAAGCCACTAAGTACCCCATCGCTTCCCAACTGAATGTCATTGGTGGCTCATCGGTAAACGCATATTTGATCCAAAGCGAAACAGCTGTTGCAATGAAAAACAGGGTAATCGCATTATGTTTAGATTGCTGCTTTTGGGTTAAGTTGCAATAAAAAGCCCATATAACCGCCCCAGCAAAAGCCATAAAATATACCAGAGGGTTACTACTAACATTGGACATGATCTGAGTTATGGATAAGCCATTCTCACCGCTCACAGTCCAAGCAACCCCAACAAACGCCAGCGTAACTGCTGGATAAAGCAACCAGTTTGTTTTTTTATTGCTGCCAAGGACCGCAAATAAAACCGTCAGTGCGGGCCAAAGGTAGTTGACAATCGACACCTCAATTGCCTGCGCGCGCGAGTTGGAATATCCCAAAGATAAAGCGAGAAATATTTCATAACAAACGAACATCGCACCACCAAGCACAAGATACTTGGGAGAAAAGTAAGACAACTTTGGAATACCGACCACGATAAGAAGGAAAACAGAGCTAAGAGAGTACAACATGGCTGCCCCGCCTACAGGACCTAAACTCTCCGTAACCAACCTCGCGATGCCAAGCAGACAACTCCAAGAGAGAATCGCGATACAACCATAAAGTGTGAAACGAAATTGCACTGATTTCATGTGACCTACCACTCACGAATGCCAAAGGAAACGTCAGCTTAACTCAAAAATGATCAGGTTCAACGTACTGTTTTATAAAAATCAGTATAAAAATCATTCTATTAAGCCGTTGGAGTTGATATGAAACATTTTCTGCCCTCTAGTGTTATGCTTACACCCTTTGTTGTGCGCTACTATGATGAAGATGACGACGAGAGTGAAAACGTTAAAACACACTCGGAAACGCATGGTCTAGATAGCGAAGAGCAATCTAAGGAACGTTCAGAGTAAAGGAATCCAAACATGAAAAAAGTCGCAGTCATTTTAAGTGGTTCAGGCGTTTACGACGGTTCTGAGATCCACGAAGCAGTGTTGGCGCTCTACGCCATCGAGAAAGCAGGGGCAACTTGGCACTGCTTTGCACCTAACATTGACCAACTCCACGTCATCAATCACCTAACAGGTGACGAAATGGATGAAGCCCGTAACGTACTGATCGAATCAGCTCGTATCGCACGCGGAAACATTGACGATGTTGCCAAACTTAACGTTGATGAATACGATGCCCTACTGCTTCCAGGTGGATTTGGTGCTGCGAAAAACTTAACCGACTTCGCCGTTTCAGGTGCGGAGTGCTCCATTAACACACACGTAGCTCAAGCTTGTCGCGCGTTTGCTAATGCGAAAAAACCAGCTGGCTATCTGTGTATTTCTCCTGTCATTATTCCGATGATTTATGAGCAAGGCGTGAAAGGAACGGTAGGCAACGATGAGGCAGTCTCAATAGCATTTAATCAAATGAGCGGTGAACACACCACGTGCCCTGTCGAAGACATCGTTTTTGATGAAAAACACCTCGTACTTTCAACCCCTGCTTACATGTTGGCAGAGAATATCTCTCAAGCGGCTTCAGGTATCGAAAAGTTAGTATCAAAACTGATTAAAATAGCTTAATTATTAGTAGTTAGCTTATAAAACACTTCCCTATCCCCATTGATAATTAAGTTATTAATGGGGATTTTTTATACTTTAGTCGAATTTAGAGATATATCCGCGTCAGAAGTCAATTTCTGCCAATCGTTTACGTCCATAGTTTCATATTTGTTCTACTTTATATCAGTGTTGCACTTATACGCAGTGCAACAAGATCACTGTCACAGTTTTTCTATTGCAAGTACCTCTAAGTAGGTAAACTTGCTTCAGATCAACTTCAATCTGGAAACGAATGTGCGACAGTAAATGGCAAATTAAGAAAGATTATTAAAAATAACGACGGAGCTATCCAATATGACAAGTGCATTTTTTATCCCTACGGTAAACCTAATGGGCGCTGGTTGTTTGAAAGACGCAGCAGACAGCATCCAATCTCAAGGCTTTAAAAAAGGTTTGATCGTTACGGATAAGATCCTTAACCAAATCGGTGTAGTCAAACAAGTTCAAGACCTTCTCACTGAGCGCGATGTAGCAACCGTTGTGTTTGATGGTACTCAACCAAATCCAACTATCAGCAACGTTAACGACGGCTTAGCACTTCTTACTGATAACGAATGTGACTTCGTTGTCTCTCTAGGTGGTGGTTCACCACACGACTGTGCGAAAGGTATCGCGCTTGTTGCTTCTAACGGCGGCAAAATCGCAGATTACGAAGGCGTAGACCAGTCTGCAAAACCAATGATGCCACTTATCGCAATCAACACGACGGCAGGTACTGCATCTGAAATGACGCGTTTCTGCATCATCACTGACGAAGAGCGTCACATCAAGATGGCTATCGTTGATAAGCACACAACACCGCTTATCTCGGTAAACGATCCAGAGCTAATGCTAGCTAAACCTGCTTCGCTAACTGCGGCAACAGGTATGGATGCCCTAACTCACGCGATTGAAGCTTACGTATCTATCGCAGCAACACCAATCACTGATGCGGTAGCAATCAAAGCGATTGAGCTTATCCAGGCTTATCTACGCACAGCAGTGAAAAACGGTGAAGATCTAGAAGCTCGTGAACAAATGGCATACGCGCAGTTCATGGCGGGTATGGCATTCAACAACGCGTCTCTAGGTTACGTACACGCAATGGCACACCAGCTAGGTGGTTTCTACGACCTTCCACACGGTGTTTGTAACGCGATTCTTCTACCTCACGTACAGCGCTACAACGCGCAAGTATGTCCTGAGCGTCTACGTGACGTAGCAAAAGCAATGGGCGTAAACGTAGAAGGCATGTCTGCTGAAGCAGGTGCAGCGGCAGCAATCGACGCTATCGTTACTCTAGCGAAAGATGTGGGTATCCCAGCAGGTATTAAAGAGCTTGGTGCGAAACTAGAAGACATCCCAACACTAGCAGACAACGCACTGAAAGACGCTTGTGGTTTCACTAACCCTAAACAAGCAACTCACGAAGAAATCTCTAAGATCTTCGAAGAAGCGATGTAATCTCGCTAACTAAACAATTCTCTAGCCTTAATTCAATCCCCGATTTCGTATCGGGGATTTTTTACATTCATATACAAGTGAATCTCTGCCAAACATAGTCTTTTAGTGTTAGCTTTTAAGTATTAACACGATTCATATTGGAAGGAACCATGAGAACGATTGCTGCTACCCTACTCGCTTGTTTATCCTTTTCTGCCAACACTGCCGAATACCGCGCCAACGAAGTGGCGAATGGATTTCAGATCCCTTGGGGGATCGAGTTCTTAGATAACCAACGCGTTATCGTCAATGAAAAAAACGGTACGGTTTCGTTGCTGGATATCACCACAGGCAAACCTCAAAAGCTGTTTAACGTCCCCAATGTGAACACCAGTGGACAAGCCGGCTTATTGGATGTTGCGCTCGCACCGAATGCCGATAAGCAAAACCCGCAACTCTTCTTTACCTACAGCAAGCGCACGAGTAAAGGCAATACGGTGGCGTTAGCGACGGCGCAATTGCAAAACAATCAACTTGTGGGTTGGAACGATCTCTTTGTTGCTGATGCCATCACCGACACAGGGCGTCACTACGGCAGTCGACTTTCATTTGTTGACGACAAAGTTTATTTCTCAATCGGTGACCGTGGCGAACGTGATAATGGGCAAGACACTCAAACCCATGCTGGCAGTATTCTGCGCCTTAACCTTGATGGTTCGGTTCCGCAAGACAACCCATTCAAACCTTCCCAAGCTCTTCCTGAGATATGGAGTTACGGGCACCGCAACCCGCAAGGTATGTTTTACGACGAAGCAACAAAACAGCTGTGGTCTATTGAACATGGACCACGCGGCGGCGATGAAATTAATCTAATCAAGAAAGGCGCGAACTACGGCTGGGCTAAAGTCTCTCATGGTAAAGAATATTGGGGACCGTTGGACGTCGGTGAAGCTAAGTCGTTACCGGGAATGGAAGATCCAAGACTGGTATACATCCCTTCTATCGCACCAAGTAACATGATTTTGTACCGTGGCGATAAATACCCAGAGTTGGACGGAAAGATCCTCGCTGGTGCATTGAAACTGGCACACATCAACGTGGTCTCTATTGAGAATGGCAAGCTCACCGAATCAAAAAGATTGATGGAGAATCTTGGTGAACGAGTAAGAGATATAACCATCAGCCCCGATGGCTATATCTATTTTTCTACCGACAGCGGCAAAATCTTTCGTCTTGAGGAGAAATAGTTTTCTCTTAAGAGCTAGTCAAAAAAGCTAGCTCTTTAAACTCACTGCTACCGTTTCATTGTCAAAATCGAGCGTCATGGTCGAGCCCAATGGAACGGTAAGCATTGGGTGGGTATGACAGCTGTCAAAGTCATACAAAATTGGCAGTGGTTGACCGTTAAGTACTTCTAGTAACACGTCTATAGGTGCTCGTCCTGTGCCTTTATCATTGAACTTTTCATGCTTGCCGAGCACAACCGCACCAACTTTATCAAACACACCAGAGAGCTTGAGCAGCGCAAAAGAACGTTCGACCGTTTCAATGCCCTGCAAACAATCTTCCACTAGCAAAATATCGCCTTGTTCGATACTCGGCATAAACTTACTTGCCCAAATACCCGCCATGGTATTGAGGTTGCCACCAATCAAACGCCCTGTGATCTTGCCTTCACCTTTGAAGTGCCACTGGTTTTGCAAGGTCTGTTTCGCGCGGTCTTGCCCGCCCCACTCTATCCATTCATCTGTCCACCCTAGTGGCATTGTGTATTGATGATCCAAGCCGACTAATGTATTCACTATCGATTCGAACGAAGCGAAGGTCTCGTCCACCAATGGCGGGAATTCACCCAGTGACGCCACCAAAGCAGGACCATAGAAAGTGACGATGCCGGTTTGTGCGTAAATGCCCATAAGCAAAGCTGTCACATCCGAATAGCCAACAATGATCTTGGGATCTTTCTTCAATGCCTCGAAATCAATGTAAGGCAGCAATGAGTTACTGTTGGAACCACCTATGGTCGACATAATACAGCGCACTTCAGGGTCACGAATCAGCGCATTCAATTCTTCTACTCGCTCTTGAATCGAACCCGAGCGATATTGGTCAGTTTTGCCCGTTAAGCTACCTGCTTTTAGCTGGTAACCATGGGATTCCACATACGCTTTGGCACGTTCAAAACGCGCAGGTGCGAACACCGTGGCTGGAGAGGATGGCGAGAAAAAGCCGATGGTGTCGCCTTTTTGTAATGGTTTAGGAATGATCATGCGCGTCCTTGTTTTGTGATACATGGTTGATTTATTTTCGTACAATCTAGGCAGGAGAATCTAAACTTAACAATAACCTTTTGTTTTTTAAAACGATAGTTCGGTTAAGTTGTACGAGGTCATTATGATTCCATTCCCTTTACAGCTCGATAAAATTAAAGCCGTGGTGTTTGATTTAGACAACACCTTGGTGAGTTCTGATATGAACTTCGGCGAATTGCGACAACAGCTAGGTTGTCCGCAGAGTGAAGATCTATTGGATTTTGTCGACGCACTTGAGCACCCTCATCATCGAGAGCACGCTCATAACGTGATATTTGATTACGAGATTTCTGATGCTGAGCAGTCTGCTCCAATGATTGGCTGCCATGAATTGCTCGCCCACTTACATCAAAATGAAATCAAAACCGCTATCGTGACGCGCAACTGTCAAATCGCCACGCAGCGCAAACTAGAACACAACCAAATCTCAGTGGAACGAGTCATCACTCGTGAATGCTTCCCGCCCAAGCCAGACCCTTTGTCTCTACAGGTGTTGGCAAAAGAGTGGCGTCTGATGCCGGATGAAGTGCTTTATGTCGGCGATTACCTTTACGACTTACAGGCAGCGTATAACGCACAGATGCCCTCTTGCCTTGTGCGCCATGGGAATCAAGAAACCTTCAATGACTCAGCCTCGTTGGCGCTTAATGAACTCAGCGATTTACTGAGCCATTTCCAATCCTTACCACGCAAATAAAGCACACAAAAAAAGGGGCACCAACGTGCCCCTTATGACTTATTCCCGATTGTTTCATGCGTTCCCAAGGATTGCTTGGGTGATGCGCTGCTTAGCCTTGTAGATAAGCGTTAAGCATCCACATTAATTTTTCTTGCTCACGGATGTAGTCACCCATCAATGCCGCTGTACCTTCGTCATCTGCTTCACCCGCGTTTTGTAGAATCTCACGCTGTTTTAGAAGTAGAACGCTAAAGCCTTGAACCAGACCTTGTACACACTCCTCACCAGAAGTCGCGTTTTGATGTTCTTTAATTTCACTTGCTTCCAAGTAGTTGCTGAATGCGTGCGCTGGCGTATGCCCCAAAGTTAGAATACGCTCTGCAAGCTCATCGATTTTTGTTTGTAGATCAGTGTAGATCTCTTCAAATTTTACGTGCAGTTCGAAGAATTGCGCACCTTTAATGTTCCAGTGGTAACCGCGAGAGTTCATGTACAACACTTGGTAATGCGCTAGCAGTTGATTTAGCTGTTGAGCTAGTTGTGCTGATTGTTCGCTGTCTAGACCAATTAGGCTTACTTGTTTGTTCATAATCTTGCTCCTAGAAGGATGATACCAATCGTAGTAACGAACGATTCTCTTACCGGGATTGGTATAAAGTTTAAAAATTCTTTTGCAGTATTTGCTGCCGATGGAGTCATATTACGACTCCGGCTCGGTGAAGAGAATTTGGTTTTAACTATGATTTAAATAGCCAAATCCAATGAGCAAGCAGACGAATATCGGCGTATCATCCAACAAAAAGCCCCAACCCTTTTTGTGTCAAAAGAATTGGGGCTTTTTTACTATTTGGTTAACGTTCAAAAGTAGATGAACAGACCTAAACCTTATCTACGCCGTTTTGAAAGTTGCCATCTGTTGATTCAGTTCGGTAACTTGCTCTTTTACTTGCAATGATGTCTCTGATGCGCGTTGGCTGTTATTCGAAACCTCATCCACTGATTGAGTAATACCGGACATCAATCCAGTGATCGAATTGGTCGCATGAGATTGCTGCTCTGCCGCTGCCGCAAGCTCTGCCATTTGTTCATTCAAGGAACCTATTTGCTCGGTCGTGACGAGCAAACGAGTTACCGCTTTTTCAATGTGCTCAGCGCCCTGCTCCGCAAGTGATTGACTGTGTTCAATCTCCTCTACCACCGAATTGGTCGAGCGTTGAATCGCATTGATGATACCGTTGATTTCTGTCGTCGATTGAGTAGTGCGAGTCGCTAACATACGTACTTCATCCGCCACAACCGCAAAGCCTCGTCCTTGGTCACCCGCACGCGCTGCTTCTATCGCGGCATTCAATGCCAGTAAGTTAGTTTGTTCTGCTAAGCCTTCAATCACCTCTGTAACTCGGCCAATGGCTTCGCTCTCTTTGCTTAACTGCGTCACCTGCGTACTCGCGGTTTCAATGCTGCCGTGCAAACTTTCCATAGTGACTTTGTTTTGCTCTAAAGCATCACGACCTTGTTCAATCTCGCCTTTTGAATCAGAAAGCTTCTGCACTGATTGGTTGGCTTGATCTAGGGTGTTACGCGCGGCTAAAGCGATTTCATCCAATTGGCTTCCCATTTCAACAATGCTGGTCTGTTGCTGTTCAACATTCGATGAAGTGACTTGCGCCGATTCCAACAAAGCTCCCATGCTGGTATCCACTTGGTGCGCTTTTTCACTCACCCCTGCCACGATGCTCGCTAACGATTGGTTCATGCGGTTAATCGAATCGGTAAGGTCTGCCAATTCATCTTTCCCAACAACAGTTAATGGAGGCTGAGAAACATCTCCTGAAGCGATCGTCTTGGCTCGCTCCGATAAGTTTTTCACTCGGCGACCAATGGTATTGCCCATGTATTTTGAAATCGCTACTGCGGCAAACAAAACTAATGCCGCTGCAATCAACATAGTGGTCAGTACGTTCTTGATCGACTGATTAATACCCTGTCCGCTTTGATCAGCACGACTTTGCTGAGACAATACGATCGTCTCTAAGCTTTGGTCTAGTGCATCCGCTGTTGGCAACAGTTCATTCGCCATTAACAAGTTTGATTCATTCCACTCTGGCGATTGACGCAATGCAATTACCTGCTCTGCTAAAGGAAAGTACAGTTGCTGCATTTCCTTAAACAGTGACCACAATGATTGGTCGTTATCAGTCAGTCTGTCGAGTTTACTGTCGATTTCCGCCACGGACTGATTGTGGTACTTAATCAAGTCGTGGTATTTGTCTAGGTGATCTTGCTGCCCGTACAACAGGAAATCTCGCAAGGCGGACAGAGCATTGGCGAGCGAGGTATAGCTGTCGGCGTAGACTTTAAACAGACGTTTTCTGTCTCCACCAAATGGGTTTCCTGACTCTTCGTTGATTAAGCTTTGAAGCTGATCAAGTGCCACTTCTGCAATGGGTGCCGCTTCGTTAATAAAGAGGTTGTGCGCGGGTAAGTTCTCATCACTGTGGCTAAGTTCAATCAGCTTGTTCAAAGAGACTTTTACCGCATCCCACTGACTTTGAATCGCTTGAAAATCCTGTTCAGAGATCAAAGCCTGCAACGTTGGAAGCGACTCGTCTGTAGATGCCATGATATTGCGAACGTCCTCACTCAAACGTGCGCTCGCCTCTTCATCGCCACCTAGCAACATGTAGGCTCGAATAGAAGACAGCGACGCTTGAACGGACTGTTGGATACCGCGACTGGTGTCGACGGTCGGTAAATCGGATTTAAGTAACGAAGATGCGTATTGCTCTACGGTGGTGACGTTGCGATACGTAAATACCGCTGATGCCATAAAAAGTACGGCTAGCAGCACAAAACTGAGCTGCAACTTCCCTGATATCGTAAGGTTCATCCATAAACTCCTGACAACGATGAGCCTTAAATATAACGATGTTTATAAAAATGTTAAATACAAGTATCAAAAGTTACTAAGAAAACCATGTAAACCACTATTTTAAGCCGATAAATGGGACTTATTCGAAGTATGGTATGCGCTCACTACGTAAAATCAGATAATTAACGTAAGTCGTTTCTAAGCAGTCTTGCTCCCACAATGAAAGAATCCGCTTGGTGGCAAAGTAGTAATCTTTATTACGCAGTAGCACGCCCACCGTGCGGCTGAGCTGCTCAAAGCGCTGTTGCTCATTAGCAGAGATGTAATTGTCTTCATTCTGAATGATGGGCGCCAATCCATCGGCAAACCAATTGTTCAGAATTTCACGCATCTCAAGTTCTGACTCCGGCACATCCATACACGACAACTCACGATGCAGTGGCGGCGGTACTATGTACTTTGACGCTTTTGGCGAACTGACATAACGGTACATGTCGCTCCTCCTTGTAAATGACTCTTATACCCAAGTGACTTCAAGATGCAGGATTCAGAGCGTTGTCATTGATTCGGGGTCAAGGAAAACAACGCAGCGTAATAGTCAGCTCTTTCCAAGTTGTTTGACACAGAAACCGAGTCAATGACACGCTCCCGAAGGGCGAGCTGTCTTGGTTTGTATACTTTGTTGTCGATTCTTGATTTAGACCCACTAGACCTTTAAATCGCCGCCGCGTCTACAAACCAAGCCATTCTCGCTGAACCTAACATCTCGAGGTTACTTGGGTATAAACTAGCTAAGAATACTTTTTTCAATTTCCAAGTTTTTTTCTACAGCTCATAGAAAGAAGACCAACAAAAAAGCCATGCAAAGTAGACTCTGCATGGCTTTGGTTTGGACAGCAATGACACTGCCCTCGTCTAGGACTGGTTACATTGAGCTTTGATCGAAATCGTTGCCTTGGTCAGTACCCGTTTGAGTATCCGAGTCGAAGCTGCCAGAGTCATCCGTGAAGTCAACACCTTGATCTTGACCTCCTGCACTTGTCCAGTCGCTGCCGCCAGATTCCATACCCGCCATGTCTGGTTGCTGATCTTGAGCAGAACCTTGCATGGTGTATTGATCATCGACTTCAACTTCAACTGTGCCACTCGCACCTTCTACTGCGCTGCCCAATTCGTCGTAACCTTGGAATTGGATTTCGCTCGTACCTTCGTAACCTTCTGGTAAGTCAACCGATACTGGTTGGTTCAGGTTGCCACTTAATGTGAAGCTGCCATCGCCATTATCCAGTGCGTTGCTTACTGATGCACCATCAGGTAGACCGGACATTTCTGCATAATCCACCGATTCGTTACCACTGACCTCATCTGGAACCGAGATAGAAATGGTATCGCCTGGTGCTGCAGTCACATCAGCTGCGCTCTCCTCTTCACTGTCTGCACCGTTTGCTGCTTGCTCTTCAGGCTGTTGCGCTTCGCCAACTTGCTGCTCTGATGATGCTTGAGCAGTTTGAATTTGTGGCTCGTCACTTTGCGCTGAATCGTCCGCAACTTGGATGCTCAGATTCTGAGTCGATACTTCACCGTTGTCGTTGACCTGAACATCCATAGCCAAATTGCCATCGAAGTCATCGTTTGGCCAGTATGTCCACTCTTCATCACCTGATTTCGCGAAGAAACCTGCATCGTTTGCATCGGCGACATCCAACACTTCTGCAGAAGGGCTAATGCCAAGCTCATCAATCAACTGCGCTTCCGTTAGTGTTAGTGAACCATCATCAGCCAGTGCGTAGCCTTCACTGGTTGTGGTTTCACCTTCACCTTGGATGTCGACATTGAAGAAGCTCTCAATGCGGTTTTCACCGTCAGTTGCAATGAAGCCAACTTGAACATCTCCGGTGTAGCCTTCTGCTGGTGTGAATTGGTAGTTACCTTGGTTATCGGTCTCTATCACACCTTGACCTTCCATTAGGCTCACTGACTCAATGCTCAAGCTGTCGCCTTCTGCATCGCTCAAGGTCGATAGCATGTCATCATTGGTGAACGACAAGGTGCCATCCGCTGCCATTTCTGTGGTAGAAATGCTGTCGATTTCAGGAGAAGCATTCTCTTGTGGCGCGTCTTCTTTCACGACCACGCCTGTTTGCTCATCATGAAGCACACCGTCTTTATCAATCACGTAAGCGATATCCGCTTCACCCGTAAAGCCTGGTGCTGGATTGAATGTCCATGTGCCATCACCGTTATCGACAATCTCACCTTGGCTGCGATCAGCTAGGTGAACGAACTTCACTTCATCACCCGCGTCAGCGTCCACATTCTCTGCCAATCCGATTAGGTCATCTGCGGTTAGTATAACTGGCTCACCCGCTAGGGTTTCGAAGTCACCTGAATCGATGCCATCTTCGAACTCTTCTGGCTCGTCGCCATAATCCACCGTTGTTGCGGTCACGGTTACGAAGAACTCGCCATAAAAGTCAGCCGGAGGCGTCATTTGCAGGTCTGAGATATCCCACTCGTTCAAGTCGATGTATTGACCCGGTTCCGTGATGGTAACGGTGTTCACACCATCCGTAACTTCGAAGCCAACAGGGAAACCAGTCATCACTAGGTTACTTAACGTTTCTGAATCGTCGATTAGACCGACATTCAAGCCTAGGTGACCCGTTTCGTCCTCACCGAAGACTAACGGACCATCATGGTCGGTTGTGATGACTGCGCCATCGGCAACAGGGCGAACAAACACTGGTACGTCAAGTACCGTCTCAAACTCACCGTCACTTACCACAACTTGCAAGTCAGAAACCCCTGCAAAATCGCCAGTCGGTGTGAATGTCCAAGTACCGTCACCGTTGTCTGTTACCTCACCACCATCTTCACCTTCTGCGGTGATAATGCGTGATACGACTAGGTTTTCAGTGTCGATATCGCCGAACAAGTTCATCAGGTCGCCCGCGTCGAAGGTGAATGCGCCATCCTCGTCGGTTGCCATAAAGGCATTACCCACATTGAATGGAGCATCGTTGACTGGAATAACATCCACATTCAACGAACCTTCAACCACTTCTTCACCATCCGTCGCGGTGTAGCCCAGTTCCACCAAACCATTGAAGTCTTGAGTGGTCACCAAGTGGTACATACCATCTGGTTGCTGGGTTAATGTCGCGTTTGCAGGAGCACGAACCGTGATGCTTTCTACGCTGATTTCGTCACCATCAAGATCCGTAACTTGATCAGCGATGTAAGCAGGGTCAATCACCATGACCACATCTTCTTCGCCTTGCATCTGGATGGTTGGCGCTTCTGGTGCATCGTTAACCGCTTCGATGTTTAGATTGCCTTCAACCGGCGTAACTAAATCACCATCGCTGACGCCAAACGACATTGGCACATCACCATTGAAGTTTTCAGCCGGAGTGAATGACCAAGTACCATCACCGTTGTCTAGCAAGTCACCGTATTGCTCATCAATCACTAGGTCGACAGCAGACAGTTCATCGTAGGTGTTGTCGATGTCTGTCGCGTTAGCAAGCAACATATCCTGCGTGATAAGAATGGTGGTATCTTCGGTGCCAGCAATATTCACTGGCGTTGATTGCGGCGCATCGTTAATTGGGTTCACCGTTAGGTCAACGCCCACTTCCACGCTCGCACCATCGTTATCAATCAAGTCGAAGCTTAGGTCGATATCGCCATTGAAGTTCGCATCAGGCGTAATCGTAAAGCTACCATCTTGGTTCTCAACAACGGTTGCATTGGCTACCGCGGTTAAGTTCACTGCTTCTAGATTATCGCTGTCTACGTCACCCGCTTGAGCCAGTAACTGCTCTTGACTCAATGTGATTGAACCGTCTTCATCGACGCTGTAAGCCAAGTCGCCAGATACCGGAGCATCGTTGACTGGCAAGACATCAATGTTCGCGTTGGTTGTCGCAGTTGCACCGTCTTCATCAGCGACTACCACATCGAGACTTACGCCACCGTTGAAGTTTTCATTTGGTGCGAAGCTGTAAGTGCCATCGTCATTCGCCGTTAGAATGCCGTCGCTACCACTGTAAGAGACGCTTTCTAGGCTCACGTCACCTTCCACATCGCTTGATTGCGCTAGCAGTTGCTCTTCCGTGAAGATAATGACTTCGTCTTCATTGACAGAGTAACTTGTCGCACCTGCGATTGGTGGATCGTTCACCTCAAGTACTGTGATACCCGCAGTGGTTGAGTCTGTCGCACCCTCTTCATCGACAACCACAACGTCTAGGCTGACCTCGCCATTGAAGTTCTCGTTTGGAGAGAAGGTGTACGTACCATCGCCATTGTCTTGGAAGACGCCATCGTTGCCACTGTAAGTCACACTACTGATGTCTACGTCGCCTTCAATATCCGACGAATTAGCCAGTAGTTGCTCGTCACTGATGGTGATCGAGTTGTCTTCATGTACTGTGTAAGACGTGCTGCCCGCAACCGGAGGATCGTTCTCTGGCGTCACGCTTACGTCGATATTTGCGGTCACGGTATCCGTGCCATCAGAAACATCGAAGGTAAAGTTCACATCACCATTGAAGTTCTCGTTTGGAGCAAAGCTGTAGGTACCATCACCGTTATCGGTTAGGACACCATCGGCACCAGTGTAATTGACACCTTCTACCGATAGGTCATCACCATCAATATCCGTTGCGCCATCAAGCAGATCTTGGTCAGTGAAGGTCAACACACCATCTTCACCAATAGTGAACGCTTGATCTTCTGGCTGCGGCAAGTCATTAACTGGGTTAACCGTTAGGTCCGCCGTTGCAACGATAGTATCGCTGCCATCGTTGATATCGAACGTGATATCAATGTCGCCATTAAAGTTCGCGTCAGGCGTAATGGTAAAGCTACCATCGTCATTAGCCGTAACCGTCGCATCACCGTCAACCACTAGGTTAGAAGCGGTTAGTGCATCACCTTCTACATCCGTTGCTTGTGCCAACAATTGTTCTTGGCTTAGCGTGATTGAGTTGTCTTCGTCGACACTGTAAGCCAAGTCACCCGATACTGGAGCATCATTGATTGGCAGAACATCAATGTTTGCCGTCGTCGAAGCGGTCGCACCATCTTCGTCCACGACTACAACATCAAGGTTCACTTCACCATTGAAGTTTTGGTTTGGTGCAAAGCTGAACGTACCATCACCATTGTCGGTAAAGATACCTTCGCTGCCACTGTAGCTCACGCTATCTAGTGCTACCTCACCTTCAATATCGGAAGAGTTTGCCAACAACTGTTCTGCACTGATGGTGATGACTTCATCTTCATCAATGGTGTAACTGGTTGTGCCTGCGATTGGCGGATCGTTCACCTCAAGTACCGTGATACCTGCGGTAGTTGAATCCGTCGCGCCATCTTCGTCGATTACAACAACATCTAGGCTCACTTCGCCATTGAAGTTCTCGTTTGGCGAGAAGGTGTACGTGCCATCACCGTTGATTTCCAGCACACCATCGTTACCGCTATAGCTCACGCTATCAATCGATACATCACCTTCAATATCCGATGAGTTCGCTAGTAGCTGTTCATCACTGATGGTGATCGAGTTATCTTCATGCACTGTGTAAGACGTGCTGCCTGCCACTGGTGGATCATTCTCTGGCGTCACACTCACATCGATATTCGCGGTCACGGTGTCCGTGCCATCGGAAACATCGAAGGTAAAGTTTACGTCGCCATTGAAGTTTTCGTTCGGTGCGAAGCTGTATGTGCCATCGCCATTGTCAGTAAGAACACCGTCCGCGCCAGTGTATGTGACACCTTCTACCGATAGGTCATCGCCATCGATATCGGTTGCACCATCCAACAGGTCTTGATCAGTAAAGGTCAACACGCCATCTTCACCAATGGTGAACGCTTGATCTTCTGGCTGTGGTAGGTCGTTAACTGGATTAACCGTTAGATCTGCCGTCGCGACCAAGGTGTCAGAACCATCACTGATATCAAACGTGATATCAATGTCGCCATTGAAGTTCGCGTCGGGCGTAATGGTAAAGCTACCATCGTCATTAGCCGTAACCGTCGCATCACCGTCAACCACTAGGTTGGAAGCGGTTAGTGCATCACCTTCTACATCCGTTGCTTGAGCGAGAAGCTGCTCTTGGCTTAGCGTGATTGAGTTGTCTTCGTCGACACTGTAAGCCAAGTCACCCGATACTGGGGCATCATTGATTGGCAGAACATCAATGTTTGCCGTCGTCGAAGCGGTCGCACCATCTTCGTCCACGACTACAACATCAAGGTTCACTTCACCATTGAAGTTTTGGTTTGGTGCAAAGCTGAACGTACCATCACCATTGTCGGTAAAGATACCTTCGCTGCCACTGTAGCTCACGCTATCTAGTGCTACCTCACCTTCAATATCGGAAGAGTTTGCCAACAACTGTTCTGCACTGATGGTGATGACTTCATCTTCATCAATGGTGTAACTGGTTGTACCTGCGATTGGTGGATCGTTCACCTCAAGAACGATAATACCCGCTGTTGTTGTATCAACCGCGCCGTCCTCGTCAACCACGACAACATCTAGGCTAACATCGCCTGTAAAGTTTTCGTTTGGTGAGAAGGTGTAAGTACCATCGCCATTAATTTCTAGCACACCGTCGTTACCGCTGTAACTCACGCTACTGATCGCAACATCACCCTCGATATCAGACGAATTAGCCAGTAGTTGCTCATCACTGATGGTGATCGAGTTGTCTTCATGCACAGTGTAAGACGTGCTGCCTGCCACCGGTGGATCGTTCTCTGGCGTCACGCTTACATCGATATTTGCGGTCACGGTATCCGTGCCATCAGAAACATCAAAGGTGAAGTTCACGTCGCCATTGAAGTTTTCGTTTGGCGCGAAGCTGTACGTGCCATCACCATTGTCGGTTAGGACACCGTCCGCGCCAGTGTAAGTCACGCCTTCAACTGTTAGGTTGTCACCTTCTACATCCGTCGCGCCTGTTAATAGGTCTGCATCTGTAAAGGTAAGAAGACCGTCCTCACCCACGGTGAACGCTTGATCTTGTGGCTCTGGAGCGTCATTGACTGGTGTAACGGTTAGGTCAAGACCAGCAGCAACCACTTCTTCGCCATCCGTGACATCGTAACTAAACTCAATGTCGCCGTAGAAGTTCTCGCTTGGAGTAATGGTGAAGCTGCCATCCTCGTTCATTTCAACCGTTGCATTTTCATCATTGGTGCTCAGGTTGATTGCACTTAAGTCATCGCCATCGATATCAACAGCGTGCTCCAGTAACTGCTCTTGAGTTAGCGTAATGCTGTTGTCTTCGGCAGTGACTGCAGTGATGTCACCCGTTACTTCTGGTGCATCATTGGTTGGCGAGATATGAATCGTCACATCTTGCGTCGCTGTCGCCGTTGTACCTGTATCCACATCCGTAGAGGTTGCATTTACGGTTAGCGTCACATCGCCGTTGAAGTCCGCAGAAGGGATAAACTCTAGTCCTTCTAGCTCGCCTGGTTGTAGTGACCAAGTGCCGTCACCATTATCGACACCCGCTGATAGTGCGCTGCCTTCTGGCACATCTTCAATCAAGATTGAGAGGTTTTCTGAACCATCGGTATCGCTTAACGCTGCATCGATATCAAGCGGCACTGGTGTATCTTCGGTACCAATAATTTGGTAATCCGCATCCGCTACCGTGATTTCGATGTTGTCGATACCAAACGATTCATCCCAAACGTCTTGATTCAAGGTTGAACCGAAGCCGAGTTGCAGTTCGCCATCCTCGACAGGAACCGTCAGGTTGATTTGGTGAGCTTGGTCATTCCAACCACTGAAGCCTTCACGTTGAGAGGCTCCGTGGATCACTTCACCCACTTCGTTACCGTCAGAATCGTATAGCGTTGTCGTACCATCTTGAGTACGGAACGCGGAGTTCTCCAAGGTGGTTAGCTGTTCGCCACCCACAAAGATTTGGAACGACTCGCCATCCCAAGAATCGATTTCGTAGAAGCTAAACGATATATTCACTTCATTAACATCACTTGGGATCTCGTAGGTTTTGCTGACCGCTTCATCACCGCCAGTGCCACCAATACGACCCAGCATGTCGCCCGTTTCGAAGCCTTGAGAGCTTTCAGTGTTCGCGTTCCAACCGTTCGAGCCAGACTCGAAGTTATCAGACGCAATCACCAAGTCCGAAGCAATCGACAACTCTGGCATATCAACCACAGATTGAACATCAATGTTCGCTTCAGCAGGAACCGTTGCAGTGCCATCGTTGACATCAAACGTCACGTTCACGTTGCCATCGAAGTTTTCGTTTGGTGCGAAGGTGTAAGTGCCGTCACCGTTGTCGACTAACGTACCACTGTCAGAAGCAACGTTCTCAACCGTTAGGTTATCACCATCGATATCACCTGCATTTTGCAGCAGTTGCTCTTCGGTGAAGGTGAAACTGGTGTCTTCTTGCGTAACAAACTGTGGTTGACCAACCGTTGGTAGGTCGTTCACTGGGTTCACAGTCAGATCGGCAGTGGCTTGAATGGTCGCATCGCCGTCCGTAATGTCGAAGCTCAGATCAATGTCGCCATTGAAGTCCGCATCTGGTGTGATAGTGAAGCTGCCATCGTCATTCGCAACAACGGTCGCATTGCCGTCAACAGTGAGGTTCGCCGCGGTTAGGTCATCGCCATCTACGTCGCCTGCTTGTGCAAGAAGCTGTTCTTGGTTTAGCGTGATAGAGCCATCTTCATCCACGCTGTAAGCCAAATCACCTGATACTGGAGCATCGTTGATTGGCAATACATCAATATTTGCATTGGTTGCTACCGTTGCACCGTCTTCATCGGTCACGACCACATCTAGGCTGACATCACCGTTGAAGTTTTCGTTTGGCGCGAAGCTGAATGTGCCATCGCCGTTGTCAGTAAAGATACCGTCAGAGCCGCTGTAGCTGACGCTATCAATCGCGACTTCGCCTTCAACATCAGAAGCACTCGCCAATAGCTGCTCAGAGCTGATGGTGATCACTTCGTCTTCGTTCACTGAGTAGCTGGTCGCGCCGGCAATTGGCGGATCGTTCACCTCAAGTACCGTAATACCTGCGGTGGTTGAATCCGTCGCACCGTCTTCATCGACAACCACAACGTCAAGGCTCACTTCACCATTGAAGTTCTCGTTTGGCGAGAAGGTGTAAGTGCCGTCACCATTGTCTTGGAACACGCCATCTGCGCCGCTGTAGCTCACGCTGTCGATTGCTACTTCACCTTCGACGTCAGATGAGTTAGCCAATAACTGCTCGTTACTGATGGTGATCGAATTGTCTTCATGCACCGTGTAAGAGGTGCTGCCCGCAACCGGTGGATCGTTCTCTGGCGTCACACTCACATCGATATTCGCGGTCACGGTGTCCGTACCATCGGAAACATCGAAGGTAAAGTTCACGTCGCCATTGAAGTTCTCGTTTGGCGCAAAGCTGTAGGTCCCATCACCGTTATCGGTTAGGACACCATCAGCGCCAGTGTAAGTGACACCTTCTACCGATAGGTCATCGCCATCAATATCCGTTGCGCCATCAAGCAGATCTTGGTCAGTGAAGGTCAACACACCATCTTCACCAATAGTGAACGCTTGATCTTCTGGCTGTGGTAGGTCGTTAACTGGATTAACCGTTAGATCTGCCGTCGCGACCAAGGTGTTAGAACCATCACTGATATCAAACGTGATATCAATGTCACCATTGAAGTTCGCATCAGGCGTAATGGTAAAGCTGCCATCATCGTTTGCAGTAACCGTTGCATCACCGTCAACCACTAAGTTAGTCGCGGTTAGCGCGTCCCCTTCTACATCCGATGCTTGAGCAAGAAGCTGCTCTTGGCTAAGCGTAATTGAATTGTCTTCATCGACACTGTAAGCCAAGTTGCCCGATACTGGCGCATCGTTGATTGGCAATACATCGATGTTTGCGTTAGTTGCCGCAGTTGCACCGTCTTCATCAACAACCACAACATCTAGGCTCACATCGCCATCAAAGTTGGCGTTTGGTGCGAAGCTGAATGTGCCGTCACCGTTGTCAGTAAAGATACCGTCGGAACCGCTGTAGCTGACGCTATCAATCGCAACTTCACCTTCAACGTCAGAAGCGTTCGCCAATAACTGCTCAGAGCTAATAATGATGACTTCGTCTTCGTTCACTGAGTAGCTGGTCGCGCCTGCGATTGGTGGATCGTTCACCTCAAGTACTGTAATACCTGCGGTAGTTGAATCCGTCGCACCGTCTTCATCGACCACGACAACATCTAGACTCACTTCACCATTGAAGTTCTCGTTTGGCGAGAAGGTGTACGTACCGTCACCATTGTCTTGGAACACACCATCTGTGCCGCTGTAGCTAACGCTATCAATCGATACATCACCTTCAATATCCGATGAGTTCGCTAGTAGCTGTTCATCACTGATGGTGATCGAGTTATCTTCATGCACCGTGTAAGACGTGCTGCCTGCCACTGGTGGATCGTTCTCTGGCGTCACACTCACATCGATATTCGCGGTCACGGTGTCCGTGCCATCGGAAACATCGAAGGTAAAGTTCACGTCGCCATTGAAGTTCTCATTCGGTGCGAAGCTATAGGTACCATCTCCATTGTCAGTTAGGACACCATCTGCGCCTGTGTAAGTGACGCCCTCTACCGATAGATCATCACCATCGATGTCCGTTGCGCCATCCAGCAGGTCTTGATCAGTGAAGGTCAACACACCATCTTCACCAATGGTGAACGCTTGATCTTGTGGCTGCGGCAAATCATTAACTGGGTTAACGGTTAGGTCCGCCGTTGCAACAATAGTGTCGCTGCCGTCGTTGATATCGAACGTGATATCAATGTCGCCATTAAAGTTCGCATCTGGCGTGATAGTGAAGCTACCATCGTCGTTTGCCGTAACCGTTGCATCACCGTCAACCACTAGATTAGATGCGGTTAGCGCGTCGCCTTCTACATCCGATGCTTGAGCAAGAAGCTGCTCTTGGCTCAGTGTGATTGAGTTGTCTTCGTCAACACTGTACGCCAAGTTACCCGATACTGGTGCGTCATTGATTGGTAAGACATCGACTGTGATGTAAGTATCAACCTCTGCGCCGTCTTCATCGCGAATGGTCACATCCAACTGCACTTGACCGTTGAAGTTTTCATTCGGTGCAAAGCTACAAGTGCCATCACCGTTTACTGAGAAGATACCATCTGGACCGTCGTAGCTGATGCCTACTAGCTCAACATCCCCTTCAACATCCGAAGCATTCAGTAGCACTTGCGATTCACTGAAGGTTAGAACTTGGTCTTCATCGATAGTGTATGCGGTAGGACCTGCGATTGGTGGGTCATTTACCTCAATCACAGTAATGCCTGCAGTGGTCGAGTCCGTTGCACCATCTTCATCGACAACGACAACATCTAGGCTCACCTCGCCGCTGAAATTTTCGTTTGGTGAGAAGGTGTACGTACCATCACCGTTGATTTCCAGCACGCCATCGTTACCGCTGTAGCTCACGCTATCAATCGCCACTTCGCCTTCTATATCAGACGAGTTAGCCAACAGCTGTTCGTTACTAATGGTAATCGAATTGTCTTCATGAACGGTGTAAGCCGTGCTGCCTGCAACCGGTGGATCGTTCTCTGGCGTCACTGTTACATCGATATTTGCCGTCACGGTATCCGTGCCATCGGAAACATCGAAAGTGAAATTCACGTCGCCATTGAAGTTCTCGTTTGGTGCGAAGCTGTAGGTACCATCACCATTGTCAGTAAGAACACCGTCTGCGCCTGTGTAAGTGACGCCCTCAACAGATAAGTCATCCCCTTCAATATCGGTAGCGCCTGTTAGGAGATCCGCATCAGTAAAGGTCAGCACACCATCTTCACCAATGGTGAACGCTTGATCTTGTGGTTCAGGCGCATCGTTAACTGGTGACACCAATAACTCAAGGTTGGTTGAGACAACATCATCGCCGTCAGACACATCGAACGTAAAGGTGATATCACCATTAAAGTCCGCATCTGGTGTTAAGGTGTAAGTACCGTCACCATTGTCTGTGATGGTGATGTTTTCATCATCCGTTGCCAAGTTCAGTGCTGTCAGTTGGTCTCCATCCAAGTCACGCGCATTAGCGAGCAAATCTTCTTGCGTGATTAGGATTGAACCATCTTCTTCAACCACAGCAGAAACAGGCAATGCTTCAGGCGTATGTTCAATGTGAGCACCCGTTGCATTGACGTAGATGGTTTGAGAAACGGTTTCAGAATCATTATTTGATAGCTCTGTCGCCGTTGCCGTTACATTGATTTCTAGCTGTTGGTTAAAGTCTTCTGGCAATTGAATCTGTAGCTCTTGTTCAATTGCTGTGGTTGGAAGCGTTACAGAACCATCTGGACCGACTGTTACTTCACCGCTGTAGATCTGGCTGTTCACTTCACCTACATCAATGGTGAAGTTGAAGTCACTATAATCGGCATCGCCGCCACCGTAGAGATCTTCAAAGCCGTAAACCAGTTCACCGTCTTCGTTCACAGTAGTTCGAGTATGTTCAATGCCATCTTGGTTGAGCTCTGAGCTTGTGCCGCCATGGAAGACTGCATCACCAAATTGGCTTTGAATCACGGTTTCAGAACCATCAGCACCCACAAACACGAGTTGTGGGTCGACCGTATCCATGTTCGCAGGAGAGCCATCTGCCGCACGGAACTCATACTGACCATCTTGCATGGACGCAAAGTCATTGAAGTTATGACCGTTAGGAATCAAGAATAGGTTGAAGCTTTCCCCTTCCGAGATTTGGAAGCTGAACTGATCTTGTCCCGGAATGAGGTCACCGCCTCCGCCAACTTGAGAGGCGTTTTCGTACACCACTTCAACGCCCGTGATATTGCCGTCTTCATCAACTTTGTAATAGCCAGCTGCGTTTTGGTAACCCGCGGTTTCACCTTCAAAGGTAACCGTGATTTCAGTATCGTTAAAACTGGTGATACCGTTGTCTTGATCGTTAAGTACCCCTTCGTTGTCGTAGCTGATCACCGAACCTTCTGGAACGCCATCAACGGTCACAGTCAGCGTTTCTGACAAGTCTTGGTCAACCAATGCTGCGGCGATGTTCACTTCAACAATACCGCCTGGCTCGACCAAGATTGCTTGATCATCCACGTTTCGACCATCGCCATCAGTGATGACTAGGTCTGGCGCATCTGCCACGGCTTCGATATGAACATTAATGTCTTGCTCAACTTCATCAGTACCGTCAGAAACCGTAAAGCTGAACTGCAAGTCACCACTGAAGTGCTCTTCTGGTACGAAGCTAAATGTACCGTCACCGTTGTCCGTTACAGTACCTTCATCACCCGAGTAGTTAATGCTGGTAACAGTGAGGTCATCACCATCAATATCAATCGCGCCACTTAGAAGATCTTCTTGCGTGAACAGGATGCTGCCATCCTCTTCAATGTGGTACATGCCAGGCGCAACAATTGGAATGTCATTGACTGGGTTCACCGTCAATGTCATCTCATTGGCAACACTCAATTCACCGTCGCTCACTTCATAAGTAAACTCGATGTCTCCATTGAAGTGCTGTGAAGGCGTAACGGTAAAGGTGCCGTCGCCGTTATCCACGATAGAGGCATTCGGATCGTTGGTTTCTAGTGCCGTTGCGTATAGGTCATCACCATCTTGATCGCTGGCGTTTTCAAGCAGCATTTCTTGTGTCACGAGGATAGAGCCATCCTCGTCCACGTCTGCCACGATTGGCGCTGCTTCTGGTGCGTCGTTGACGAACTCAACTTTCAAGTCGATGTTTGCCGCCACCACATCGGTGCCATCGCTCACATCAAACGTGAGGTCAACATTACCAAAGAAGCCTTGCTCTGGCGTTAACGTGTAAGTGCCATCGCCATTGTCTGTTACTTGAACCGTATCGCTTAAGCTCGTCACGTTCACAACAGATAAGTCATCACCTTCGATGTCCGTTGCTTGAGCCAGCAGCTCTGCTTCAGTAATCGTGATAGCTTCGCCGTCTTCTGTGGTGAAGGACAAATCAGGCACATCTGGTAGGTCGTTCACTGGGTTAACGGTGAGGTTTAGATCCGCGGCGACGGTTTCAATCGCGTCAGTGACGTCATAAGTAAATTCGATTTCGCCAAAGAAGTTTTCGCTCGGTGTAATCGTGAAGCTACCATCAGCGTTCTCAACGATGGTTGCATTAGGATCGTTGGTCGACAGGTTCACCGCTTCAAGGTTGTCACCATCCACGTCGGTCGCGTTCGCTAACAAGTCTTCTTGAGTGATGGTAATTGAGCCATCTTCATCGACGACCGCATCAACTGGACCGCTAACCTCTGGACCTTCGTTGACGATCTCAACATCGATCTTCGCTGTGCTTGGTGCACTTGCTTGACCGTCGCTGATGTCGAAGGTCAGATTCACTTCACCGTAGAAGTTCGAAGTTGGTTCGAAGGTAAAGGTGTTGTCGCCGTTGTCTGTCAACGTACCCTGTGACTGGTCAACAAGCAGCAGATTCTCGATATGCAGAATGTCGCCATCCACATCGGTCGCACCTGATAACAGGTCTTTTGCTTCGATGATGATGGTGCCGTTTTCTAGCATTTGAGTATGCAGCGGTGCACCAGGGACTGGCACATCGTTGACCGGAATAACGGTCAGATCTAGATGGGTATCGACTTCATCGGTGCCATCGAAGACTTTGTAATCGATGTCGACTTCACCATTGAAGTTTTCATTCGGCATAAAGGTGTAAGTACCGTCGCCATTGTCGACAAGCTCACCGTTATCACCGCTGTAAGAGATATCAGAGATAGACAGCGCATCGCCTTCCACGTCACTTGCATTGGCAAGCAGGTCGTCCGCGCTAAACGTAATGCCCACATCCTCATCAGTCGACAATACAATCGGACCAGAAACGATTGGCGCATCGTTTACTGCTTCGAAGTTGATGTTGATGATGTTGTCGTCAGTGAGTTCACCATCCGTAACTTGGTAACCAAGCTCAATCTCACCGTAGAAGTTCTCATCTGGTGTGACTGTCCACGTACCATCGCCGTTGTCGGTTAACGTAGCGTGCTCCGCGTTATCCCCCACCAGCTCAAGGTTTTGAATATCAAGAACGTCACTATCGATATCACTCGCTTGTGCGAGAAGCTGCTCTTCTGTGATTACCACAGAGGCAAACTGCGTAGAACCTTCGGTATCGATGGTCACATTTGGCAGGTCAGCGGTCAGTTCGATTTCACTGTCACCTTCTCGGATATTCAGTTCTACCGTTTCCGTGATTTCCGTGCCGTCCACGCCAATAGATGTGAACACCGCTTCATCATGACAAGTTTGCGAAACCGTCATGTTTTGAACCACGTAAGTACCGTTACCTTGAATCGTTCCTAGCTCAAAGTAAGATACAGGCTCGTTCACCGTTAGGGTGTAATCCGTCTCATAGCTACCACGATCTTCTTTGTGGTAAGTCATCGAGTCGATCAAGTCACCATCGGAGTTGAATGCGCGAATTTCGACTTCGGTAAAGTGGCGAGACTCTTCCATAAACCAGCCGCCTAGACCATCTAGGTGGAAGCTGATTTCGTTGATGTCTTGACCTTCAACGGTCACAGTGAGTTTTTCATCACCGCTCAAGCCTTGGCGGTCAGTATCGCCAATACCATGCCCAATGTGTGTTTTACCATTCCACGCACCGAGTGGATCATCATTACTTTGAACAGTAACTTTCAAATCGCCATCGACAAACTCACGTGTGTAAGGGTCAACAGCTGTACCCCAATCATCAAGGCTCGCATTGTCATCAAAGGTACCAATTTGACTTGTATGCGTGCCGTTTGCCAATGCATCATCATTTGGAATGAAGCGCACTTCCGTATCTGCAGGAACCTCCTGCCCGACTTCTAGCTGTACCCATTCGTCATTTAGATTCGCTTCAATGATGCCGTTTTCAGGGGCTTGGTCGAGACGTAACGCAGGCTCTTCACGCAGAGAAACACCCACTGTTTGGTCTTCTTCCGCTTGAATAAAGATCTCGTCGCCCGCTTCTGGCGCATCGTTGACAGGATTAACGGTCAGATCCAACGTGGTCAGAACATCATTTTCGCCATCGCTGATGTTGTAAGTGAAGTCCAACTCACCGTTAAAGTTTTCCGTATGCGTAATGGTGAAAGAACCATCATCGTTGGCTACGATCGTCGCATCCGGGTCATTGGTTTGTAGATTGCTGGCAACAAGGTCATCACCTTCAATGTCTGTCGCATTCGCAAGCAACTGTTCTTGCGTGATGGTGATGGCGTTATCTTCATCCACTTCAGCTTGAATGCCTGATGTTTCAGGTGCGTCGTTCACCGCGATAACATCGATGCCTGCGGTTGTCGTATCTGTTGCACCATCTTGGTCGATGACCGTAACGTCGAGCGAAATGTTACCGTCAAAGTTCTCATTTGGCGTAAAGGTATATGTGCCGTCGCCATTGTCCACGAAGCTACCGTCGTTACCAGAGTAGCTAACATTCGCCAAGGCTACGTCGCCTTCCACATCAGAAGAGTTGGCTAACAACTGCTCGTCACTAATGGTGATTTGACCGTCTTCTTGAACCGTGTAAGACGTAGAACCTGCAACCGGCGGATCGTTCACTGGTGTCACGCTGACATCAATGAATGCTGGTGTTGAACCTGTGCCGTCAGACACATCGAATGTGAACTGAACATCACCGTTGAAGTTCTCATTCGGCGCGAAGCTGTAAGTGCCATCGCCATTGTCGGTAAGAACACCATCTGCACCTGTGTAGAGAACGTTTTCGATAGACAGATCATCGCCATCAATATCTGATGCACCTTCCAATAGGTCTTCATCCGTGAACAGCAGGGTGCCATCTTCTTCTACCGTGAACTGTTGATCTTGCGCTTGTGGCAAGTCATTCACAGGATTAACCGTAATATCCAGACCAACTTGTACCGAGCCGCCATCGTTATCAATGATATCGAAGGTCAGATCTAGGTCGCCGTTGTAGTTTTCATCCGGTGTGATGGTGTAACTGCCATCATCGTTGTATTGAATTGTCGCGTTGTCATCTGTCGATAGATTGATGGCTTCAAGGTTCTCGCTATCAATATCGCCCGCTTTGGCAAGCAACTGCTCTTGGCTTAGCGTAATTGAGCTGTCTTCGTTGATGGTGTAAGCCAAATCACCCGATACTGGTGGATCGTTGATTGGCAATACATCGACATTGATGTGCGTATCAACGGTTGCCCCATTCTCATCTTGAATGGTCACATCCAACTGAACTTGACCATTGAAGTTCTCGTTTGGTGCAAAGCTACAAGTACCATCGCCATTGACGGTAAAGATACCATCCGAGCCTTCATAGCTGATGCCAACAAGCTCTACATCGCCCTCGATATCAGATGCGTTAGCAAGAATTTGTGACTCACTGAATGTCAGTACTGAATCTTCGTCAATCGTGTAAGACGTTGGACCGGCAACTGGAAGGTCATTCACTTCAATGACGGTAATGCCTGCAGTCGTTTCGTCAATCGCACCTTGCTCATCCGCCACAATCACATCAAGGCTGATATCACCGCTGAAGTTCTCATTCGGCATGAAGGTGTAAGTGCCGTCACCGTTGTCTTGGAATACGCCATCGGTGCCTGAATAGGTCACGCTATCGATGGACACTGCGCCTTCCACATCCGAAGAGTTAGCCAGAAGCTGCTCGTCGGAAATGGTAATCGCGTTGTCTTCATCAACCGTGTAAGACGTAGAACCCGCAACCGGAGGATCGTTCACTGGAGTGACGCTCACGTCCACATTTGCTGGTACGGTTTCAGTACCGTCAGAAACACCAAAACTAAAGCTGACGTCTCCGTTGAAGTTTTCATTTGGTGCAAAGGTGTAAGTACCATCACCGTGGTCAGTCAGCACACCATCGCTGCCTGTGTAGCTAATGCCATCAACCGTTAAGTTATCGCCATCGATATCGGTCGCGCCAGCAAGCAAGTCTGCATCGGTAAACTGAAGCGTGCCATCTTCTTCAACACTGAACTGCTGGTCTTGAGGAACAGGAAGATCGTTAACTGGATTAACCGTTAGATCCGCCGTTGCTTGGATAGTGTCTGTGCCGTCCGTAATGTTGAATTGGATATCAATGTCACCATTAAAGTCCGCATCTGGCGTAATCGTGAAGCTGCCATCGTCGTTCGCTGTGACGGTTGCGTTTCCATCTACAGTCAAATCGCTAGCAGTCAGACCATCTCCCTCAATATCAGACGCTTGAGAAAGAAGCTGTTCTTGGCTGAGTGTAATCGCACCGTCTTCATCAACGCTGTAAGCCAAATCACCCGATACTGGCGCATCATTGATTGGCAATACATTCACATTAATGACGGTATCAACTTCTGCTCCATCTTCATCTCGAATGGTCACATCAAGTTGAACTTGTCCGTTAAAGTTCTCGTTTGGCGCGAAACTGCATGTGCCATCATCGTTAACGGTGAAAATGCCATCCGGACCATCGTATCTAATACCAACAAGCTCTACGTCGCCTTCCACATCAGAGGCATTCAGCAGCACTTGCGACTCACTAAAGGTCAGAACAGAATCTTCATCAATGGTGTAAGAAGTTGGTCCTGCGACTGGTGGATCGTTCACTTCTAGTACTGTAATACCAGCAGTGGTGACATCCGTTGCGCCTTCTTCATCAGCGACGACAACATCAAGCGTCACTTCACCATTAAAGTTTTCATTTGGAGAGAAGTTGTACGTACCGTCACCATTGATTTGCAACACACCATCGCTGCCAGAGTAGCTCACGCTATCTATCGAGACATCCCCTTCTAAATCCGAAGAGTTTGCCAACAGCTGCGCGTCAGAAATGGTAATAGAGTTGTCTTCGTGAACTGTGTAAGACGTTGAACCAGCCACAGGAGGATCATTCACCGGCGTGACGCTCACATCTACATTCGCTGAAACCGTATCTGTGCCATCAGATACGTCGAAACTGAAGTTCACATCGCCATTGAAGTTCTCATTTGGCGCAAAGCTATACGTGCCATCGCCATTGTCAGTTAGAACGCCGTCGGTTCCTTCGTAGCTGATTCCCGTTACAGAAAGGTCATCGCCTTCAATGTCGGTCGCGCCAGCAAGAAGATCCGCATCAGTAAATTGCAGTGTGCCGTCCTCTTCCACATTGAATTGTTGGTCTTGAGGAACAGGCAGATCGTTGATTGGATTAACGGTTAGGTCAGCGGTTGCTTGAACGGTGTTCGTGCCATCTGAGATATCGAAGCTGATGTCGATATCACCGTTGAAATCTGCGTCCGGCGTGATGGTGAAGCTACCATCGTCGTTTTGAGTCACCGTCGCGTTGCCATCTACCGAAAGGTTAGACGCCGTCAGTGCATCGCCTTCCACATCGGAAGCTTGCGACAACAACTGCTCTTGACTCAAACGAATCGAGCCATCTTCATCCACCGAGTAAGCAAGATTGCCTGATACTGGCGCATCATCGACAGGCGTAACGCTTACATCAATGTTGGCAGAAACCGTATCTGTGCCGTCGGACACATCAAAGCTGAAGTTTACATCACCATTGAAGTTTTCATTTGGCGCAAAAGTGTAAGTCCCATTGCCGTTGTCGGTCAGGATGCCGTCACCACCGTCGTAGCTTACACCTTCAACGGTTAGGTTATCGCCTTCAATATCCGTTGCGCCAGTAAGCAGGTCTGCGTCCGTAAAGATCAGCGTGCCATCTTCTTCCACGCTGAACTGCTGGTCTTGAGGAACAGGCAAATCGTTGATTGGATTAACCGTTAGATCAGCGGTTGCTTGAACGGTGTTCGTACCATCTGAGATATCAAAGCTAATGTCGATATCACCATTGAAATCTGCGTCCGGCGTGATGGTGAAGCTGCCATCGTTATTTTGAGTCACCGTCGCATTGCCATCTACCGAAAGGTTAGACGCCGTTAGTGCATCGCCTTCCACGTCAGAAGCTTGCGACAACAACTGCTCTTGGCTCAAACGAATCGAACCATCTTCATCCACCGAGTACGCAAGATTGCCCGACACTGGCGCATCATCGACAGGCGTGACGCTTACATCAATGTTGGCAGAAACCGTATCTGTACCGTCGGACACATCAAAGCTGAAGTTCACATCGCCATTGAAGTTTTCATTTGGCGCGAAAGTGTAAGTCCCATTACCGTTATCGGTCAGGATGCCGTCGCCACCATCGTAACTTACACCTTCAACTGTGAGGTTATCGCCTTCAATATCCGTTGCGCCAGCAAGCAGGTCAGCATCGGTGAAGATCAGCGTACCATCCTCTTCAATCTCAAAGGTTTTATCTTCAGGCACTGGTGCGTCATTGATTGGACGAACAGTTAAATCAATCGAACTAGAAATGGTTTCTTGACCATCACTGATATCAAACGTTAAGTCGAGTTCACCATTAAAATCAGCTTCAGGTGTGACGGTATAAGTGCCATCACCATTATCCACAACTGATGCATTAGCACCCACTTGCACGTTAAATGCGGCAAGATCATCGCCATCAACATCACTCGCGTACCCGAGAAGTTGTTCTTGAGTGAAGGTAATAGTGCCATCTTCATCCATGATGTATGCCAGATCTTGCCCTACTTCTGGCGCGTCATTTTCACCTTCGACTTTAATCTGGAACGTTTCGCTCGTAGTTTCGGAGTCGAAATCGTCTTCTACTTGCGTCGTGGTTTCTTCACTGGTGTCTTGTACATCCACCGCGAAGCTCTCTTCAGTGGTTTCTGAATCTAGCTCGTCACCACCTTGAGAACCTTCAGAGTCTGAAGAAGCACTTGGCGCAGATGAAGTTTGTACCGCTTGTCCTTGCGCTTCATTGCCTTCTGCGTCCGAACCACCTTCAGAGCCAGAGGCATCACCACCACCGACCGCTTGGGCACCCGCCCCAGAATCCGAACCACCGCTGCCCAGAGCCTCGTCACCTGATTCTCCGCTAGAAGCTACACTATCAACAACATTGGATTGTGCAGCGTCAGAGTCGCTGCTACTTTCAGTATCCTCTTCTTGAACTGCGCCACCCGAGCTCACTGCTTCTTCTTCCGTACCCGCGCCACTAGGATTTTCTTCCATCGCACGATTGGCTTCATCAACAGCATCTGCACTTTCAGCACCAGTCGCTACAGTCGAAGAGACGGTCGACTGCTGTTTTTCTTCTTTTGTCCCCGTATCCTTCGTTTCTGTTTGCTCTACCGCATCGTTAAGCTTTTCATTGTCTTTTTCTTGATTAGTGTCGCCTGCCATTACAGCCTCCGTTGCTTTTAGCTAACTGATCGTATTTAGAGGCAGTAAAGGACACCATTTTTAGAAACCAACTTTTTTATACAACTTTTTTCATACCTTTCGAGTTCCATAAAAACAAAAAAATTTGAAAACCCAGTATAAAGATCCTTACTTGTTGTCATTAAAGCAATTAGTGCGGTGGGATAATGATAAATATGACAAGTCTGTTGCGCTCAGTCGACAACAGCCATAAGGGGCTGCAATTGCTATTAGGCGATTTTTACCAAGATTTCAGTGATGCAGGGATTGATATTGAGATGCTGCATAAACAAAACCGTTTTGAAGCACTCAGATGTTATTCAAAAAGGCTAAAGACCATTCTCGTCTTGTTATGTGATGACGACTTACCACCAAAATTGGCAAAGCTTGAACACTTAAACAAACACCATTTCCCTGCTCCTAATGAATTGATCGAGGACGTTAAAACCGAGCTTAACAACGTAAACAAACAAATTAGCCAGCTGTTAAAAATCGAAAATTCAATCGATAGCCGCACAGGTAGTGAATCGTAGGGGTGGCTCATGAGTAATAAGCAAATAGAACATCACCTCAAAAAGGCACTCGTTTCGAACAACGAAGCTTCGAAGGTAACAGCAGACGATACAATCGTGCTAGCCAGTGCAATGACCAGCGTACACAAAACCTTGCTGGTTATCTTTTTGCTTTCCATGGTGGCTATCGCCGTGGCATCTCAGGCTCGTATCGACATTGTGGTGTCGGTGCGCGGTGAGCTATTGCTCGAATCTGACATCGAAAAAGTGCAACACCTTGAAGGCGGTATTCTAGAAGAAATGCTAGTACGCAAAGGCGAAGTGGTTTATGAAGGTCAGCCTATTGCACGCCTTCGCTCTCTGGATAGAAACACTCAACTTGATACGGTAAACACAGAGATCATTCAGCTTGAGCTAGACAAGATCCGTTACGAAAGCCTGCGCGATATGGTGGAACCCGATTTTTCTGCCTACATCGAAAAGTACCCAGAATTAGTGCAAGTCAACATGAATACCTGGCAGCAAGAATTTTCTAAAAACCGTTCCAATGAAGAGTTGATCACTCACGATATCCAACATAAGAATTCGCTTATTGATTCAATGCTCAAGCGCCGTAAAAGCTCCGAGAACCAGCTCTCCTTGATACGCAAGCAGCTCAATATTAAGAACACCTTGTACAAAGAGGAAATGGCGTCTTACGTCGATGTTCTGAATATGCAGGTTCAAGAGTCAAACATGGTGCGTGAGATTGAAAACCTTGATGAGTCGGTCATGAATGAGCGCTTCCAACTCGACAAACTAGAGAAGCAGTACCGAGACTTGGTGGAGAATCGTAATGCCGAGTATCAAGCACAAATCATTCAAGCAAACAAGGACTTAAAGTTGAAACGTATATTACGTCCTCAACACTCAGATAAAGTGGATCGCCTCGTGGTTTACGCCCCTATTGACGGTGTAGTAGATAAAGTGCACTTCAACTTCCGCTCCGCTGTGATACCGCCAGGTGAAAGCATCGCGGACATTGCACCGATCAATAACGCCCTTCATGGAGAGGCGAAGATCCCGCGTAAAGACATGGGTTTTGTAGAAATCGGACAAGCGGTCAAAGTGAAGATGGATACCTACAACTTTGCCAAATACGGATTTTTGGAAGGTCGAATTGCATCGATCAGCCGTTCTTCTTATGAAGAAGAAGACGCTGAATTCTACCTCGCGGAAATCCAAATCAGTCAAAACTATCTAGAGCGCGGAGGCACACAATACAAGCTGTCCCCTTATATGGAGTTTACCGCAGACGTGAAAACAGGTTCACGCCGGGTTATCGAATACGCAGCGAAGCCGGTTATGTCGGCTATCGAAGACGCATTCGATGAGAGGTGATGGATGAGTAGTAAGCCTTCTTACAATATTTCCGTTCCTGTTATGCGCCTAAGCATTGCTTTCAGCTTGATGCTGGCTGCCCTCGCCTTTTATTTGTATATCTCTTGGGACAAAGTGGATTCAGTCGAGAAAGTGCAAAACGCGCCTCTTTTGGTTCAAGCTCAACAGCTCAACCAAACTATCGAGTTTGATATTCAAACGCTTCAACGCTGTTTAAGCGCACGTTATTGCAGTACAACAGAGCTTGATTTTGAGGTTCTGAAAGACGAAATTGACCAATTTAAGTCGCTCGCGTCACTCAACAAAACCGAGTTTAGCTTGGTGGGCGCGACCGAATACACGCAGCTTGAACTGGCAATCAATCGCTTCTCAGACAGCCAAAAAACACGCGACGATGTGTTGGCACTGTACCTCTCGCTCACCAATAACTACCTACAAATGGACGACAACTATCGCACCATGTTTAACAACCATGCGAGCGACCTAATGATGGAGAAAAACGAGTTCTTCATTTGGTTGTTTATGGTCGTTGTTGTGTTGGTTGGTATCGCCGTTCTATCGAACTTGGTGGCAATCCTTAAACTGAAAAAATCCAGCTCGAATGAGCGTGACATTGACCAAGAGTTCGATGGGCTTTACCAAGAGCTCAAACAACTGGATTTACAAAGGCTGGAAGAGTTGCTGAACGAAGTGAGCATCAATCCGAAGCAGCGTCAGATCTACTCTCACCTAAAACTGATTTTCAGCAAACTCGAAGAGCAAAAACGCAATAACGATCTCTACAAACAACTCTATGCTCTGATTGGTTACGAGATTCGTGGCATCACCAACACCATTAACGGTGGGGTGCAATATCTTGTACAAGAGACCGATGATAGCGGCGTGTTGATGGCGCAAGATATAACCTCGGCTGCCAATACCCTGTCTGAATTGGCAGAGAACTACAACCGACTCATTTCACAAGGAACCGAGAGCAAATCGAAAGAGTTTTCACTGCTGAATGTGCTGTCTGAATTGATGATTCACATCAGTTCCAAAGTGCAGCGAAATGAAGGTGAGCTAGACTGCTTTATCTCAGATAACTTACCAAACCGTGTTGAAGGACAATCCACCAGCTTATTCTGGGTGTTGTTCCTACAGCTATCAAATGCCATCCAACTCAAAGCCGACAAGAAACTGTTTGTCACCATTGAATCAGGTGCGGCGTCAGACATTGAAAATACCCGTCTGACCATCAATCTAAACTTCTTAACCACGCTGGATGTGCCGCTTGCCAAGCTCAATACCCTACACTGGAGCGACCATAAACAGCACACTGCAACCAAAGACGATTTGGCGAAAAGCGTGTTGAAAGATTATGGCTATTACGAGAGCCATTGGTATCAATCGGGCAATCAGGAACGTTTTCAAATTCAGCTCGATTTGAAAGCCAAAAGCTTCCACACCGAGAAAACTCGCTTCGACAATAAGCGCCTATTACTGTGTGCCAACTCTCAGCTGCGCATTGATGTGATGAACAAAATGTTAGTCAACTTGGGCTTAGAGATTACGCCAATTCGAACGCCGAACGAACTCTTCTCTGCGGCAAAAACCTTTGGCGAATACGATGCCATCATGCTGACCGACACGTTCGAGCCAAACAAGCTGCCCTCACTGAGCAAAACGGTGAAATCGCAACTGCGCAATCACCCGAACACCAAGTTGCTGCTTTCGGTCACTAGCACTCAGCAAGCACAAGAGAGCCATACCTTTGTCGACAAGATTCTGAACTCCCCTGCGATCCCGTATGAGTTCATCCCTAACCTATTGGCAATCATGGAAGCGGAAGCCTCAGAAGATCAGATGGAGAACAGCTCATTCCTAATTGTGGAAGATGACCGTGTTCAACAGATTCTACTCAAACGTATTTTGAGCAAGCAAGAATATGAAGCCGACACCGTTGGCGATGGCGCAGACGCTGTTCAGCACTTCATGAATCAGCGCTCGGACATCATTTTTATGGACTGCATCATGCCTGGCATGGGCGGTATTGAAGCAACCAAACGCATTCGACAATACGAACAAGAGAGCGGACAACACCCTTGCACCATCATAGGCGCGACAGCATTGACCAGTAGTAATGAACACCAAGCTTGTATCGAAGCTGGAATGGATTACGTGATCAGCAAACCTTATAAAAACGACGAAATCATCAAGGTGATCAACAAGTATGTGGCGGTACAGAAACTTAACTAGCTGCGTATTGGCAGCGCTTACATTGAGCAATGCTCCTTCGGCAATGGCGACCACCTTGCTTGAGGCGGTCAAGCTCGGCTTGGAAAACAATTTATCTCTGCGCGCTAGTGACAAAGGCGTGGAGGAAAACGAATACAACATCGACATTAGCCGTTCTAAGTTTCTACCCTCTTTAAACGGTGCCGCTGATACTACATGGAATGAAAACGAGACCATATTAACGGGAACACCGGATACACGTTCTAGCTACAACTCGAACAGCTACAGCGTGTCTTTATCCCAATCGGTGTTTAACCTTGGTGACATCTTTAAATACGGCACCGCGAAGCTTGATTTCAACATTGAAGAAATCAAACACGAGAACAAAATCCAGAGCACCATTTCTGAAATCGCGACGCAATATTTCGAATACCTGAAAAACAACGCGCAAATCAAAGCCACCCAAGTAGAACTTAAATCGTCTGAAACACGTGAGCGCCAAATGCGTCGCAACGTGGAACTTGGCAACACTGCGGCGAGCGAGTTGTATGAGGTAATTGCCCAGAAAGAAGGCATTGCCAATCGCTTAAGAACCTTAGAGAAAGACCGGCGCGTAATTTTGAACGGTTTAGAGATTCAAGTTCAATACCCAGTCACCCCATCACAGGACATCTACGAAAGCGTGCCCTTGGCGGAAATCAGCGAATCCGAACAACGTGAGATTCTTGAACAAGCTTTGAAGCTCAATAACGACTTATTGGTTGCGAAGAAAACCGTCGAGCGCAGCCGAAGAGGCTTGAAAGAAAGCGGTTCAAACTTTGTGCCGACCGTATCGCTCTCTGCCAGTTACCGCTACGACGATGCGAACAACTATGACCGAACCGACCCAACCGCAACAGGGGACAGTAACTCCACCAGCGTCGGTTTGAACTTGAATGTGCCGATTTTCTCCGGCGGTTCGGATTACTACGGTTATCAAAAATCGTCAACTGCTATCGAGCGAACCGAGTTGCTGTACCAAGATTCGTTGTTCACTACGCGCAATAGCGTTAACACCTCGGTGCTCAACATTAATGACTTCTCCCGTGCTATTAGCAGTTACGAGAACATCATCCGAGCCAACTACGCTTCCTACAAAGGCATTCAACGCGCTTACCAGCTTGGTACGCGAACCATTACCGACTTACTGGCAGCAGAAAGTAAACTGTTTAGCGCACTACGTGATTACGAGAGCGCGCGCTATGACTACATCATTGAATCGATCAATCTTGAGCAAATCAAAGGCATGCTATCGGTTCAATCTATCGAAAGCATCATGCAGTTGATGAGTGATATCGAAGGCAGAAGCAATCAAGACTTAGTTCCAAAACACCTTCTCTCCAAACCATCGATTAAGAAAGGAGGTCGCAATGCAAACTGAGCATTTTTCCCAGAAGATTAACTTTGCTGACAAGTGTTACCTGACTTTCTCAACGGTCATCTCGACGCTGTTTGGTTTAGTACTGCCCTTTTCGATTCTGATTATCTTTGACCGAGTTTTACCTAACCAAGCTAAAGACACGCTGTTTCTTCTGTTTGCCATTATCTTGATCACCATCTTCCTCGACTATCACTTAAAGAATCAGGAAGAGAAGATTTCGTCGGTGATCATGAAGCAGTTCGAAACCAACCTAACCAACAAGGTGTTTCAATCCATCTGTTTGGCTGAGATATCGAAGTTTCGTCGCCTAGAACCCGGTGAATACCTAGAGCGTATTGCTACCATTCCAGAGATTAAATCCTTCTTTGGCGGAGAATCTGTACGGGCATTGATCAACCTTGCAGTCAGCATACTGACCATTCTGATTATCGGTCTGATCAACATCTGGGCTGGGGTGACCATCTTACTTGCCTCCATCGTTTTGGCCGTGTTCGCACTCAGCCTTTCCAAGCAAAAGATCAACAGCCTAGAGAACAAATCCGACATCGAAGGCTTAACCACCTCAAAAATCATCGAGATCATCTCTAGCCCGCTCGATATCAAAGCGCGCAATATGGAATATCGCGTTGAGAGCTTGATGACACAAATGGTGGAAGAGCGTGAAGTCGAGAACATCAAATACGAGCAAATTGAATCAAACTTCAACCTTATCTTGTCGCTCATACAACAGCTCTCCATCGCTTGTGTGGTGGTGGTTTTGGCAACGGCAGTTATCAACATGCAATCGAGCCAAGGCATCATGGCTGCCATCATCATGCTTACCAACCGCTACTTCGCGCCATACCAGCAAGTAATGCGCACGGTGAGTCGATGGGAGTTGAACAAGCTTCATATTCAACGTATCGCCGAGCTGCTTGAACTTGCTGCATCTGTAGAACAACAAAATGACACTACAGAAGTCGAGCGCATCTCGGTGAAGTATTCGGAAAAACAACGCATCGAGTTTGAACGTGGTCAGGCTTACTTGCTGACGGGGAAAAGCGGCGCAGGTAAAACCCACCTCGCCAATTGCATTACGCGGCAAAACACCGACAGCAAGCTCGATATCCAAATCAACGAGACACCGCTCGATGACGTCAACTACAACGTCTGGCGTAATAGCGTGCTCATGGTCGACAAAACCAGTTCGTTCGTCGAAGGCACCATCATCGACAACTTGACTTGTTTCCGCCCGAGCTTAAATAACACGGCATTTGCGCTTTGCGAAACCATGAACATCAAGGCACAAATCGATGCCCTTCCCGCTGGTTTTTACACCGAGCTTAAAGGACATTTACGCAACCCATTCTCGCGCCAAGTCGCTTATGCCTTGTTGTTAGTGCGTGCCTTACTCGCGAACAAACGTGTGTTGATCTTCGACGACATCGACTGTGTTTATGATGACGACTTTGCTCGATTGGTTTTGACCAGCACCGCCTATCGCGCCAACGACAAAATCCTCATCATCGTCAGCAACAAGATGGACAAACTCAATCATCGCCTCAAACGCGTCAAACTTACCGGAGGTGACCAATGAGTATTTTGGTTGATTTTAACAATGTCCCTCAGCGCTTGTTGGACTTTGAGGCTCGCAGTTATGACGAGCGATACAATGAGTCACCTTTGATTCGTGGTTTAGCTTACACCCTCATAGCGCTTGAATGGGAAGGCACGCCTTCTATCCTCAGTGACGCTTTTATCCCTAAACCAAAAGACAGCGACAGTTTTATCGCTACGATTGAACGCCTTGGTTACCGTTGTGACGTCACCAAACTAAAAACGTTGGAGCACATCGAGGGGCATCCTCATCCTTGTTTTATCGAGATAGAAAACCTCACTGCGATTTTCTTGGGCACTAAAGACGGCAAACTGATCCTGTTTGATTACACAAATAACAACACCATTGAATACCCGCTCTGCAAGAAGCCGTGCTTGTTGGTCTCGATCAGCGAATACTCCCGCTTATTCCGAGAACCGCCACCTGAATCTCAAGACCGCAGTAACTGGATTAAATACGCGTTTTATCGCTACAACAATGAACTCAAAAGCCTGATTATTCTCAGCTTCGTGGTCAGCATTCTCGGCGCACTCCAGCCCTTTTTTATTATGAGTGTGTACAACTTCGCCTTAACCTCTAGCTCGCAAGCCACGCTTTATTGGCTCACGTTATTTGCTGTGATTGTTGGGTTCTCGGAATACTTTTTCAAGACAATGCGGGTCAACATCATCGCCACATCAGGAAAGGATTTGGCGGTGCATATTTCTCAAAACGTAATATCCAAACTGTTGTGGCTTCCTTATTCGATGACATCTACCGCTGGTGTCTCTTCTCAGTTAGCACGATTGAAGGACATCGACACTTTCCGCCGTTTGGTAACCGCAGAGTCAACATTAAGCTACTTCGACATGCCGTTTGTTATCGTATTCATTATTGCCATTGCTCTTATGTCTGGTACCGCGGCGCTAGTCGTTATGGCGGGGTTAATTCTAATGTTAGTGTTCTGTGTTTATTCTCGTTACATCTACTCGCAAGCCACGTCCAAGAGCTCTCGCGCCAACGCCATGGTTTCTTACCAATGGAATGAGATTCTTCGTGGTATAAAAACCATCCAAGGCTTGCCATTGTTGCGTGTTATTCAGTCCCGCTTTAGCGCATCGCATTTACAAAGCACCAACGATGCAGAACATGTTTCAGTGACTAATAGCAGGGTTCAGGCAGCAGGCGGAAGTTTGATTCAGGTTATTGGTACCGCAAGTATCGTCGCGGCCGTTATCGGCGTGATGGACGGCACCTCCGATGCAGGTGCAATGCTCGCTACCGTAATTTTAGTCTGGAAGGCGTTGGGGCCTATTATGGGCATCTACAACTCTATTTCTAAGTTCCAATCCATTAAGGCGTCTTCTGCGCAAATCAACAACCTTATGGCGATGAACGACGATAAGCTAACGTTAGAGAAAAGCCCCCCTATTCGCCTATTTCAAGGTAGTATCGTCGGCTCTGGTGTGAGCCATCGTTATAGTGGTGCGGCAACAGGCTTAACTAATCTTGGTTTTAAAATTCCACCGGGCGCAAAAGTCGTGATTTGTGGACCAACAGGTTGCGGTAAAACGACGCTCATCTCTATTATCGCTGGGCTAGAGGAACGCTATCAAGGCTCAGTTTCGGTGGACGGTTATAACATCAAACAGTTCAACAGTTACCGCTATCGAACCTCGATTAACTACATCCCGTTTAACCTGCATATTTTTGAAGGCTCCTTGGAGACTAACTTCATCTTGCATAATGGGTTAATCCCAACAGAAAAAATGCGTGAAATGGTGAGTTTCTTTGAGCTCGATACATGGTTGCCACAAGGCCTGGACACTCAATTGAGCGTTGATATCTGTAAAAGTTTACCAAATGGTATTCAACAAAGACTGCGGCTCGCATTAGGGCTAGGTAACTGCGAACAATCTTTGATTATCATTGACGAGCCATTTAATGGTGCAGAGCAAGAAAACTCGCACTACTTCAAGCGGTTATTCAGCGACAAACTACTCAATAAGACCGTTATTTTCTCAACGAATGATCCGGGCATGATCTCTACTTCCAATATGAGCTTAGTCTTGGAGCCAGATGGCAACTTGAAGTATTTCGGGTTAACCGATAAGTACTTAAAAAGTCTAAGTTAAGTTCGGAATGTGGTGTGGTTCATCATTCATACTTAAGCACGGTCATTGACAAAAATGTAAACGATGAGACTATTTACTCTGTAAGCACGTACACTAAGGAATCCGATGTATACATTTGTTGCAGACAAATTGGATGTGGTTTATTTATCAACAATACCAGAAAACTACCAGTTACAAGACTTCGATGTGCCTGAAGAAGAACTCGAAATTCATGAAATTGTAGAGGTATGGTATGAGTGTGCGTTTCTTCCTGACTTTAACCTTCAACACATCGACATCGAAAACAAAACTGCATTAGTCGAGACACAAGCGCAAGTCGTAAACAACTACACAAGTACGCTCGCTTTTTTACTCAAAAGTCGTGCTTATCGCGCAGCACTTAACCGATTATTGAGTGTATGGAGATTGGAGTCAGCAGCTAAAGCACAGCTTGAGCTGCTGTTACTTACGGAAGAACAGAGTAGCAAGCCAGTAAATTAATCGGCTAGGATAAGGGGCTAAAAATCTTAAACCCAACCATCGAATCGGAGACGTTTCTGCACGCGTTCAACCGCCTCTATCTGCATCTGACGAACACGCTCGTTAGATACGTTTAATAACAGGCCTATTTCCGACAAGGTTTTCACTCTCTGGTCAAATAATCCGAATCGATGGATCAAGACTTTCTGCAACTTAGTTGGCAAAGTTTTAATAATATTTTCAATAGCTTGAGTAAAGCACTGGTTTTCACAGTCTTGTTGTGGATCTGGCGTATACTCACTTTCACACAGTTCAAGAACAAATGGAACACGATGTAGGTCCGCCGTGGTCGATACATCAATAAAACCACTTAGAGCAACAAGTTCATCTATGCGCTCTGCTTTCACCCCTGAGCAGCGTGAGAGTTCAGAAATAGACAACTCCTTGCTCTCACTTTTTGACGCATCGAGCTTTTTTAAAGCCAGGCTATTTATCTCTTTGCACACATGAGCAGGTAAACGTACCGTGCGGCCATTGTTCATTAATGCCGCTTCTATATTCTCGCGAATCCACCATACCGCATAAGTAGAAAAACGGTAGCCTGGCTCAGGATCGAACTTATCTACCGCTTTTATCAAACCAATATTACCTTCTTCTATTAAATCGAGCAGAGTAAAGTTATTGCCTGGCCGTTTGAGGTAACCTTTTGCGATTTTCACAACAAGTCGAAGATTAGACTCAATTAACATTTCGCGCGCTTCTTCATCACCAGCTCGATTAAGTTTGGCGTAATGCAACTCCTCTTCACGAGACAACAAATCAATGCCCACAATATCTTTGAGATAGTGAGCATAAGGGTCTTTCCCAACTGACAACGATTCTTTCATTGACAGTTCATCCGTGACAGCTCGGAACCTAGCAAAGCATTCGTTGTTCATTCCCCGTCCTTCTCAAGCCAACTTATTTCTTATCTTCTTTAATTGTTTTTGTACAACACTGTATGCATCATGCTTTATATGCATTACTTTACACTGAGTGTAGACAGGGGTTCTGATCTTTACCAAGAAATCACTTATCACTTTAAAACAATTACTGCTTCTATGATAAAAACGTGAGCAGGCGGGGGTTTATATATATGAAAGTGATAGTATTTGTACGCAAATTGGCCTCAAAGAAAACAACGCAACGTGATCGTCAACGCTTACCACCTTACTCTGACTAAAACTTTGAGGCTTGAGGATGGTTTGAAGTATCAGTTGAATTAGCCTAATTCACTTGACGAAGCGCAGGTTGAAGCTGACAGTCTGTTATAACTTGGAAAACTGCACGATTCTTTCCTTCAGACTTACCTTGATACATCAACTCGTCAGCATCTTGCAAGCTCACGATGTGGGTAAACTCAGGATAGTAAGCACAGCCCAAACTGATACTCAAATGAATTGCTTGTCCGCCCAGTATAACAGGCTGATCGTAAACGGCTTTACAAAGCATATTGGCAAAATTGAGCGCTTCTCGCTCTGACAGAGAAGACGTAACAAGTGCGAACTCTTCTCCTCCAATTCTCGCCAATGTCATTCGGTCATCAGTCATCGACTTAGCGGCTTCTGCGATGGCAACTATTGTTCGGTCTCCAGCAAGGTGGCCATATCGATCATTGATTGATTTAAAATCATCAATATCAAACACCATCACCGTTAAGTTTCGCTTCAAATGATTCAGTAGCGCCAATTGCTCAATCAGGTGTCTACGGTTGTATAGCTTTGTGAGAGAATCCGTCAACGTCATCTCCAGCAATTGCTGATTGGCAATCGTTAATTGCCTTGTCCGAAGAGCAACCATACGTTTGAGAGCAAAAATATGATAAAGCGTTGCGACCGCCATAATGAAAATAGCAATAGGGAAAAGATAAAGTGGATAAACCGTTTTCACCACACTCCAACGGGTGAGGATCCGCTCACGATCCGTATCGATGACTTTTTCAAACGCTCGTGATACCTCTAAAATGGAAGTTGCACTGTGCATTCCTGCTGCAATCCGAAGATCTTTACTATATAAGCTAATTGTCGGGACAAACATACCCGCTCCCGGCGTGGTTGCCATATAAAAGTTAGCAACTTGCAGGTCTGCAACGAAGTACAGCACCTTTTTATCGACGGCGGCTTGTATCATCGAATCATTGTTAATGTATTCTGCGATAGGTGCATTCGGGTAATTCGTCTGAACAAACTCAGACTCGTAACTTCCTTTAACAACGCCAATTGGCAGCGTCATTTCGCCAATTAAAACACTCCTGATATCAACCGAAAGTACATCTTTATTTACGTACAATTTGGTTTGGACAGGCATTATGACTGCGCCAAAGTCCATATACTTCGCTCTTTCGGGCGAGTAGACAAGTCCTCCGTGAAAGTCAGCCTTACCCTCTTTTACGGCTTGTAAAGAAGCATCCCAATCCAAAAGGAGAAACTGAACGTCGATTTGGTTGTTCGCCGCGTACTCTTTCCAAAAGTCGATTAAAATACCTTTAGGTTCACCATCTGGGCTAAGATAAGAGAACGGCTTCCACGCTTTGGAGTTAGCAACAATTAAAGAATGAGACTCTGATTTGTGCGCATGCGCCATCGGACAAATGGACAGCCACAGTAGTAATAAAGAAGCACACGCTTTTTTACATTTGCAACCATAAGTACCATAACTCGTCGATGACATACCTACTTCTCACCAGTCTTTTTAAACCATAATCTCGGCTGTTTGATTAGACTAAAGATATAGTAGAGTTGCATAATACAGGAAGTGACGCTTATTGATATGAATCTAACTTAGTAAGTTTTAGTACTTAATTGGTACTTTCAACGCTTGGTTCGTTGAAGCAGTTGAAGCAGTACATGATAAATTAGGAAAACTTATCTGGTACTAAAAAATTGAATATCATCAGTTTTGCAAACACCTAGTACCAATAAAAAAGCCCTATTCAAAATCCACCTTGGGGAGAACTTTGAATAGGGCTCTTTGCCTCTATGCTTCATTTTACGGCTGAAGCTACCTTTACCTTTTTTCGCTTTAACGACTCGTGTTTGGAACAGCTGACTGGTAACAACCGCTTTTAACGCGTTGTCTTTGATTTCACCTCTGCCGAAGTCGGTCTCATGTTGTGAGCCACTCGGTTGAGGACTGATTTTACGCTTTGCCATAAATCCTCCTTAATGGTCGAACCAGATTGGACAATAATTATATAAATAAGTCAAATTTATAGATTTAGTTGAATTTTATGCTAAAAAACTTCACATCACCGTCATTTATTTGAAATTTAATCAAAAACATGCTGGTTAAATAGTGACTAAATACAAATATTTGTCCATAAAGCACTAATATATGTTGACTCTTCGTGGAATTAACCTAGACTCAAACACGGCTAGAAAGAAAGTTCTTTGTTTTCACATTTCGTTGGATTACTTGTAACCCGTCGTCCTGTGGTACGCAATAGCAATTTATTTTTCCACGCTATAAGCGCCGTTGAGGCGAAAGATTACATTATTTAGATATTTAGGAAATAGACATGTCTAACACAGCTACTGGCACAGTTAAGTGGTTCAACGAAACTAAAGGCTTCGGTTTCATTCAACAAGAAAACGGTCCTGACGTATTTGCTCACTTCTCTGCAATCACTGGTGACGGCTTCCGTACTCTAGTTGAAGGCCAGAAAGTAGAATTTGTTATCTCTCAAGGTCAAAAAGGCCCTCAAGCAGAGCAAATCAAAGTACTTTAATTCTTAAAGAATTTGATACGATAGCCAGCTTTTAAAGCTGGCTATTTTTTTGCCTAAAACTTATTTTGCCAACAAAACGATATAAATCTATGGCTCTTAAACCAACCATTTACAAATTTCGTATAGCCATTTCCGATATGAATAATGACTATTACGATTCTAAAAATCTAACTATCGCCCTTCACCCTTCTGAAAAGCCGCAACGAATGTTGGCTCGCATTCTAGCTTACTGTTTAAATGCTCAAATCAATCTAGAGTTTACAAAAGGACTCTCTACGATTGAAGAGCCTGATTTATGGCATGTTGGCGATGATCAAAGCATTACTCACTGGATTGAAATTGGCGAACCAGAACCAGACAGAATTAAGAAAGCTTCTCGCCTCGCAAAGCATGTAAAAGTTTACACTTATAACACCAAAGCGGCTGTCTGGTGGGACAAAATGTCAGGAAAGTTCTCAATGCTTCCCGTCAACGTAGAGAGCTTTGACTATGACGCTATCGACTTGATTTGTCAGCACCTTGACCGAGGTACTAGCCTTTCTGTTATGATTACTGGCAGCTCAATTTTTGTTGATATCAATGATCAACATATCGAAGTAACGGTGAAGGAACTAAAAAACCATGACGTCTCTTAGTGAACTGAGTCAAGAGATGGGATTTGAAGAAATCCTCTTTGTTAAAGAACATAAAGCAGCAAAGCGACGTTGGTTAAAAGAACAGTCACAACTATTTACAAAAGTTTGTGAGAACAAACCCACAACAGCACCTACTCTTCACCTGCTTGGCCTTTTGACCAAATCACATATTGAAGCAAGTGCTAACTACGAGCAACATGCTCACTCTACCCAGCGTATGCAGCAAGTTCTGACTGACTCCTTGGGTAATGAGCTCGCGGATAAGTTTACTAACCAATCTGCTGAAGACCTAATCTTAGTCACCCACCTTTGGTTATACACGCAAGGCTATTTAAATATGGATTTCAGCTTGGCGCACGATCATGCCGAGCAGACTCAAAATACATTGCAGCATGAGCTTGTCATAAAACGCATGGACGTTGATGCATTCATAACCGAACTCATGCAAAGTTTTTATCAAGGTAAAGAAGCCCGTCCGGCTTCAGCAAGTGGCTTTTGGGGTTGGTTTAAACGCCTATTTTCCGCATAAAATACATGGTTTTATCCATTTCAAACAACTGATAGACTTCACGTTCAGTGCAACAAGCATCATGATTGCATTCTTAAAGGACAATTACCCAATGAACATCAAGGGATCATTATGAAGTTTATCCGTTGGATTTTAGGCAAGGTTATCTTATTGCTGAACGTGGTGTTCTCACCTCGTGGTATTAAGCGCACCGCAGAAGAACAGCAACGTATTGATAAAAAAGCGAAACAATACGCACTTTACCAATTTGAAGCCTGCCCTTTTTGCGTAAAGGTCCGCCGTGCAATGAAGCGTCAATCGGTGAACATTGAGCTACGTGATGCAAAAAATAACCCGACTCATCGAGCTGAACTAGAGCAAGGTGGTGGGCGAGTTAAAGTCCCTTGTCTTCGTATCGAAAAAGATGGCGAGACACAGTGGTTATACGAGTCATCTGACATCGTCGCTTACGTTGAAAAAGAATTTGCCTAAGTTCCCCCTATGAACATTGGCGGATGTAAAAGAGGCACCTAACGGTGCCTCTTTTCTATTTTTTCTAGCTAGATGTTGCCGTGCGAGCTTTCCTTATTCAGTCTTCTTGCTCAACTCCGAACTTAAACTCCACTAAGCAAATAACGGGTATGCAAGAACAACACAACGAAGATTACCGCCCAACGTCTGCGTTATTCATCCACGATCAATGTTAGCTCTACGCGCCGATTGCAAGCTTTACCACTCGCTGTCGCATTGCTGCACTTCGGTACATACTCTCCGAAGCCTCTAGAAAACACTCGTTGACGTGGAATACTCGTCGCCAATAGTTGTTTTTCTACTTCACGAGCTCGCTTTTCAGATAGCGTGTCGTTGAAACTTTCAGCTCCCGTACTATCCGCATGACCATCAATCACGACATCAACATCAGTTCTTCCCGCCAGATAGTGACCAATGTTTCGAATCCAGTCTTGAGATTGAGCAGATAACCTTGCTGAGCCCGTTTGAAAATGCACTTGCTCTTTCAAACGTATCATCAGGTGGCCACCACTGAGCGTCTCGTGAGGAATGTTATGCCTGCTCAGGAACATTTCCAGAGAGGTCACGTTTTGCGACCTTTTTACTGACGCCCTCGCCGTTTGATATGAACGAGAGGAAGAAGCCACATTGGATACGCTCGGGTATCCCCACTCTGGGTGTCTCAGATCAGTGTTTGATTTAGGAGCTGTATCTAAAATGTTCCCACCTGGGACCATATCTTGATCGAGGCTGCTGCACCCGGCCAGAATGCCACAAACAATTAAAAACCAATGCTTCATACCATTACCAACGTAGAAAAACTCTTGTTCATTGTGTCGACAAAACACGCCGAATCTTTAGCGCTTTTGTTCACCGATTGGTTTGTCTATGCAGCGTTCATGCCACTGGAGTCAATGCAAAATCATCTCTCAAATAAAACGCAACACTAAAATACCCTACCCTTGCAGCCCATACGTCAGGCAAAGTCTGTTACCAATGGTCTCACTTTATTGTTATTTAATGGTTTTAGTCACTATCGTTAACCGATAAACTAACGCAAATTTCTCATTTAGAGCACTACTATGTTAAAAACCATATCGAAAGGCTTTGCTGTTGTTGTTGCCGTAATGGCTTTGTCGGCATGCGATAGCGGCAAGAGTCAGCCTCAGCAAGGCAAACAATACGAAGTTTTGCCAGTATCCCTTGAAGAATATGATTTAGCTCCCCTGACTGAAGCATTCTCTTTAACTTGTGGCCACTGCCGCTCAATGGAAGAGTTTGTCCCTCAAATTGAATCATTGACCGATCAAAGCGTTGAAAAAATGCATGTAACGTTCAATGAAAGTGCACAAGTGAGCGCCATCATCTTCTATACTGCCGTAATGCAGCTTGAATCAACACCAGATAAAGCGTTTATGGCAGATCTTTTTACTGCTGTGCAAATGGGTGCCGATGCAACGGCTGAGGAACGCCAAATCGCTGTTGAGAAAGCCTTTGAGTCTCGCAAACTTATCAGCCCTTACCATTTAGATGAAGCACAACAAAAAACGCTGTTTGAGTACATCACTAAGGTAGAAGCGATCACGACTCGCGGCCAAATTAACTCCGTTCCAGCCTTTATCGTAAACGGAAAATATCAAGTGATTACTGGTGGTCATGATAGCGTTGAAGCCATGGCAGAAACCATCAACTTTTTGCTAAAACAACCTAAATAGACAAGGAGATTACGTGTCTAAATTTTTGTTTCCTCTTATTATTTTTATTTTGGCGGGCTTTTTCATTTACCGTACTTGGACAAACCATAAAGTAGCAGATGAAAACTTTGCCAAAGGCCAAGCATTCTTACTAGAAAATGCGAAAAAAGAAGGCGTCATCACAACAGAAAGTGGCCTTCAATACATGGTTCTTGAAAAAGGCGAAGGTGAGGTTCACCCAACGGCAACAAGTAAAGTAAAAGTACACTACCACGGCACCTTGATTGATGGCACGGTATTCGATAGCTCTGTTAATCGTGGTGAGCCGATTTCATTTGGTCTTAACCAAGTCATTAAAGGCTGGCAAGAGGGTCTACAATACATGGTAGAAGGTGAGAAAATCCGCCTTTTCGTACCAAGCACGCTTGGCTATGGTAAGAGTGGCTCTGGCCCAATTCCACCAGCAAGTGTTTTGATCTTTGATGTTGAACTGCTAGAAATTCAATAAATCTAGAAAGCTTTATCTTAAAGCCAAAGTATCAAAACCAAAAACGCCGCGAACCACGCGGCGTTTTCTGTTTTAAGAGAGGTTAAAAACCAATATAGTGATCCGAAAGCAATGCAATGAACAACGCCAAAAGATGATAGATAGAGAATTTAAACGTCTCCATCGCGGTATTTGGCTCTGGTGCATATTTTAGCTTCCATGCATGGTACATAAAGCCAACATTGAGTAGTAGCGAGGCAAAAAGATACACCACGCCGACCATACCAACCAAAACCGGTAGAACACAAACCAAAGTCAATAGCACCGTATACAACAGAATAGAAGTTTTGGTGTACTCAATACCGTGTGTCACTGGCAGCATGGGAATATCTACCTTGCGGTAATCCTCGACACGATGAATAGCGAGCGCCCAAAAATGTGGTGGCGTCCAGATAAAAATGATCATCACGAGCAGCCAAGCATTCGCATGTAATTGCCCTGTTACAGCAGTCCAACCGAGAAGAGGCGGCATCGCACCGGCAATCCCTGCAATGACGATATTTTGGGGCGTAGCACGTTTGAGGTACATTGTGTATACCATCGCATAGCCGAGCAAACTCATCAAAGTCAACCATGCCGTCAGCGGGTTGACCATCGCATATAGAAGTACAAACCCTAAGACACCTAAAACTGTAGCGAAGGCTATCACCGATGATGGTTTAGTCTCACCCGATGGCAATGGTCGTTTGTGTGTACGTGCCATTCTCGCATCAATTCGGCGGTCAATTAGATGATTAAACGCTGCCGCAGACCCTGCCATCAGACCAATCCCCGTTAGGCCAACTACCGCCTGCAACCAGGGGAAATCATCAACCGGGGCTAAGCTCATCCCTACTACTGCCGTCACCAACATTAACGCCACCACTTTAGGTTTCGTTAACTTCAAATAAACGGAACTTAGTCGCTTTCGCCCATTTAACGACAGCGCGATTTCTTTACTCATAGCGAACTCCTTTCGCGGTGTAATTCCAAGCCGTTTTACCCTGCCACAAGTAAAACTGGCTAACACAAACGAGACTCAACATAACAGCGGCACCAAGGTTGTGCGCCACCGCGACATAGATAGGAAGTTGAAATACTACGTTGCTTACACCCAGCATAATTTGGCACACCAGAGTGAATAACAACCACCCTCCGATTCTCTGTGAATGATGAGAATCTTGCCTCATAAGCCCAATACTATAAGCCAATACCACGGTGGCGGTAACAATAGCGCCTATACGATGAGTGACGTGTATAGTCATTCTTGCCGGATACTCCAAGACACCAAATTCATAATTCTCGAATCCAGTTTGCCAGAAAGAAAACGCTTCTTTCCATGAGAGATGGCTCATCCAGTCTCCCTCACAAATCGGCAGTGTGGTACACATCAGCGCAGCATAATTTGACGAAGTCCATCCTCCAAGGAGCACTTGCACCAAAACAACCAGAAAAACCAACAATGAAAAGCCTCTCAGAGAGCTAGAAGATGGAGAGAAATAGAGATTGTTTTGCGCTTTTAATTGGCAGTAAAAAATCGCCTGTAACGCCAATAAAACAAAACCACCGAGCAAGTGAAGCATCACGATGACGGGCATTAATTTAAGAGTAACTGTCCACATTCCCAAAAGTGCCTGCCCAATCACCAGTACGCTTAGCAACATCGGAATGGTTGAATTTACACGCTCAGACCTTACTGATATCGCTGCCATCGCAAAAATGACTAAACCTAACGTTCCTGCAAAATAGCGATGAATCATCTCAAGCCATGCTTTCTCATGCTCTACTGCCCGCTCGGGGAAGTTCAGGTTAGCACGTATGACGTCTTCTTCTTGATGCGGCACAGAAAAGTGCCCATAACAACCAGGCCAATCCGGGCAACCTAACCCTGCATCTGAAAGGCGAGTATATGCCCCTAACATGATCACCACGAGAGTTAGCAGCAAACTGAATCTAACCAACTGAATTAATTTCATATGCACTTCCTCTAACCGACTCGTGACAGTTTTAAGAGCTTGCGTAAGTCCGCCAACATACCTTTATTCAATAGGACTAAGTCCTCATTTGGTTTCGGCGAGTAAGACATCACTAGCTGCCCAAGAGGATCAACGATCAACATTTGCCCAGGTTTCACTTTTGCGGTAACCAATTCATTCATTTGCATCGCTAACATCGATACTTCTATGGGATCTGAATGCTCAGTCTGCCAAACGACTGGCACTACCCGCTCTTGATACTTACCTAAAGCAACATGGCTTTGCTGAAGCAGGTAAAGCTGCTGTTTACACTCTTCAGTGCATTCGTTAGGCAATACATAAGCGAGTTGCCAAGCATGGTCTTTGAGAGGTGACTCTTGACCAAGTTGCTCTAACGTCGTGTATGGTTCGACTAACTCGCCTCTATTGGTCACTCCGCTTTGATACCACCCTTGTGTGAGAATGACTTTTGCAATGACAGCGGGAAACGCGAACGTACAAACCAGCGCAATCAACATTAGTCGTCCTTTGGTTACTTTAGATGTCATGCTTCACCTCCATGTGACGCAACTTTTTTTGCCAACGAACAAAAACAATTAAAGTCAGTAATAAGAAAACACCTGCCATCGAAAACCATTGAATCGAATAGCCAAAATGTTTGGCACTATTGAGTGGCAATGGATTCCAAGGAAAGTCATAGGGCCAACGAGTTAAATTGTCTGGCTGCAAGACTGCGGGCATAAGTTCAATATTCAGTAGCTGATTCAATTGCGCGATGTTTAGGTTTTGCACGCGAATAACATCGCCAACTTCCGGCATTAACTCTGAGCTCAGTGGATTAGTAGATTTTCGGTACAGGCGTCCTGTGATGAAAGTCGAATTATCGAGTTTGGTGACCGTTGGTAACACTGAGCGTTCTGCTCTTCCCTCGACAAAACCAAGCTCCAATAACGCATAGGCACTAGGCTCATCGCTCGTCAATACAATCTGAAATGCTAAATATCCCACACTGCCTTGATGCGTTTGGTTATCTAACAAAATTACGGGAAACGCCTGAGGAACAACATTAACTTCCACTTTTTTCCCGAGGATACTTTCCTCTCGCCAGTCGTTGTCTTCAAGAACGACGCTTAGTGCTTGGTACGCACTATCCGCACGCGCGAGAATGGCTTGTTCCAATGCTTGTTTTTCTTGCCCTCTCTCAAACTGCCAAAAACCCAGTTTGACCAAAAGAGAAAACACAACCACAGTTAAACCAACTGCAACCCAAAACCGTTTCGATAGCCATAATTGTCTTGATAACAACAATGATGAAACCGGAGGTGCCATGTCCACCGTATTTCTATTCAAACTGACGCTTGTCCTTTTGCTGCTTTTCATTATCTTCAACCTCGCAAAAGCGCTTATCGAAATGGTTCGTGAAGACCCAGATAATCCTGAAAAAAGAGACAAACCCATGAGTCATTACTTAGGCCGTCGAGTCATGTTCTCCGCTTTGGTGGTCATCCTTCTGCTTATTGCGCTCAGCTCGGGTTGGCTAGCACCAAACCCTCGCCCTTATTAGTCGAACCAAGAGTTCACACTGCGCCTAAAGTACGTAAACAAACACAAACAGACATAACCAAACCACATCCACGAAATGCCAATACCAGCTGCCCGCTTGAAAGGCAAAATGGTTCTTTGGCGAAAAGTGATCTTTAGCGATTCTGAACAGCAGCACGATCAAGAAGATAGTCCCAAGACAAACGTGTAAACCGTGGAACCCCGTCAACATGAAGAACGTGTTACCGTAAATACCGGACTGCAACGTGAGCCCTATGTCTTGATAAGCATGAACATACTCAACCGCTTGGTAATATAGGAAAAAGCCAGCAAGTACGATGGTTATCTCTAACCAAACAATCAGTGCCGTTCTTTTGTCTTGCTCAAGGCTTATATGCGCCATATGTAGCGTAATAGACGACAATAGCAGCAAGATAGTATTGGTAAGGGGTATGCCCTGCCACGGCATAGCTTGTGTTGTTTCTCCCCCCGGTGTCAGTGTGAGTGGCCACATCGCTTCGAAGGTTGGCCACAGGACTTCGTTGGTCATGAAGTTATTATCTGCCCCACCTAACCAAGGCACAGAAATCATTCTGGCGTAAAACAAGGCACCAAAAAAGGCACCAAAAAACATCACTTCAGAAAAGATAAACCAGCTCATTCCTTGGCGAAAAGAACGAGTAATTTGCGAGCTGTATTTTCCACTCAGTGATTCAGTAATCACATTACTAAACCAACCAGCCAACATGTAAAGCAAGAACAAGAAGCCCACCGCTAGCACAATGCCACCAATGGTTCCCACTGCACCGTCACTTTGTGTCCCCTGGACGGTCATGCCTGCGCCAACAGCAACCAAAAACAGAGCAAATGCACCGATGATCGGCCAGCTACTTTGAGCGGGAACATAATATGTTCCTGGCTTGTTACTCATAATTTCTCTCCTTACTGACCAACCTTGGTCTGTATCTCTCTCCCTGAGTGGCTAAGAGCCTGTAGGAGGGGGAAGTTTATAGAGTGTGTAAGACAGCGTTAACGTGTGTATAGACTCCGGCAAGTCCGGTTCGATATAAAAAATCAACGGCATTTGAGCTTGCTGTTTACCATCCAGAGGCTGCTGGTTAAAGCAAAAACACTCAATCTTATTGAAGTAAGCAGCTCCAGTCCCGGGAGAAACAGAAGGAACGGCTTGCCCCACCAACTTCTGCCCGCTTTCATTAAATGCAAGGTATTCGGTTTGTACGACTTCACCTGGGTGAACATCCATCGAAATCACTTTGGGTCTAAACTCCCAAGGCATATCTGGGCTGACATGCGCCATAAACTCCACGCGAACAGTTCTGCTCATGTCCGGTTGCATACCTGTCGGTTGAATGGCGGCTACTTCACTTGTCTTTCCATTGATTCCCAGTGCGTCGCACATCACGTCATAAAGTGGGACCAGTGCATAGCCGAAGCCAAACATTAACAGGGTCGCCAAAAATAACTTCACTGTGAGCTTCTTGTTTGATGGATTCGGTTTCATGTCACTCACCCCACTTGCTAGTCAATCTTAGGCGGTGTAGTAAACGTATGATGTGGCGCAGGGCTTGGCACTGTCCACTCTAAGCCTTCCGCACGTTCCCATGGTTTTGCAGAAGCCTTCTCCCCGCCACGAATACACTTGATCACCAACCATAAGAAGATCAGTTGTGACAACCCAAATGCAAACCCACCAATTGATACTATTTGATTAACATCAGCAAACTGAATGGCGTAATCCGGTATGCGTCTTGGCATGCCCGCTAAGCCTAGGAAGTGCATTGGGAAAAACAGGACATTGACGGAAATAATTGAGCACCAGAAATGCCATAAACTCAGCTTGTGGTCGTACATATTGCCCGTCCACTTAGGTAGCCAGTAGTATGCCGCTGCCATGATCGAGAATACCGCACCAGATACCAACACATAATGGAAATGGGCAACCACGAAGTAAGTGTCATGATATTGGAAATCCGCCGGCACAATCGCCAACATCAGTCCCGAGAAGCCGCCAATAGTAAACAGCACAATAAAGGCAATGGCAAACAACATTGGCGTTTCAAAGGTCAGAGCTCCACGCCACATGGTGGCAACCCAGTTAAAGACTTTAACCCCCGTTGGTACCGCAATCAGCATAGTGCAATACATGAAGAAGAGCTCAGCAAAAACTGGCATCCCCGTGGTAAACATGTGGTGCGCCCACACAAGGAAAGATAACAATGCAATGCTGCACGTCGCGTAAACCATCGAATGATAACCAAACAGCTTCTTACCACTGAAAGCAGGCAGAATGGCGGAGATGATTCCAAACGACGGTAAAATCATGATGTACACTTCTGGGTGACCAAAGAACCAAAAGATGTGTTGGAACATTACCGGGTCACCACCACCAGCTGCGTCAAAGAAGCTAGTCCCGAAATATTTGTCAGTAAGAACCATGGTCACCGCACCCGCTAGTACCGGCATAACCGCGATCAACAAGAAAGCGGTGATTAGCCAAGTCCAAACAAACATTGGTAACTTGAACCAAGTCATTCCCGGAGCTCGCATATTTACGATCGTCACGATAACGTTGATCGCGCCCATAATGGAACTGATACCCATGATATGAACAGAGAATACAAACAGCGCAGTGCTATCCGGGCCATAAGTCGTGGACAGCGGAGCATAAAACGTCCAACCAAAATCAGGACCGCCGCCAGGTAAAAACAACGAGCTCAACAAAATAAGAAATGCAAAAGGTAAGATCCAAAAGCTCAAGTTGTTCATGCGCGGCAGCGCCATATCTGGAGCGCCGATCATCATCGGGATCATCCAGTTAGCAAGACCAGTAAATGCTGGCATCACCGCACCAAATACCATCACTAAACCGTGTACCGTGGTCATTTGATTAAAAAACTGCGGATCGACTAGCTGTAGCCCTGGCTGGAACAGTTCGGCACGAATGATCATTGCCATCGCACCACCTGTTAGAAACATCGCAAAGCTAAACCAAAGGTAGAGGGTGCCTATGTCTTTATGGCTTGTAGAATACAACCAACGAGTGATGCCCTGGGGTGCATGATGCTCGTGACCATCATCGATCGCAATGGTACTGCTCGCACTGGCTTCTGCTGGCGCAGACTTCACTGCCTTATCTATTGGCTTACTCATATTTCCTCCTTAGCACTGCCTTGTGCCTTAAAGGCATTCACATCGGATGCTTGCACTGTATCGCCAGTATCGTTGCCCCATGCATTTCGTTGATATGTGATAACCGCGCCAATTTCTTTGTCACTTAACTGATTAGAAAAAGCCTGCATTGCGGTGCCCGGGCGACCGTTGACAATAATATCTATGTGCTCTGTAACATCTCCGGTTGCAATAGAACTGCCTTTAATCGCGGGAAATGCACCCGGAATCCCCTCACCATTTGCCTGATGACACACAGCGCAACGCGCCGTGTATATCGATTCGCCTTGCGACATCAATTCGTCCATAGATAAGTCTTGAGAGAGCGCTTCTTGTGCCGCCGCTTTTTGAAGCGCGAGTTCTTCCTTCTTACTCGCTAGCCATTCATCGAACTTTTCTTCTTCCATCGCATGCACCACCACCGGCATAAATCCGTGTGCACGACCACATAGCTCCGCACACTGACCGCGATATACGCCTGGCTCATCAATTCTTGTCCATGCTTCATTGATAAAACCTGGAATGGTGTCTTTCTTGACGGCAAAGTCTGGTACCCACCAAGAGTGAATGACATCATCAGAAGTCATCAAAAAACGCACTTTGCGATTCACAGGCAACACCAAAGGGTTGTCTACTTCCAGTAAGTAATGTGCGCCTTTAGCTTCGATTCCATCAATTTGTTTTTGGCTGGTGGCAAGCAAACTAAAAAACTCAACATCTTCGCCAAAATAGCTGTAATGCCATTTCCATTGCGAGCCTGTGATCTTGACCGTGATATCCGATTGGCTTGTGTCTTCCATTGCGACTAAAGTTTTCGTTGCGGGAATCGCCATAGCGACAAGAATGATGATGGGTATGACCGTCCAAATAATTTCCACTTTTGTACTTTCATGGAAATGTGCGGCAACTGCTCCTTTTGACTTGCGATGACGGAAGATGGAATAGAACATCACACCAAAAACAATCAAAGCAATTACACAGCAGATATAGAAAATCAGCATATGTAATTCATACACTTGCCCACTTATCTCTGTGACCCCTTTTGTCATGTTGTAGTCATTTTCCTTTGACCAACCAAAAGAGGAAAATGTGATTAAAATCACATTCAGTGATAAGGCTAGAGTAGTCGTTAATCTTTTCAAAAGATCTCTCCTCTGCTCAGCCGCTACGCCTACGCGAGCTTCCTTGCGTCCCGATGCAAATATCGAACAACTTTACGAAAAATCACAAAAACTACGATTTCGACACGGTTTGTTATATTTATGTTAAAAGGCTAGTTATAGTTCCAAGGTTCTTCAAGAAATTAAATATGATTAAATTTTGTTCTGATAAGAAAAATTAATTCGGTTTATCGATTGCCCTCTTTGAAATGTAATTGAGAACCATTTACATTGATTTAAAAGAAAACATTGAGATACTTACCAAACGAAGTGTCCAAGAAAGTAGGCTCCACCTACTAAGGAATGACTGATATGACAGCACTAATTACTCAATGGCTAGAACGAGACCCTGATCCTAAGACTCGTGAAGAGCTACAACACCTCGTCGATACGAACAATGAACAAGAACTTACTGATCGCTTTGGCTCACGCCTTGCCTTTGGTACTGCAGGCTTACGTGGCAAAGTGGGCGCAGGTCCAAACCGAATGAACCGCTTGGTGATTCAAGAGACCGCCACTGGTTTAGGGAACTATTTGCTTGAGCAAGTCAAAGATGCCGCGAGTCGTGGTGTCGTTATTGGCTACGACGGTCGTCCCGATTCAAAACAATTCGCGCATGATACCGCATCCGTACTGACGGCCCTTGGTATCAAGGTTTACCTAACGTATGACGTTTCAGCAACCCCAATTGTTGCGTTTGGTGTCCGTACATTGAATGCTGCGGCCGCTGTTGTTGTTACTGCCAGCCACAATCCACCAGAATACAATGGCTTCAAAGTATATTGGGAAAATGGCGCACAGATTATTCCTCCACACGACTCTGGAATCGCAGCGAAAATTGATGACGCAACAACGAAGCCATTACCTTTAATGTCTCTCGATGATGCAAAACAGCACGGTTTGTTAGTTTGGTTGGAAGACGACTACTACCAAACTTACCGTAAGACAATGAATGAAAACGCGCTGCTTACTCCTGACAACAACACCGATATTTCTATCGCTTACACTGCGATGCATGGCGTTGGCGCGAATATGGCGGAAACGCTACTTGCCGACGCAGGCTTCCAAAAAGTGGCAAGTGTTAAGGAACAGCGCGAACCTGATGGAAGCTTCCCAACCGTCAACTTCCCAAACCCTGAAGAAGCCGGTGCAATGGACATGGTGATGGCATTAGGTAAGTCCGTAGATGCCGATATCGCTTGCGCGAACGATCCAGATGCAGACCGTTTTGCCGTGGCAGTTAAACGCCCAGATGGCGAGTATCAGATGTTAACCGGCGACCAAGTGGGTTCACTGTTTGGCGATTACTTGCTGGAACAGCAACCTAACGCTTTGGTTGGCAACACCATCGTATCCTCAAGAATGCTGAGCAGCATCGCTAAGGCACATGGCGCACAATACTATCAAACATTAACTGGCTTTAAATGGCTTACTAACGTTGCCATGGAACAAGAGACAGAAACCAACCCATTCTTGTTTGCTTATGAGGAAGCGCTCGGTTATACCGTGGGTAACAAGGTGTGGGATAAAGATGGTTTATCTGCAATCGTCGCGTTTTCACAGCTAACAGGCAAGCTTAAAGCGCAAGGCAAAACACTGTGGGATAAACTGGAAGAGCTGTACCGCGAGCACGGTTTCTACTTCAACGCACAACGCAGCATCGCTCTCGACCCGAACTCTCCACCAATCGGCGACAAACTCCGAGCCAATCCACCAACAGAGATTGCTGGTAAAAAAGTTGCAGTAACCGAAGATCTTAAAACATCGGTTCGCATGTTTGACGACGGCTCTGAAGAATCCATTGACTTACCAGCAAGTGACGTATTGATTTATCACCTAGAAGATCAATCACGCGTGATTGTTCGTCCTTCTGGTACTGAGCCAAAACTAAAATGTTACTACGAAGTCATCAACCTCTTCCCTGCGGATATGAGCTATGAACAAGCACAGCAAGCAGCAGAAGCGAAGATGAACGAACTTATCGACGCGCACCAGCAAAGTTTGTAAGTCAAAGAGAAACATAGATATTTGATACAACAAGAGGCGCAAATTCGCGCCTCTTTTTTGATTTTCACTAGAACAAGTCAAGCTAACCCGTGCTTTCCCTAGCCTACAATTTCCTTTTGTAGAAAGTACTTGTGGATGCCCTCTGCAGGATAGCCTGAGTACTGCCCCACTTTCTCAAAACCCAATTTGAGATAGAACTCAAGAGCTTGAAAGCTGTAGGTATCCAAATAAACATGGGTAACCCCATGAGGCTTTACTTTTTGTTCTAGCATCGACATTAATTGGCTACCGAGACCAGAGGTTCGACTTTCAGCGTCTACCCACAAAAACTCAACAAACACCGTATTTTTAAACATTTCGCCAGTCAAGCCACCCATGATCTTGCCATTCTCATCTTTTGCGAAACAGCCTACAGCATGCACTTCCCCTTCAGGTAAATGCAGTCGGTTATAAGATCGAATACCTTCACGAACAAAATCAAGGTCTGTTTGATCTGGATTTAAACAAAATTCAAGCTTCATATATCCTATCCTTAGGAAACACCAATATCCTAAAACAAAAAGCCAGCAATTGCTGGCTTTCTGATGGAATATGATAACTTTACAAGGCGAAACTACTCAGCATCCACAACGCCAGAATAACAAACACTAACCCCATTAGTTTATGCTGATACGTGCGGAATTTTTCGTTCTCGAGCAGCCCTTTGCCCAATGTGCCTGCTAACCCAACAAGTAATAAATTGAATGACAAGCCAAGAACGTTCAACAATAACCCTAGCGCTAGCATCTGCTCACCGGAAGATGCCGTGATATTGCTTGAGACAAACTGCGGCAAAAACATTACAAAAAAGACCAAGGCTTTAGGGTTAAGCAAATTACTCATCAAAGCACGCTGATAATAAGTTGATGCCATTTTGTTTTGACCATCAAGCTCTGGAGCCGAAGATGCCTCAGCTCGTAAGCAGTCCCAACCCATTTTTAGCAAGTAAGCGCCACCTAATAGATGAAGGACTTTAAGGGCTATTGGGCTCATGGCAATCAGGGTAGATACGCCCATTGCAGCAAGCAAAGTAAGAATAACACCAGACGTCGCATTGCCTAAGCTAGCAAAAAAACCGACCTTCTTACCGTAACTCATACTAGAGCTCGCTATCAGCAACATATCGGGCCCTGGTAACAGCAACAAAGCCACTACTGCGGTGAGATAAACAGGAAGTACAGATAAATCAATCATGATGAAACCGCTTTTCTACAACAAGGCGGCGAATGTTATACCAACAAAATAACATCATCCAGCCCAAAATAGCCAAGATAAATCAAAAAATAAAAATCATAGTTTGCCCAGTTGAAAAATAGCAATCAATTCGCCTGTTTATCAAAATCGAATAGCAATTTTGTACAAAAATAAGCACGATGGATCCGTTACACTTCTAAAATGATTTTCTTGAGCAGACCGGATAAAGATGAAAGAAAAGAATAAGGAAATCGCTACCTTCAAGATAGCTCAAGAGCTCGGCGGTTTAGAACTTCTCGATGCAAAGTATGAGAAGCAGAATTTTTCACGCCATAGCCACGAAGGTTACACTATTGGTGTCATCGAAAAAGGGGCACAACAATTTTTTAGGACGGGCGGGAACCATATCGCGCCACAGGACAGCATCATCCTTGTTAATGCAGATGAAGTACACAACGGGCATTCAGCCTCGGAAGGCGGCTGGGAATACAAAGCAATGTACCCCGTACCTCAGCAGTTTCAAACTTTAGGACAAGAGCTTGGCTCACCAAATGTAGCTCTGCCCTATTTCCCTCAACCTGTGGTTTACGATCCTGAGCTGGCTAGTCAGTTACGACTGGTATTTGAAACACTAGAAAAATCAGACAACCGTTTATTGAGAGAAACTTTGGTTTACGGCACGTTGATCAAGCTAGCCAGTAAACACAGCACTCATCGGGCACCACTGAAAGAATCAACCAGAGCTCAGCGACAAGTGCAGCTCGTCAGAGAATTTTTGGAAGACTTTCCACAAACGGACGTCTCACTAGAAGAACTCGCGAAACTGTCTGGATTAAGCCCTTTTCATCTGCTGAGAGAGTTTCAAAAGCAATTTGGCTTTCCGCCTCATGCCTATCAAATTCAGCAACGTTTACGTATGGCGAAGAAGCTACTAAAAATGGGACAAAAAATTTCAGACGTGGCACAAGAATGTGGCTTCCATGATCAGAGCCATCTGCATCGACACTTTAAAAAAGCCATGGGCGTCACTCCCGGCCAATACGTCCGTCACAGCTAAAGCAGCAATATTGTACAAGGCGTTATGCGACTACCGAGCTATCTTGGTAATCTGATTTAGGAATAAATAAGAAGAAACTATGGACCACACTTTGCCGTTACAAAAAGAATCAAAAGCCACGCTATTTTGGCAAGGTACACTTGCGATGATGCCTTTGAGTATCGCAGTGCTCCCTTGGGGCTTACTCGCAGGCTCATTCGCAATTGATACTGGGCTTCACCCTTTGGAAGGACAAGCACTATCCGCCATTTTGTTCGCAGGTTCTGCACAGCTCGTCGCGATGGGAATGATTAAAACGGGAGCAGGTCTAGTGACCATGTTACTGACAACGTTTTTTATCACCTCTCGACACTTCCTATACAGTGTATCGATGCGCAGTAAAATTGCACCGCTCCCTCTAAAATGGCGATTATCACTCGGCTTCTTACTTACTGACGAGCTGTTTGCGATTGTAGGCCACCATTCCGATAAACAATTTAATCGCTGGTATGCACTTGGGGCTGGTCTGAGTTTTTACCTGTTTTGGAATGTCGCGACATTGACGGGCATTATTGCGGGAAGTCTAATCCCTGAACTGAACGAAATGGGTTTGGAATTTGCTGTGGCCGCAACTTTTATCGCGATAGTAGTACCCACCATTAAAAATGCAGCGGTGCTCGCGAGTGTTATTGTGGCTTTGGTGAGCTCAGTTGCCCTAACCTATTATCAAATTGAGGGAAGTTTGATGATTTCAAGCATTTTAGCCATGCTTACTGGTTACTTTGTGGAACAAGTAAAGGAGAAACGCTAATGATCATGTTGGCTATTTTACTGATGACGGTACTTGTTTTCACCAGCCGCTACTTGTTTTTAGAACCCAAGCTACCATTGCGATTAGGGACGCGCACTCAAAAAGTACTCAATTACGCTAGCCCCGCAGTACTGACTGCGATCTGGGCACCTATCGTTTTCATTCCAGATGGGGAGCTCAGCGTCAATGTGCAAAACCCATTTTTACTGGCTGCCATACTGGCTGCTTTAATCGCGTATTTTACTAAAAATGTTCTTTTAACGACGGTTATCAGTATGGTGGTATTTCTCGTTCTACGAATTTGGCTTTAATCCGCCAACCACTCAATCTCCAACAAGGTGACATCGCCACACTTTAATCGACCAAGGAAGATGTCACCTTCATGTACCTCACCAACGCCCTTTGGTGTACCGGTCATCACTACATCGCCATCTTGAAGTGTTGTGTAACTGGTTAATTCATCCAGGATAGTTAGCGGCGGATAGAGCATTTGGTTAACGTGACCTTTTTGTACACGAACACAGTTGATTAAGAGCTCAAGGTTAAGATCATTGATATCAATGTTATCCAAAGAGACAAACCGACTAAACACAGCAGAGCCATCAAATGCCTTAGCTCGCTCCCACGGCAACCCCTGATTTTTAAGCGAGGATTGCAAACCACGCTTGGTCAGATCCAATCCCAAACCAACCGCTGAATAACGTCCATCCTTGATCAAAAAGCAGATTTCAGCCTCATAATGAAGGGGCTCTTGATGGAATGAACGCAGAGTTGTTGATACGGAAGTTGCGGGTTTATTAAATACCACCATTTGCTCAGGCATTGCATTATTAAGCTCATGAATATGTTCAACGTAATTTCGTCCAACACAAAGCACTTTACCCACTTCTACTTTCTTTTCTTCAACTTGAATAACACTCATCATTCTTCCCTGCAAAACAAAAATCCCATCATAATCTAACCTATTGACTTAACGACACTAAATAGCAACCTCTAGTGTAAAAAATAAGACATTCACCCCGTTTTGAGTTTTGTATCATCTAATTGAAACAGCAAAGTATTTGTAAAACAAATAGACAAAAAAGCCAGCACGAGGCTGGCTTTAGATCAATGAGCTGAATAATAGTTCTCGCTAAATCCTATTATAGGTAGTAACGAGCACCTAACGCCCATTTGTCATCAGTTTCACGACCATTGTCGTCATTTAGGTCAAACTGGTAACCCGCGTAACCAACAAATTTAGGCGTGAAGTTGTATTCTGCTTGTAGTGCCATTTCTTCACGAGCAGTTTCTGTTTTAGAGCTCTTAAACTCTTTACCTTCCACCATCTCATAGTTAACACTCAAGTTTAGGCTGTTTGCTAGAGCGTATGCGATGATCGCTTCGTACGCATCACTTTCTTCTAAACGGTCGCCTTTTGCACTGAAGTTCATGTTTTCGTTTGAACCATAAACCGCAGCAAGGAATAGGCCTTGGCCGTACGCACCGTAAGATGCTGATACAACGTGTGATTCCGCCGTGTGCTTACCTGCATATGCAGGGTGCTGGAAATCGCCGCCATTGTAAGAGTAACCGATTTTAGCGCCCATGATTGAGTAAGAAAGCGCAGCTTGCACACGGTCATCGTATTTAGCACCGCCAGTTATAACTCCAGCATCGTTGCGCGTGTAATCATCGTTTGCACCCTGCCAACCAAGACCAAAGTTGATCACACCCGCTTCACCCAGCTCGATGGCATTACGGTAAGAAAGCATTTTATCCGCACGGCCAGTGCCAAGGTTTCCATGATCGTCATAGATGAAGTCGTTGGCAAACGCGATTGGCATATCTGCAATACCTGCGACATCGTAGTAAGGTGACCATTGCGTACCACCTACTGCACGACCATAAACCTCATGTGTTATACCTAAGTAACCTAGACGAGTTTTAAACGACTCTTCACCACCGTCTAAGTAGTTTAGCGCCCATTCACCACGTGCGTCTGCGGTGAAGCCATTACCCAAATCCTGTGTCGCAGAGATATTGATACGAGGAGAGTTAGTACCCACATCCGTGTCACCTTGCTCTGATCCATTTAAATTAACAGAAACGTGGCCGCCCATGGAAAATGTTGTGCCATCGTTATTATATAGTTCCACTGCAACTGCTTGAGTACCGAAGGTTGCTGCCGCGATTGCCGCTGCTAATAATTTTTTATTCATTTCTAAATCCATTACTTATTAGTTGGTTAGTCAGTTTTAGACCCGGCTTTGGTTCACTTTCGTAAAAACGAAATGATGAACAAAGAGAGGAATACAAAGGCTATCCGAGGCATCGTTTCCACCAGATTACTTTTACCTTTGTGTAACAACTGCCGACACTTTATTTGATTAGTTCCTGACAACCGAGTGAAAAGATCTCAGACAAAACCTAAAAAGCAATCGTTTACTTAGTCTTTAAGAAATCGAGAAATAAAAACCTTACAATAAGAAATGCTTTAGAGAGAGTTAGCTCACAAATAGCTGATGATTCGCTATTTTTAGGCCAAACTTCCCTGCCAAATTGAAATGTTTACTTACATTTAGGGTCAAGAAGCAATTCAGGAACTTTTTGAAAAAAACACAGACTTTAACGGAGAGGAAAAAACCTCAAAAAAGATAAACCTTTCTTTTTATAAGTGGTATGAGAAGGGGAACTTATTCTTTCCAGCAATAAAAGTGCAATCAAATCATAACTTAACAGAAATCTATCTTTCATTTTCAGCCTTTACCTTAGCGTCATCAACACATCGGGCAAGAAAGCCCATCGATTACAACTAGGGTAATAAGAAAATGAAAAAGGCAGCACTAACTACTGCAATTCTTACAGCATTGGTATCAGCACCATCATTCGCAGCAACTGTATACAAAAACGACGGTACTGAATTAAAAGTTGGCGGCCGCGTTGAGTTTCGTGGTGACTTCATCGGTTCAGACGGTGCTGAAGTTGAAGGTTCTATGGAAGATAAAAGCCGTGCTCGTCTTAACCTAAAAGGTAAAACAGACATCGGCAACGGCCTTTCTGCTTTCGGTGTTTACGAAGCCGAACAAAAAACGGGCAAGAGTGAATTCAAAAACCGCTACATGTATGCAGGCGTCGACTCTGATATCGGTGCTTTCTCTGTAGGTCGTCAAGACATGGCTGCAGTCATCATCTCTGACATGACGGATATCACTGAATTCTCTGGTGTTCAGCAAGTTATTGATTCGTCTTCTGATAAGCAAGACAGCGTTTTCGCATACCGTGGTGCGTTTGATGCACTACAACTTCAAGCAACCTACCAAGCAAACTCTAGCGATAACGAAGATAAATACGGCATCTCTGGAATGTACTCACTACCAATGGGCCTCGACTTTGGTCTTGCATACTCTGGTGGCGATGTAGATAAAGATAACTCTGAAGATCAAATTCTAGGTGGTATCGCTTACTCGATGGACAACCTTTACCTAGCAGGTACTTATTCTCAAGGTTCCCTGACTGACTCTGAAGACTTTACGGCTTACGAGCTAGTCGCAAGCTACAAAGTAGCAAGCAAAGTGACACTTGCAGCTCTATACACAGCTCAAGAGAATGATCCAGACAACGGTTCAAAGTACGACACCGTTGAAGGTATCGAGCTTGTTGGTTACTACAAACTAAACAGCAACTTCCGTACTTACCTGTCTTACTACATCAACCAACTTGATGAAGCAAAAGATGCAACAACAGGTCTAGTAACAGAAGGCGAAGATACACTGCGCCTAGGCGTACGTTACGATTTCTAATTCACTCTTGTCCTAAGAGCGAGTCCACTTGGCCAGCACCTTTGCTGGCCATTTTTTATTTAACCCAACACAACTCGATAAGTTTTCACACTATCGAAGCATCGCTCAGCAATGAAAAACGAGCGTAACGACGCCTACTTCTGCCCTCTTTTAATGCGATTGATCACTAAGTTAGTGCATTTCATCTAATCGACAACATAGAAAAACCAAAAAACCATTTAAAATCAAATATATAAAAGTTGGCACGTGTTCTGCAATATTATTTATGCAAATGCATGGCAGCGTTTGTGCTTCTCGTTCTTTGTACCTGTTATAACAGGCACGTCCTTTGAATTGGTAATGTCGCCTCCCTCTGGGAGGCATTTTTTTATTGGCGCGAAAAACAATAGGACGTATGATCCCGCCACCTCTATCAAACTGGAATTTTTCAATTGAATCATCATCCTGTTCAAGGTGCGTCCTGGATGCTAACAGCTGGCTTGGCATTCGCCATAGTGAACAGCTTCGCCCAAATTGCTAGCATCAACTTTGGTGTCTCCTCCACCACATTTGCGTTATTCCAATATGCAATCGCCTTATTTGTTATTCTGCCCTACCTACGTACACTTGGGATTAGACGTTCTTTAAGAACCCAACACTTTGGCTGGCATGCATTCCGCATTTTTCTCTCTGTTATCGGGATTCAACTTTGGTTATGGGCTCTCGCTTACCCAGTTCCAATTTGGCAAGGTATTGCACTTCTCATGACCTCCCCGTTATTTGCCACAGTTGGTTCTGGCTTGTTACTCAAAGAGAAAGTAGGTACTGCACGCTGGTTAGCGACATTGACGGGGTTTGTTGGTGCCATGATCATTCTTGAGCCTTGGGCAGACTCATTTACATGGGCGACCCTGCTCCCTGTTGGCGCCGCATTTTTCTGGGCAGCGTATTCATTAATGGTAAAAAAAATGTCGGTAAACGATCCGCCATCAACCATGGTTGTCTATTTATTGCTGCTGATAACACCATTTAATATCTTGTTAGCGATACCGACGTTTACTATGCCAGATACGTGGACGATATGGGGTGTGCTTTTAGCCGCAGGTGCACTTACAGCACTCGCTCAATGGGCTATCGTTAAAGCATATGCAGTAGCAGACGCCTCATTTGTGCAACCATTTGATCACGCCAAACTGCCTTTGAATGTTGTTGCTGGTTGGTTGGTGTTTGGTTGGGTGCCACCTGGTCGTTTATGGTTAGGTGCTGCGATTATTATTGCATCTATTGCGTTTATTACGCATTGGGAAGCGAAAAAGACAAAGTTAGTTGAAAGAAAAATCTAATTTAAAAGTTCTATATTTTCAGGAAAGGAAATGAGGAACCCATATGAGTCAACCAATCAAAATTACACTGTATCGCTGGGCTGGTAGTTGGGGCCCATTCAAAGTCAATATTCCTTGTGGTGAATGTACATTAACCAAAGATATTTTAAAGGATACTTTTGAAAACGAACTAGCCGATGTGCCCGTTGAACTTGAAGTAAAAGATTGGTTATCGCACTGGTGGGAACCATTAAAAGCTGGTGCTTGGCATGCACCCATTCTTCTTGTCGAAGGGAAAGTTATCAGCCAAGGAGAAGCATTGAATCGGGGTGTGCTTGTACAGTCTGTTATTGCTGAGTGGGTAAAACGCGATGAGCTAAAAGGCAACATTGTTTATGGTAAAGCAACTTGCCCTTACTGTGTCAAAGCCAAACAATTACTTGACGAGGCTGGCGTTCAGTATGAGTACCATGATGTAGTTAAAGACAGCGCCGCCTTATACCGCATGATTCCTGAAGTAAAAGCCATCATTGGCGAAAAAACACCGGTGACAGTGCCGCAAATCTGGTTAGATGGAAAATATATTGGAGGCGCTGACGATTTAGAAAAGTGGTTATCAGCAAAGGGGCTAGATAAAGTGCCTAACAATGTTGTGGAGATACCAAGCCAATCCGCGTAATTCTAGATTTAAATGTCATCAGTCTTTGAGTAGCGTTTTGCCAATGTTGTGCAATATGTTGGCTACTTACTAACAACAAAACAGAGAAAAGCAAAAAGCCCTGATTTTTCAATCAGGGCTTTTTAAATTATTTCGCCAGTTTTTTAATAACACGAGCAAAAACAGAAGCTTTTTTCTTCTTCGCTTTACCGTAAAGCGCTTTGTGCATCGCGTCTTTTGCAATCATCTGGCCAATATAAGCACCACCAAGTTCGTTACCCATGACCTTCTCCTGAATGTATTGACTTAACTATGTTGTAATTTTACACCACAATTAGATAAAAACAAGACTCCAGTCACATTTGTTTTGTAATTAACTTTCAGTTTGATTTTCGTGGATTTCTTGAAATGAGCGTCTATCGCTTAGGTTGTTGGTATGTTTTACCCGCTGCGACGTACGTATCTTTCTGTTTGATTTCAAAGAATGTTTCAAAGAACCACGCAGCAAACTTGATCAAGTGATCGCCTTCATTCATGACGTGCTCTACGTATTCTTGCTCTTCTCCGGACTCATCTTCTTGAGTGGTAATATGGTAAATACGTTTCTCACCATCAACTTCTGCAAGGCCAAACTGACCCGTTAGGGATTGCGCCGCTTGTGCAACTTCTTCTTCCTCACACGCCTTCAAGATTTCAAGTGCCTTTGGCATGCTTTCTTGCTGAGTAATTTCTTTTACCAGTGTTTCAAATTCGTTTTGTTGCATTCTTTCACCTAACGATTAGAGATCGGATAGCCATTGGGCAGAAATGTATTCCAAGCTTGAGAGAAGTATCAAGGTTCGCCCTCTTCCTTTCAAACCAAGTCATTCAGTATACACAACAAGCCAGACTTAATTTAGCTGCGCATTTTAGAAAGCCGACCTTCTGGTTGCAAGTATATTCAGATGGAAGTTTCTGCTTGAACCGTCCCTTCTGGCACTTTACGAAATTGGCTTAGTACAAGAACAAAGCAAGAAAGTAACGCAATAAACAAATAAAACACCCCAAGCTGCTGCTGATTCGTAACCCATGAGTCTACTAAGTACCCACCAAACAAACCTGCTAAACACATTTGAATAGAACCAGATAGCGCAGAAACCGCGCCTGCCTGTTGCTTATGTGGTGAAAGTAGCAAACTGATCGATACCGGGAATGACATTCCTTGAGCAAAACTTAAACACGTGAATGCCACTAGTAATGAAAATACACTGAAGGGGGTAACCAACAACATGAAGCCAGCAATAGCAACAATCGCGAAACTCATCAGCAAGATTTGCTGAGCTTTGTAACGAGCGTTGATCAAATTCAGCACTAAGCTACCCGTCAGCAAACCAACTGATGGTATGATCATTAAAGAGCCGTAATCTGCCGCCGTTAATCCTAACTCTTGTTGCATTAAAAATGGATACAAGGAGAGCGTAACCAGAGCCGATAAATAACTAAGCCAGTTGTAGCTCGCACTACCAATCACTTGTGTATTCGTTAACAGACGCAAATAGTTCGCGCTTACTTCGCCTACTTTAAATTTTCTCTTCGGATAAGGCAGCGTTTCTGGCAGCACCAATAAACCAAGTGTAAAAATTGCCATTAAGTAAATCAGCACAAACACGAAGACAGCATGCCAACTCAGGTGAAAAGCAATCCAGCCACCAAACAGCGGAGCAATAATTGGCATCACTGAAGCAGTGACTGAAATATAAGATAGCGCTTTGGTTAATTGCATACCGTCATAACTATCACGCAGTACTGACCGACCAAGTACCGAAGCGCTGCCCGCTCCTAGGCCTTGCAGTAACCGTCCCGCTTCAAGGGCAACAATGTTGTCCGAAAACGCGATGCAAATAACCGTACCAACTAGATATACACTTTGCCCCAGAATAAACACCGGCCGACGACCAATCGCATCAGACAATGGGCCGTAAAAAAGCTGAGAGATACCGAAGCCAACGAGAAACAGCGTGACGAGATTCTGAATCGAATGTTGCGGCAAATTCAAGTCATGGCCAATCAATGGCAAAGAAGGAAGATAAATACTAACGCCAACTTGGCCTGTGGCAATGATCATCATCGCTAATAACAATGGTGTTTTACGCAAACGTTCCTCCTACTTTGTGACAGATTGATGGCAAACAGTGTATATTTGATACTCAAAGATGATAATCAGCTAAGTTGGAAAGGAATTAATTCCCAAGGAGATACAATGGACTGGATTCAAAGCGTGAAGAGTTATATTCGTGTGGTCGAAGAAGGTAGCTTTAATGCAGCAGCGCGGAAACTCAATACCACCAGCTCAGCTATCAGTAAGCGAGTTCAATGGCTAGAAGATAAAATTGGCGTTCAACTACTCAAACGTACGACCCGCTCAATTAGCCAAACTGAAGCTGGTGCGCTGTTTTATCAACGAGCAAAAAGTCAGCTTGATTCATGGCAATCGGTATTAGATGAAACTCGCTCAGTCAACCAATCACCAGCAGGGCTATTAAAAATTGGGGCAACGCTGGCCGTTGGTTCTAAATTTCTAGTTCATTATCTTGATGATTTTCTTGAGAAATATCCAGACATCACACTTCAATTAACAACAACGCTACCAGGCCAATTGCCAGAGCTAAGCTTAGACCTGTTTATTAGCCGGGAATTAGAGCAACTGAACTCTCTAAGTTTCAAAGCCACAGCGCTTTTCGAACATAAAGCACAGTTTTACGCCGCGCCTAGTTACCTAAAAAAATATGGAACACCGCAATGCGTTGAGGATCTGACAGAGCATAATGTCCTGATTTGGGGCGAAAAGCCCTCACGAGAAATCAAAACAAATCGAGGTAAGCGTATCAGCTTGTCCGGTAACTTTGCCACGACCAACCCAGAAGCGCTGTTTCATGGTGCCAAAAGAGGCATGGGTATTTTGATGACGAACAACGTCATGATCAAAGATGATCTCAAATCCGGCGCGTTAGTCCCTATCCTGCCCGATATCACAGCGGATAAAGCCATTGTATATGCCTACTATCCAAAGCTGGATTATCAGCATACCCGGACTAAGCTATTCCTCGATTATCTCAAATCACGATTAGAAGAGGAGAAGCGCACCTAGCTTAGCGTTTTTATGCTTGAATCTTTAAAAGGTTCAAGCATAAAAACATGAAAATAATGATTTGTTCGTTCACAAAATTTGAAAAATCTGCCTTAGTAACCGATAGTTTATTTGATGCATATCAAATAATAATTCGTCGTGTCTTACACGATATGTTAATAACAACGCTAGGTGAAATGCTCAATGGGTCAGGTACAAATCAGTTTCCACAAAATTGATGAGATATTGAAGCTAAACGGCACGGCTCAGCTAAACCGAGTCACGCTAGATATTCATCAACACTTGCAGAGCCATTGCACTTGCGTTGTAGAAGTTGCGCATCTTCAGCATTCGGCTCATACCATTTCCTTCGCCAGCAATGGAAAAATTACAGACAACCTAAGCTACCACCTTTCAGGCACCCCCTGTGAAAAAGTGGCGAAAGACATTGGCGAACATATTTTCTATCAAGACCAGGTATACAAGCGTTTTCCTGAAGATAAGATGTTTCAAGAAGATGGCATTCAAGCTTACATTGGCCTGCCATTGAAGACACAAAATGGCGAAGTTCTGGGAATTTTACTGTCTACCTTTACCCGAAGCATCCACGCGAAAGAAGCGCAAGATATCCTCGACTGCCACCGATTTTATGCCAATGTCATTATTCATAGCTTACGTGAAAAGTGGGTCAGTGAACGTTCAGATAAGCTTCTTAATCAGCTTAGCTATGAGGTATCGCATGATAACCTAACTGGACTGCTCAACCGTAGCTGTTTAGCTGATACCTTGGAGACATTAACGCAGCAGGCGACTCGCCCATTCAGTTTGGCGTATCTTGATATCGATAATTTCAAATCGATCAATGATATCAACGGAAACTATATCGGCGACCAAATCATTAAGTTCACAGCTAACGCCATTCAACAGAGCTTGTCGTCGCCAAACAATGCGTTCCGTGTTGCAGGAGATGAATTCGCCTTCATCACGTACGACGAAGATCCTGTCGCCGTGTGTCAGGAAGTACTCGACAAAATTGAAAGCGGCTACAGCGACAAATCTAACCGGATTTCTTTCACCGTTAGTATTGGTATTGCACGTGCCCCAGTACATATGTTGAACAGCGATGAGCTGATTTTGAATGCCAGTCTCGCTCTCAAAGATTGTAAAAAACACCGCGATACACGGATTCAGCATTACGACACACACCTTAGTGCTTTATACCACCGTAGGACGCAGCTTATTGAGGCAATGCGAATCCAGCTAAGTACTGATATACAAGACAGCGATGAGTTGTATGTAGTGGTTCAACCGATCGTCGATATCACGAGCGACCGCTGGAATTACTTTGAAATTTTGACTCGTTGGAATAGCAATATCTATGGAAATATCTCTCCAGCGGAGTTCATTGAAGCTGCCGAACAATCAGGCCTGATTATCGAGTTAGGTGAACGGATTATTGAACTCGCGTGTATCGCAAAGCAAGAACTCGAAGCGAACCTAGGCTATAAAGTCAAACTCTCCATCAATTGCTCAGCGTATGAGCTGGTTGATTCCAACCGTTATATTAATCACTTAACCAACATGGTTGAAAAGTATCAGCACGAAGCAAAAGACTTTGTTATAGAGCTCACCGAGACCGTCTTACTCTCACAAAGTGGCCGTGAACAGATGGTACTTAACTCGTTGCGATACTTGGGTTTTAAAGTCGCACTGGATGATTTTGGTACGGGATACTCAAGCTTGAACTATATACACAATTATCCGATTGATAGCATCAAAATCGATGCTACCTTTGTGCAGAACATGCTCTCAAATACAACCTCTGAACAAGTAGTGTTTTTGATAGCGCAATTGGCAGAGCTGCTTGATGTGGATTTGATTGCCGAAGGCGTAGAAGACGATAGAGCACTACAAAAGTTAATTGAAATGGGCTGCCACTACATCCAAGGTTATTTTTACTCTCGTCCACACAGTGTTGAAGAGATCGTACACCTGATAAATGAACGTGAAGTGCGGAGTGCCTAACGTACTGAACAGACTGCTGTCATAGAATTCAAATCTAGTTAATGCACAAAGTAAAAGAGACCAAGCTATGCTTAGTCTCTTTTTGTTTTTTAAGCGAAGTACTTTATTACAGCACTGCTTTCTCTTTATCGCGTAATAGTCTATCCATTTCATCTCTGTTCGCGACAAAAGTAGCCATCTCTTTCTTAGGAACAGAACTCGCCATTGGGATATTTGCTCGCATAGCGTTAACTGGACGGCCGTATTCAATCAACTCATAGTGAAGGTGTGGCCCAGTCACTCGACCTGTTTTACCAGAAAGACCGATACGCTGGCCTCGAGAAACCTTTTGCCCTTTCTTCACCAAAATCTTACTTAGGTGTAAGTAACGGGTTTTGTATTTGCTGCCGTGCTCAACAACCACGTAGTTACCCGCATAAGGGTGTTTACGAGTCATGATCACTGTACCATCACCAGTAGAAACGACTGGTGTACCGGTTGGTACAGCAAAGTCAGTGCCGTTGTGCGGCGCAACACGCCCCGTTACTGGATGTAAACGATTAGGATTAAAGCCAGAACTGATACGCCAACGGCTACTTACAGGGTAACGCTGGAATGCGCGCTGTAAGCTTTCACCATTGGCATTGTAGAATTGACCATCAGTATGAAGGTAAGCGGTGATCTCGCGGCCGCGATTATAAATCTTAATCGCCTCAATTTCGTTCTTACCTGTTGGTACACCATTGATGCTTTGTGAGCGACGAACAACTTCAAATCGATCACCTGCACGAAGATCACGTCCAAAGTTAAGTTGTTCTTTGAGTAAGCTTACGACTTGACTCACTTCCGCCGACGTTAAACCTAAACGACTCGCAGAAGAAGAAAAACTGCCTTGAATAACGCCAACTAAAGGTTCTTGGCTCCACACGCCAGGAATGGAAATATCAGTAAAGTCATAGCTACCATCACTATTCAGCTTGTAGACCACTTTATCTGCAATAGAAAATTGCAGTTCCATTTTCGCTAACTCGCCTGTCGCATCATCACGCCAGAAACGGAGCGTATTGCCCGGCTTAAGTGTATCAAGTGCCAAGTAGTTCAAATCCGTTTCCATTACTTTCATTAACGAGCTGTAACCGAAACCGAGCTGACTAAAAATAGTGCTTAGGTTGTCACCTGCTTGGATTTGATATTCGAAGTTCGGGGGAGTGACAACTTCGGCAGTTGTCGCATCAAGAATTTTTTCAACGACCTGAGATTCAGGTAGGTTCAATGCGATGGTTTTGGTTAAAGATGACTCTTTGAGAGAGTGAGAAACACCAATCGCAACTAAAACTGGCAAGGAGTATAACAGCAGCGCTCTACGACTTGTCAGATTCGGCAACCGTCTTGTAATTTCATTTGTAGACACGGGAATTACTATCTCCTTTCAAACAAGGCTCATAGCTTATGCATTCCCGAATAAGAAATCACTAGGAAATTTCGAGATCTAGCGCAGAAAATACTGAATTTTTACAGAACTCAAAAAAAATTCATCACTGTTGCATATGTAAGTTATTCCCTACACGCTGTAATGTGGATGAATTGAATTGATTTGGCGTGTCTGCCATTGCTTGATCATCACCGTGCGCTAAATATGAAAGCGTGATAGTTGTATCACTTTTCCATTCGAGCTGAGTAAATTTCACGCGGTCACCAACAAAAATACTGTCTAAAAGGACAACTCGGCTCGGCACGGGGTCAAACTTGAACAAGCCAACATAGTTAAACGAACCGCTACCTTGTGTCGTTACAATCATCGGTGCAACAACCCATGAAACACCTTCAATCTCACGCTGGCTAATCGACGCAGTTGGAACAAGTACCTGACCTTTTGTCGTACCTGAATCATAGTCACCGATCAAATAGCCGTTTTCTTTATCCCACTCATCAAGAAAAGTGACCGCACCCTGCTCGGGTACTTGGATCGTCCAAGGGTTACGTGCAGTGATCCCAAGCGTCTCTTGCACAATAACGTTAGTTTCTACTTCTGTTTGAGGAAACTTAGCCATGATCTCGTCATCAGACAAACTAAAACGATAAACACCTGCGATCACAACCACAACCAATAAAACGATTGGAATAAGTAGAATAAGTGGTATCGGCAGGATTTTTTTGTGAGTCATGAAGACTTCCTTGTTTCAAGGTATAAACGAAAAGCGAGTATACCATTGTATACCCAAATGATTTCACCTCTTCAAGTGTTTCAAAATTAAACTAAACTGATTGTATCCAAATAGTTTCAAGTCCAGAGCTCATAACGAGCTAGTGACACAAGCTCTGTGCTCTAGGTCTATTGGTGTATTGGGACAAATAGGTAATCACGATGACAAAAACCATTCATACATGCGAGTGCGCCTGCGGTTTAGTTGAGATCCGTTGTAAGGGAGAGCCCACCCACACGTCTGTCTGCCATTGCTTCGAATGCCAAAAACGAACTGGCAGTGTTTTTGGGGTACAAGCTCGCTTTGAAAAAGAGCACGTCACTTTAAACGGTGAAGTCACTAGCTATACCCGAATTGGCGATGATGGCAGTGAGGTTCAGTATGACTTTTGTCCATCCTGCGGCACGACAATGAGGTTGTTCGTTTCTGCATACCCAGAAATCATGATCATTCCCGTCGGTCTATTTACCGATAAAGAGTTCCACCAACCTACGGTTTCAGTCTATGAACAAATGAAACACGGATGGGTGAGTTTCGAATGCACAACGGAACACATCTGCTAGCGAGCAATCCGCGTTCACGTATTTACTTTGGCTCGGACAAACGCCCTATAAGTGAGATTTTTTTGAGAATGATCAATCGAGTTTTACTGTAAAGGGTTTCGTAACTCGGTGTGAGCGTTATAATCGGCTCCTAATATTTGGTGGGGGTTTATTGTGATTTCCAGACTTCCTCGTTGGGTGGAATATGGCGCGTTTCTACTAGCTCTTCTCGCGGGCTGCGTCAACGCCGTTGGTCTTCTCGGCTTTCAACACCAAGCGATAACTCATCTTTCGGGAACCGTAACTCAGCTAGGGAACAGCTTGCTAACAGGTGTGGATAGCTCCATTCACCTGCTCTTCATCGTATTTAGCTTTTTGATTGGCGCTGCCTTTAGCGGCTTTTTTATTGAAAGCAGTGCGTTAAAACTAGGGCGAAGATATGGTGTTGCACTGTGCATAGAAGGGAGCTTGCTCTTACTCAGCTTGGGCTTTTTGGTGCAAGGGGATTTGTACGGCCAATATCTAGCATCAGCAGCATGTGGATTACAAAACGCAATGATCACCACGTTTAGCGGCGCAGTAGTCAGAACCACACATATGACCGGAATCATCACCGATCTAGGGATTATGATTGGAGAGAGCTTGAGAGGTCGTCAATTTGACCGACGTAAAGCAAAATTATTCCTATTCATTTTCTTTGGCTTTTTGTTTGGCGGCGTCGCGGGAGCGGCTCTATTTACGGTATATGGTTTATATACGCTGGTTTTCCCAGCAATATTGGCTTTTTCTACAGCTCTGATTTACTGGAGTTACCTATACATACTTAGCCGTCAACAAAAAGCATAAAATTTCGATCCGATTGAAGCGACATACTTCAATCGGATTTAGCTCAACAGGTTCACACTACCACGGTACAAGAAACGCTGAACGGCATTTTGACACTGCTAAAAACCTTAGAATAGATAAGGCTAACTGAATTTCTGGCTAAGAAGTTAGTCAGATCAAAATCACATTTGTTTACCATTTTATTATTCCAGTCACAATGCGCCCCATAATTCACTGCGCAATTCGCCTCTCGTGCTACAATTTTCTAACACAAGCAACATATTCGCATACACTTAGACGTTATTTGACCAATTACCCGACAAATCGGCTGAATAACTAGATGTATTTAATGAATAGTATTGCAATGGATGCAGTTTGCGGGTACCCTCCGCAAAACTGTGATTAAATACGGATGTTTAGTGAATATTTATGTCATGGAAATGGCAAGTATTGACTAGTAGTAACACGAGACAACTATGCATAACACCACTAATGCTACTGAAGCTCCTAAGGGCAACTTTTGGATGTTTTTCATCCCTTCCCTAATTGGTCTTCTACTCTTTATGGCTCCGATCTCTTACGATGGCGGCCTAACCATTCCCGTTGCAGTGATGGCAAAAGTCATCCCAGCGGTGTTAGGCGATACCTTGATTGCTATCGTCACCAGTATCATCGCTTTCATGGCCGTTGCTTCTGTTCTTTGCAAAATTTTTAAGCCAGCTGCAATTTTACGTAATGGTTTTTTAAACGGTCTCTTCAACCCATCTCCACTTTGGCTCGTTGTTCGTTTAATCGGCGGCGCTGCCGTGTTAATGACGTTTTTCCAAGTGGGTCCAAAAGCAATTTGGGAAGAGAACACTGGCGGGCTTGTTCTTACTGGTCTCCTACCTACTCTGTTTGCCGTTTTCATTTTCGCGGGTTTACTGCTTCCGCTTCTTTTGAACTTCGGTCTTCTGGAGCTATTTGGTGCGTTACTCAGTAAAATAATGCGTCCGGTATTCAACCTACCTGGCCGCAGTGCAATTGACTGTATGGCATCTTGGTTAGGCGACGGAAGTGTTGGTATCTTGCTAACCAGCAAGCAATACGAAAATAAGTTCTATACTCAGCGTGAAGCGGCTGTTGTCGGGACCACTTTCTCAGCAGTATCGATCACGTTTAGCTTAGTTGTTATCGCTCAGGTAAAACTAGAGCACTTATTTTTGCCTTTCTACGGCGCTATCTGTCTAGCTGGTATCGTAGCTGCGATTGTCATTCCTCGCCTGCCTCCGCTTAGTCTGAAGAAAGATCGCTACATTGACGGCAGCAACCCTGATAAAGACGCAGATGCAGTGCCAGAAGGCCACACCACATTCTCTTGGGGTATGGATCTAGCTCTTAAGCGTGCTGGTCAAGTCACATCGGTTCAGTCTGTATTTAAAGAAGGCGTACACAACGCAGTCGACATGGTATTTGGCGTATTACCTGTAGTGATGGGTCTTGGTACCGTTGCATTGGTGATTGCAGAATACACACCTGTATTTGCAATTCTGGGTCAACCGTTTATCCCATACCTAGAGCTACTGCAAGTCCCTGAAGCTGTTGCAGCATCACAGACAATCGTTGTTGGCTTTGCGGATATGTTTATTCCAGCAATTTTAGCGGCCTCAATCGATAACGAAATGACACGTTTTGTTATTGCAGCAATGTCAGTAACTCAGCTTATCTACATGTCGGAAGTAGGTGCCCTACTGTTAGGCAGCAAAATTCCAGTAAACATTGTAGAGCTCTTCGTAATTTTCATTTTACGTACGTTAATCACGTTACCTGTGATTGCTGGCGTTGCTCATCTTATTTTCTAAAATCGAGACGTCAATTAACAAAGGCTCCGCATCGTCGGGGCCTTTTTTATACCTAAAACTCCGTCCACATTAGGCTTTTAGTAAAAAGCTCATAATTTACAAAGACAAAACTTCAACAAAACACCTTTCAGCACCAACAAAATTTTCATCACCTCACCTGTAAAGCCAGTTAATGCCACTGTTTGTTAAGCAATTCTTTTCATTATGACGATTTCATTAATTGAGCTCGCAAACATGATCACACTCACAAGTTTTAACGTAAATTGTCGGTTTGTTTAAATTTAGTTAAAAAAGACGACAAATGAGTTCATGTTTTTGACAAAGATGTCGATAAAAATATAACCAAACACAATAGGTTTCTCTTTACGCCCAATTCGCTCGGTTTAAAAGAGGCGAAAGCAAAGTGGAACCAACCGGGAGAATCAGAGGAAAGCTCATGAAATTCAGACATAAGGTTGTCACAGCCTCTTCATTTTTGCTGCTAATTACCGTGTCGTTATTGTCGACACAACAAGTTATGACCATCCGCTCCCAAACTCAGGAGCAAATCGACTCAAGTGTAAACGAGATATTGACCAGTGTTGGTAACACTGTGCAATCAGAAATGAATGCAAAGAAGGATCTCGCTCGCTCCATTACTGAAGTGATTGAGCTTGATCCCAGTTCACATAGCTATGTTCAAAACATACTTGAAAGACCCACGCCAAAAAGCAGCTTCCTTGCCATCGGTTTTGGTTATGAAAGTAATGGCTTTGTGATTGAAAATGACGACGGCTGGGATGCGGGTCCAGACTACGACCCACGTCAGCGTCCTTGGTTTATTGCAGCTAAGAGCAAAGGCGATTTGGTCGTAACCGATCCGTACGTCGATGCGTCTTCGAAAAACGTTATCATCTCTGTTGGTACGCCAGTAAAAGAAAATGGCCAGTTTTTAGCCGGTATGTTTTATGACCTCGAATTAACTACCCTTTCTGATCTGGTCAACCAAGTGAATCTGTTTGATGCTGGTTACTTATTTCTGATCACCGCTGATGGCACAACCATTGCTCACCCTCAAAGTAAGTATAACGGCGAGAAAGTCGGTAGCTACCTCCCGCAAATCGAACTTACGCAATCAGCACAACATGTTGAGATTGATGGCAACCGCTACATGGTTAACCTGACTCACATTCCTGGCGAGAACTGGTACGTAGGTTCGGTGATCGATGAAGCTGTTGCCTATTCTGCCGTAGGAGAGCTTCGTAACAACGCTATTATTTATTCAATCATTGCCGTGATTGCATCTATTATCGCCCTAACTCTGTTGATTCGCACTCTCATGCGTCCTTTGGACACGCTAAACAATGCGATTAAAGATGTAGCATCAGGGAAAGGCGACCTTACACAACGCCTCGAAACAGATACTGACCAAGAGTTTTCTGAGCTTGCCACAAACTTCAATACGTTCATGGAGAACTTACAACAGCAAATCATTGAGTCGAAACGTATTTCTGATCAAATTTTAAACGGAACTCAAATCACCGCTGAGGGCGCAAAAGACTCGGCAGGCGCAATTCACACTCAGCTGCAAGAGCTAGAACAACTTGCTACCGCGATGCATGAGATGTCTGTCACCGCGACAGAGGTTGCTAATAATGCGCAAGGTGCGGCAAGTGCAGCTAAAGAAGCCGACCAAGCAACGGTTGAGGGGTCTTCTATCGTTGGTGAATCGACACAAACGATAAACATGCTTTCCGATAGCATTGACCTTGCAGTCGAAGAAGTACAAGTGTTGGAATCTGCTACCGCCAATATCGAAACGATTCTAAAAGTCATCAACGATATTGCGGACCAAACAAACTTACTCGCGTTGAATGCCGCAATCGAGGCTGCACGTGCGGGAGAATCTGGCCGAGGCTTCGCCGTTGTTGCAGATGAAGTACGTACACTGGCACAACGTACTCAAGAGTCGACAACAGAGATTCGTACTATGATTGAGCAACTACAATCTGGCGCTTCATCTGTGGCAAATGCCATGCATCAAAGCAAAGGTAGTGCTATAGAGGCCGTTGAAAAAGCGGGTTTAGCAAATAGTGCGTTACAACGCATTCGTGACGCGATTCAGCGTATTTCCGATATGAACTTGCAAATTGCCTCAGCAGCGGAAGAGCAAAGCCTTGTCGCTGAAGAGATCAACAACAATACGGTGAATATTAAAGACCTATCGACTCAAGTCGCCGAATCGGCAAATCGAACCAACGACGCGATGCAGGCGCAACAAGAAGATGTACATAAACAAGATCAAATCTTAAATAGATTTACTGTCTAACACTCATCTAAGCAAAAACAGCGAGCACCGGCTCGCTGTTTTTGTTTTTAACCCTCAACCCTAGTATTGGTCGATGTTACATGTGCCATGTTGTTGCTATTAAGCTCAACATTACAAGAACGCCGACTATGTGCCCTTTCAAGTTTAATTGAACTCGACATGGATATAGCGATCATTAGAACGGCGATAATAACGGTCGTCCACTTTTAGATAAGTGAAATCTCCAATCTTTATGTAGGTACTATTCCGAGGAATTCGGTCATGGTAATAGTAACTGCGCCTTGGTCGTCTGGTCTCCACATAAATAACGTCACGATGTTTGTGTTTATGCTTGTGCTTGCGCTTGTGTTTATGATGGTGGTGATGAGCATGATGGTGATCGTACCGATGTCTATGCTTATGCTTCGGGTCAGCCACCGCTTCTGTACTCAACACACCTAAAGACAACATAACGCCAACCATGGCAAAAGATAATTGCTTTGACACAACAGAGCCTCTTATTCATATCAACATCGATATAATAGAAGGGTGAATCACTGTACATGTCAGCCTTTCGCTAAGGAGTTTTACTAAAAAGTCAGCGCTAACCGTGATTATCAGAGAAACGTCAAACATCACAAATGCTGATGACTTCGAGTGGCCTGGGTTCGGCTATGAATACAAAAAAGCCGCCCGTTTGACTACGAGCGGCTCAGTTTTTAAATAAGCTAGCGTGATTTTATACTGCTTGGGCAAACAGCAAGAAACAGCCGAATAGGAAGATCATGCTCATTCCCATTGCGCCGCCACCAGCTTCATAAATATTGTCATCTTCTACCGGCACTCGGCGCACTTTCATGGTCATTGATAATGGAACAAAGACCGCGAGAAACACAAGAATAATCCCCGCGTAGCTGAGAATAGCTAGGAAGTGTTCTGGCGCAAATACAGCACCTAATAGTGGTAGCACAAAAGTAGTAACAAAAATCACTGGCTTACTTGCTTTCAGTAGGTCTGCATTTTGATCGTATAGCGCCATCGCAACACCTAAGAACGACGTTAGTAGTGCCAAACCAGTAAACATGGATAGGATGAACTCTAAGCCCTCGTATTGCTGACCTAGTACCGAGATCAACTCTGTTACGTTGGAGTATTGAACAAGCTCATGAGGTGGTAGGTTGCCGACAACCGCTAACAACCATAATAGGTAACAAACAAGCGGAATAGTTGAGCCCACGATAATCATATTACGCAGCTGTGTTTTACTCGCTTCTTTGTTGTAAGTTACAAGCGATGGGATCACGACCATAAAACCGAAACTGGTGAAAAGCACCGAACTGGTTTTGATAAGTGCCATTTTATCGTCGCTCACAACCTCATCAAGTCCTTCAAACGAGACGCTTGGTGCAAGCGCAAAAAGTGTCAGGATCAGCGCTACGATCATGCCTAGGAACAAACCGCGATTAAGCTTATCTACTACCCCTGTACCTGCCGAAACAATGATACCAACTAAAAGAGTAAAACCGACTTGGCTTGCGATCGTGGATGTTGGAAGCCCAATTGAGGCTGTTACTTTTTGTACCAGATCACCCGCACCAATGATGTAAGCCATTAATAGACAAACTAACAGGGCGTAAAGCAAGCTGTTGGTTACCAACTGGCCTCCTTTACCAAGCGTTTCGCGAGCAATTGCATTCATGCTCACACCACCACCGACTTTGCAACTGGCTTCAAGAAGGAGCAGCGCAGCATAAGTCGTTCCAGCCCAGATGAACAACATAAGAAGAGTGCCCCAAAGGAGGCCAAATTGAGCAAGCACCATTGGTATAGCAAGCATACCAGCGCCAAGAGCAGTACCTGCAACGATCAGGGAGCTGCCGACAAGTTTTAGGTTCACGGTTAATACCTCTAAATTCAATCCGTTAATTTCTCGCCAGTTGTGCTTTATCTAAAGCACACAACAAAACGCTCCGACTTAGTCAAAATTTGGTTACAAGAGCACTATGTTACAAGAGCCCTGTATGGCTAAGAAAACATGCAACAAAAGGTGGTTAATCATTTGCACATGAACACTTGAGAGTCATTTTTGGCGATGTCATCGCTGATGAAATGTGCGCAACTTTGGGTTCGAAGCAAAATTGTTCATCTTAATTCATCAACCCCATTCGTTATGAATGGATTTGGTTCGAAAAGATTGTAAGGCATAAGCAGGACGATTGAAAAGCAAAAGGTCAATCTTATAGCGATATATTTTAACAACTCTTATCTTTTACCTAAGATGTGTTGTTTTTTTCGTCACTAATTAGTCTTTTATCGCTTAAAGAAAAGGAAGAACGTGCTCAATGGCTCAATTTGGCTGGGTGTACAGATTAATTTACAGGTTAAGTGAAGGTGTTAGATTCCAAGGACGTAGCCTAGATCGGACAATATCGCTATTATTCGCTGCGTACCGACACTGTTCGGTTCACATACCTCTAAACACTGATTTACGGTTCGAAAATATAGGTAAATGAGTGTCCGAATGCTGGGTGTGGTTCCCCAGCATTTGCATCCTTTCTTTTAGATGGCATCAATTGATCGAAATTCCATAAATCTTGTATCGCCCGACTTTACGGCTGTGTTAATACGCTTTATCTAGCGCGCCAATGATATAAGTTAACACTGGAATACCCATATCGGCGACCTGCTTCTCAGTCTCACTCATATTTTCATGCGCCATCCGCAACTCTACTTCACTTATCGATTCTTTGTGAAGGTAAAGCTCTTTGTAGTTCATCAATCGCTGTTGTGACTGTTGAATCAGTGTCACAACATTCTCTTTAGTCTCACGATGTTGCTGATCAATTTCACTAAATAAATGATCTAAAATGCGTTGCATTTTGCGAATAGAAGCTTTCGTTTCTATTGATTTGTATGATTGATACTTTTCCATTGAGTTAATAACTGACTAAAATATTTACGTTTTTATAAGACAGTTATTTTTATACTGATTGCAAAGCAGGTAAATATGTGGTGGTTAAACTGGTCCACTTCTTGCTCCGTTTAGGTCAAAACTGTCCTTTCAGGAGAGCACATGCAGGTAGACCCTATAATTCAAGCACTGATCGCAAGACGAAAATCGAATGGCCTCTCCCGTGAGCAAATGGCAAACATCGCTGGAATGAGCGTAAAAACATATCAAAGGATCGAGCGCGGAGAGTCCGATCTTAAACTCTCACAATATCGTGCCATATTGCGTTCGCTTCATTTGACTGACCTAGATATTGCCTTAGATGTACGTGATGTTCAGCATGTCACAGCAAATGACTTAACGGCCGTGGCGCGATTGCTCTCACCGGAAGCTCAGTCCCTGCTCGTTCGCCTGTTATCGTTAATCCTTGAACAAAAGAACAAGAAAGGTGATTAACCACATTACTCATACTCAAACGATGAATGCCCTGTTGAGCGTTGAAACATGAATCGTTTAGACAAAAATAAAACTCGTCAAATGACGAGTTTTATTCTTTATATCAGTCCGTTACTCTAGGCTTTTTAATTCCGATGTATCAACGCCTTTTATTGCATCTTTCGCCACTTTATCAGGATCAAAGACATCACGTTCTTCATACGAATTATCAATCATGCCTTGTCCTATCGCGGTCGCCTGCTTTTGTAACTTGTTACCCTCTACCTCACCAGCATCCCAGCCTTGTCGATAATCGGAGTCGGTTTGATACCTTGTTTCGTCCTTAATATAGTGTTCAAAATCATTCCCTGCCTCTTGCATACCACTATGCCGACCGTCATGAAAGCCTTGAATATAAGCTTCATCATAACCGCTCTCTTTTAACGCGCTGTCACTCGTACCACAGCCTGAGAGGAGAACAAAAAATAGCGAAACGAATACCTTATGAAACATATTTAGGCCTCAAAGCTTTCAAATAAATTAATCATAGTTCGCGATTTCAACTTCTGCTTACTTCAGGCTATTAGATAGCATTGTGACTCGACGAAGCCTGTGAACTTGAGTCCCTACAGTGAGTACAAAGCTGGACAAAGCATCACACCTACTGATAAACATTATACTCAACGCGCGTTTAATACTTCCATCGCAAGTGCTTCATCATCTTGCTCAGCCAAACCACTGATACCAATTGCACCGACGATTTTCCCCTCTTGTTCTATAGGCACACCACCCATAAAGCCTGTGATCTTCGGGTCAGTCCAATAACTCAACTGCTTACCCGTCTCACGAGCCCAAGCACCCAGATTGCCGCTAGGCTGACGGTCTCTAGCCGAGGTGTAAGCTTTGTTCTGTGCCAACAAACCTGCTTGCACACTCACATCATCCATTCGGGCAAAACCGAGCAATTCTCCATGTGTATCAACCACGGCAACCGCAATGTTTTGCTTGCGAGCAGTCGCAATTTCCAATGCCGTTTGAATTAGAGTTTGAACTTGTACGTATTTCATTTTTCTCTCCTAAGGGATCTCATGACCAAGGGTTTTCTCGAACAATCCATACCAATGGCTGCGTGATAGCGTGACGTTCTCTACTTGAGCACAAGCGCGAATACGCTGTGGGTTTGCAGTCCCAATAACAGGCTGAATTTGGTTTGGATGACGCGTCAAGAAGGCTAAAACAATCGCCTCTGACGGCACGCCATATTCAGCTGCCAGCGCCATCACCATCTCCGACGTCTGTCTGGTGTTGTGATCATCAGAATGTAAGCCACGCTCTGAGAATCTTCCTTGCGCCATACTGCTCCACGCTTGCAGTTGGATATTGTGCTTACGGGCATGTTCCAGTATTCCTGCAACGTAGTCAGATGCAGACGAAGGAAGCCCCATGCCTTGCTTGATGAAGTCAGACTTAGCCAGACTCATTTCCAACTGGTTCGCCACAACAATTTCGCCCGTTGCTTGTTGAAGAAGATCAATTTGAGCACTGTTCATGTTAGAAACACCGAAGTGGTTAACTTTGCCAGCTTGTTTCAGTGCTTGGAGCGCTGTGCCCAGTTCTTCAAATTCAACCAGAGGATCAGGACGATGCAGCATCAAAACATCAAGGTTTTCCACGCCAAGGCGCTCAAGAATGCCCTCAACAGAAGCCGTCACCCATTTGGCAGAGAAGTCATACTGCTTAACACCTTGCTCATCTCCTAGACGGATGCCGCACTTGGATTGCAGATAAATTCGCTCTCGTAAGGTTGAGTCATTGGCTAAGATGCACCCAAACACTTCTTCTGCCTTACCGAATTTGTAGATATCCGCATGATCAAAGAGATTGATGCCAACCTCTAATGCAGCCTCGACAGCGGCATAAGCTTGGTTTTCATCTTGGGCGGTTAATGGGTTGCGATTCCACTCCCCTCCAAGTCCCATACAGCCGAAGACCAAGCGGCTAACGTTAGGTAAGGTTTTGGCGAGCGGTAGTGTTGGATTGTTCATCGTTATTCTCACTTTTCCGATTTCTGCATCTTCAATTTCTTAAGTTAACTCGAACCATCTTACCGTTCGTAAAAATTAGTTTAATACCGTAAAATCGAATTCATTATCCTCACTACCGAACAATTAAAGCGAGCAATCAAGATGGCAGATTATAAGAGAATCGAAAAACTGATGCTGTTTGCCGAAGTGGCTCAAACACTCAATTTTTCTAGAGCAGCGGAGCAACTTGGCATTTCTAAAAGTTACCTGTCGGAACAAATCAAACGATTGGAATCGGAACTCGCCACGCCTTTGATTGTTCGAACCACACGCAGCGTGAGATTGACGGCAGAAGGTGAATCGATCTTTGCACAAGCGGAAGATCTCAAACGCCGCGTAATGGAAATGGAAAAGAGTTTAAGTCAGCAATCTGAGCAAGTAGACGGTCTGATTCGTCTTACTGCTCCCAAGATGTTTGCCGAAGCGGTGCTGCATGATTTGTGTGTGGCGTTTCGCGCTTTACATCCAAACGTAGAGTTCGAGATTCTTTCTAGCTATCAAGCGTTTAATCTGACAGAAACCAGCGTTGATTTTGCGTTTCGAGCGACAAGAACGCCGCCCGAGAATATGATTGCGCATCACCTTTTGGACTACCACCACTGGCTGGTTGCCTCTCCTCAGTATCTGCAAGAAGAAGGTACGCCAGAGACGTTAGCAGATTTAAAACAGCATCAATGCTTAACCACATTGCATCAAAAAGAGTGGCCGTTAAAAACGGGAACAGTTCAAACCCAAGGTTGGCTTTCAAGCAATGAAAACCGCTTACTCAAAGAATCAGCCCTGTCTGGTAATGGCATTGCTCGGTTAGCAAGTTACTTTGTCGAACAAGACGTTGAACATGGTCGTCTAATGCAGGTTTTATCGGAAGAAACCGACCACCAGCACAACGCGGTTTACTTGGTGTATCCGCAGCTCATCTATCAATCGGCGAAAACCAGAGCCTTCATTGAATTTGTGAAGCAGCACTTTGCTCAATAACTAAAGCAGTTAATCCGCCGACCACACCGAGCGAATATCTGGCCAACCCCAGTTAGTAAGAGCGACGTCTTCTAAAACGCCTTGGAAACGCAAAGTTTGTGTATGGTGGAACATGGGTGCAATCCAGTATTCGCTGATCAACGTCGATGCAATTGGCTCCAATGCATTAAGGTAGTCCTCAAGTGGAACGAAAGATCTGACTCTCTGTAGTTGTTCATCTAACCATTGTGCGTTCTTCTCTCCCAAAGTGTGGAATAGCACAGCGTTGCTGAAGAAGTTCGTGAACGCTGAGGCATGACGATTATCATCTAGGTTTATGTTCGTTACGACCATTGTCTCATTTAGCTCACCGTTCTTAGCCTTCTCGTTCAGCTCACGGTAGGAATACATAACAATTTCTACTTTACTGCCAACACTCACCAAACGATTAGAAATAGCCCGCGCACAGCGACGCAACGCGGTATAGTTATATCCTGCTATCGTAATGTGTTTAGGTAACTTAAGCGGCTCACTGAACGGACGGAGCACTGGCTTCCAACCTGGTAGCAGGTTATGAGCGGGTATACTCCCAAATACAATATTCTCGCGGCGCATCACTTCGGCCAAGAGCTCAGGTTGAATTAGCTCACTAATATAACGGCGCTGCGCTAAAGAGAGTTTGTGCTTAGCGTGCTGATTAAATAAGGCGAATAAGCAACCATCTTCTATTCGACTACGCTTGCTCGCCGATGAGTTTTCTCGGTTTTGCGTCGACATATAGTGTCCACACAAATCCTCCTCGGGCGAAGTATCCCTTTGCAACGTATTTGCTGCCAATGACGGGTTCTCCATTTGCTCGTCATCAACAATCCAGATAGTCACCAAATCCGTTAGAACTCTACATGCATAGTAACCATTAAATGCTTGCAGTTTTAAACGACTTTCATTGTGCTCGACAACAGAGAATGGGCCACTTCCGACCACCAGCTTGTTATTCGCTACGTTAACTTGGCTTACTGGTTGAATGCCGTATTTCACACCAGAAATAAGTCCAGCAAAGCCCAAGTCAGCTCGATTAAGCTTAAAAACAACCTTCAATGGCGTTGGCGCAGTAATGTTAGCAACATGTGCCAACTCTTTTTCGTAATACTGTAGTGAACTCAACTTTGCAAACAAGCTAACCACTGTTTCTGCATCAATGGAATTACCATTATGAAAAGTCAGACCTGGACGAAGGTAGAAAGTCCATTCGTAGGTGTCTTCGTCATAACGCCAGTGATGTGCGAGTTCTGGTTGCACTTTCCCATTGTGATCACTCGAAACTAAGCAACAATAGATTTGCCTTAATAAGAAACGTTCGCTGCTACGCTGAAGTTGATGTGGAACGACGCGCTCAAACATTCGCTTATAGGTTAATTGAATATTGAGCTGTCCTTCTTGAACAGAAGCACCAGACGTTGTTTTTAACAAACGGCCAAATGCCATTTCGTCTTCATCTAATATCGCCAGTGCTTTTTCATACTTGCCTAACTTGATACGTTCAAGAGCCAAGCTCTCTTTTAAAACGTCTAACTCCATATTCAGAATAAGAGTCGATCGTTGGTTCCGCCCAGCTTTCGGGTGCCAGCTCAACCACGCCTTCTGCTGCATCTGCGTTAGCAAGCTACGAGCATGCCGAGAAGAAGTGAACATGATGTCGGCAATGTCCTGTAACGTGGTTTTTGTTTCATCACCAACGCTAAACGAGAGTAATCGTTGGTAATAGCGAAACAAATTGAGATCAGACACTGAATCAACCTTAGATCTGTGAAGTTTGTGGATAGGAATAGTTTACTTAAGTTGGCGGTAATAAAATAAGAAAACTTCCTAATTATCTGTTCCCCTTTTCCACAATTAACCTCCAAATTCGGCTTTAAAGCCCCATATATTTAGGTTATTAGGAAAAAAGCCAACAAAAGCACTCTCTTTTTTATATCCCCTTTTATACACATAATTTACTCGTCAGCTAAAGGAGGAAGAAATGAAGAAGCCAATGATGGCGTACTTTTTTCAGCAACGCCTAGCTCAATCGAGTAATAAAATAGAAGTGATGACTCTGGTTTATCTTAACGATATGTTCCAGTGGTCATAGCCTAACCTCAAGCAGAACTTAGCTCCTGATACTACACCCCCACTTCGTTGTATCTTAAGTTCTGCTTTTTCATCTTTTGCACTCTACTACCTTATTGCAGGTTACTAAAAGTTAACTAGTTGAAACACCGCAAAACAGAGTCTACATTGAAGTCTCATCCCCCAATCGCTTTGTTGAGAAAGGGGCATTCATGGATATACACCACCAATTCGGGAGTCAATATGGCAACTTCAGTGAAACTTAAAGCGGGCGACAGCTTCCCTCATCTTCAAGCCACTTTGCTAGATGGTTCAAGCGTAACGTTGGGTCAGCCGCAAGGTGATGCGACTTGGCAAGCAGTATTCGTTTATCGTGGTAAACACTGCCCTCTTTGTACTAAGTACCTCAACGAGCTTGAGAGTTACAAACAGGCTTTCGCTGATGCTGGCGTCGATATTCTTGCCGTTTCTGGCGACTCAAAAGCACAGCTAGAGGGGCATCTAGAGAAACTCGAAATCAGCTTCTCTATCGCTTACGGCCTGACCGAAGAACAAATGAAAACGCTAGGCTTGTATGTATCTATTCCTCGATCTGAACAGGAAACCGATCATAATTTCGCAGAACCAGGTCTGTTTGTGGTGAATGAACACGGCGACTTACACGTGGTGGATATTTCAAACAACCCGTTTGTTCGCCCTGAGCTTGGCGCGCTATCACGCGGATTGGCATGGATTCGCGATCCAAACAATAACTACCCTATCCGTGGCACATTGGATTACTAATATCTTCTACACCCAAGTAAACTTTCTATCCTTAAATAAGCTAGGATTCTTGCCTTAGTGAGAATAACTTGGAATGCATATCAGATCCGTGAGATCTGATATGTATCAACAAGTTGGAAATAGAGTCCTTGTTCATTATACAACGTCTTGATGAAAAACAAGATCAGTGAAGTCCAGGCTCCCCTCAAACGACGTTAAGTATTTACTTCTAAGTCACTTTCACGATAAATACATGAAATTAAGACTAAAAACTTAGACTTAACGGATACATAAATCATAACGGTACCTACACAAGTAGTTGGCTAGCGATTATTATCCTATTGCAACTCACAATTGTGCAATTCTAATAATTCATACCATAAATGAAAACATAGATACCGTAAGATACAAAATAAAAGCAAACGATTAAATTATCAATAAAACACCGTTCAATTAAAAATAAAAATTTTCACTTTATATAAATATAATTAATCGTTATTTGCAATCACACATCTTAATTGAGAAATACAGTATGAATAAAATCTCTTTGCTTTATATGGCCGTTTGTATCGGATTAGTTGGATGCGGTTCAGGAGGAAGCGACAACGATCCAGCAAAAGATATACATCCCACCATTTCAAATCCGGAACAAGTCAACGCAATGACGGTGGACAAAGGTCATTTCTATTGTTCTGTAAACCAACAAAAACTGGAACACGGAGGGACATCTGCAACCTTGTCCTACCTGATTGAAAAGAAAAGAAATTCTACGGTTGTCGACGATTATGAATGTACCGAATACGGTTTAAAGAAAGGTGAGTCAATTATCGTCACTAAAAGTGCAATTGAAAACTTTTCATACTCAAAACATTATAAAAGCACGAAGAAGAATGACATTAATGGGTTTAAAATCATCTACCCTACAGGGCTTACGACTCCGATTAATAAAGATTATGAAAAAATTACGATCACGTATAATACGGAGAGACCTGACGTTAACATTAAGATAATTCAATATTTTGACGAAAAGTCTAAATTATATACCATCAAAAAATATGAAAGCCACGTTAACGACAACTCACCAATAGGTTTAGTTGAGAAAGAGGAATTCGATAAATATTCCGATTTTGAAAAGAAACTGGAATTAAATAGTGCTTTTTTAAATTCAACTGAAGTGAGTGATTTATTCTACAACTTACTAAGTATGATAAAATAATAACTAGAAATCAAAAACTTAAAAAGTACGATTATGCTCAAGTAGCCTCGATATGCCTGACTCGAAAGAGTACGTTGTTTTACGAAACAAATTACGATTTGAATGAAGCACATCTAAGTTACTTGGGTATAAACGGCGATGTATTGTTAATCAGCTTTCAAAAGAGAGTAACGTTTGCGATTAACTACTTTGGTCTTAACGAAGCTCAATTTGATGCTTTTCAGACCAAATTCGCAAATCATCAAGAATCTTAAGTGCGGTACGGCCGAACTCTGTTAGTTCATAGCTTACGGCAATTGGGCGGTCGCTGATCACTTTGCGCACCACCATACCTTCCGCTTCTAGCTCTTTCAGGCGTTGGTCGATCATCTTTTTACTTGCACCGCCTAGCATGCGTGCTAAGTCATTGAAACGAACTGGGCCGTCTTTCAAATGATAAATCAGAGAACCTTTCCATTTACCACCAATTAGACGCATCCCTTTCTCGATAGCACATGGCTCCGCACATACGTTCACCACTGACTTACGACCTTTGCTATCTACACTGATTCTGCTTTCCACAATACACCTCAAGATACGCACCTAATCTAGGTAACGAAAAGTAAGCTAGATACATTTAGTGCTTTAGAGTAATAAAAACGTCACCTCGCCGCAAACAAATAAAAATGGACCGCATGTAGCAGTCCATCTCAATTCATCATTCAGTTCGCACTATCTTTCTAAAAGGATTAGAAGTTTTCGTTAATGTGAGCTTCGAAACGAACAAAATCGTTTTCGATATCTGCGTTCTTCATCACGTCGTAACAAGCGAATGTAGGCAGTGCTGACATACCAAAGAAGCGGAAGTTAGCGTGCATGTGGAACATCAAATCATCCACGCCTTTACCTTGGAATAGGTATTCGCTCTCATCATCAAACGATTCTTCTGGCGCGTTGAATGTCAGTGAAAGCATGTATTTGCTGTTGGTTTGAGTACCGCCTGTACCATAGTTTTTCTTTGGTTCTTCTGCGCTACGGCCATCAAATGCACACAGTGCGCCGCCCATACCCGCAGTAAACACGTCGTCCATGTATTTTTTGAATGACCAAGGCACAGACATCCAGTTGATTGGGCTTTGGATGATCACGCGATCAGCCCATTCAAAGTGTGCGAGTTGCTCATCTACGTTGATCTCATCTTGCATTGTCACAACGCGAACCTCATGGCCTTTTGCTTGCAGAAGCGTCTGTGCTTTGTCGACAAGAGAAGCATTTAGACGACCTTCTGAATATGGTGATGGTTCGTGTGCATTGATGATCAGTACGTTGCTCATGGGATTACCTTTAAATAAGTTCACAAGATGACGCAGTAACCATTGTGCGTCGGATGTGGTTTATTATGGTAACCTAGAAATATAGTGCAATTAGTTAACTTTTAGTAACCTGCTTAATTTTTAATTATATCACTGTTTTTAAAAGATATATTTTTTCAACTTTTTATTCATCGTTATTTCACGATTAATTTTTTCATCGATTTGTTGCATCTTCCACAGAGCAGGCGTACACTTTATCGCAATTCGACGATTAACTATTAAGGCCAGCGAATGAGTGATAAGTGCAAGGACACGTGCGAAGTCGTTTTTCAGACAACGCAACAACAGCTCGAGAAAGAACAAACTCTAGCAGCGCAAGCAAAAGCTTTGTCGCATCCAGCACGTTTGCGCATTCTGCATATCCTGCACACGCTCGATACCATGGGCGGTTGTTTGAACAGTGATTTGGTTTCTGAACTGGGTCTTGCGCAATCTACTGTTTCCGAGCACTTGCGTATTCTCAAGCAAGCAGGCTTTATCAGCGCCGAGCCAAACCCACCTAAGGTGTGTTACCGCATTCAACGCGACGCGTTTGATCAGTTCAATCTAGGCTTTTCCAAGTTATTTGATTGATTCCCTTTGCACGCTGGTCAGGCGTGCAGAGATAAACTATACCTTCAACTATCGCTTTTCGACGATAAACGAATAAGAGAACACTATGACTACTCAAGTTTTAAATAGTGCCAGCGACAAAATGAGCTTCTTGGACCGTTACCTAACGGTGTGGATTTTTGTCGCAATGGCAATCGGTGTAGGTATTGGCGCAGCGTTCCCTCAAGTTGCTGAGTGGAATGAGTCAATGTCAGTCGGCAGCACGAACGTACCGCTCGCGATTGGTTTGATTTTGATGATGTACCCGCCACTAGCAAAGGTGAACTACAACCTGCTAGGTACAGTGACGAAAGATAAAAAAGCGATCACGCTGTCTTTAGTCATGAACTGGATTGTCGGCCCTATTTTAATGTTCATCCTTGCATTGACTTTCCTAGGTGATCATCCGGGTTACATGGTTGGTATCATTCTGATCGGTCTTGCTCGTTGTATTGCCATGGTATTGGTATGGAACGATATCGGTGGCGGTAACAAAGAATACGGTGCAGCTCTAGTTGCATTAAACAGCGCTTTCCAAATCGTGACTTACAGTGTGATGGCATGGTTATTCATCACTGTGTTGCCACCAGTCTTTGGTTACGAAGGTTTCGTGGTTGATATCTCGATGATGGACATCGCGGAAAGCGTTCTGATTTACCTTGGTATCCCATTCCTAGCGGGCTTCCTGAGCCGCAAATGGCTGGTCGCTGCGAAAGGTGAACAATGGTACAACGACGTGTTCATCCCACGCATTTCACCAATTACGCTTATCGCCCTGCTTGCGACCATCGTGCTGATGTTCAGCTTGAAAGGTGAAATGATTCTTGAGCTGCCAATGGATGTATTCCGTGTAGCAATTCCACTGGCTATCTACTTTGTGTTGATGTTCTTTGTCAGCTTCTTCGTTGGTAAGAAAATGGGCATTGACTACGACAAAAACGCGTCAATTGCTTTCACGGCAACAGGCAACAACTTTGAATTGGCAATTGCGGTTTCTATCGCGGTGTTTGGCCTAAACTCAGACCAAGCTTTTGCTGGTGTCATTGGCCCGCTGATCGAAGTGCCGGTATTGATTGCTTTGGTGAATGTAGCATTGCGAATGAAAGCCAAATATTATGGCTAACCTAAAAAGCACAAAAAATACAAAAGCGGTAAAACATTAACTCACTACCGTTTTAATATACTCGCTGGGCGTTAGGCCGAACTTACTTTTAAAGCGTTGGCTAAAACGCCCCTCTGACTGATAACCACACAACTGTGCGAGCATAGCAACGTTATACGAGCCATTTTGCATCAAGTAAAGTGCGTGATTTAAGCGCACTTCCGCCAATACTTCACGATACTGGGTACCTTCTTGTTTCAGTTTTCGTATCAATGTTGCTCGGCTCATAGCAAAGTGCCCCGCGACCATATCTAATGGATGCTCCTCCCCTGGAGAGCGCGATAAGTAACGACTAAGTTTCTGACTAAAAGAGATATGTGAACTCGAGAACAACCGATGCAATAACCCTCTCTCAGCTAGCTGCTGATATAGGCCCATAATCCAATAGCGTTGTGTCGCTTCACTTAAGCTTTCCCGCTCAAACGAAAACAAAGCATTTAACGTCGCTTGCAATGCTTTATCTGTCTCAACAACGGGTACATAGTTTCCTAATGCGTTACTCATGCTTAGCTCCAACATTTCATCGCTAGGCACACAGTGAAAACTGAACATTCGAGAAAGAAATCGCCCTTGTAGAGGAAGATTTTCAAAATTTAGGGATGCATTTGCTTCACAAAGCATGATATTTGGATGATGGATGTCGAGTACTTCATCTTTCCAGAAAAGATGTTTACTCCCCTTAACAATCTGAATAAGGCTTGGGGAGTGAATCCTGACATTACGAAGCTTCTGCTGCTGCTCCGCACGAAACAGCGTAACCTGATATTGGTGACCCATTCTCTCCCCTTATATTCAATTATCGCGTGTAAGTCGTGGTTAATGTCGCTTTACCCAAAGCAACACTATTCAAAGTAAACCCTACAATGGCTGGTGGCGTGTTTTCATCCAAATTCAGTTCTTCAGTTGGCAATGCCCACACCGTAAACTGGTAACGATGCATCCCATCATTCTTTGGAGGACACGCGCCGCCGAACCCCGTTGTGCCGTAGTCAATACGAGATTCTTTGCCGCCTAACTTGTTCATATCAATGCCTCGAGGCAGTTCGCTAACGGTGGATGGAATATTAAACGCTATCCAATGCCAAAAACCACTGCCTGTTGGCGCGTCGGGGTCATACACGGTGATCGCAAAACTTTTTGTGCCCTTTGGAGCTTCTTTCCACATCAATTGTGGTGATTGATTCCCGCCATCACATCCCCAACCAGAGTATTCAAATGTCTTCGCCATCGGGTGGCCTTCTTGAATATCTCTACTCACGAGTTCAAATGCATGGGCAGAACCGACCGCAAAAACACTCAATGCCAAAACTGATTTGTAGATCGCTTTCATGTTTTTCTTCCTTTCAATGAATTCAACACTAGTGTAAGTACCCAGCAGTCCGAATCCTTGTCAGTAAGTATCAAAAAACACAAAATAATCTATAATTTTGACACTTTAAGATTCTAACACAAATTTCTTACTCTCTTAATTGCACTTGGTTTATGCTAATTAATCGCTCACGGAACAAGGAAGGAAAATGGAATTGGATATCTACGTGGTGGACGCCTTCACCGATACGCAATTCAAAGGCAACTCAGCAGCGGTCGTACCGTTAGAGGAATGGCTAGCCCCAGAATTGATGCAAAATATCGCGACAGAAAACAACTTGTCGGAAACGGCTTTTCTAAAATCCATTGGCGCAAACCGATATGAGATTCGTTGGTTCTCTCCGATTACTGAAATCGATTTCTGTGGACACGCAACACTGGCCTCTTCGTTAGTTCTGTTTGATGAGTTTGGCATTAATGGCACGATTGAATTTCATACTCTGGAAGTAGGAACCCTCACCGTAGAGAAGAATGCGCAAGGTAAGATCGAGATGACGTTCCCTGCTCGTCCTCCAAAAGCCGTTTCTGATATTCCCTCGGCATTGATTGAAGGCCTAAGTTGCGATGTGGAACGCGTACTGCTTAGCCCTCAAGCGTATTTCGTGGTGGTCGGCAACCAGCAGGAGGTACTTGAGGTTCAATACCGTTCAGAGCACCTCAAGACACTCGCTCCTTACGATGTGGTCGTTACCGCGAAAGGTGATCAACAAGACTTTGTATCGCGTTACTTTTGGCCTGCAAATGGTGGTGACGAAGACCCCGTAACTGGCTCGATTCACGCTGGGTTAGCACCGTTCTGGGCAGAAGCGTTAGGCAAAGCATCACTGGTCGCTTACCAAGCTTCTCAGCGCGGAGGTATTTTGCACTGTGAAGTTACTGGCGAACAAGTAAGAGTATCTGGCGACGGCGTGCTCTACATGAAAGGCCAGATTTTTGTTTAAATGATATTCATGTAATCAACTTAAAAGAGCCAAGTAAAGCACGGCTTCAGCAGGATAAAGCCAGTTTCAATAATTAATCAATTGATGAATATTGAAGGAATTAACTTCCTAGCCGGACAAAACTGACTCACGTTACACTGAATGCAGTCCCACACTCTTCTATAGCTTGATACGAATTCGAGCTCACCTTCTTAGAGGAAGCGTCGCATGATGAAGCGAATCATTCTTGGCACCCTAGCCCTGACTCTTTTAGCTGCCTGTTCCAAAGATGACGGACAGCAAGCCCTTGGCACACTGGAACGTGACCGCGTAACCTTTACTGCAACCTCTAGCGAGATAATTCGTGCCCTACCCATCAAGGAAGGCAGCCAAGTCACCGAAGGAGAAGTGCTGGTTCAGCTCGATACAAAGAACCAAGAAGCCGTTTTAGCTCACGCCGTAGCCGAACAAGCCAAGGCTGACGCCTATCTTTTGAAATTGACCAATGGTGAGCGACCAGAAGACATTGCCGCAGCGCAAGCACGCGTTGCCAGAGCGGAAGCTCAATTGGTTGAAGCGCAAAAGAACTACCAACGTAAGGCGGAGTTAGTTCGTAAAAAACTCATCAGCCAATCAGAAAAAGACACCGCTTTAGCAGCCAGAGATTCTGCCCGTGCAGAGCTAGACTCCTCACAAGAAGAGTTCAGCAAACTGACCGCTGGCTCTCGTCCTGAAGATATTGAACAAGCAAAAGCCGCACTCATGGCAGCAAAAGCCGATGTGGCACTACAAGAACAGAAACTGGCAGAACTCACCATCACCGCCACGCGAGATGGCTTGTTAGATAACCTACCGTTTAACCTTGGCGAACGCGTTCCTGTGAATGGTGTAGTTGCTGTAATACAAGCCAGCCGCGTCCCATACGCTCGCGTTTACGTTCCTGCCAACTACCGAGTCGATTTTGTGCCGGGTAAAACGGTTAACGTGCATGTAGATGGCGTTGAGCAACCATATAGCGGCACCGTTCGTTGGGTTGCGACTGAGCCTTCATTTACGCCTTATTTCGCGCTTACCGAGGAAGAACGCTCGCGTTTGATGTACCTTGCAGAAGTCGACCTACAAGACTCAGCACAATCCTTGCCTTCGGGCATTCCAGCGCAAGTGGATTTGGTGGAGTAAGCCAATGACCGAATACGCGATTCAAGCTGAAAATGTAGTGAAGAAGTTTGGTGACTTCACCGCCATCAACAACATCACGCTCAATGTACCCAAAGGCAGTATTTATGGTTTTCTTGGTCCCAACGGCTGCGGTAAATCAACAACCATTCGTGTGCTGACTGGCTTGCTTAGCCCAAGTGAGGGCAACGTGGATGTGCTTGGGCTAGAGATCCCAAAACAATCTGAGCTTCTGCGCCTCAAGATTGGCTACATGACACAAAAGTTCTCCCTCTATGATGACCTGACAGTTCAAGAGAATCTTGAGTTTATTGGACAAATCTTTGGTATGGAAACCAAGGCTCTGAAAGCTCGCATCGAAGAACAACTATCCACCTACGGTCTCGACCAGCTGCGTAAACAGCGCGTCGGCGGAATGAGTGGCGGCCAGAAACAACGCTTGTCTCTCGCCGCAGCCACTATGCACAAACCAGAACTGTTGTTTCTCGATGAGCCCACATCTGCGGTTGACCCAGAGAACCGACGCGATTTCTGGGAGCAGTTGTTTGATCTCTCTGACCAAGGCACGACGATTTTGGTCACAACGCACTACATGGACGAAGCAGAGCGCTGTCATCGTCTGGCGATTATGGAAGCTGGGGAAATCCGCGCCGATGGTGAGCCAGAAGAACTCATGGCCCAAATGGGCGTTAACATCGTTGAAGTCAAAGCGGATAACTTACGCGAGCTAAAAGAGAAAGTCATTCGACGCGAAGAAGTCCGTTCTGCCGCACAGCTCGGCATTCGCTTACGCATTTTGATCCACCAGCACATCGAACAACCGATCGAATGGTTAACCCAAACCTTTCCTGAGCTTGATGGCTGCGAGATGAACATTGCTCGTCCTAGCTTGGAAGATGTGTTTGTCAGCGTTACGGGAGAAGGTCGCCAATGATGAAATCTATTGCCCGCATGAAAGCGGTGATGATCAAAGAGATCCGTCAGCTTTCACGTGACCGCATTACCTTTGGCATGGTCGTAATGATCCCCCTGATTCAACTTCTGCTATTTGGCTTTGCCATTAATACGGATATTCGCAACATTCCCGTTGGCGTCGTCGATCAAAGTGGCAGCACTGCCGGGCGCGTGATCACTGAGTCCGTCAAAGTCACACAAGTGGTCGATGTGGTCGAAACCTTCGCTACCGCTTCTGAAGCCGAGCAAGCCATTCAAGACGGTTTGGTGCGAGCGGCTTTAATTCTACCTAGCGACCTAACCCAACGCATGGTGCAAGGTAGAGAGCTTGGCCAGTGGATTGTGGATGGTTCAGACACCATGATCAGCTCAGCGATTCTCTCACTGCAAACCATGCCGTTAACGGATTTTGATTTTGAGATACGCCCTGCCCCAACCAAAACCTTTGAAGTTGCGCTGTATTACAACCCGAGTCGGCGCTCGGCGGTGAACATTGTCCCCGGTTTATTGGGCGTGATTCTAACCATGACGATGATCTTGTTCACCAGCGCAGCCATTGTTCGAGAACGGGAACGTGGCAATTTAGAGTTACTGATTACTACGCCAATCCACTCCATCGAACTCATGGTAGCGAAGATCATTCCCTACATCTTTGTTGGTCTGATACAGGTGTTTATCATTTTAGGCTTGGGTCATTGGATATTTGGTGTACCGATAAACGGCGCCATTAGTCAGATACTGTTTGGCACGCTGTTGTTTATCGCCGCGAGTTTAACCTTAGGTTTGGTGATATCCACCATTGCGACGACGCAGCTTCAAGCAATGCAGATGACGGTGTTTATTCTTTTGCCATCGATTCTTCTGTCCGGATTTATGTTCCCTTATGAAGGAATGCCCATCGCGGCACAATGGATATCCGAAGCGCTGCCTGCCACCCACTTTATGCGAATTATTCGTGGTGTGGTGCTGCGTGGTGCAGACCTCATGGAGCTATGGCGAGATACAGTTTGGTTACTTGGATTCACCGTTATCGGCCTTATTGTCGCTTCATTTCGCTTCAAAAAATCACTCGACTAATCCCACGATATTGCGTTCATTCCTTAAAAACAAAAATAGCCCCAACGAAGGGCTATTTTTTGTTTCTGTATTCATACACTGTGCTATCGAGCTCAACTCTCAGACAATATTAATAGTACTCACCGTAGGAACAATCTCGTAAATCGGAAATATTGTAGTTTTTCAAAGAGTTTATTTTAAAGTTGAACACTACCTGTTTACAGACAACGCCTTCGCGATCCGTATACGTGATAATACCTTCACTGTACGCACGCTGACCATCAGAGGATGTCACGTCAGCAACAAGTTCCAAATGGCCCTTATGCGCGTCTACGCGATTCATCATCTCAAACACATCTACCCACTCTTCGCGATTTGCCATTTGTATTAGCATGGACTTCGCCTGTGTTTCCAACTGCTGGGGGTATACATAATAACGGTTGTAACCAAAGTATGCGCACATAAGTAATAAAACGAGTGCAAATGAGGTTGTTCTTGTCATACAAGCTTCCTCTTGTTGTTATAAAAATCTTGCTTCGTTAATTCAGTATAGGAAGCGAGCAAAGTTTAGGTTATAGAACTTGCCCAAATAACAGAGGACAGTCAGAGACAGTCAATTCTATGACAAGCTCAACAACAAACTTTATTGCACTCTCATCATGGGCTTGAACAAAAATACGCCACAGAGACAGCAAGAAGTAAGAAGGGAAAACTAACCGGAGCGCGGTGATAACAGAAAAGTAAAAGGAGTTGGAAGAAAAAGACAATCGAGTGAATGTAGTGAGAGCGGAAATCAAGATTAGATTATCCGCCCATCAACTAGGCTCAAATTGTCAGTGCCCACAACAACGTGACTCGCCGAATTTAAACGTGTTGGTAACTATCTTCGAGAGACTCTGTCTGCGTTGTCTTTTCGCTCACTTCCACTTTAACCGCAGCGACCTTGAACTCAGGGATCTTCGCATGCGGGTCAGTTGCCGTTGTCGTTAGGCGGTTGACTGGCGATTCAACAAAGTGGAATGGAATGAACACCACTCCTTTTTGAATACGCTTAGTCACAAAAGCATCAATCTCAATGCTGCCGCGACGTGTAGACACCGTCAGACGCTGACCATTACTGATGCCAAGCGTTTCTGCGTCTTCCACGCTCACCATCGCGCGAGGGCCAGCAAGATTATCCAACCCTTTGGTCTTACGCGTCATGGTGCCAGTGTGGAATTGCTCAAGTACACGACCTGTAGTAAGCACCAGTGGATACTCTTCATCTGGCAGCTCAGCCGCATAACGGAACGGTACGCCCACCATTTGCCCTTTACCACGAGTAAACTGGGTTTGGTGCATGATGCGAGTACCCGCAGGGTTGTTCTTATTGCTCGGCCATTGCACACCGTTTGGCGTAATGGCGTCCCAACGAAGACCCGCGTATTGAGGTGTCACTCGTGCAATTTCGTTAGTGATATCAGACACACAGTGGTAGTCCCAATCACTGCCCATGGCATTGGCGATTTCTTGAATAATCCACCAATCTTCTTTTGCCTCACCCGGTGCCGTGACAACCGGATTCACACGCTGAACACGACGCTCCGTATTGGTGAAGTGCCCCGCTTTCTCTGCAAACGAGCAAGAAGGCAGAACCACATCCGCGTATTGAGCGGTTTCCGTTAGGAAGATGTCTTGAACAACCAAGAAGTCGAGCGCTTCTAAACCTTCAATCACATGCGCTTGGTTCGGGTCACTCAATACTGGGTTCTCACCCATGATGTACATACCACGAACGTCACGATGGCAAGCCGCGTCAATGATTTCTGTCAGGGTTAAACCTTGCTCAGAAGGCAGATTTGGTGCGTTCCATTCAATAGCAAACTTCTGTCGCACAATTGGGTTGTATACCTTTTGATAGCCCGGGAAGCTGTTTGGCAAAGCGCCCATATCACACGCGCCTTGCACGTTAGATTGACCACGTAGCGGGTTAATACCACCACCTTCAATACCGATGTTGCCACACAGCAATTGCAGGTTAGCGATAGAACGCACGTTGTCATGACCTGTCGTGTGCTGAGTAATCCCCATCGAGTAGTAAACAGCCGTACGATCTGCTGTACCGATCATGCGCGCCATTGCTTGAATGTCTTCGGCTTTTACGCCCGTAACCAACTCCACTTTATCGAGGTTATAAGCTGGTGACATCACTTCTTGCAGTAAGGTATCAAAGCCGTCGACACGTTCTTCGATGTACTCTTGATCGTACCAGCCGTTCTTAATGATCTGCTGCATGACACCGTTTAGGAGCATCACATCCGTACCCGGACGATGCGCCATATACAGCTCAGCATGCTCTGCCATATCGACACGTTTCGGGTCAGCCACAATCAAGCGAGCGCCGTGGTGACGAATTGCTTGTTTGATGTGTGAAGCGATGATCGGGTGCGCCGATGTGGTATCCGAACCGATAATAAAGATCACATCCGAGTGCTTAATGCTTGGAATGTCGTTGGTCATTGCACCACTACCGAGTGATGCCTCAAGACCGGTTACACTCGATGCGTGACACAAGCGCGCACAGTGATCGACGTTATTGGTGCCTAGTTCACGACGGACAAATTTTTGGAACGCGTAGTTGTCTTCGTTGGTGGTTTTCGCTGAAGAGAAACCCGCCAATGCGTTGCTGCCAAAATCTTGCTTGATGCCAGAGAACTTGCTTGCAATCAGTTGAATCGCCTCTTCCCAACTCGCAGGCTGCAACCAACCGTCTTTACGAATCAAAGGCGTGGTAAGACGCTCTTCACTGCCGATGAAATCAAAACCAAAGCGCCCTTTCACACACAGCATGCCTTGGTTCACTGGCGAGTCACCGCCCTTCACGTAACGAATCGTATTGGTTGCTTCGTCCACGAACATAGTCAACTTACAACCCACACCACAGTACGTACAAATGGTGTCGACCGCTTTCAGATCTTCAGTACGGCCTTGCGAACGGTCACGACTATCGACCATTGCGCCCGTTGGACACACTTGAACGCACGCGCCACATTGCACGCAGTTCGAATCACCCATTAGGGTTAAGCCATTCTTGTTACTTCCAAAGTGTGGACGATCGTCAGGACGTAATGCCGGACGACCTTGTTTATCGCACACGAAGTTCAGTACACCGTGTACGGCTTTGTCGCGGCACGCTTGGATGCACTGACCACAGCTAATACAGCGGTTAGCATCAAACTCAATAAACTCAGAGCTGCGGTCAACTTCGTACTTATGACGCAAGTCTTTCGCACGAAGATCTAACCAATCTTGATGCGATTTAATCTGCAAAGAGAAGTCAAAGCTTTGCTCAGCCTCATATTCGGTGGAGTAATCACGCAGCACACAATCAGTATTTGCCTGACAGCCACATTCTAGACAGCGCGCAGCTTCCTTCATTGCTTCTTCGTTATCAAAGCCCAACTCCACTTCAGCGAAGCTTTGCTCGCGTTGTGCTGGAGTCAGCTCAGGCATGATAGATCGAGCAACTTTCTGGATGTTCTCGAAGTGAAGCGGATCGACTTGAGAGAGCTTCTTCTCTTTGCGCGAGTTGAACGCCGCCTTTGGCATGTCTGCCATATCACCATTCAAAAACAGGTCAATGGCTTTTGCCGCAACGCGACCATCACCCACCGCTTCAACTGCCGTTGCTGGGCCGCGGCGGAAATCACCAATACTGAAGATGTTGCCCGTGCCAGTGTGCATGGTCTTTTCATCTGCATCTGAGGTGTTCCAACGCGTAAGCGGAATCGACAAATCTTCACCTTCGAGGAAGCTCAGGTCTGGCTTTTGCGATACTGCTGCAATCACGGTGTCGAACTCTTCGGTGAAGAACTCGCCAGTTGGTTTAGGGCTTCGACGACCAGATGCATCCGGCTCACCCAACGCCATGCGCTCTAGGCGAATCGCACTCACGCGTCCAGTTTCATCGGCAAGGTTTTCTGCCGGGTTGGTCAAGAAGTGGAATTTCACCCCTTCGTGTTCCGCTTCGACAATCTCGTAGTCTTCTGCCGGCATTTCGTCACGGGTACGACGGTAAATCAACGTGGTGTCTGCACCAGCACGACGCGCAGTACGAGCACAGTCAATTGCCGTGTTACCACCACCGATCACCGCGACTTTCTGACCCGTTACATAGTTTTGCTCGGTAACGTAATCTTTTAGGTAATCAACGCCTAAGTAGCAACCTTCAAGGTCACTGCCTGTGTAATGCATTTCGACCGCTTGAGACGCGCCGACCGCCAAACACACCGCGTCGTATTCTTCGCTCAATTGAGAAAGCGTGAAATCCACACCTAGCTTTTGATTGGTGTGAACTTGCATGCCATTGCGGCACATCAGTTCGATTTCTTTATCGAGAATGTCTTTTGGTAAACGGTATTCTGGAATACCGTAACGCAACCAACCGCCCGCTTTTGGCATGGATTCAAAGACCGTAACGTCGTAGCCTTCGTTCGATAGGTAGTAGCCAGCTGTCAGACCACCAGGACCACTGCCGACGACGGCAATGTTCAAACCTTTGCTTGGTTTCTTTTCTGGTACGTAGGCTTCATGCGCAGACAAATCCGCATCCGCGGCATGACGTTTTAGCTGACGAATTGCAATAGGCTCATCGACTAACGAGCGGCGACATTCACTCTCACAAAATGCCGGGCACACACGGCCAATCGATAACGGCATAGGCAACGTACGCTTAATCACTTCAATCGCTTTTTGATGATCGTTCTGTGCGATGTGATATAGGTACGACTGGATATCCACGCCCGCTGGACATGCTGTTTTACATGGCGCTTCACAATCGGCGTAATGATCCGTCATGATACGGTTAAGTGCTTTTCTGCGGTGCTCGCTTAATTGTTCTGATTGCGTGACCACATTAAGGCCGCGGTAAACTTCAAGTTCACACGCACGCTTAGTACCGCCGCTTTCGACTTCAACCACACACAAGTCACACGGTACTTTTTCATTACTTTTGTTCATTCCGCACAGCGATGGGATCTCGACCCCACACACTTTTGCTGCTTCTAAAAGGGTTAGACCCTCTTCTACAATTCTATATTTTCCATCGATGACAATTTCTATCATGCAACCCCCGCAGCAAAGCAAATCCAAATCTGCACAAGTAAAACCATGCATTCTATAAGGATAATCATTTGTAAGACAAGTTAGTGTGATGTAAAACTTATAAACCACATTTTTCACGTGTCATAAAAAGCGAGAGCTTCTTTCGCTAACTTTCAACACTCGGTGTTTAACAAACGTTTAAGTGCGAAAACAGAAGGGTTGGACTATTTTGATAATAAGAGTAATAAATGATTGACCTTACCCTTAGGTTAACCTTTAGAATCGAAGGGTTTTCATCATTTTCATCAAACACATGGGAAAGGGTATGCACTTAAAATCGCTGCATACAATCTGGTTAACTCTCTTCACGACGCTAGTGCTATTGGTATCTAGTGTGGCGAACAGTGAGCCGTTGATGAATATTCAAATGATGTCTATTGGCATGGCTCACCATCCTTCTATGATGAGTGACAGCGAACACTGCGGTATGCCTGGCATGATGGACGTCTCCATGACAGACGCTTCTATGTCCGAAGATGGCGATGCAAGAGAAACCAGCATGAACTGTGGTGGAGGCTCCGGCATGGTTCATACCTGCTGTACTGCCGCGTGTACGATAGTTTTCGTCCCCCTACCGAATCCTATCAATAGCCCAATGCCCGTCGTCTATCGCGCAACTATTACTCCTGAAGTTGCTTCCCCAGTCGTACACGTCAGCCGCGACCTATACCGACCTCCTATAGCCTAAATCCGTCCTAGCATTCGACCCTGCGCGTGTATCGCAGGTTGTTTTAATGCGCCTGAGCGATGAGGTAACAAGGCTTTACTGTTCCCGCAATAAAATCCGCACCTCCATCGATCCGGCGAACACTGGATTTAGATTATGGATATCAAACCATACCGCTTAGCTGCACCTATTTTTATGGTGGCTCTGGTCGCTGCGCCAACCTTGGTTAACGCCGCTGGTAAAGAGACGCACGCAGCGCAAAATTCCGCATCAAGTGAGCGAGCTTCAACGACCAAGCTTGCCCAACTGATCAACGTCGCTTTGAGTAACGATGGCAATCGTAAGCAATACTCTGCGCAATCTGCTGCCATGCGTGAAACGGGCGTCGCGAGCGCGACCTTGATGGACCCAAAACTGAAAGTGGGTTTTGGTGGCTTGCCTGTCGACAGCTTCAAATTCGATGAAGACCCAATGACCAATATCTCCGTTGGTTTAATGCAACAATTTGAGCGTGGGTCGACGCTTGATTTACAGCAGAAGAAAGCCAATCAACAAGCTGACGGCCTTGGGCTTCAAGTCCATGCTCGTGAGCTTGAGGTAGCCAACAGCATGACTCAACTTTGGTTAGAGCTTGGTTACCAGCAACGCGCGGAGCAAATCATGCTTGAGAACCGCAAGTTGATGAAGGAGATGGAAAGCTTTATTCAAACCAACTATTCGATTGGTAAGAGTGAAGCGCAAGACCTACTCAACGCTCAATTACAAGTCAGCAAGTTGGATGAGAAACTGCAAGCCAATGCACAAATGCAACGTCGTCTTATCTCTCAACTCTCCGAATGGTTGGGTTCAGATTGGTTGGCGAATGAACAGGCTCTGCACGCGAGCAACCAACTTAATTGGGACACACTGAACGGCAAACTTGCTGCTAGTCAGGGTTCCACCAAGCATTATCAACAACTCAGCCAACACCCGATGGTTAAGATGGCCGACGTCAGCATCTCTGCCAATAAAACTCAGGTGGAAATTGCTGAGCAAGCCTACAACCCACAATTTGGCGTCGAAGTAATGTACGCCTACCGCCAAGCCGACAACATGATGGGTGAGCCAGCATCAGACTTGGTCAGCGCTTACCTAACCATGGACATTCCGTTGTTTACGGGTGACCGCCAAGATCGCAATCTTGCTGCCGCTCAATACCAAGTTGGCGCGGCACAATCACAAAAAGACACCTTACTAACGCAGATGAATGCCAAGGTGAACACTTTGCTGGTTGATCGCGGCAACTTAACCCAGCGTTTAGAACGTTATCAATCCACCTTATTGCCTCAAGCGAAAGCGCGCATTCAAGCCGTTGAGCGGGGTTATCAAAACAACACAGCGCAGTTTAACGATGTGATTTCTGCCACGACTGACGAGTTGGCTCTGCAATTAGAGCAACAACGTCTGCTGACCGATCTCAACATCGCAAACAGCAATTTAGCCACCCTACTCGGTGGTTTCGACTACCAAGTGGCTTCACCGGAAGCTCGCTCTATTTCGACATATTAATTTGTGATTCCCCAAGACAGTTGGGGCTGCAGCTAGGCGGAAAACGAGAGAATCCCATGAGCATAGATCTGCTATGTGATTTGGGTGAACGAGAGCAGGCAACAACGCTGTAGCGTCAAATGTGAAGGGGAAAATAAGGTAATACAATGAAAACATTAAAAATTGCAACCATCGCGCTGATTGTTGGTGGTGCTTTAGGGTTTGGTGCTAATCATTTTCTTACGGGTTCGGCTCACGACATGAGTGCGATGGGTGGCGAACCTACTGCAAGCTCTAATGATCCGCTTTACTGGGTTGCCCCAATGGATCCGAACTACAAACGCGACAAGCCGGGTAAATCCCCAATGGGCATGGATTTGATTCCGGTTTACGCAGAAGACCTATCCGGTGAACAAGACGCACCGGGTACAGTGACTATTGACCCTTCAGTAGAAAACAACCTCGGGGTTAAAACCGCAAACGCGACACTACAACAGCTATCACCACGCATCGAAACGGTTGGCTATATTGCCTTTGATGAAAGTCTGTTATGGCAAACCAACGTTCGTGTGGCGGGTTGGGTAGAAAAACTCTACATCAATGCCGTCGGTGAGAAAGTGAAGAAAGGCGATGTGCTTTTCACGCTCTACTCTCCTGAACTGGTTAAAGCACAAGAAGAATTGCTAAATGCGTACCGCACTGGCCGCAAAGGTCTTGTAAAAGGCGCGACCGAACGCTTGGTAACGCTTGGGGTTGACCGCGCTCAAATCAAATCCATTACTCGTAGCGGTAAAGCATCGCAAACCATTGAAATCAAAGCGCCTGCTGATGGCGTTATCGCGAGCTTAAACGTGCGTGAAGGTGGCTATTTATCCCCTGCTCAAGCGGTGATCAGTGCAGGTCCTTTGGACAATGTTTGGGTTGATGCAGAAGTCTTTGAGCGTCAAGCGCACTGGATGAAAGCGGGTTCTCAAGCCACGATGACCCTTGACGCGATTCCGGGCAATGAATGGCAAGGTGTTGTCGATTACGTGTACCCAATCCTTGATCCGAAAACACGTACGTTGCGTGTGCGCCTTAAATTCCCTAACCCAGATGGCGCATTGAAGCCAAACATGTTCGCCAATATTGCCTTGCAGCCTGTTACTGACGACGCAGTATTAACGATTCCTAAATCATCTGTTATTCGCTCTGGCGGTATGACTCGCGTTGTTCTGGCGGAAGGTGATGGCAAATACCGTTCTGCTCGAATTGAAGTTGGCCGCGAAGCTGGAGAACAAATCGAAGTATTACAAGGGCTTAAGCAAGGCGACAAGATCGTTACTTCATCTCACTTCATGCTCGATTCTGAATCAAGCCAGTCGGCGGATCTGTCTCGCATCAATGGTGTAGAAGCGGCAGTAGAAACGGCATGGGCTAAAGGTGAGATCACGGATGTGATGAAAGATCACCGTATGCTGACCATCAACCACCAGCCTGTACCAGAATGGGATTGGCCGGGCATGGTAATGAACTTCACTTTCGCAGATGGCGTTGAGATGGGTGACTTGAAAAAAGGTCAGGCTATCGAATTTGAAATGCAAAAGACGGAGTCCGGTCAGTACCAAATCATCGACTATAAGGCAGACAACAGCGTCATTGCCGCAGAAGTTTGGCTAACTGGTGACATTAGCATGCTGATGGCTGATTTTGGCATGATCACCTTAAACCACCTACCGGTTGCAGAATGGAACTGGGATGCAGGTGAGATGAACTTCTCTGTGGGTGAAGATGTTGATCTATCGGGTTTTGAAGAAGGACAGAAAGTTCGGTTTCTAGTTGAAAAACAAGGATCTGACTACGTTCTTAAACAGCTAGTTCCTGCAACAATAGCCGTCGAGGGTTAATTATGATCAATGCAATTATTCGTTGGTCACTGAGCAACCGATTCCTAGTGTTGGTCGCGACCTTAGCCCTTGTATTAGGCGGACTTTACAGTGTAAAGAATACGCCTGTTGATGCGATTCCGGATCTTTCTGATGTGCAAGTGATCATCAAGACAAGCTATCCGGGTCAAGCTCCTCAAGTCGTCGAGGATCAAGTTACTTACCCACTCACCACCGCCATGCTTGCCGTGCCAGGTGCTGAGACGGTTCGTGGCTACTCTTTCTTTGGTGATTCTTACGTTTATATCATTTTCAACGATGATACCGACATGTACTGGGCACGTTCACGCGTGTTGGAGTACTTGAGCCAAGTAGCACCAAAGCTGCCACCGAACGCAAAACCAACCCTAGGTCCTGATGCAACGGGCGTGGGCTGGGTTTACAGCTACGTATTACAAGACAAAACTGGCAAGCATGATTTGGCGGATCTTCGCAGCCTGCAAGATTGGTTCTTGAAGTACGAATTGCAAACCGTTGATGGCGTTTCTGAAGTTGCGACCGTGGGCGGCATGGTGAAGCAGTATCAAGTGCAGATTGACCCTGCCAAGCTGCGTGCGTACAACCTCACTCTGCAACAAGTGAACATGGCAATCCAAAACGGTAACCAAGAAACCGGCGCGTCCGTTATCGAAGTGGCCGAAGCCGAACACATGGTTCGTACCACGGGTTACTTAACCAGCATTGAAGACATCAAATCACTGCCTCTCAAAGTCACCGAGAAAGGCACGCCGTTGCTATTAGGTGATATCGCAGACATTAACCTTGGCCCACAAATGCGCCGTGGTATCTCAGAGCTGAATGGCGAGGGTGAAGCGGTCGGTGGCGTTATCGTGATGCGCTTTGGTGAGAACGCCAGTGAAGTGATTGCGAAAGTCAAAGACAAACTCGCAGACCTACAACGCAGCCTGCCAGAAGGCGTGGAAATTGTTGCTACTTACGATCGCTCTACCCTTATCGATTCAGCGGTAGAAAACCTCTGGAAGAAGCTTGCAGAAGAGTTCATCGTCGTTGCGATTGTGTGTGCGTTGTTCCTGTTCCACATTCGTTCTTCATTGGTTATCGCTCTGAGCCTACCGGTTGGCATTCTCACTGCGTTTATCGTAATGCATTGGCAAGGCATCAATGCCAATATAATGTCCCTTGGTGGTATCGCGATTGCCATCGGTGCCATGGTAGATGGTGCAATCGTGATGATTGAAAACGTTCACAAGCACATTGAACGAACGCCACTTACCGACAAAAACCGCTGGCAAGTAATTGGCAAAGCCGCAGAAGAGGTTGGCGCACCGCTGTTCTTCTCATTGCTGATCATTACTCTTAGCTTCGTACCGGTGTTCGCCTTAGAAGGCCAAGAAGGCAAGATGTTCTCGCCGCTTGCGTTCACTAAGACTTACGCCATGGCAGCGGCAGCAGGTTTGGCGATCACACTCGTCCCTGTTCTTATGGGCTACTTCATTCGCGGTAAGATGTTACCGGAACACAAAAACCCAGTTAACCGCGGCTTGGTCGCGCTGTACCGCCCGCTGTTGAACACCAGCTTAAAATACCCTAAGACCATGATTGTTATCGCATTAGGTCTAATGGCATCGGCTTACTACCCAACCAGTAAACTGGGTAGCGAGTTCATCCCGCCGCTGGATGAGGGCGACTTGATGTACATGCCAACGACCTATCCGGGTATCTCAATTGGTAAAGCGCGCGAGCTTCTACAACAAACCAACAAGCTGATCAAAACCGTTCCAGAAGTGAAAACCGTATGGGGCAAAATTGGCCGAGCTGAGACCGCAACCGATCCAGCGCCACTCACCATGATTGAAACCGTGATTCAGTTGAAGCCACGCGACCAATGGCGCGAAGGGGTAACAACCGAGTCACTGCGCAAAGAGTTCGACAAGTTGGTTCAGTTCCCTGGTCTTACTAACGCTTGGGTAATGCCTATCAAAACGCGTATCGACATGTTGGCAACGGGCATCAAAACCCCTATCGGCATTAAGATCGCCGGACCTGATCTGAAAGTGATTGAGAAGATCGGTTCTCAGCTAGAGCCAATTCTTAATGGCGTACAAGGCACGGCATCGGTTTATGCAGAACGTGTAGCAGGTGGTCGTTATGTCACGATCGACATTAAACGTCGTGCAGCAGCGCGTTACGGCTTGAGCATCAAAGACGTTCAGCAGGTGATCTCCACTGCGGTGGGCGGCATGAATGTGGGTGAAACCATCGAAGGCTTGGAGCGTTACCCAATCAACGTTCGTTACCCACAAGACTACCGTGATTCAGTGGTTAAACTGCAAAACCTACCATTAGTCACACCAAATGGTGCTCGTATTGCGCTGGCTGATGTAGCGGACATTCGTTACGAAGACGGCCCTCCGATGATCAAGACGGAAAACGCGCGTCCAAACGGCTGGGTATTTGTCGACATCGATGATCGTGACCTTGGCTCTTACGTCGTGGAAGCACAGCAAGTCGTGGCTGATCAATTGGAACTTCCTGCGGGTTACTCACTGGCTTGGTCTGGTCAATACGAATACATGGAACGTGCGAAAGACCGCTTGAGTGTCGTGGTACCAATCACCATCGCCATTATTATGCTGCTGCTTTACTTCAGCTTCCGTCGCGTTGGCGAAGTGATGATCATCATGCTTACGCTACCACTCGCTATGGTTGGTGGTTTGTGGCTCATGCATATCCTCAACTACAACTTCTCGATTGCTGTTGGGGTCGGCTTTATTGCCCTCGCAGGCGTCGCGGTTGAAATTGGGGTCATCATGCTCGTCTACCTCAACCAAGCATGGCACTACAAAAAGCTGGATGCGGAAGAGAGCCAACAGAAGCTTGAGGCGAAAGACCTAACCGATGCCATTCGTGAAGGTGCAGGCCTGCGTGTCCGCCCAGTAATGATGACGGTACTGACGGTCATTATTGGTCTGATTCCGATCATGTACGGCGAAGGTACAGGATCAGAAGTAATGCAACGCATCGCCGCACCAATGATTGGCGGTATGGCATCGGCACTGCTGCTGACGCTGTTGGTACTTCCAGCCATCTTCAAGCTGTGGAAACAACGTGAGTTGCGCCCAAACAACTCAACTCCGAGCCAAACAAGCACGCAAACTGGCAACCAAATCGAAAACGCCGACAGCACAGATCGCACTGGCAACAAGGCTTAATCCCTACCTTCCCCTCAATCAATTCGTTTGGGGGGAAGCAACCAAGTTATTAATGAATTAAAACAAGGATATAAAAATGAAAAAGACACTAATCACTCTTGCTCTAGCCCTAACAACAACGACTGCGTTTGCCCAAATGGATCATTCAAACATGGACCACGCGAACATGGCTCATAGCAACATGAAGCATGAAAATATGGACCACGGCAGCATGAAGATGGACCACAGTAAAATGGACCATTCAAACATGATGGATATGCCGGGCATGTCGGCAGTAGGTATGCCAGCAAAAGGGGCAAAGCCAGACAAGGTGGTACACGTTATCTTGGGTGATGACATGACCATCAAGTTCAAAAAAGACGTTAAGATTGAGCCAAACGATGTGGTGCAGTTTGTAGTCATGAACACAGGTAAGATCAACCACGAGTTTACGATTGGTTCGGCTAAAGAGCAGCTAGAACATCGCGAAATGATGAAAACAATGAGTGGTGATCACATGCACGACTCGGGCAACTCTGTGACGGTCGAACCGGGTAAAGCGAAGCAGTTGTTGTGGCATTTCCACGGTGACAACAAGATTGAGTTCGCGTGCAACATTCCGGGCCATGCAGAAGCGGGCATGGTTAAAAAGATTGAACTGTAAGTAATTATCCAAATAGGCAAAAGGAGCTGATGATTCAGCTCCTTTTATGTCTCTGGAGCAAACTATTCGTTAGCTCATGACAAGGAATTCTGAGCCAGTGTCTCACGCTAAGATATTTTTGTGACCGAATCACTGACGTAATATATAAGCCAAACTACAGGCCTTGATAGCAACACTCTTCTCCCCATATTGAGACTGTTTAAGCGTATTGCGAAGAATCCTACATAAAATAGACATAGATTTAACAGTGCTTAGAGTATTGGCTCGTTATAGTTTACGTGACATCGCTATGGTGCGAACTAAAACTAAAATTGAAGAACACGATCCATGAAAAAGTTATTTTTGTTGGCTGGGCTAATGGTTTGCTCAACCCTAAGTTACGCGTCCCAACTGAATGAGGACATTTCTCTCCTCGAGCAACAAACCTCAAGCAGAATTGGGGTGTCAGTTTGGGATACCCAAGCAGACGAGCGTTGGGATTACCGTGGCGATGAACGCTTCCCACTCATGAGCACATTCAAAACCCTAGCTTGTGCCAAAATGCTAAGTGATATGGACAGCGGTAAGCTAAGTAAAAATGCGACCGCAAAAGTCGATGAGCGCAGTATCGTTGTATGGTCTCCAGTGATGGATAAGCTCGCAGGCCAAAACACACGCATAGAGCACGCGTGTGAAGCCGCTATGTTAATGAGTGATAATACCGCAGCCAACTTAGTATTAAATGAAATTGGCGGCCCTAAGGCCGTAACAATGTTTCTGCGAACAATTGGAGATAAAGCAACGCGCCTAGACAGAATAGAACCTCGCTTGAACGAAGCCACACCAGGCGACAGCCGCGACACAACCACACCTAACGCCATACTAAACACTCTTCGAACTTTGGTCGAAGGCGAAACGTTGTCTTATGAGTCTCGTGTACAATTAAAAATCTGGATGCAGGACAACAAAGTTTCAGACTCGTTAATGCGTTCTGTATTACCAACAGGTTGGTCTATTGCAGACCGTTCTGGTGCGGGAGGTCATGGTTCGCGTGGCATTAACGCGATTATATGGAAGGAAAATCATCGACCTGTTTACATTAGTATTTATGTCACAGAAACCGAGCTCTCACTTCAAGCTAGGGACCAACTCGTTGCGCAGATAAGTCAGTTGATTTTACAAAAGTACAAAGACAATTAAGTCACCACTCACCTGACCCTATTTGTATCCTTTTCTAGCCCTTCTATTCCAGAAGGGCTCATTCTGTACTTCCATCTTAAAAACACCACTTATTGAGTAATGACTTACTTATAAATAGGTATAAGATTTACTTATTTAGGGTGAGTTAACGCCCACATTAAGCAACCAAATGCACACAAACGGCGATAATTAAACCATACTCTTACCAAGAAGCACATTTTCTACAAAATAGCTTCACGTAATTTATTGTTGGTATTTGCAACATTGCCAAGGAGATGTCTATTGAGACTTGAAAGAACTTTTAACCCTGATGACTTATCGATGCAAAACATGGAAAGTCCGATATGTATGCCGATAGGGTTTGTTCACTTTTTAGCTCAATCGGAAACACTACAGCAAGTACTTGATACGGTGGCAGAATGGATAAATCGTATATTTAATTCTGACCGTGCGAGTATCACACTTTATGAAAACAATGATCATTTAAAGGTCTACTCTTTCTCTGGTAGTAAAGCGATTCCCGCTGAATTTTTAGTGCCCATTCATCAAGCGTTTGTTGGCCGAGTGTTCAAAAAGCAACAACTGATGATCTGCGACGATGTTACGCAATCTGATGAGATCGATTGTGTGATGCTCGCATCCAATGGTATGGGTACGTGTATGGACGCGCCTTTAATGCACGGTAAAGTCTGCCTAGGAACGCTTAATGTTGCGCATCATCAAACGCACATTTACACAAACGAACAAGCGGCACAGCTTCAGTGCATCGCTAATTGGATTGCTTTAAACATTGCCCTTCATATACAGATTATGAAAATGGAACACCTCGCCACGACGGATGATCTAACAGGTATTCCAAACCGCAGAGAGTTCATGCGACAAATCGAAAGCCGCCTAAATGAATACCGAACCCAGGGCATTGACTTCCATGTTGCTATTTTAGATCTCGACAATTTTAAAAGCCTCAATGACCGATTTGGTCATGACGCAGGCGATAAATCACTGATCCATGCAGTTAATACTATTAAAAGTCATCTACTTGATTGTGACTTACTTGCCAGAGTTGGCGGTGAAGAGTTTGCCATCGTATTAAGAAGTCGCTCATCACAGCAAGCTCTAGACACATTAGAAACGATTCGTAATGCACTAGAAACGACGACCGTTCAACATTCAGGTTGTGATATGAGCTTCACCGCGAGTATTGGGGTAACTCAAGTCTGTCGTCTCGACGACTCATTTGAACCACTCGTTAAACGCGCCGACTTAGCACTTTACAAGGCAAAAGAAACCGGAAGAAATCGCGTTGAGTTTCATATTGGTAAAGAAAGGTAGAAAAAATAAAAAAAGGTAGCGACTCATTGCGCTACCTTTTATCGATTCTAACCCGCTTAAAATAACTAATACGAACTTTAAGCCAGTTAAAAATAAGAATGAGCAAATTTAATTATGCTTTCTTAAGATCTTTAGCTGGGTAAGTTAGTGTTTTTTCGCCTGCTTTTACATGTGTGTAAAAACCGCCACTGCTTAAACCTGTAACAACCATTTCGCCAAGATCGATACCTTTAGTCGCTACTACTACGTCACCGATTGAAAACATATTGAATACCTTGTTTGTTTAGATTAAGACACTAAGTCGTTGCGCGGTATTTAATACGATATTAGGCAAAGCACCTAATCGAGTTTTTTATCGTAAAGATTAATTTATATTTGTCGTGAACTCTAAGTTTCCACATTGAAAATCACAGGATATTTTCCAAAAAAAGATGCGCTATTCTTGTGAAATACGGTAATATTTTCTAGCATCAAGTGCGGAGGTATTCTCCGCCCTCATTGGAGAAAAATGATGAAGAAAGGCCTAAAAATGCGTGCATTAGAACGTTCTGATTTGCGCTTTATTCATGAACTGAATAACAACCGAAATATCATGGCCTACTGGTTCGAAGAACCTTACGAGTCTTATGACGAGCTCGAAGAACTTTATCGAAAACATATACATGATGACGCTGAAAGACGTTTTGTCGTCGAAGATGAAGACGGCATCGTAATTGGCTTAGTTGAGCTGATCGAGATTAACTACATTCACCGCAGCGCGGAATTTCAGATAATCATCGCCCCAGAGCATCAAGGCCGAGGTTATGCGACAGAGATGATTAATCGTGCGTTAGATTACTCATTCTCAATTCTTAATCTACGTAAAATCTACTTATTAGTCGCAGTGGATAACGAAGTCGCTATTCACTTATACAAAAAGTGCGGCTTTATCGAAGAAGGTCACCTTGTAGAAGAATACTTTATTAACGGCGCTTACAGCGATGTTAAGCGCATGTATATATTAAAACACCAGTACCAGAAAAAGATCGAAGAAAACAACTCAATTCACTAGTTCATTCTATCAAAGTAAAAACGCAGCTATTTGGGCTGCGTTTTTATTTATTCAAATTGATATTGATATGATAATACGATGCGCTTGTCTACTTCATCCAAATAGGTGTTGTTGTCCATGACAAACGTCATTACGTTAAAAGAGTGGCGTTTGTTCACAAGGTAACCAAGGCCGATACCACCAAAGAAGCCTTTGTAGTTCTCTCCTTCACTGTTTTCTGAGCCGTAAGTGCCTGCAGCGAAGCTGATTAACGTCAGTTCTTTGGTAAACGATTTCAGCGCAAATGCACCAACGTAACCGCTGCTGCCTGAAGAGCTCATCATATTGAAGCCATTCTCTGCACTTGGAGTGCCCGTAAAGTTAGGCTCGCTACAGTGGCTACTTTCTGCACCGTCACAAACAGGAACATCACCAGTGTTGTACGTATAGCCTGCCATTGGGAAAATTTGGAAGCCTGCTGGCTCAATCCCGAAATAACTTAGCGGCATAAAGGTACCAACGCTGTAGTTGGTTTGATCCGCGCCGTTTACGTATTCATTTTTACCGAAGTTGAAGTTCACGATACCGATCGGAAACAACCACGAGCCACCAATACGCCACTCGCTCGCATCATCATTGATACGCAGGTTAATTTTGCGCGCTTGGTCAAGCGCAAGTGAGCCCGAGAATGAGATGTTTTGATCATCAAAATCGTAGTTGTTTGCGTAAGACGCGCCAAATTTCGTGATGACTTTTGTTGGGTCATCCGCCAACTTGTTTTTATTGTCTTTTACTCGATGCTCGGCACCATGAGCCAGCGTACTGACCAACAAAGTCGTACACACTAACGCTAGTTTATTTTTCATTTTTTAGTCCTTTGAGATGTTGAATACCCGCACTTAGCTGCGCAGATACTTTTTGAATCATCACTCACTGGATGTGACAGAAGCGCCCTAACTACCTTAGATGGCATGACAGCATCCAGTGCAGGTAGTTAGGGTAGAATGGCCTGTAAGGAAGGCGTTTTAGCGATTAGGAATGATTAGTTTTTCCAGTTGTAGCTCATGCTCATGAAGTACAGCGCAGGCTCATCAAAGCCCGCTTGGAAGCGTGGAGTTTCTGACGATTCCATCAAGATCGCTTCAAACGCGAAACCAATTGAGTTTTCTGAATCCAATTTGTAATCAATGCCTGTACCAATGCGGTACGCCTTGCCAGTAGGAACGGTAATGTCACCGTTTGATTGACTTTCATACATGCTGGTATCGAATGCAAAACCTGCATTCCACATCATTTTTTCATTCAGTTTGTACTGAGTACCCAATGCGATTTGGTAAGTGTCTTGTGTCTCTACGTTCAGCGTGGTTGTGTATTCGCTCCAGTCTTGCCAGTTCACGTTCCACATCACCGCTAGGTCATCATTCACTTCATGGTAAGCACTGAAGATCAGTTGTTGTGGAGCAATGGAGTTACTCTTGTCGAATTCAAATTCGGTTTCAGAAGAGTAAGACAGGCCAAGACGCGTGCCTGGTGTTGCTTCATAAAGCACACCTACTCGGCCGTTGAGCTGAGTATCTTGGTCTTCGTCATTGAAGTTCAAGGCTCCCTTCGTTTCCACTTCATACATACCGTACTGAATGCCAAGCGCCGCACCCACAGACCAGTGATCATTGATGCGGTAAGAAGCGGAAGGTTGAATGGTCAAGGCTTGCGTCGTTGCTGTAGGAATATCTAAATGATCACCCAAAAGACCTTCGTACTCGAGGCCAAGACCGTAGTTGCCATACAGACCAATACCCAGCGTCCATTTGTCGTTCACTTGTTGGCTGTAAAATGCCGACGCCATAGGAACAAAACCAATCACGTTGCCCGCATCGCCAGTCATCGTGTCTAGTTGCGCGTCACCGTAAAGGCCAATCAGGTTACCAGAGAAAGATTTACCAGAAACATTCGCCAGACCAGCCGGGTTTGCTGCCATTACTGAGGTATCTTGCGCACGAGCCGCCATACCAGCGGATGCCAAACCAATATCCGATGCTGTAGTTTCGTAAAGGTATAACCCACCCGCTTGCGCGGCAGCACACGTCAGTAGAGAGCTCGCTACGACGATTTTTGAAAGATTTTTCATGCTAAAACCTATTATTGTTAGGGGAACCCACGCTGCGACGGTGGTTGTATATCAATGCAAGGCATTGGCCAATCGCACACAGCGTGGGGGTGTTGTGAAGTCAGTCAGTTGAAATCAGCGTTATTGCTCGCTCACCTCAAGTTCAGTGGGTTTCTTTCGCTTAAACTTCTCGCGCAGAGATTGCATCATCACGAAGAACACTGGCGTCAGTAACGTGCCTACAAACGTAGAGAGAATCATGCCGCCGAATACTGCAAAGCCCAGTGAGTGACGAGATGCCGCACCGGCACCCGATGCAATCACCAACGGGAATACCCCCCAAATGAAGGCGAATGCGGTCATCTGTACTGCACGGAAACGAATTCGAGCAGCTTCTTTGGCAGCATCAATGATGGATAAGCCCTTTTCTTCTCGCAGAACTTTGGCAAATTCCACGATAAGAATCGCCACTTTGGCGGACATACCGATCAAGATGACCACACCAATCTGCACGTACAAATCGAACGGTTGTCCCACCAGCAGTAGCGTGCCCATTGCGCCGAGAATCGCGACTGGAACCGCCATCATTACCGCAGCAGGAATAGTCCAGCTTTCGTACTGAGCCACCAAGAACAAGTAGGTGAACAGCAAAGACAATGCGAACGCGATTGGCGCCATGTTGCCTGCTTTCATCTCTTGGTAAGTCATGCCTGACCACTCGTACGAGTAACCACTTGGCAAAGATTCCGCAGCCAGTTTTTCAATGGCTTTTACAACATCACCCGAGCTGTAACCTGGCGCTGGCGCACCGTTCACGGTTGCAGAACTGAACATGTTGTAGTTCGATAAGGTATCAGGGCCGAAGATCGGCTTCACTTTCACTAGCGTTGCCAGTGACACCATTTTTCCAGAGCTTGAGCGAACAAACAGATGGTCGATGTCGTCGATGTTGTCACGGTATTGCTCTTCTGCTTGCACTTTCACTTGGTACGAACGACCAAACAAGTTGAAGTCAGAAATGTAGGCACCGCCCAACTGCGCTTGCAGTGTGCTGAAGATTTCATTCAACGGTACGCCCATCGAAATCGCTTTATCGCGGTCAATATCGATGTAACGTTGCGGAATGTTCGCACGGAAAATCGAGAACGCACGCGCCACTTCAGGCAGTTGATTGATTTGGCCAACAAAATCAGCGGTTGTTTTTGCCAACTCTTGTGGAGAACGGCCCAAGTTGTCTTGCAGCACAAGGTTGAAACCATCCACCGCACCCATGCCTTTGATTGCCGGCGTCGCGAAAACGAACGAAGCGGCATCTGGCGTTGAGTTCAGCATTTGGTTAACTTTGCTCATCAACGCGCGTTGGTGTAACTCAGGGTCTTTACGTTTGCTCCAGTTATCCAGTTTGATGATCAACATGCCCGAGTTTGGAATCGACGCCATGTTAATTACCGAGAAGCCCGCAACCGAAACCACGTTCTCCACACCTTCCATCTGTTTTAGCTCATCAACGTACTTCTTCATTAATGGTGCAGTACGCTGCAATGCTGCTGCGTCTGGCAAACGCATTTCGACCATGAACACGCCTTTATCTTCGTTCGGAACGAAAGAAGAAGGTACGGTCATGAACGCAAATGCCAGCACCGCAATAAGCGCGCCATACACACCGATACTCAGCACAATGCGGCGGCTCAAGAAGCCAACTAAACCTTGGTATTTGCGCGTTATTGCTTCAAAACCGCGGTTAAACGCACGCAAAGGCGCAATAGGTTGCGAGTGAGTAGATTTCAACATCAACGCACAAAGCGCTGGCGTTAACGTTAATGCGTTGATCGCAGAGATCAGCACCGACACACAGATGGTGACCGCGAACTGGTTGAACATCCGACCAGAAATACCCGGCAATAGCGCAACCGGTACGAATACTGCCAACAAAATGAGCGTTGTTGCCAATACTGGCCCCGTCACTTCTTTCATAGCTTGGATCGTGGCCGGAATCGGGTCTAAATGCTCTTCATGGATAACCCGCTCCACGTTCTCTACCACGATGATCGCATCGTCCACCACGATACCGATGGCGAGGATCAAGCCAAACAACGAGATGGTGTTGATGGTCATGCCCATCACGCCCATGATTGCGAACGTCGCAATGATGGAAACCGGAATCGCTAAGGTTGGTATGATGGTCGCTCGCCAGTTCTGCAAGAAAACGTACACAACGAAGGTTACAAGAAGTACCGCAATCACTAGCGTCTCATACACTTCATCAATCGATGTCTCTACGTATTCGGTAGAGTCATACGCGATGTCGTAGACCAAATCATCTGGGAACGATTTCTCGTACTCTTTCATGGCCTCTTTCACGCGTTCCATCACGTCTAGCGCGTTCGCTGTCGGCAACTGGTACAAGGCCAGAACGGCGGCTGGTTCGTTATTCATACGACCATCAGCTTCGTAACCTTGTGCGCCAACTTCGACACGAGCCACATCTTTCAAGCGAATCAAAGAACCTTTCTTGCTCGCACGGATGATGATGTTCTCGAACTCTTCCGCAGAAGTAAGGCGGCCTTTGGTTTGCAAAACATATTGATATTGCTGGTCACCCGGAGCTGGCATACCACCGATCTTACCCGCCGCCACTTGGATGTTTTGCGTTTTAATTGCGCCGATAACATCGCTAGCAGAAAGCTTCAAGGTGGCCAATTTATTTGGGTTCAACCAAATACGCATTGAGTAGTCTTTCTTACCCAGCAGCGTAATGTCACTCATACCTTCGATACGTTTTAGACGCTCAACGATATTGAGATCCGCGTAGTTAGAAAGGTAGATACTGTCGTAAGACTGTTTCGGAGAACGCAGTGTGATAACGCCCAGCATGTCGGAAGATTTCTTCTTAACCGTCACACCGATTTGGTTTACTTCTTGTGGTAGAGACGACGTCGCCTGTGCCACCAAGTTGTTCACACGAACCTGTGCCATATCGCCATCTGCGCCCACTCGGAAGTAAATACGCAATGTGTATGAGCCATCGTTACCAATCACAGAAGACATGTAAATCATGTCTTCAACGCCGTTGACTTTGGCTTCTATCGGTTGTGCTACCGTCTTTTTAACCACATCCGCGTTTGCACCCGGATACATGGTGCTCACCGTAATTACCGTTGGAGAGATTTGAGGATACTCAGAAATTGGCAAGACTTTCAGGGCGATCATACCCATCAATGTCATCGCCAGTGAGATCACCAAAGCAAACTTCGGCCGGTGAATGAAAAATTTACTTAACATCAGTACTCACTCAGCCTTGTTCACTCTGTAGCTCAACGTCTTTCACCGTTGCACCCGGACGCACTTTTTGTAGACCATTGACGATGACTTTTTCGTTAGCCGCCAAACCAGTCAGTACAGCACGTTTCACACCGTAGGTCTGACCGAGCTCAACGTTACGACGAGACACCACGTGATCATCACCAACCACCATGACGTAGTCACCCGCTTGGTCTTGCTGAACAGCCACCGATGGGATAAGCAAACCATCAATGGTTTTGTTGCGCAGCTTGATGGTCAAGTTGCCATATTCACCCGGCATAAGCGCGTAAGTTGGGTTATCGAATTGTGCTTCTGCTCGAATTGAGCCTGTTTCTAAATCGATCTTGTTGCCAACGGCGTAGATCTTGCCATCCAGCGGATACAATGAACCGTCTGAAAGCGTCAGTGTTAAATCAACATCCAGTTTGTCATCGTTACGATGAGCCACATCAATAGCACTTCTTACGCGGCGGTAGAGCTTCTCATCCACATCAAAGCCAAAGCGAATTGGGTCTATTTGAGTGATCGAAACAAGAGGAACGAGTTGAATTTTCGAAATACGGTCACCTACTCGGAAGTTGCTGAAACCCACACGGCCAGAGAAAGGAGCACGTACAGAGCTAAATTCAAGATCGAGTTTTGATGAAACCAGCGTCGCTTTCGCCTCTTCTACCGAAGCAATCGCTGCGGCTTGCGCGGCAATGGCGTCATCGTATTGCTGCTCACTGATGCTTTTATCTTTGATGAGTTTCTTCACACGTTCTGCATCACGCGTAGTTTGAACGAGTTGCGCTTTTGCTTTTTGCAACGACGCTTTTGCATACGCCAGTGCCGCTTTGTAAGGACGGTCGTCGATTTCAAACAACAATTGGCCTTTTTCGACCATATCGCCATCTTTAAAATAAATCGCGGTTAATTCTCCACCGACTCGCGGCATAATATCAACGTCATTTACCGCTTCAGTTCGACCGATAAAAGTATGATAAGGAGTGATTTTTGTTTCGGTTAGGGTAACGGTTTCAACAGAGGGTGCTTGGGCAGTTTTCGTTGCGATATCGCCAGTTTTGCATCCTGATAGTAATGCAGAAGATATAGCAATAGATACCAACGCAAATTTATATTTTGCTTTCATGATAAACCTACTTTATGTAGAAAGTGCTTTGGCCTAAATATTTAAATATATGGATAAACACACTTTCTATTCTGGAAATAAACGAGGGAGTTAGAATTGGTAGTTAAATTCGATACGGTGATCACCATCACCGAAATTAACGTGCTCATTCCAGTTTGCAAAGTAACGAATATTTGCGCGAGGATTAATTTGATAAGACAACGCAAACTCATGAGTCAAGATATTATCTTCACCCACGTAATAAGTATCTTTATATTGACTAGACCCTGACAACGTATGCATATACATTGGGTTGTAGTTAATCCAGATTTTATCGGTTAATTCAATTTTTGAGTACATACCCACAACGGTGAAAGTACCTGGAATTTCATAACCTTTGTCATCACCACTAAAATCATTAGCAATAGTGACACCCGCACCAGCTAAAGGAAATATCTGCAACATACCAAACTTAGGTAGACCTTGAATAAAGCTGTAAGATGCATCTAATTTATCGTTATCAACGTCGTAGTTTACATCTAATTGACGGCCTAGACCTTTTGCGACTTCTACTTGGAAATTACGTAGTCGGAAAGAGTCAATGCTGTCATCAACGTTGGCATATATTGGATCATCATTGTCGCGAATGCCAAATAGCTCACCACCAATGCCTTTCATTTCAATGATGTTCATCGCCATGGTACCAGGCTGGCTAGATTGGTAAGTTTGACCGATTTTGATGTTCGCGCCTTTATCAGTAATACCAAAGCCCGCTTGGGTGTATACCGCAAGTGGGTCAGACATATCTTGTAGTTCTTCGTTATTGTTTGTCTGCGCATAGGCAGAAGACGCGAGTTGTAGGGCTGCAACCATAATGGCAACAGACGGTTTCACTAAATTCATAAAACTGTATCCATTTTAATGATTATAAAATTATTCACGTCATGAGGTCATCATAAATAGCAAGCAACACAACTCGCTTTGGATAACATAAATTATCAAAGAAAATTCAATAATGACGAAACATTCGACGCTTTAATTAAAATAAAATAAAGAATCGTAAAAGTTCAATCACCGCTACTTATATCTTATATAACTTGAAATTTGGTAATACTAACGAAGAAGGAAATATTAAAACTTATGAAAATTAAATTATCATTAGAACAAATGATTAATTAATTTTACCATATAAATAGAGAGTGCAATGGATTTAGGTGATCGCGATCAATGTTTCATTTCGATCGTACAACACTCTTCAGATTAATTAGAACATTATAATAATTTAAAAAAACCTTAGTTTGATTAGCCTAGCATCAGATTAAAATAGTAGGCCTATAATAAATAAAAAGGGAATCACTCTCTGTGATTCCCTTTTATTATCGAGCGATAAAGCGCAGATGCGTTTCGATAACTAAAACGCAAACAATTCGCACTATTGCAGTTTCTCTATTCCCATATTGAACAGTGCAAAACTATAAATATCTGCATTTGTCTCAATTATTTTACGCGTTGGTGTGCCTGCACCATGTCCTGCATTGGTTTCGATGCGAATTAAGGTCGGATTTGAACCCGCTTGCTTCGATTGCAACTCAGCAGCAAATTTGTATGAGTGAGCAGGAACAACACGGTCATCATGATCACCGGTTGTAATCAATGTTGCTGGGTATTCCACCCCTGCTTTTACATTGTGCACCGGCGAGTAACTTTTCAGATATTGGAACATCTCTTTACTTTGCTCTGCCGTGCCGTAGTCATACGCCCAACCAGCACCTGCGGTAAAAGTATGGTAACGCAGCATATCCAGTACGCCGACTGCTGGCAGCGCCACTTTAAACAGCTGTGGACGTTGCGTCATAACGGCCCCCACTAACAAGCCACCATTCGATCCACCGTTAATGGCTAACTTGTTTGATGACGTTATCTCTTCATCAATTAGGAATTCAGCCGCAGCAATAAAGTCATCAAACACATTTTGCTTTTGCATTTGAATGCCAGCGTTGTGCCACTCTTTACCATACTCCCCACCACCACGAATGTTCGCTACCGCGTAAACACCACCAAGCTCTAACCAAGCCGCACGTGTCGGGCTAAAAGATGGCGTGAGGCTAATGTTGAAACCGCCATAACCATATAGGATGGTTGGTGCACTGCCGTCCATCGGTGTCCCTTTTTTATAGGTGATGATCATCGGCACTTTTGTTCCGTCTTTTGAGGTGTAAAACACCTGGCGAGATTCATACAAAGCAGGATCAAATGGCGCCTTAGATTTGTAGTACACCTCGCTATCACCATCTTTGATGTTCAGACGGTAGGTAGTGCTTGGCATCTTGTAGTTGGTGAAAGAGTAGTAGACTTCGGTTTCTTCTTTTTTCCCCGAGAAACCGTATGCGCTGCCAATATCAGGCAATTTGATTTCTCGGATGAGTTTGCCGTTCATATCGTATTGCTTCACCATTGAGATCGCATCAACAATATAGCTCGCAAACAAATTGCCACCCGCGGTAGAAACACGTAACACGTTCTTTGTTTCAGGAATCACATCTTTCCAGTTTTTGGGCTGCGGCTGACTTGCATCCACCGTCACGACGCGTTTTTTCGGCGCATTAAGGTTCGTAACCAAGTACAGTTTCGTGCCTTGGTTGTCTATCACCCAAGTATCAGAACTGGTGTTATCTAAAATGGTTTTGAGCGAGCTATTTGGCTTACTCAGGTCTTTGAAGAACAGTTTGTTGCCCGACGTCGATACGCTGGCTGAGATAAACAAGTAGCGTTCATCTTCCGACGTGTAACCCCCAACGTAGCGATACTTTTCGTCCTTTACACCACCGAAAATTAATTGGTCTTCACTTTGTTTCGTCCCTAGTTTATGAAAGTAGAGCTTGTGTTGGTCTGTCTTCGCAGAAAGTTCACTCCCTTTTGGCTTGTCATAACTTGAGTAATAGAAGCCTTGATTGCCGAACCAACTGATGCCACTGAACTTAATATCCACCAGCGTTTCGCCGACGGGCTTTTTGGTTTCTGTGTCTAACACAATGACTTTGCGCCAATCGCTACCGCCTTCCGAAATGCTGTATGCAACCAAAGAACCATCACGTGAAAAGCTCACTCCCGCTAACGATGTGGTGCCATCTTCACTAAAAGTATTTGGATCGAGGAAAATTTCTGCTTCGCCATCACCTAACTGCCGATAAAGCACATCTTGGTTTTGTAGCCCGTCATTTTTGTAGAAATAAGTGAACTTACCCTCTTTGAACGGTTGGCTTTGCTTTTCGTAGTCCATGAGCTTAGTGATGCGCTCTTCAATCTGCTCGCGGTAAGGGATTTTCGACAGATAATCAAACGTCACTGCATTTTGTGCCTTAACCCATTCTGCGGTTTCTGGGCTGAGATCGTCTTCCAACCAGCGATAAGGATCACTCACTTTTGTACCAAAGTAGTCATCGACAACATCCACTTTTTGTGTGGTTGGATACGTGATGGTTTTCGGGGTTACCTGTTCAACCGACGATTGCGCCGCTTCATTTGCATACGCCACAGACAACACACTTCCGAGTGCGAGAGCCGTTGTGAGTGCTAGGGTGTTCTTTTTCATGAAATTCCTTTTTATTTTTCTGTTGTCTTTTTGTGCAATACATCAGAACTCTACTATATATCGACAAAATGAATCTAATTTCATTAAACGAGTTGTGAAAGCCATCCTAACTCCCTCATTTCCTTCCAGTTCTACAAACTAGTAAGTGGCGGTGTAGAACTTGGGAACAATACTGAAGAGCTACGATGGCGTTTACTCTCTTTCGTCTAAGTCAGCTCGATTTGGCGCAAAACCCCAGACTCAGAAGCGAAATCTTGGTCGTGACTGATCAGAACAAATCCACCTTTGTATGTATTTAACGCCTGACTAAGCATTATTTTTGACTCGAGGTCGAGATGGTTATCTGGTTCATCAAGCAGCAGCAAAGGCTGAGAATTTTGGTGGCTGACTATCAGCATCGCGAGCTTCATCTTCTCGCCACCGCTCAGTAGGCGCCCCAATCGAAACACAGCATCTCGACGAAAACCGATCCCGGCCAATAAGGTCCTCGCTTCACTTTCCGTCATCTCTTGGCAGCTCTCCATTACGTTCTCAAGTAACGAAAGATTTGGATTCACTGCACCAAAATGTTGGTCGAGATAATACAAAGGCGTATTCACTTGCAACTCACCACTCTGCAACGATAACTCGCCAAGCAACGTCTTTAACAAGGTTGATTTTCCGCAGCCATTTCTCCCTTTGAGATGGACTTTGTCGTTCGCAAAAATCTGCAACGTGATAGGCGTAGAATTCCCAAAAGGTAATATACCTTCTTGTATCGACAACACTTTTCGCGAACGGTTCGGATTATCTGTAAGAGAAAGCTTTTGCGCCTTGAGTTGCTCATGTCGCGATTGCAACGCCTGTTCTTTGGCTTGTAAATGCGCTTGTCTGAGTTGCTCATTCTTATTGCGATTTGAAGCGCTGGCGGTCGCGCTATCCTTTTTTCCATCAAGCAAAATTTTGGGCTGACTGCCGTCTTTGCGCAGTTTGTTCCCTTGCGCGGCGCGTTGGTCTGCTTTTTCGCGATTTTTCTGGGCTTGCTCGGCTAACCGTTTTTTCTGTTTATCGACTTGCGCTAACTGCCTCTCGACCGCTTGCAGTTCAGTGCGTTTTTTCTCGGCGTACACATCGTAATTTCCACCAAAAGCCTGTAAACCTAGGCCCGATAGCTCCCAAATTTCCTCCATCTCTCGCAGCAGCTCACGATCGTGACTGATGAGTAAAATCGCGCCGCTGAAATGCGTCATAGACTCTATCAACCATTGTTTCGCCTCGGTATCGAGGTGATTGGATGGTTCATCGAGAATCAAAAGCTCCGTTTCGTTTTCAAATAACTGCCATAACTGCAAACGCGCCAACTGACCACCACTGAGCCGAGCACAAGAGAAATCAGGATCTTGCGGTAATCCCATCGCAGCGAGCTGCTGTTTGAGTTTTAATTCAATATCCCACTGCTCGCCAACCAGTTCGAACCAATGTTCAGAAACATCACCTTGTTCAATCTGCTTTAAAGCATGCAAGACCGCATCTTTGCCCAGAAACTGGGCGATCGATTGCTGACCTGAAAGCAGGTCAGACGGCTGCTGGCGATACATCATGAAAGAAGAGGGAGCAGTCACAACACCGCTGGCAGGCTGAATTTCTCCCGCTAAAATGGAAGCCAAAAGCGACTTGCCAATGCCATTGCGCCCAACCAAACCAACACGTCGTTTAGTCATGGAACAAGAAATAGACTGGAATAGCGTATCGCCATTATCAAACTGATGGCTAACATTAAAAGCTTGTAAAACTGGCATAATTTGCCTCCTGTATGACAGGGACAACAGCCGTAGCTATGATTTGAAATTGCAACAAAACGCGTGCACAAACGCATTAAGCTCTATGTAAAGTTCGACGATATACGTCAAATCAAAAAGTCGTCTTGTTGCAAAGAAATATCGGAAAGTGAGCTACGCCTACTAACCCTGCAGATCCAAAAAATAAGTAAAAATATGGATGACAGGTTTAGTTCTTCATGTTGGCGTAATCTCCTAGAGAAATGATGCGCAGAGTGTAGCCGCTTTTTTGTTCAAAAAGCAAGCTTTCTAACCAAATGTGAACAAAAAGAAAGTTTCACAGTAAGTTGTTATATCACATTAACTTTTTAACAAGTCTTTGAACAATTTCGAGATCTTAGCAACACAATTTTTATCCAAGCCATACTATGCTTAGGGTAAAGATAATCCACATAAGGGCGTGGTTATGAAATACAAACATATCCTTGTTGCACTCGAACTGTCAGATGAAAGCACCGTGCTTATCGACAGAGCGGTATCAATGGCAAACTATCTCGACTCCGATATCTCCTTTATTCATATTGATGGTACGCACGGAGAAATCTATCGTGAGCTTGTAGACATTAAAGAAAACCCGGATCAAAGGCCGTTGAATGAGCATTCAATGGAATGTTTAAAAACATTTAGTGATTACATGGACTACCCACTTAAACACTTCTTTGTAGGTACGGGTGATTTGGCTGATAAATTGGAAGTCACCATTAAAGAGCAAGAAGTGGATCTGCTGATTTGTGGTCACCACCAAGATTTCTGGAGCAAGATCATTTCTTACTCCAGACACTTAATTAACAAGTCACCGGTGGATATTCTAGTCGTCCCTATTCATGATTAGTAAAACGTAACGCTTCCCAAAACCACCAATTTATTTGGTGGTTTTTTATTGATATTGAAACAGCTTAAACAGTTTTCCAAACTAGCTTGGCGATCATTTATGAGTTACATTTTCTAACCAACCCGCGCTCCTACTGGGCATGGTTACTTAGATAGCAAGGATCCCTATGGCAAATAAAAAAGTACTCATTCTCTTTGCTCATCCTTCCCAGCATCGTTCAGAAGTGAATACTCCACTTTTCAAAGAAGCTCAAAAAATTGAAGGCGTGACATGTGTTGATCTCTATGGCGAATACCCTCGTTTCGATATTAATATCGACCGTGAGCAGCAACGCTTACGTGAGCATGACGTGGTGATTTTCCAATTCCCACTATATTGGTATTCAACGCCTGCGATTTTAAAAGAGTGGCAAGATCTGGTTTTGGAATATGGCTTTGCTTACGGTACAGATGGCACAGCACTGCAAGGCAAGACCATGCTTTGTGTGCTGTCTGCAGGGGGTAAAGAAGAAGCTTATAAGGCAGAGGGCTACAACCACTTTACGATTCGTCAACTGCTTGCGCCTATTGAACAAATGTCCGCACTGACAGGCATGAACTACATTGCCCCTCTCGCGATGTTTGGTGCACGTACAGCAGATGAAGAAGGGCGAATCCCTCGTCATGTTGAGCGGTACAAGAGCCTGCTAACAGCTTTAGTCGAAGATAGGTTGGATGTTGAAGCTGCGGCGTCATTAATCAAGCTTAACAGCGCATTGCCAGAGCTCATTAAGGAGGCTTCATGACAGGAATATTCTTACAAGCCTTCGTATATTTGATTGCTGCTGTAATTGCAGTCCCACTTGCTAAGCGTTTGGGACTTGGGTCCGTTTTAGGCTATCTCATCGCAGGTGTGGTCATTGGCCCAATTATCGGTTTAGTCGGTGAAGAAACAACAACAATCCAGCACTTTGCCGAGTTTGGCGTGGTGATGATGCTGTTTCTCGTTGGCTTAGAGCTCGAACCCAAAATGTTGTGGGCGATGCGCAATCGCTTAATGGGCTTAGGAGGTCTGCAAGTCGGCGGTACCGTCGCGGCGATTATGGGTATTGCCTTATACTTTGACCAGCCTTGGACCATAGCCTTAGCCATAGGTTTGATCTTCGCCCTCTCTTCTACTGCGATTGTTTTGCAAACTTTTAGCGAAAAAGGATTAACGAAGACGGAAGGTGGACAAAACGCTTTCTCCGTGTTGCTTTTTCAAGATATTGCCGTGATACCAATGTTGGCGTTCATTCCCCTATTGGCCTTACCTGAATTAATTGAACAGGCACAGTCCGCGGCTCAAACAGCCGCAGCGCACCATGAAGAATTAAGCCTCGTTGCGGGGTTGCCAGGCTGGGCATACGGCATCGTAATCACAGCATCGATTGCAATCGTCGTCGTTGGTGGACACTTTTTAAGTCGACCTCTGCTCAATTATGTGGCTAGCTCTGGTTTGCGAGAAATCTTTACCGCAACTGCACTCATGCTGGTCATTGGTATCGCTGCGCTGATGAGCTTAGTGGGCTTATCTCCTGCCTTAGGAACCTTCTTGGCTGGCGTTGTATTGGCGAACAGTGAATTCCGCCACGAGTTAGAATCCAACATCGAACCATTTAAAGGCTTATTGTTAGGTCTGTTCTTTATTACCGTTGGCGCAGGGATCAACTTCTCGGTCCTTTTTGGTGATTTCTGGTTGGTCATGGCATTGACCATTGGCGTGATGGTTTTGAAAGCCTTGGTGCTGTTTATTCTTGCACTGATATTTAGGGTGAAAGGCAGCAACCGCTGGCTGTTTACCCTAAGCTTGGCTCAAGCAGGTGAATTCGGCTTTGTGCTTCTAAGCTTTTCAGTGCAAAACCACGTCATCCCATTTGAACTTTCACAAACTCTTGCGTTAGTGGTTGCGATTTCGATGTTCCTGACACCAGGTTTGTTTATTCTGTTTGATAAAGTGATTCTACCGCGCTTTGAAAGCCAGTCAAATGAACGCGAAAGCGATACGATTGAGGAAACAGGCACGGTGATCATCGCCGGCATCGGCCGCTTTGGACAAATAGTGAATCGCCTATTGGTATCAAACGGCGTGACTACCGTGGTACTTGACCATCAATCTGACCAAGTCGATAACATGCGCCAGATTGGCACTCGCGCCTATTTTGGCGACGCGACTCGACCAGATATGCTACATACAGCCGGCATTGAGCACGCCGCTGCGTTGGTTGTGGCGATTGATAACCAAGAATCGAGTGTAGAACTGGTGAAGTACGTTAAGCACACATACCCAAAAGTAACAGTGATTGCACGTGCCTTTGACCGTGGACATGGCTATCTTTTGCGTCAAGCGGGAGCTGATATTATTGAATCAGAGACCTACCATTCTGCATTGGAGATGGGCGGTCACACAATGAAAGCCCTTGGCATTCACCCCTTCTTTGTTGAACAACAGAAGGCGACATATAAGCGTGTTGAAGCACGTAAGTCAGAAATACTCTACAAAGCTTGGGAAGATGATTCTGAAGGTGAACGCTATGACAACAATTTCCGACAACTGTTTATTCAGTTAGAGGAGAAAATGGCGGAAGAGATGCAAAAAGATCGTCATGACAAACTATCGCGGTCAGAACGTGGTTGGACCCCGCCACCTAAAGGTTACGCCGATGACTTTAATGAAGATAACGTCCAAGAGCTAATACCACCAAGAGAAGAGCCTATCCAACGATAACGCACTCCATATTAAAAACCTCCCGCTTGGGAGGTTTTTATTTTTTCAGTACAGAGCCACACGCCGTGCAGAATAAAATGATCTTCTCGATATTACATAAGATCATTCATTAAAATCTCATACTCTTCGTTTGCTTCTTCCACTAAATGAGAAAGCTCTAACGCATCAGTAACTGCAAGATTGAACTGCCACGGAGTTGTGTCTTCTTTACCACAGATTCGAGTTTCACACCCACGACTCTCAAAAGACAAATCATCAAACTCTGTGGTGTGGCGCTCTTGAAGTTCAACAATCTCAACTTCTAATTTACCGACAGGATTGACTTTAACGTGGGCATGTAACTCCGAACTGTTAGACAAACAATAATCTCTATGAACCGCAATCATGGCCGCCTCCTTGGTCTGCCAACTGACAACTCAACATTGAGTGTAGACGAGGGATTTTGAACGTGGCGTGAAATAATAATGAAGATTGATCTGTCTCATTAGAACAGACAATTGTTGTCATGAAGGCATGAGCCAGCATGAATCTCACCTGATTTAAATTGTTCTGAGATCGTAATAGTTGGCATTTACTGAGACTTTCCCTATTATCGAAACAAAATTACTGTGGTCATTCTTTAGAGGTCAGTATGGAGCTTGAAGCCGTTGCTAAAGCACTAAAAGAGTTAGGGCATCCGACTCGTTTAAGTATTTACAAAGAAGTCGTCAAAGCGGGATACAAAGGTATCGCGGTAGGCGGCGTACAAGAAAAGCTTGGCATTCCAGCATCCACTCTCTCTCATCATATCTCTAGCCTTGCTTCAGCCGGTCTTCTCACCCAGCGCCGTGAGGGTAGAACCCTTTTTTGTGTTGCAGAATATCAGTGCTTAGATGACGTAATTGGTTTTTTAAAAGCAGAATGTTGCGTTAACGAGTGCTCATAAATTTCTAGCAAAAACGAGAGAGTTTGAGTTTATATTGAATTTCAGCAGAACGTGAATGACGATGAAAAACATACACACCGAAATTGCTAACCTCGGTGTGTACATCTTCTAGTTCGCGACGAGTAACATTGACGACTTAGATGGTACGATTAACTTACCGTCAGTTGGAATGATTTGTTCTGTCATCAAATCAACCCAATTACCATCGATTTTTAATGTCAAAGACTGTTGACGCTGTGATTTATTAAGCACCACAATACCTTTGTCACCTCGCTTAAGTACGAGCATGTCATCGTTACCTTCAAGAACACTCATCGGCTCGCCATGCGTCATATTATGGAACTGGATCATTTTTGCCATTCTCGGATCGCTCCATGCACCCTGCCATCTTGGCTGACCATTTTTGCCTTTAATACCGCTGGTGTTTAAGTCGGTATAAATCAACGGCACACCACCATCTCGGCCTAGAATATAGGCATAAGCTAACCATTCGTTTTCCTCGTCCATGATGAGATCAAGAAAGACATCATTGTTAGGAATATCATGTGTGATAGCAAATGTAATCGCACGACCGGGGGACAGAGCCTGACCAAAACAATAGGGATCAATCAGAGACTTGAAACTGCCCTTTTTAGCAAACGCCTTAAGCATGGTTGAGAACAAAGGGAAATCGTACGCACCTAGGCGAGTTTCCTGTAGATACGGCTCAAGAAACAGCTGATACTCTTCTTCCGTCGCACCGCCATCGGTAATAATTTCACCAAATATATGCACATCCCGCGTGATGTCGTCTGTCCAAACACGCTTAAGATGCTCTAACGTCATGTGTTTCGCAGCGTCAATACGAAAACCTTTCACACCAATAGCTTTCAGCGCTTTGAGGTACGCTCGCTGCTGCTCAACGACATGGTCACAAACACGAAGAGTTGGCAAGCCAGGGTCGGTTGGCCCACCTGTGATACGTCCATTTTGAACCTGCCACTTATCTTTCCAGTCTTTAATGCCGAATGCTTCAACAAAGTCCTCTTCATCAAAAAGTGGTTGAGATAGATCGCCAAACAACGTTAGCGACTGATATTTCTGTTTGTCGTTCTGGTATTCCTCCAAGACCTCTTGTCTTGGGTACTGAAGGTCTCTGCGAAGGTGGGCCTCATTTGCCATATGGTTAAACACTACGTCGGCATAAACCCACACACCAACTTGCTCCAGTTCACGAACCATATGAATAAAATCTTTGGTATCACCCAAAGCATTATCGATAACACGATAATCCTGTGGTTGATAACGCTGCCACCAGCGCTCATCGTGTGCGCTTTTCATTGGTGGCGAAACCAACACAGAGCCATAACCAAGCTCGCGGATTTCTTTTGCTCGTTGGGCAATGTCAGCATACTTCCAATCAAACGCATGTAAGATAACGTTTGCACCGAATGATTGTGTTTCCTGTGAGCCACTCATGTTGTTCTCCTGCTCGTTTCCACTCACGATTACTTGTTTGCATTTTTTTGTGAGTGAATTCAATAATCGAAATTATAAAAGCTATTCATCAGAGGCACTCACCCTTTTAGCACTAACTCAAGGCTGAAATCGAAGGCGTAGCAACTCATCCATTGCACAGCGATAAATCGTTCTGAGTGAATAACGGGCACACAACATACAACCCAAATAGCCCAACACAAACCTAAAATATTGTTTTTATTGGCAAAAACATCAATCAAAAAAGATGCAACATAAGACCTACGTACGCCCTAAAATAGGCCCAAAGGATAAAAATAGCCAAGCCAACCCGTTTAGTAATCAATTGTTAATAAAACGAAACTGGCAGGTGGATCACGTTTGGCGCGTTTCAAAAATCCAGTAAATCACCATACCTAGCGTTAAAAGACTAAAGATTTCTGTTTGTATCTGTCCCGAAATGACTTCAAAATGCGAAACTTAGCTTATCTCTATGGGGTATGCTCTACCTTGGAGGATAATAATGAATATCAAAGAATTTTCTGACCTCGTCGGGCTATCTGCTCATACACTTCGATACTATGAAAAAATCGGTTTACTTAAACATGTCCATAGAAACGCGAGTGGACATCGAATGTATAGTTCGAAAGATCTAAACTGGATAAGCTTTGTTAAACGTTTAAAAGAAACTGCAATGCCACTTGAAGAGATTCTAGAATATGCCAAATTAAGGGAAGTCGGCTCTCAATCTGTACCACAACGTCAAGCCCTGTTAGAACAACACCAAGAAAACCTCAAACGCCACATTGAGCAACAGAAAAAGCACTTATCGGCTCTAGAAGAAAAAATTGCCTTGTATAAAAGCGGAAAAGTTCGTTGACTTAGAGTTAACTCTAACGATTAAGGTGTGTTTACGTTTATTCACTAGGAACATACCGATGGAACAATCACGCTTTAACAAAGGATTAGAACTACTCTCTCAAATTGATGGCGACGCTGGTCATAATGTCATCGAAACCTTACAAGATATTTGTCCAGATTTAGCTCAGTACACCATTGAGTATCCGTTTGGCGATATTTATGCTCGCCCGGGCTTAGACCTAAAATCGAGAGAAATCGCAACCGTCGCCGCGCTAACGGCAATGGGGAATTGCGCGCCGCAACTAAAAGTGCACTTAAATGCAGCGCTGAATGTAGGCTGTAGCGAGGATGAGATTAAAGAGATCATTTTGCAGATGTCCGTCTACGCAGGGTTTCCCGCGGCATTAAACGGCATGTTTGCATTCAAAGAAGTGTTAGCGGAAAGAGCAGAGTAATAACAACGTTGAAATCAATTTAACCGCAGTTAAAAACGGCCCTTGGGGTTCGGGCCGTGATTAAAACAACGAGTGAATTAGCGCTCAGGAGTTTCAAGCAGTTTAACCGCGCAATCTACCGCGTTGTTAATGCCTTGACTGCTCTCCAACTTGCCTGAACTTGCAGGACCAAGGGCACAAGAATACAAAGCCAGCTGCTTATCGAACGGCAGATCCAACTGTTCATAGAGATTTTGTCGGATTCTTGCATGTTGTTCTGGTTCTTGGTTAGCAAGGCTAATCAACGTTTCATAAATAAGCGTTTTCATGTCTTTCCCTTTTCACTTTATTGCACGGGGTGCATATATATTGTATCCATTTGGGAATCACAAATCAGAAGCTAGGTCACAGAACGCGTCGCTAAAAAAGTTTATGTGCGCGGTAAATTGCAATACAAACCTAAAGCCGTTTAGAAAAAGGGCAACTGATAACTCGATAGATCAGCCGATTAACTAGCATTCGCCGCTGTTTGTTTATAATCGTGTCCGATATAAACAAAAACGTCGCTGTATCAGCGACGTTTTATCTCGACTTTAGCTAATCGAACCTGTTTAGTTGAAGTGCACTAGCATTTCAACGTCATCACCTTGCTCTGGAGCCTGAAGAGCGAAGTACACGTACCCTGCTTCAGTAACAGGAATCGCAAGGTATTCATTGCTGCCTGCATAGTTGGACGCATACTCGTGCTGCTCTACTGTAGGCCAATGTTCCCTACTCGCGTATAGATCGACATTACCAGTTTGAGAGTGAGCCGTTAGCCATACACGAACCTCTTCAACACCTTCAGGCACATAAACTGCTGCATAACGCTGCTTGTGAACGGTAAGCATTTTGGCTTCACCAGACTCTAATACCACAGGTGCTAAATCATCTTGCACTTGGGTTGGCGGTGTTTGCGCTTCCACTTCTAACGCAGCCACAAGATTCACTGAGTCATAGCTATCACGTCCAGTTAAGCTGATGTAGTAACGACCCGCTTTAACGTAACCATCTTGCTTTGGTTCAAACACAATCTCTTCATTGCTGCCATCAGCATATTGACTCATTTCGAAATCATAGTAATGCGCGACTTTGTTGTAGCTCATGTAAAGATCCGCATCACCCGCACCCTCAATAGATACATTGAAGTTAACGGTGTTGGCTGGAACATCAACGTAGAACAGTTTTTCGCTGTATGCTTCGCCACTGAGCTGAAGGCTTTGGTTCGCCGTCAATTCAGTCACTTTTGCTTCAGGGCTTGTTGGTTCTGTTGGTTCTTCTGGGTCTGTATCAGGTTGCTCAGGTTCCACTTTTAATGTGTCCAACCAACGTTCAAACTCAGCATCGTATTGTTGACCTAAAGACGTCACCTGCTGTGCCCATTGTTCGAACTGGCCAGAGCGCGACAATGCCAACAAGCTTTCGACGTCTTGTGGATGATTTTCTAACATGAATCGAACAGCTAGATAACCCCAACGATAGATACGATTGGTATCGTGAGAGTACGTGGTATCAAACACAGTGGAAAGGCTCAGTTTACCATCTGCAATCAGCTCAATCGCAGCTTGGTAACCTTGCTTGTAATGCATGTATTCAGCAAAACCTTCTAGCCACCAAACAATATGACCATGAGCCAAGTTATCGCTGAACGAACCGTATTGGTTAAATCGTGCATCTAAATAGTGCGTGTATTCATGTTCTAGGTTCAAGATAGAGAGATCTTCACCATTCGCGTAGCGATAAGCGACGAAACGCGCAGTATTTTCCGCTTTTGAAGGGTCACCTTCTAGGTACTGACCACCGTTGTCCGTTGTATTACCAAATAGGAATGAAGAGTAATCAACGTAACTAGCGTTACTCGCGAATACCGCCACTTCAACACGATCATTCAAATCATCAGCGACAGGTTGATTACCCGTATTCGCAACTCGATGGAAGTCGGCTTCTTTTGCCGCTAGCACTTCACACGCTTTCGCTGCTTGAGCATCGGTCAGATCTTCAGAGCGAATAATGGCAGGTCCCTGACATTCAAAACGATTTGGCATTACACGTGCAGCTAAATCTTGCTTGGCTTGCTCAATATTCAGACCATTTAGGCCTTCTGGTGCGTAGTAGCTCATCATTTCAACGGCAGCAAGCCATAGTTTGTCATGCTCACTACCCAGTGGATAACGCTGCATCACCTGTTGCATTACTGCCAATGCTTTGCGTTTGGTCTCCTGATCTGGGCTCGCGAGCAAACGACCAGTTTCACGTAATGCATTGAAAACGATAAAGCTTGCATCCGTATCTAATGCCCAAGCATTATCAGATGCGAATTTCACCAACGTATCAATATGGTGTGTATTGTTTGCCATGTATCGGTAGAACGCATCGTTCGCCGCATGGCCTGCCATAGAGCGGAACAAGTTGTTTAAACCATCAACCCATTGCGTGTCCTGCGCGGTTTCACGATTAAAGTGCATCAACGCGGCCATCATGCTATCCATGGTCAGCGGCAACTGCTTAACGTTATCAACCATCAAAGTCAGGCTCTTCATTGCACCAACTTGTTCACGACCTTGATCCAAAGCATGAGGGTTGTTTAGGAATAGGTTCGTCGACTGAGCAAAACGCTGACTCAACGCTTGCGAAAACTCAGGTGTACCAGTACCAGCGTTGTAGCGAACGTAGTAGGCCGCTCGAATAAATTCGCCTAGGTTCTCTAGAATACGAGCTTGATCTACTTCACCACGATAGCGAGCGATTTCTTGATCCAGCGCGACTTGGATACGGCTTAGGCTCGCTTCACTATAGATATCATTCAGCGTTTCTGAAGGTGCTGAAAACCAAGCGTGGTAGCAATCATATTCAGCACCAGAAACGGCAGTAGCCAGATCTCGCGATTGTTGTAAATCAGCAACAGCACACTGATTTTGTGCAAAAGAGAAGCCAGACACACTCGCTAGCATACAAGCAAGCGCCAAACGATGGCGCGGGAAAAAACGGATATGAGACATAACAACACTCATTGATTATTAACATACATTGAGTGGGGGTTTATATTCTTTACAGCTCAAACAGTGAAATCAGTGTCATAAAATTTATGAAACCGCTCCCAAAAATAGGTCTTTTACTCTAATTAAATGGGAGCAATCCCACTCCAAAAAAACTCACAATTATCAATAAAAACATTAATTTACCTTTTTCTAAATAACGACTTTATGAGGAAAATTGCCCTTAAACGCCCCCCTTAACTCTTCCAGATAGAGTTCACGACAATCAAAGGTTCTAAATTAAATTTTGATGCTTGATACCATCTATTTTTATTTGTGACTCATTCCCAATAAGTCATAGAGTGCATATCAAAAGGTTGGCATTAATGGTAAATTCTCCGCCAAATCAAACACATTTACTCCTCCAGTCATTGATGAGTAAATAAAGCAGATATTTGGCTAGGGATAATACATGTCACTTTGGGGATTTTTGGGAGCGGGGATTGCCTACTTCATGACAACGTTTGCCTTTGTTTTTGGCGGCATTTTTTGGTTATGTGCTGAAGGTAATACATTAAGAGAAACAAAGCGCCAATCATCAATAATGTCCGGGGTTATTGCTTGTACTATTGGAACTTGGGTGCTTGCTTTTGGTGTTTACGTTTACGGTTACTTTTGGGATAACTCTTCTCACTATTATTTTTATTTGCTCGCTCCATGGGGACTTGCCATTTTTGGGGTAAAACTTCGTAACCGCTGGGTTAAGCAATACGCGCGTGTAAAACACGCAAAAGAAGAACAGTGGCAAAAGCGCTGGCGAGAATTATTAGGGGAAGATACTGAAGAGCTTCCACCATATACACATGATTACGAGCTCTACTCGGGCATTTGGCAAGCCAATGAAGCGCTCCAAGAACAGTGTTTTGCAGCCCTTCCTCACGGGAAAGCAGTCTACGAGAGAGTGAAAGCCTTCCAAAAGATGGCCTCCCCCGCTGGTGGCATAAACAATCAAGTTTTGCTGAGTAAACTCGATCAACTAGAGGATGAAATCATTCAAGTTCTTGAGCAACACTCGCAAAAGAAAGTAAGCATTGAAACTGGCGCAGGTACTTTACACAAAGAGTCAAAACGCAATGTTTATCACCATGAGAATGGCCCAACAGAAGAGCAACTGTACGACTCAATCAACCTCCAACATGATTTGGATCGAGAGCTACGCAACATTATCTATGATCGGCTCGGTTACGATGGCGAAGATGAGTACTTTTTCCTCCAAGCGCCACTCGAAGAGCTTACCGAGAATGAAACCGCAATCAACTGGATGCTCTGGGGGTTAGTAAGCGACCATTTTGCTGTTGACCCATACCAAACGGCGTTGGATCTCAGCCTAATGAATGCGGAACCAAGATGGGGGCAAAATGAACGGTTTGTAATGATTACGGCTCAATAAACGCAAGTACTAAGTCTAACTTTAATACAACCTATTCTGAGACCACCCTCGCGTTGGTTAACTTAGCCAGTAAGCGGCCAACGCGATCGCGCATTTCACGTCTATCGACAATCATATCTAGCGCACCATGCGCTAGTAAAAATTCACTTCGCTGAAACTCGTCTGGTAGCTTTTCACGTACCGTTTGCTCAATGACCCGTCTTCCCGCAAAGCCAATACTTGCTTTAGGTTCACCAATATTGATGTCTCCTAACATGGCTAAACTCGCCGAGACGCCACCATAAGTTTGGTCCGTCAATACTGAGATATAGGGTAATCTGTGCTCAGATAAGTGGTTTAACGCGGCGCTGGTTTTTGACATTTGCATGAGTGCCACCAAAGACTCTTGCATGCGCGCCCCTCCGCAAGCGGAAAAACATACTAACCCAGACTTTGTATTAATTGCGCTTTCAACTGCTCGGACAAACTTCTCGCCAACCACTGCGCCCATCGAGCCTGCCATGAAAGAGAATTCGAATGCACACGCAACAACAGGCAGCCCCAATAACTTGCCCTCCATCACCACCAACGCATCTTTTTCTCCAGTCGTTTTCTGTGCTAAAGCAATTCGCTCTTTATATCGCTTTAAGTCTTTAAAACCCAAAATATCTTGTGGCTCCAACTCACTTGCCAACTCTTGTTGTGTTCCATGGTCCAGAAAAGAGATCAACCTTTGACGCGCAGCCATTCTCATGTGATATGAGCATTTAGGGCATACTTCCAAATTTTCTTTTAACGAGGCACGATAAAGTATTTGTTCACACTCAGGACACTTTGTCCAAACGCCCTCAGGGATAGACGCTTTGCGCGAACCTATTATATTTTTATTCTCAAATAACCGTTCTAACCAGCTCATAAATTCACCACTATTGATTACGTTCTAGCGCGATATCTCGTTGTTTGTTCGCTTAAACTTGTAAATAAAATTGTATGTAACTTAGTACAGGGATAAAGTGCGATATGCTGGCTTGATAATCCAATAAAGTGGGATAATGAAATGTTTGATAACGTTGACCAAATCTGGTTAAAAAGTTTTCACTGTGTTTATGAGAACAACAGCTTTAAGCGAGCCGCTGAGTGTTTGAATATACCAACATCAAATATCAGCCGACACATTGCCCTGCTTGAAGAAAAGTTAAACATTAGGTTGTTCAATAGAACAACAAGGCGAATGACGCCTACCGAGGCTGGAGAAGAGCTCTATAGCAGCACTCGTCCGTTATTGGAGCAACTCAACGCCGCACTAGAAACTGTAACGCGCCACTCGCACACGGTAACAGGGGAACTGCGAATTCTTATGCCAGACACACCTGTACTGGCCAAAGCGGTTGTCACCTTTTGCACGCAATACCCGTCAATCTCTTTGTCTTGCGATACAACGCTAAACCCTAAAGATGATGTTATTGACAGCTTTGATGTCATTTTGAGTTTTCATAGAGGGACTTTGTCAGACAGTAACTGGGTGGTGAGAGAGATAAAACGCTGGCCCAGTGCCATTTTAGCCGCGCCTCAATTAATTGAGAAATACGCCACCCCTTACAAAATTACGGATCTAAGTCATGTTCCCTGCATCACGACGCTTACCGCAGTAAATGGTGCACCATGGGTATTCAGAAACCCTGCTGGGGGCCATATTACTCAAACTGTGCAATCTTCATTCAAAGTAAACAGCGGTCATCTCGCCAGATATGGCGCGTTATCAGGGCTTGGATACGCAATATTGCCAATTGAGTCATGCCAAAATGAGATCAAAAATGGTGAGCTAGAAATCGTCACTCTAGAGTTCGAACCTGAGGATTTAGTGCTTTACGCCTTTTACTCGTCTAGAAAACATGTAGCTAAGAAAATATCTATGTTTGTTGAACATTTAAAGCAAAACGCAAAACTTAACGCCTAGCTAAGCTTTACTCAACTAATTTATCGTATTCTGTTTTATCGTCTAGAAAGGACAAACACCGCTAAGCGATTTGAGACTCGATTTTTTCAAATAAAAAAGCCAGCAATTAACATTTACTGGCTTTTATTAAAGAGGGTCAGTTGGCGTTTAGATTCTAAACGCTCCTACGTGACGATCGAGTGTTCGCGATAGCTCCGCGAGTTGTTGACTTGATTCTTCTAGTTGCTCACTCGCTGTTAGCGCACTTTTCACTGAGTGGCTGACGGTATCCATGTTCATATTAATTTCGTTTGCTACCGTTGATTGCTGTTCTGTTGCGGTTGCTACTTGAGTATTGATATCTGAAATAGTCGTCACTTGTGCAGCTATTGCTTCTAAAGCCTGTCGAGCTAACTCAGTTTCTGCCGTTCCTTCTTCAATAAGAGTCTTACTATTACTCATTGAATTCACCGCACTTTGAGCTTCAGTTTGTAGCTGGTGAATCATATTGTCAATTTCATCGGTAGAATGAGCCGTTTTAGTCGCTAGGTTGCGAACTTCATCAGCTACGACTGCAAAACCTCGGCCGGCATCACCAGCGCGTGCAGCTTCGATAGCCGCATTGAGAGCCAATAGATTGGTTTGCTCCGAAATACCTCTAATCACCTCTAGAATACTACCAATCGACTGAGTATTTTCAGCAAGACTCACGATAATGTTGGAAGTGCTGTTCATCTCGTTTTCAAGATTAGTCATCGCCGTTTTGGTTCTTTCTAGCGTCGTGTAGCCATCTTGCGCTTCATTACTTGCTGCACTCGCAGCATTTGCCGCTCCAGCAGCATTGGAGGCAATTTCATTGACCGTCGCAATCATTTCGTTCATGGATGTGACAACCAGCATGGTTTGCTCGTTCTGCTCTTGCCCTCTTGTGAGCGCTTGTTGAGATTGCCCACGCAAAGCGACAGCTGAACTATTAAGCTCCACACCAGTATTTACAACTTGTGTAATAATCTCATGTACTTTCCCAACAAAAACGTTGAAAGCAGAAGAAATTTGCGCGACTTCGTCATTACCTTTCGCTGGCAAACGAACGGTTAAGTCTCCGTCTCCTTTTGAGATGTCTTGTAGAGCGTCTTTAAGCGCAGAAAGCGGTCTCATCAGTTTATTTAGCAGAAGTGACAGAATCAAAACACACATAACGAAGATCGCCACCATAGAGATCAACTGGTAAGTAATAATTCCATTCGTCGCTTGGCTCACTTCGGTAATGGGAATACCAATATCAAAAGTACCGTATAACTGACCATCCACATAAATTGGTGCCATGATGTCAAACACCCATACTTTCTGTACATCGGCATACCACTTTGAGTACTGTTGAACACCTCTCGTCGCGCCTTCAACAGTATATTCATCGTTATAGGTTTTGTTCAGCTTGTGCTTATCACTGTGGGCTACTGCCGTCACGTTACGATCAATTACAACGGCATAACTCACGTCTGAACGTTGTTTCAGCCCCTCAACAAGCGATTGTAAATCTTGCATTGGATTGGCTGAGTTCTCCAAAATATAACTCGCATTTCCCGCTAGAAACTCAGCTTGAACTTGGGATTTGTTTAAGATGATGTCATCGATTTTCTGACTCGAAATTAGGTACGTTGATGCCATACTCGCCACGACAGCAATACCAAACATGGCGCAGACTGCTAATAAGATGATTCTTTTCATTATAATTGTCTCAATACAATTCAATTGATGCTCATTAATCGAGCGCTAAGCCTTTCTTCTCCAAAACCAACCAAACTGCATTTTGGGTCTGTTTGGCAGAGCAAGACATAACTTTATAACTATGTATCTGCTTGGTTCCCGATTACTTTAGACAGAAGGAAAAAAAGTCTTCAAAACGTCACATTTCTACGAGGTTTGGCGAAGGGACGAGTACGCAAAAGGAAACGTTTGCATAGTTAAATTTAACTATGCGACCAAATTGGTATCGAACATTAAAGAAAAGAGTTCTAATTAGCGTTTTGCCGTCGGGAGCGCTGTGGTCAGTGCTCCCGTTTTATCATTTAGTATCTCAGGTTCAGATATTAGAGCCACAATTGCAGCGGTTGTAATCCGAGATGCTTGGTGAAGCGAGAATGACTTGGTTTGTAGATATGGCAGCGATGTCGGATCGAGTGATTCTCAATCAAGAATCGGCAGCAAAACATGCAAACCAAGGCATGAAGCCATTACCCATACAAAAAGAAAGGAAAAGAGTCTTTATCACAGAGTTTAACTCGTCAGCGATATGTATCCATGCATACCCATGTATAAACCAACTGCACTGATCAAGACGCCCGATAAGTAAGGAGCTCGACGTGCAACATCATTCAAACCGCTCCATTTAGATGTCGCTTTTTGCACGCCCACTGCTGCCACAACGCCAACTGCAACCAGAGTCAAGGCTAAGCCAATACTGAATGACACAACTAAAGTCGCACCAAGAGTCATTGCCTTAAGCTGCAAACAGATAAGCAAAACCGTTACCGCAGCAGGGCATGGAATCAAACCACCCGTTAATCCAAACAGCAGAATTTGCCCATTCGTCACGTCTCGATTCTCAAAGCGTTTTTGAATGTCTAAAGCGTGAGCGCGTTCGTGAGCATCTTGATATTCCTTATCTTCGCTTTCTAAATGAGAACCAGGACGAAAATGTACATCAAAGTCATGGGTATGATCATGGTGCCCGATGCTCAAAGTGACAGAAAGTCCATTAGAGACTTCAATGCAAGACGCCGATTCCAAGTATCCATCACGCTCTATAAAGTGATAAATATCAGCAGGTTGATAACCATCACTCGATACCGAAACCTTGATACCTTCAGCAGTTAAAGGTTTACCGCTGAGTGTTCGCAACTGGAAACGGTGATGTTCCCCTTCCTCTGTAATCGAAAGCGAAACATGCCCATGTCCTGTATCCACAACTTGCGTCGTCCAGTCGCGAGCATGATCCTGAGCTTTGTTCCAAGCTCGCTCATCGCTCCATGTCCGCCAAAACATCCATACGCCGGTTGTCACGATAATGACCCCAGAGATAAGTTGCATCCATGGTTCAGCCGCTTCAGCGGTGAATTTCTGGCTAATATACATCCCGCCAACAGCGATTAACCATACAATTGCAGTGTGAGAAAGTGTGGCAGCTAAACCCAGCATCACGGCTTGTTTGACCGTTCCTTTCACAGCGACAATGAACGCCGCCATCATCGTTTTAGAGTGCCCAGGTTCTAAACCATGCAAAGCGCCAAGCAAAATGGCACTGGGAATAAAGAACCACCCATTACCTTGTTGTAGTAACGCGACAAAATCCATTGTTGTTCTCTGTTGTTGATTCTAATTTATCGCAAACTATACTCCCCCCTAGTATTAAATACTACCCCCCAGTATAAATTGAGTGCTACATTATCAGTTAGAATAACTCGGCCCGTAACTTAAAGAAGATAAGACATGTCGCATACAACCAGAGATCAAAAGAAGCTCAACACTCGAGTCAGTAAAATACAGGGTCAGGTGAATGGACTTAAAAAAATGCTGGAAGAAGAGCATGAATGCCAAGATGTGTTGCAGCAGATTGCCGCTATTCGGGGAGCAGTAAATGGTTTGATGCGAGAAGTAATTAAAGGTCACTTACTTGAGCACGTTGTACTTGAGGAAGACAAAACTCAACGTGAAAAAGATATGGAAGTCGTATTAAAAGTACTGGACTCTTATATAAAGTAACCCTACTTCGCTAGAGTAAAGTCACTAGGGTTACACTCGAATATATCCTTTATATGTAATCGCTTACTAAGCGGGAAATAACAATTCCATTTCATATTGATTAAGTTGAAAATGGAACCTATATCGGTTCAAGTTAAATAGTTTATTTATAAGAACTAAAACGGCCCAAACATAGGGCCGTTCATATTATTAACAATCTCTAAACCATCTGATAAAAATACATATTGTGATAGGTTTTTACTTTATGGAAGAGTACAAGTAAACCTTTATACCTCTTGTAATTCGACGTGCTTAGCGCTGTAAGATTTTGTAAATGCAACACACCCCAAAAGTACAGCAAGTGGTAACACAGGATCAAAGATTGAACCATGAGATCCGAAGAATAAGTTAAGAATCATGACTAATGAACCACCAATAGCCCAAGCAATTGTTGTTGGAATAGTCCAAATAATGAGTTGTTTCTTAACCTCAGTCACCCCCATTAATCGATTAACAATATGGAATAGCGAGTCATTAAAGTAGCCAGCAAATAGAGATCCCATCGTAGCTGCCGTCGCTGCGAATAAAAGGTTAACGTCAGGAATATTCACTAAAACTGGGGCAGATATAGAAGCAGCGGTTATCATGGAGACTGTACCAGAGCCCTGAATAATACGAACTAACGTCGCAATGATAAATGGAATCATAACCGCAGAAATAGGAAGCCCTGCAACTTGGTTAGCAATCTCTGCGCCCGCACCCGTTTCACGCAATACGGCACCTAACGCGCCACCAGCTCCTGTTACTAACAAAATGATGCCACAAGTGGAGATTCCTTGTTCCATCTTTTCATTCGCTTCTTCTTTGGTAAGGTTATTACCCAATGTGTAAACCGCTAATAACGTCGCTATTGATAGTGCAATAGTAGGGCTGCCGATAAAAGCGATAAATTGACCAAATGTTGTTGCAGTCAGCCCTTCGAAACCGAAAGTCCCCTCTAATAAACCCATCACTGATTTCGCAAGTATAAGTAAAATTGGGATAATAATTGGAGCGATAGATTTACTTAAAGATGGTAGGTCTTTCGCTTCTTTACTTGCAATGTACTCTTTGTGATCATTAATCAGTTGCTCACTAGACTTCGAGAAATGTTCGGTTGGAATGAATTCAGGAAACTGCTTTTCTAACCATCTTGCATACCAAACAATACCCATGACACAAGGCGCTGCGATCATCAAACCAAAACCTAACATGCTGGCAAGATCGACACCAAAGATACCAGCAACTCCCAAAGGCCCTGGAGTCGGCGGAATAGCGTGATGCGCTACGACCAAGCCGCCCGCCAGAGCAACCGTAAGCGTTAAAATCGAGCGATTGGACGTTTTTGACAAAGACTTCGCTATTGGATAAAGAATGATAAGCGCGCTATCCACAAAGATTGGGATGCTAACAATATAGCCAGTTACAGCAAGAGCGGCCTCTTCTTTCTTTTTTCCTAACCACTTTATAAAATTATAGGCAATACTTTCTCCTGCTCCAGAAGCCTCTAAAATAGCCCCCATCATAACGCCGAGACCGATGACAATCCCTATACCGCCTAATGTTCCACCAAATCCTTTGCTAACGGTCGCAATCGTGTCGTCAACACTTAACCCACCAATAATACCTGCGATACATGCCGCAATTAACATCGCAATTAACACATGTACTTTTGTACGTAATACAAGAAAAACAAGGACTGATACGGCTACTATTAGTCCAATTACTGAGGTTGGTAACATTAGACGATCTCCATATTGTTAACAGAAATAAATTGTTGTAATACATCCTTGAAATTACTGTCTGCTTTAAATCCAAGCTCCAGTTCTTTAGTACAATCAATTTTTTGTGGCCAACTACTCACAATACGATCAATACCCGCATCATGCTCATAGGTAATATAATTAGAAAGTTGTTTACCCATTAGAGTGTCCATTGTTTGAATCATCTCAGCTGGTGTAGTTTGAATACCAGGTAAATTAAGCGTTCTATAGGACAGATTATTTAACTGCTCATAAGGCATTAGCCCTGCATATTGAATATTGTCCACCACTCTAGACGAGCTCGATATCCAAAGTTTTAGCGTAGGGTCTACAGGACAATTTGATTCTTGAGCATTCAAAGGCTCACGAATAATTCCGCTTACGAAAGAGCTAGCGGCAAGGTTTGGTTTCCCAGGGCGAATACAAATAGTCGGTAAACGTACGGATACAGCTTTAACAAAGCCTTTACGGGCATAGTCGTTCACCAATAACTCACCTATAGCTTTTTGCGTCCCGTAGGATGACTGAGGATGAAGTGCTGTTATTGGTGTAATCGTTTCCGGAAGATCACCACCAAATACAGCTAAAGATGAAGCAAACGTAAAACGAATATTAGGGTTTACTTTACGGCAACGCTCAAGCAATAACTGTGTGGTCGTCAGATTTACAGCTACGCCTAAATCAAAATCTTGCTCAGCATGGCTCGATACAATTGCCGCTAAATGAAAAATGTGTGTCGTTTCGGCAGTAATAACTTGGTCTATATTTTCTCGCTTTGTCATATCCATGACTAAAGAAACGACTCGGTCATCAATGCCCTCTAAGCGCGACTTTTGAATGTCGACAATAGTAATACTTTCAGCTTTGTTTTCTTTTAGTAGTGATTTGGCAAGTAGGGTTCCGAGAAAACCCGCCCCTCCAGTTATGATAATATTCATAGTCACGACCCTTTGTTTTTGTAATTGGTTTCAAGTTATTTATGGATAGAAATTAAAATTGTTATAGGTATGGTTTAACCCAACTAAGGCCCAGCTGCGTGCTATGCCTTGGGTTGTATTCACAACCGATCCAGCCTTGGTAACCAGAGTCATCCAAAACATAGAATAGGTGTGGGTAATTCAGTTCGCCTTCCGATGGTTCGTGCCTTTCAGGCACAGAAGCAATTTGAATATGGCCTGTGTATGGCGCCACATCGCGAATCAACGTACTCAGATCACCGTCCATAATTTGTGCGTGATAGAGATCGAGCTGCAATTTCACGTTTGGACGAGCCACTTGTTTGATGAGTTCCACCGCTTCACGTTGATGTGCAACAAAGTAGTTCGGTACATCGCGATTGTTGAGTGGCTCAATCATCAGCTCAACACCATGTTCGGCAAACTTATCCGCTGCATAACGAATGTTTGAGATAAAGGTTTCAATATGCTGGTCACGAGTGAAGCGTGAATCAACAATGCCAGACATAGCGTGAACCTTTTTACAGTTCAGTGCCTTGGCGTACATCAACGCAGTCTCGACGCTCGTTTTAAATTCATCCTCACGCCCCGGAATAGCTGCAAAACCTCGTTCACCTGCATCCCAATCACCTGGAGGCATGTTGAATAACGCTTGCTCAAAACCAAACTGCTGTATCTTGCTTGCTAGTTCTTGCGCTTCGAATGCGTATGGAAAAAGGTATTCCACCGCTTTGAAGCCCGCTTGGTGTGCTTTTTCGAAACGATCTAGAAAAGGAACTTCTGTGAATAACATTGTCAGATTTGCCGCGAATTTAGCCATTACTTACCTCTCCCTTTTAGGTCTTGAATCTCAGTATCCGTTAAGTAGCGGATGTTGCTATCTTTAAGAATGAACGCTAGCTTCGCTGTCTCTTCTAGCTCTTCTGCGTTATCCACTGCATCTTCAAAGTCCGTACCCGTGATCACTGGACCATGGTTCGCCAGGAGGAAAGCTCGGTAGTCACTAGCCCGCTGCGCAAGTTCTTCAGCAATCTGAGGGTCGCCCGGGCGCAGGTACGGAATCACTGGCAGTTCGCCAATGCGCATTACAAAGTAAGGTGTGAAAGCTTTGATGGCATTCTCGCGATCTAAACCTTCAAGACAAGAAAGCGCCGTCAAGTAAGTAGAATGCAGATGCACAATCGCATTACACTTTGAGTTATTTCGATAAATCGCCAGATGAAAAGCCACTTCTTTTGATGGCTTTTCACCAGAGATATGGTTGCCATCAATATCCACAACCGAAAGCTCTTCAGCAATCAAGCGGCCGAACGAAGAACCAGTTGGCGTTGCCAGAAAGTGTCCATTAGGCAGTTTTAGAGAAAGGTTGCCAGCGCCGCCAGTCGCATAGCCACGTTCAAACATAGAGCGCGCCATAGTGACCATTTGCTCTCGCAGTTGTTGTTCTGTCATCAATTCTTTATTCATCACAACCTCACCTATTCAAAAAACGACTGTGCTTTGGCAAAGAAGTGTTCATCGCCGAAGTTGCCCGATTTCAGAGCCAAAGAAAGCTCGCCTTCAAGTGACTTCACCCAAGGTACACCTGGTGCGATTTGAGGACCGATATGAAAACCTTTTACGGCTAGGCTTTGGGTTACAACCCCTGAGGTTTCCCCACCCGCAACGATGAAATTTTTCACACCGTGCTGCTGAAGTTTGATTGCAAGTTGGCTAAAGAATTGTTCAACCGCGTGACTTGAAGCATGCGCGCCAAACTCTTGTTGAATCGCTTTTAACGCCGCTGCATCTGCGGTTGCGTAAACCAGTGGTGCGAACTCGCTTTCGATGTTGGTCATGATCCAATCAAACACTTGATTTAAGTAATCTTCTTCCGTCAGACACGCCTTCACATCAATAGCAAAGTGTGGCGCTTTTTCTTTGTAAACAGCGACCTGTTGGTTGGTCATGACAGAACAAGATCCAGATAACACAACGGTTGGTGCCTTTTTAGGGTTCCCCTCTTGCTTCGCATCACTTTGATCTTCAAGGTTCTCTATCCAGTTCTTAGCAATACCCGCAGCCAAACCAGAACCACCAGTTACCAGTTTTAGAGACTTCGCCGCTTGGCCAAGTGTGACAAGATGCTCTGCATTGAATGCATCAACCACTGCATAGCGGTTACCTTGTACTTTTAGCTCTTCAAAGCGCTCAATTACCGCTTTTGGACCTTGTTCAATTATTTGGAAGTTTACCAGGCCAGATTTGCCTTGAGATTGAGCATCCATCATACGAACTAGGCTTGAATCAGTCATTGGTGTCACAGGGTGATTACGCATACCTGAGTCGCTTAGCAAGTCTTGGAATACAAATAGATGGCCGTTGAAAACTGTGCGACCATTCACTGGTAATGATGGGCATACAATGGTGAACGCTTCACCTAGCTCTGCAAGCAGTGCATCCGTTACAGGACCAATGTTACCTTCTGCTGTGCTGTCAAACGTTGAGCAGTACTTGAAGTAAAACTGCTGACAGCCATTTGCTTGCAGCCACTTAAGCGCTGCTACTGAATCCTCGATTGCCTCATCTACAGGACAAGAGCGAGATTTAAGACTGATCACGACCGCATCTGCGTTTACATCAATCTCTTCTTTTGGAATACCGTTAAGCTGAACTGTGCGCATGCCGTTTTCTACAAGAAAACCTGCGATGTCTGTTGCGCCAGTAAAGTCGTCTGCGATAACGCCTAATAACATCATTTTTTCTCCGTTTTACGTGCGCTTATTTCTGTTTGTTTTCTACACCTGGAAGCTCAATACCATCAAAAATCTTGATAACGGCACTGTCGTCCTCCTGCCCAAAACCAGCATTGCTTGCACTCAAAAACATGTTTAGTGCTGTGCTTGATAGAGGAAGTGGAAATTTGAGATCTTTTGCTGTGTCCGATACGAGGTTTAAATCTTTCACAAAGATGTCGACCATAGATTTAGGGGAGTAGTCACCATCAACTACATGCTTCATGCGGTTCTCAAACATCCAAGAGTTACCCGCTGCATTCGTCACCACGTCGTACATCAGGTCAAGAGGAATGTTTGCACGTGCCGCTAATGCCATTGCTTCAGCACCAGCTGCGATATGAACACCTGCTAGCAATTGGTGGATAATCTTCACAGTTGCGCCTAGGCCAATCGCTTCACCGATGTTGTAGACTTTAGCTGCCGTTGCGTTGAGTACTGGTTCAAGTGCATCAAATGTGCTTTGCGCTCCCGACGCCATAATAGTCATCTCACCTAATTCTGCTTTTGCAGCACCACCAGATACCGGTGCATCAAGCATCACAAGATTGTGTTCTGCCAATTTCGCTTCAATTTGTTTTGCGTCTTCTGCTGAGATGGTTGCTGAAACCATTACTGGCGTATTCGGCTTAAGCGCTGTAGCAAGACCGGTTTTGAACAAGACCGTGTTAACTTGAGCTGCGTTCACAACAAGAACTAGAACCGAATCAAGCTTATCTGCAAACTCAACTGCATTTGTAGAAACAGCTTTTGCACCGAATGAACCTAACTCTTCAAGCGCTTGAGAATTTAAATCGAAACCATAGACATCTAGGCCTGCACGCACACATGACTTTGCGGCGCCCATTCCCATAGAGCCTAAACCGATAACACCTACAGATTGAACTTCACTCATAAAAACAATGCCTTCTGGTCTATTAAACTTTGTTAATTCTTGTTTGGTTGATGTGATTATATGTGAAGATTAATACTAAGACCTCGCTTTGAATCACATTTTTTCACACAAATTAACAATGTCGTGATATATACCTCTTTATGGGCAGAGATATTCCGAGCAGTTAACACAAGCGAAGGCTGTTCTTACAACGTTGAGAACATAATTCACAGATATTCACAACAAATGAAAAGATTGGTAGGATACTGAAAAACAAGAATATAGAAGTGAAACTATGATCCCAGCAGAACGTCAAAGAACCATATTATCCCTGTTATCACATCAAGAAGTGTTAAGCATTTCAGATTTAACCGACCACCTTGGCGTATCACATATGACCATTCGTCGTGATATCGTGAAGCTTGAATCCTCAGGTAAAGTCGTTTCTGTTTCTGGTGGAGTGCAACTCGCTCAAGCTCTACATTCCGAACTTTCCCATGATGCGAAGGTCGAGCAACAAGCGGATGAAAAAATTCAAATTGGTAAGCTGGCGGCTACGTTAATTGGTCAAGACGCTACGATTTACTTGGATGCGGGAACAACCTCTCTAGAAATCGCCCATCAAATAGCAAATCGTAATGATCTTTTAGTGATCACCAATGACTTCTCTATTGCTGCTTTCCTTATGACGCACAGTGAATGTGAGCTTTACCACACTGGGGGAAAAATTGACCGCGAGAACCAATCCACCATTGGAGGAAAAGTCGCAGAGTTCTTGAATGGGCTAAATATTGATATCGCCTTTATTTCGACTTCATCTTGGAGCTTGAAAGGCTTATCAACACCTAATGAAAATAAAGTTCTCGTTAAAAAAGCAATCATCAAGGCGGCACAAACCAATTATCTGATCTCAGACTCAACTAAATACGGTCAGATAGCGAGCTTTCATGCATTAGACATCGAGCAATTGGACGGAATTATTACCGATCGAAACCTATCCGAAGTGGTCACTCAAGAATTAACGGATAAAGGATTACGTGTGTATAAAGAGTAACACTACCTAAATATCTGAGTTCGCGTAACTTTTATACTCGTTAATTTATAGGTGCTTCCAATATACATAGACCGTGCTGTGTACTTTCTGGCAGAAAACACATCCTTTTGTTTTCTAAATTACCAAATTACTGATTACATCTGGGATATGGAAGCTCACTTCGCTTTATCGCTGCTCGTCACTTGTCATCAAAAATCAAATTCACCGCAATTGCCATCAAAACCAAGCCTGAGATTGGTAGTAAGACACCTAATGGTGAGCGCTCGATGTAAGGCAGATTCTCTGCAATCAATAAGCCCCATTCAGGTTCTGGTGGCTTAACGCCAAGTCCGATAAAGCTCAGAGAAGTCAGGCTGAGCGTAATGTACGGCAAACGCAGAAACGCGTGACGAATCAATGGCGGCAGCACATAAGGCAACAAGTAGTAGCGGAGTACTCGCCACTGACTGGTTCCCCAAATGGGCGCAAGATGCGTATAAGGCTGCGCTTTGGCTTCCATCAACAAGCTCGCACAGTGCGCCGCTAATGGTGCCCATGACACCATAACAATCGCAATCAAGGCACTGTTTGGGTTCATTCCCGTTAGACCTGCAATCAGCAGACCCGCCACAATGTATGGAACACCTTTGGTGATCTCAATTAAGCCTTGGCTATAACGAGTCACGAAGCCGAGCAACAAACCAATCACTAAACTTAGGAACGTTGCGATGATGCCCATTTTGATTGTCGACATCATACCGCCGCCAACACGAGCAAGCAGATCTCGACCAACCGCATCGGCACCAAACGGGGCAGCTAAGCTTGGCGATTCAAGGCGGGTAAATTGGATGGTATAAGGATCGCGCATTAACGCCCATCCCGCACAACCAATCAGCAAGGCAAAGATTGTCGCACTGACGATGCGTTTGGTGGTGCTTTGGGTAAAACGGAACGTACTGTGACTGCTGATCAGCTTGCCACTTGTGACACTGTGCCCGAGTAACCAGCGTTGCAATAAGATGCTCGCACTGCTGATCAACATCGAGAACACCAGCAACACCAACAAGCCACCTTGCAGCATCGGCAGATCTTGTGATTTCGCTGCGCCTAAGATTAGTCGTCCTATACCCGGAATGGAAAACACTTGTTCCACAGCAACCGCGCCGCCGGTTAAACCAATCACCGTCATTGCGATTTGAGGAATCAAGTTACTAACGGCACGCCACAAGGCAAAGCGTAAGATTTGAAACTTACTGACGTTTGCCGATAGCCAAGTGATCACCCAAGGCTCATCCAATACACGCTTGAGGCTGTCATTGAGCAAGCGTCCGAACAAGCCAGCCGCAGGCAATGCCATTGCCAAACTTGGTAACCAGAGGTTTTGCACGCCTTGCCAACCATAAGGTGGGAACCAACCCAACCAGATGGAAAATACCATGATCAGCAATGAAGCAATCACGTATTCAGGCAATGAAACCAACACCGAACTGAGCGTGTCATGATGCTTGTCTAAACGATTCTGTTGCCAACGACGCACGGTGTAAAGCACACTCGCCATGCACATTACAAATGCCATGCCGAGCGCTGTAAGCATCAGTAATAGTGACGTTTTTGCGGTTTGTTGAACGCTCTCCATGACGGATGCCCCGCTCACCCAAGAGACACCTAAGTCACCTTGCATGGCAAGCGTCAACCAATCCCACAGTCGCTCAGCAGCGCTGCGGTCAAGTTGAAGATCTTCTCGAATGGCTTGTAGAGCTTCTGCCGTCAGCAATTGTTGAGCACCCGCACGGGCACGGAGGATTGATTGGCTTGGGTCGATACCGGCAATATCCGGCATCAAACCCACCAGCACAACCACTACCCCGAGAGACAAGAAGCGCGACAAAAAACGAGTAAACCATTCAGGCATACAAGCGCTCCAACGAGAGCGCATGTTGGCAACAGACGACATCGAGTTAGTTCACCTCAGTAAACTGGTCGATCAGGCGACGCTCACGTGGGTCACGTTGTGCATTCTTCACGCGATCACTCTCACCTTGGATTACACGCTCGTGAAGCAGTGGAATCACAGCGTATTGCTCAAGGATTTTGCTTTCTGCTTCGATGATCGCTTGTTGGCGTTTCTCACCCAAAGGCTGACGATCAGCGTGTTTCAATGCTGCGTCCACTTCTTCAGAGCAGAACTGACCTAGGTTGTAAGAACCTTTACAGCTAAAGTCACTTTGCATGTACGCCACTGGATCGCCAGAATCCAGCACCGTTGCACGTGACAACAAGAACGCATCGAACTTACCTGCTAGTGCATCGTTTTCGATTTGTGCGTATTCACGAACGTCTAGCTCAACCACAAAGCCAGCCGCTTCAAGTTGTTGCTTTAGCAGCACCGCTACTTCTGGCAACTCAGCACGGTCGGTAAATGTACCGATGGTGATCTTCTCTCCGTTCGCGTGGCGCATTTCCATGGTTTCCATACGAGGGTTCGCATCACGAATTGGTTGAGCCCATGCCAATGCAGGACCTAACAAACCTTTTGCTGAATCGGCGTGGTTCTCGTAAACCGTTTTGATGATTTGCTCACGGTTAACCGCTTGAGCCGCTGCTTTACGCAAACCGAACTGGCTAAACACATCTGATTTATTGTTTAGGTAAAGCGTGTTGGTACGTGGCATTGCAACTTCATGCAGTTGTGAAGATTCCATCATCGCGATTTGCGAAACAGGAACGGCTTCAACTACATCCGCCTCACCGGTACGTAGTGCAGCAGCACGAGCAAAACCGTTTGGTACGTATTCCGCAAAAATGCTATCTACTTTCGCTTTTTCACCCCAGTAACCATCAAAACGCTTCAATTTAGCGCTGGTTGTCCCGTTGATTTCTGTCAGAACGAATGGGCCCGTACCCGCATTGATTGGCACAACACGACCGTTTTCTTGATATGCAGCACCAGAAAGGATCGCTAGCTGTGGGCTAGAAAGACGGCTTGGCAACAGTGGATCGTTAAAGGTCGTTTTGATTTCAACAGTGAAGTCGTCCAATGCGCGAACTTGCCATTCGATACCGTCCAAGATGCGTGGTTTAGGTGCGGCATCTAATGCTTTTTGCAGAGAGTTCACGACCGCGTTGGCATCAAGCTCAGAACCATCGTGGAATTTCACGCCTTTACGTACCTTAAATTGCCACGTCATTGGGTCAACTTGTTCCCACTCTGTTGCCAGCATAGGCTCTGCTACCGACTGATCGTTTAGGTTCACTAGCGTTTCTGCCGTGCTCCAACGTGACAGTTTGAACGCGTCATCTGAAAGTGGCGACAAACCTGTGCGTGGTGGTTGCATCATGGCAACGCGAATTTCCGTTGCTTGCGGTGCAGCTGCTTTTCCCGCTTCTGGCTTGCTTTCGCCAGAGTCAAAACAACCCGTCAGCAGTGCGCTTAAAGCCAGCGACAAAGCTAACTTGGGAGTACTAAGGTGCATAAGAAACCTCTCCAATGGTTTTTGTGAATTCATTACTTTTGTGTTGAGCTCTCATCAAGGCTCTCGTGATCAAGTGTGATGGATTATTTGTCACGTTTTGTGCCGTGCCGTGCTCGACAACGCGTCCTTTGTCTAACACTAGGATTTCATCGCATAGGGTTTGTGCCGCATCGAGGTCATGTGTCACCAAAATCAGGCGCATCTGACGACTCTTTTGAATGCCTGCCAACAGGTCGAGAATCTGTTTACGACTGACGGGGTCTAGGCTGCTGGTTGGCTCATCGGCAACCAAAACACAAGGCTCGACAATCAAAGCTCTGGCGATAGCCACACGTTGCGCTTGCCCAACCGATAACTGCTGCGGGTTACGCTCCAACAATGTGAGATCTAAACCGACATCCGCCAAAACCTTTTCCACCTTCTCGTTAAGCTCTTGCGTTAAACCAATATTGCTTAGCGGCTCCAGTAAGATCTGACGAACGGTGTAATAAGGATTCAAGCTCGACTGCGGCTCTTGCGGAATCAATTGAATGTGCTGACACAACTCTTGGCGCTGCTTAGCCGAGCTACGCGATAGCGGATAGCCACACACATACACTTCACCAGATGTGGGTTTACGAAGACCAAATAGAAGTTCAATCAAGGTCGATTTACCCGCGCCAGAAGGACCAACAATCGCAATGTTCTTTGTGTCGATGGCAAGATCCAATTGTTCGAGCGCTTTAAACGGTTTGCCCCCCAACCAATTTGGTTTGGAGTAATAGTGAACACTGGCTTGCTCAAAGCGAACTTCCGCCGATTTAGGCTGCGTGTGCCCGCTCAAGTTGTGCTTAGTCAAAATAGGCTCCAGAGATGAGGTTAAGGCAGCAGTTGCGCAAGTTGTTGGCAGAAAGGATGCGAACTTTGCTGAATGGCTTGCCATGGTGCGCCATAAGCCACCATGGTGTTGTCCGCAATCACCAAGACTTTGTCACACGCCAAAGCCGCAGATAGGTCGTGCGTGATCAACAAACCACTGATGTTGCGTTGCTGAACACTACTGCGAAACAACTCAAGGATCTCCGCTTCGGTGATTGGATCGAGCGCACTGGTGGGCTCATCCGCGATGATCAAGTTGGCACTACCAAGCAACGCGATCGCAATACAAATACGCTGGCGCTGACCACCAGATAGCTGGCTTGGATGCTGCGCCAATGCTGCTTTTGGATCTGCAAATCCGAGTTGAGACAACAAGGTCGTCACCGTGTCTCGGTTTGCTGAAGACAAGCGTGTTTTGTTGCCCGTCAATGCCAAACACAGTTGTTGTTCGACAGACGCCAATGGATTCAGCGCTTTAAGTGCATCTTGGAAAATGACCGCAGGACGCTGCGATTGACTGCGTTGCAGCATGGCAGTTTGTGCGACTTCACTGCTGTTAAGCTGGATACTTCCGTCTACCCAAATATCAGACGGCAAAAAACCTGCGACGGCTTTCGACAACATGGATTTACCAATGCCGGAAGGTCCCATAATGGCAAGAACTTCACCTTGAAACAGCTCAAAAGAAATGTCTTTGAAGAGTGTGCGTTCTGAGTCTATAAGGCTGAGATTATTAACGGAGAGTATTGGTCGAGAAATCACGGCATCAAACTAAATGTAATAATATAACATCACAAATAATATCATGCGGGTTAAAGCAAGGAAACCAGTCGGAAAGGTTATTTCATCACCTTTTTCAGATTTATCAACAAGGGCAGATAGCTCCCCCCCTTGTGATAAGAACATCTAAGTTAGGTCATTTGTGACAGTGTGTATTAAAGACACTTTTGTTTAACTTGACCGAGGTATGGAAACAAGAAGACAAAGCGCCCAACGTAGAACAACGTGAATGCCAGCCATAAACCGTGGTTGCCCCAATATTGCACCGCAATAAATTGAGTCACTAAGAACAACACCATGGTTAGAAAGGTAGAGTTACGCACTGGTCGCGTCGTCCCTGTACCGGTAAAGATTCCGTAAAACGTAAGACCAAAACCAGCAACCAACGGGAATGCCAATAACCAAGGGCTCATGTCCAAATACAGCTCAACAAGATTTGGCAAAGTGGTAAATAACGACACCACTTGGTGTTTGAACTGCACTAGCAGCAAGGTCAAGACAACAACGAACGCTGCGGTCCATTGCGTGTTTAGCTTAATCACGTTATCAAGCAATGTCTTATTCTTCTGCCCTACTGCTTTACCTGCAAAGACGCTCGACGCATTCGCCACACCGTCGAACATGTAGCTGACGATAAAGGTCACTTGCATCAAGATTGCGTTCGCAGCAAGCACATCAGAACCAAGCTGAGAGCCTACACGCGCCATCATGTTGAAGAACACCAATAGACACACAGTACGAAGCAGCAGATCCATATTGGAAGACGCGATGACTTTGAGATCTTTACGCGTCATTTTTGCGGTCTGAATGTAATCAAACAGCGGGAAGCGACAGGTTTTCAACACCAGCACTGCACCGATAACAAACGTCGAGATTTGCGCGATAAGTGTCGCCACCGCAACACCAGCAATCCCCATATCGAAGTACAACACAAATACGATATCCAGCACGATGTTCAGCACGTTACCAAACACTTGCGTGAACAAGGTTTCTTTGGCTTTCGCCTGCCCCATCAACCAACCAATCACGGTGTAGTTCAGCAGTACAAATGGCGCACCAAAGATCATAATATCGAAGTAAATCTTAGCGTTTTCGGCCACGACTGCATCAGGGGAGATAATCAGCTCTGCCCCCATCCAAATCACGGACTGCAACGCAATGAAAATCAAGCCAAGGCAGAGCGAAAGCACGAAAGGACGCAATAAGCTACTCGCTTGATCCTCTGGGCTATTTTTACCTAATGCGATTGCACTTTGCCCGGTAGTACTGACGCGGAAGAAGCCAAACAGCCAATACAAGGTATTCATGATGACGGTGCCGATCGCTACACCACCAATCATCTCAGCCACACCGAGTTTACCGATCACCGCGGTGTCCACCGCCCCCAATAATGGTTGGGTAACAGTAGAAACGATGAAAGGAAATGCGATTTTAAAATAGTCTTTATGAGTCAGGGACATCTTAAATTATGAACAGGGTTAATTTTTATAAGGTCGCTATCATATGCGAATGGCGTCCGAACATGAACCAAAGTTCGCCAGCAAGGAATAGCATTGATTATTGATACAACCAGCAAACGTATTCTCATACCAAAGCTTGAAATAGGATAACGACTTATGAGAAAAGCCAAGTTAACTGCATATAAATGAGTTTCTAGTTTGGAAAGATTAGCGTTTGGTTGAGCATGGCAGATCAGAATGTATCTGCCATGTCATAACGGTAGTGATTGGTGAAAAGAGACCGTACAGATGATATTTAATGCTTGTGGGTTTCATCTGACAATGTTTAGGTCGATACCAAGCCTTATGTTCTGTAAAGCACCTTTACAACATGCCAACCGAACTTGGTTTTAACTAGATGCGGCGTTAACACTTCGCCAGAAAAGCACACTTTGTCGAATTGAGGTACCATTTGACCACGGCGGAATTCACCAAGGTCACCACCGCGTTTGCCTGACGGGCAAGTTGAATACTTCTTCGCTAATGTCTGAAACTTTGCGCCTTTTTTCAGTTGCTTGATTATGTCTTCCGCTTGCTCTTTGTGCTTCACAAGAATATGTAATGCGGCTGCTGTATTTGCCATTGTTCTATCTCTCACTATTCTGGTCGCGCAAGTGTACCCAATCCTTTTTAACAGACCAAACATTTCTTAATAATAGCTCAGCGGTAAAGGCCCAAATACACGAGGAATATAAAATCGTCTACATAATGAGTTTAAAATACAAACAAGTTTTGCTCAGTTAATCACTATTCTCTAAAAGATTGTCTAAAAAGCTCACATTTGTCTCTCCGATGGTTGAAGCCTTCGTCTGATAAGATTAGATTAGACACAATTCGGTGGTATTTATAAGGTTATTTTCATGGCAAAAGTCGTTAGCAAAGCGAATCAGTCTCAGGGCATGTTGATGTTTAAGCTCACCCTGCAACAGAGTTTCGCTATCGGTACGCTAAAAGTCCGTGAAATCGTCCCGTACATGCCAACGACAAAGATCCCTTACTCGCATCATCACGTCATTGGAACCGTTACGATACGTAACTTAACAGTACCAGTGATCGATATGTCAGCGGCTGTTGGCTTTCGTCCTATTAGTGAAGAAGAATATAAAAGCTGCTACTTGATCGTGACAGATTGCTTGCGAACCGTGGTTGCGTTTATGGTTCGTAGTATAGAGAAGATCATTGAGTGCGATTGGAAAGCTATTGAAACGCCACCTCCGAGCGCTGGAAAAAATATCTTCGTGACTGGAATTACTCGCTACGAGGACAAAACTGTTCAAATGCTGGATGTGGAACTGCTACTTTCCAAAATTTATCCGCAGTACGAGAATTCAAAGATCCCAATGCTGACAGATATTGAGCGAGAACGCCTAAAAGCACTCAGTATTCTATTGGTGGATGACTCTTCCATCGCTCGTAAACAGCTGTGTGACGCACTCGATAGCATCAATATTGGGTATCAAATCTGTAAAAATGGTTTAGATGCATTGGAACTGATGAAAAGTGACGCTGCGGCTCATCGCCCAATTGATATTCTGGTCAGCGATATTGAAATGCCCGGATTAGACGGTTATGAATTAGCATTTGAAGTTCAGAATAATTCCTCTCTGAACCATTCATACCGCATTTTACATACATCGTTATCGAGCGAAATCTGTGTAGACAGAGCTCACCAAGTTGGCGCGCATGAGGCACTTGAGAAATTCAATGCAGGAGAACTAATCGAAGCGATGCTTCGCGGAGCAAAAGAGCTAGAAGCCAAAGCTATGACTTCTTAACTCTTATTGGACGAGTTGATTTGAGAATATAATGCAGTGCTTGTCCTATCCCTGATGCTCACATCCGCTAATTTCTCAGCTCACTTCTTTGGCATCGCGTAACTACGAGAAACGAATTCCGTCTCTTTGACTTGATGAGTATGATTAATATAAGAAGCTAGGCTGTAAAGTACATTCGCTAATAAGTTCGCGTAACGAAACAAAATAGGTGCGGGCTGCTTCTTACCTGTATGTTCAACGGCAACTAATGCTCGTACCGTTTTTTTAGCTTGGCAACGGCACAAATGCAATTGACTGGCTGCCGGGTGCCCTCCGGGTAGAACAAAGCCTTTGAAGCCGCCATCAATGCGTTGTTTGAGCAAAGCATAATCGGCCTTTAACTCTTCAACTTCCGCTTCCGTAATCGCTAATTTTCCGCGAACCGAACCATTTAGATGATAAACATTAGGCTGCATTCTTGTCAGTACATCGCGGCTAAACTCGTCCAACTCCATAGCGAGAACAAGGCCAATACGACTACAAAGTTCATCTGCTGTAATTTCAAAGTCACAAACCGGACTGTCCTCGTAAATAAACGGATAGCAAATCTCGCTCAATTCCTTGCTTACAGGTTTCATGCTTTTGTTCCAATATAAAAAAGGGAGTCAGTATAACCTAACTCCCTTTAAACGTTCATTATGCCAAATAATCGACATTCATATGATCGGTTTACAATCAGGCACTTTCGACTTTCTTGTGACCTTCTTGAAGGTGAACAAAATCGACTAAATCATCACCAGACACTTGATACGCCTGACCAAAACCTTTAACAAATAGCCCCGATTCTGGCTTTAAGTTGAACAAAACGAAATCCTCTAGCTGGCTTAGACCATCAATAATCTCACCAAAACGCTCTTTCATTTGTCCAACAACTTGTTGCCACATCTCTGTGTCTCGCTCAACTACATTTGCTACCGCATCAAAAGTTAAGCGCTTACGAGCAAACAGCTGCTTTGAAGACTCTTCATCTTCGATCATCATCAATGAAACATTTGGATTTTCTAAAAGGTTACGGGCATGACGAGCGATTTTAGAAATGAGAACGAAATAACCTTCCTGGTTTTGGACATAAGGCGCGTAGCTTACATTCGGGCGACCTTCTGCATCGACAGTTGCAAGCTGAAGTGTACGACGCTCCTGACGGAACTCTTTGATCTCTGGCCCTAAACGACCTTGCAAACGCTCTTGTTTAACTTGTTGATCCATATTGATACCTGACTTTACTAATTAGTATTCGAGTTAAGCCTCGATTATGTTTGTGATTACTTTTTTAATTCGGCTTGTAGGGCGCGAAATGCGGTGACTTGCTCTTCAATCAACTCGCGCTTTTCGTTACGGCCTAAATAAATCTTGAAAATATTGCTTCCGCACTCTGAGAAAAAACCAAAATAGTGACTCTCTCTACCCATAAACGGTTTACTGACTAATGCGACATTTTTAACGTTATCTAATTTAAGGTGGCCGTGCAGTTCACCTTCTCTACCCATTAAATTGTAATAGCCACGCGCCACTTTTCCTTTTGGAAACGGCGCTTTAACTTCAAAGATAGAACCAAAAGAGTGGACGATGGTCGTCACCGGGCCAAAACCAACCAAACTTTCTAAGATGCTTTGCGCTTGCTCTCCTGGTGCAATAGCCACCATTTCCTGAGGTAGAGCCGCAACAACCTCAAACTCTGAAATGCCAAGACGCTCTGCCATCGCAGCTGGCAATAATTGTGGTTCTTGCTCTAGTAATACTTCAACTTGTTGCTTGATTGATTCCATTGTGTCTTCCGTTTTTGTTCAATTTGTTTTCATTAATTATTGGATGCTTTCGGTACGGTTTCGTTCATCTCTGACGTGAGTACCTGAATACAACTTTGAGCCAATGACACAGCCCAGAAGCTGCCTGCAAGAGTAAGGACTGCGCTACGTTCATGTAGTTGTACTAAGCCTTTCGCTTGCCACACTTTAAATAGAGGCAATAAAAACCCGAACGCGTCCTCTCCCATAAATGATGGAAGTTGATTTGCTTGAACAATGCCACGGTCAAACGCAGATTTGAGTGCAGAAAAAAGTGGTTCTAGAGGGCTTTGCTTCATCATCATCGCGATGGTGCTTTGACCTTCTTTGACCGCTTTAATATAGGTCTCTAGTGTGCGGTGTTGCATCATCCCGTAGCCACCGATATTACCTCCAGCACCACAGCCAATTGGCAATACCTCTGCATAAGTCTTGGCTAAACTATTGTATAAACTACGCTCGCGGTTATCGATTGCCCAATGGTTCACACTCAGTTGCTTCATATGGTGTTTGGCCATAAAGTTCACACCGAGCTCATACATTCCCGCTTTTACTGGTGTGGTCGCAGGTGGCGGGATTTTTCCCTTTTCTACGAGGTTGAGCATGGGAGCTGACCCACCAACCACTAACTGATACAAATCCAGTCCGTGTGCGCCAGTCGAGAGGAAATCATTTAAATCTTGCTCTAACACTTCTTTGGTTTGATAAGGTAAGCCATAGAGTAAATCGATAATGACCGGAATTTTGTCTTCTTTGGCGATCTCGCTCACTCGTTTGAGGACATCTTCCCTATCATCTAAACGTTTTGCGCTGCGGCGCACTTGTGTATTAAAACTTTGCACACCAAAAGAGAAACGATTAAACCCACCCTCTAAAGCGCCTTGATACAACTCATCAGAAAAACGATTGATGCGACCTTCTAAGGTGATTTCGCAGTCTGCAGCCAAAGGAAAGTGGTCTCGGATAGCCTGGCCTAACACACGAACCTGTACTGGAGATAAATCCGTTGGCGTTCCGCCCCCGATATATACGGCGTGAAAAATACCATTTCGTGTCCAAGGTAATGCCGCTTTCTCTCTAAGCTCCTGCATTAATGCTTCAAAGTACTCATCAACCAGTGTGCGACTTGCAGCATTTTGAAAGAAGTTACAAAAAGTGCAACGAACGCGACAAAACGGAACATGAATATAAAGACAGCGTTTATTGGTCGCTTTAATTGAGTTAGCCGTAATACTCGAAAAAATCGCCTGTTGTTGAGACGAGGGCACAGGTACGCTCGCTCCCCCGGCATGTGCAGAATGCTTCTTAACAAAAGCAAATCGCAATGGATCAGGACTATCACTGCCCAACACTGATTCATCAAGCTTATCGATATCGACGCTCATATATACTCGCTTAGCTCCCATCATGTAAGGGATGGAAGCTGATCTTAAAAATTCTGCAAGAATCATAATTTGAGCGTAATGATAATGCAATTGATAATTGATCTTATTTCCATTGTAAGTAATAATCTGCCCAAGTTTTCATAGTTTCCCGAGATATTCCGTGAACGTACAAAGATATGTCATTGCAGGAGGTGCTTCCCTTGCCATCCATGCCGCACTTCTTTTTGTTTCTCAAGAGACAAAGGTGTTCGCGATGCCGGCTGGAAACCCAGCAAGTTCGGTAAGTCTAAATCTTGTGTCTGCTCCTCCCACTGTCGAAAAATCTACACCAGAAAATGTAGCGCCACCAAAAGAGCAGCCTCAAGACCAACCTGAACCAGAAAAGAAGATTGTAAAAAAACAGGTCGTCAAGAAAGACGCTGTTAAGAAGAAGGTAGTAGAGAAAAAACCTGAACCGGTTAAACAATCTAAACCTAAAGCGGTCGAGCCCACCAAAACCGTAACAAAGCAAAAGGTTCAGCCCGAAGCGAAACCAAAGAAAAAAACGGAACCGGTGAAGAAAGAGACGGTAGCTCAACAATCCGCACCTGCGAGCCAATCCAAAGGGGCAACATCTCAGCCTGTCTTGGTCGACAAACCAACGTTTGTGAGTCAACCAACACAACCCCGTTACCCAAGGTCTGCACAAAGACGCGGTATTGAAGGTGTAGCCTTGTATGAGATATGGCTAGATGAGAATGGTAACCAGATTAAACAGGTTTTGATTGAGTCTTCCGGCACAGAGTCGCTAGATGCCTCAGCACTTCGTGCGATCAAACAGTGGCAATTTACACCACATATTTCAGGTGGGCTAAAAGTCGCTCACCGAGTACAAGTACCTGTTCGTTTTAAGTTGGATGGATAATGGAACAACTACAAGAATTACAAACTCAATTTGGGCTGATGACATGGCCTTTGATCATTTGCTCAGCTCTAACCGTGATGATCATCGCCGAGCGATTATTCCATGTGTTAATTAGCCTTGGTGTAGGAAAGCGAGCCATTCGCCAAAAGCTCACAGGATTAGACCCAACAAATGGGAGCGAGCTTGAAGCACTTGCTGAAGAGTTGTCGAATAAGAGGCCGCTTCTGTACCGTGGTGTTGCGATGTTGCTTGCTCATCATTCTTTCTCGAAATCTTTAAGAGAAGATGCCGCAGGTATTTGGCTGCAAGAAAAACGCCATCAGCTGCATTCCGGCCTTCGTTTGCTGACGCTGATTGGTGTCATCAGTCCTTTAATTGGCTTGCTTGGTACGGTACTTGGCCTAATTGACATGTTCAAAGGCATCGCGGTTTCAACGGGGAATATCACTCCGAATGATTTGGCTGACGGCCTAGGTCTTGCTATGCGCACCACTGCCGCGGGTCTCATTATCGCACTTCCTGCTATTTCAGGAGCGCAGATCATTGGTTTGTGGGCGGATCGTGTAATCGCCAAGCTTGAGCACACTTTAAACTACGTCAACTTATGGCTTGAAGGTATATCGTTACAGCATGTCTCGCCAGACCACTCAAAAGTAACACTGCGCTCTTCTGGGAAGATTGAGGCCGCAAGTCAATGATTAAAACACCACAAGAAAATAGTCGTAACGGTTTAACCCCCGATTTAACACCGCTGTTAGACATTATTTTTATCGTCATGGTTTTCCTGATGTTAACCGCAGCGGTCAAACTCGATTCATTAGACGTCAATTTACCGAGCACAGAATCTCAGGCTGTTGCAGATGTCGATAAGCAATCCATCACGGTAAATATTCTTAAAGACGAGCCTTACTGGGCTATTAACGGCAAGACATATATCGATTGGGACAACTTTACCCTCGCGCTGTTAGAAGAGAGTAAGTCAAGCGATAAACCGATTGTAATTGGAGCAGAAAAAAACGCGAATATTCAGTCGCTAGTACAACTTCTCGGCTTTTTACAAGAAAACGGAATTCAAGCAACTCAGTTACTCACTGAAGAGCCATCATAAAAATAAGTAAGATAGAGATCCTTTCAAAATGAAGAACACACGCATCACTATTCATGCTGTTGTCACGGCAGCTATTTCCCTACTTGCGAGTAGTCAACTTTTTGCCAATGCAACGCCATCCTCAGAGCGCGTTGTTAGCGCAGGCAGCGCCGTCACTGAACTCTTGCTTGAACTCGACGCTAAAGATAGCTTGGTTGCTATCGACGTCACCAGTCAATTACCAAAAGGGATGGAACTGCCTAAAGTGGGCTACCATCGTCGTCTTTCAGCGGAGGGGTTGCTCGCCTTACGTCCGACAAAAGTCATTGGTTCTGATGAGATGGGGCCGAAAACAACATTGAGCCAATTGAAATCGGCTGGCGTAGAGGTAGAAATTGTTAATACTGATGCAAATGTCGAGGGCCTTTATCAACGTATTGATCAAATTGCGAACCTTATGGATCGCAAGGCTCAAGCTGAAAGCTTAAAGCAAGATGTCCAGGCGCAAGTACAAGCACTCAATGCAAACCAGCCTAATCAAGCAAAGAAAAAGAAAGTGCTCTTTCTGCTGATCCATGAAGGGCGACCTGCAAATGTTGCGGGCTCACAAACGACACCCGATGCAATTATTCAACTCGCCGGCGGACAAAACCCAGCCGCTACACAACTCTCGTCTTACAAGCCTCTATCCACAGAAGCGATGGTAGAGATGCAGCCTGACGTGATTATTGTTAGTGGTCGCAGCTATGAAACGTTGGGTGGTGCCGATGCAATTTTAAAAGCAATGCCGCTTCTTGCTGCAACACCCGCTGGAAAGAACAAAGACATCATAACGATTGATGGCCATGCTCTGGTAGGTGGTTTGGGCCTTAAAAGCCTTGCAGAAGCTAAACGCTTGAATGCACTGCTTTACCCATAGAGACATGACATGTTGTTAAGACGCATCCCCCTTTCAACGACGTTATCAGTGCTTAGTGGATTTTTAGCATTTATTGCTATCGCCTCTATTACCGTTGGCCCAATGAACATTAGCTTTGCTGACAGTTTGCGTAGCCTAACGGGAGGCAGTTCTGATCTCGCTCCTCACATTCAGTTGGTCATTAACGAAATCCGATTGCCTCGCACCATTTTGTGTATGTTCATCGGCGCCATTTTGGCAATTTGTGGTGTGGTTATGCAGGGCTTGTTCCGTAACCCATTAGCCGAGCCTGGTATCATTGGTGTGTCTGCTGGCGCTGCTCTTGGTGGTGCATTCGCTATTGTTGTATTTGCTGAATTTAGCCAAAACTATCCGCAACTAATGAACTTAGCGGCTCTGCCTCTTTTTGCTTTCCTTGGCGGTGCACTAACGACTATTCTCGTTTATAAACTCGGCACAAGTAAGTTTGGTACCTCAGTTACAATTATGTTGTTAGCCGGCGTTGCCATCAGTGCGCTCTCGGGGGCTGCGATTGGCTACATGAACTTTATCGCAGATGATCAGATGCTGCGAGATTTGACGCTTTGGTCGATGGGCTCATTAGCTGGTGCAAATTGGTCAGGGATTGCTCTATCTGCTATAACACTCGTCATCCTATTGCTCTGGTTTCAGAAGAAGTCGATGGCGCTGAATGCTCTGTTGTTAGGGGAATCAGAAGCAAGACACTTAGGAGTTCCGGTTCAAAAACTCAAACGTCAGCTTATTTTACTTTCTGCACTGGGTGTTGGTATTACGGTGAGCATCAGTGGTGCAATTGGCTTTATTGGGCTCGTGATTCCTCACTTAGGGCGCATGCTCGCTGGGCCTGACCATCGAACGCTATTACCAATATCTGCCTTAATGGGAGCACTGCTTCTTACTGCCGCAGATATGTTTGCTCGTGTTGCCGTGGCACCAGCTGAATTACCAGTTGGAATCGTGACCGCATTGATTGGCGCGCCCTTTTTCATCTACTTATTGTTCCAGCAAAAAGGGAAGATTTTGTAATGAACCAGATCGTTTTATCGGGGAAAAACATTTCGATGACGTATGGCAACCGTGTGGTGCTCGATGACATCAACATTGATATCCGAGCTGGTGAAGTGACCGCCCTACTCGGCCCCAATGGCGCAGGTAAAAGTACTTTACTCAAGCTTCTATGCGGTGAGATCTCTTCGAATCATCACATCACCTACTTCGGTAAACAAAAGCATGATTGGGAGCCTGAAAAAAGCGCCAAACATATTGCAATGCTCCCGCAGCACAGCACCTTAACCTTCCCATTTCTAGCCAGAGAAGTAGTAGAGCTGGGGGCAATACCGCTATCACTGTCCAATAAAGAAACCACTAAACTGGCTTTACATTACATGGAACAAACCGACGTATTGCATTTAGCAGAAAGCCTGTACCCGTCTTTATCTGGTGGAGAAAAGCAACGACTGCATCTAGCACGAGTGATGACACAACTACATCAATCTGGCGAAAAACGAATCTTAATGCTTGATGAACCTACCTCAGCGTTGGATCTCGCCCATCAACACAACACGTTAAAAATTGCTCGTGAAACGGCAAAAGCACAGAACGCTGCGGTGGTTGTGGTGTTACATGACTTGAATCTAGCCTCTCAGTACGCAGACCGCCTTGTACTCTTGCATAACGGGAAACTAGTTTGTGATGACACGCCATGGAATGCACTAACGTCAGAGCGCATTGAGCAAGTTTATGGCTATCGATCTATTGTGACAAAACATCCGACGCTAGACTTCCCTCAAGTGCATGCCGCAGCATAAAGCGTATCTCCTCTAAGCCGTCTCTAAAACACTTTGATACGACAAAGGCCCGCAATATGAGAATTGCGGGCCTTTGCTTTGATAGTGGCAGAATTTGGGGCTTTAAAGGCTATTACTTGCTCATTTGGATCAATGATCGACCAATCAACCACTCAAGCTCTTTGTCACCACCCGCACCAAACTGGCTTTCAACCATTTTGTATAAGCGGTCAATACCATTAGCAGCAAATTCTTGCGCATTTTCAGCGGTGACAATGTGATGGAATAGCAGTCGTAAAATCGCGAGAAACTCAGCATCTTCCAGCGCTTTAATCCAACTTTGTGAAAATGCATTTAATCCTTTATCAAACTCTAAGTGTTCAATAAACATTTTAAAGATACGGCCATCCAGTGCGGCGGTGAAGTCCGTTTTCTTAGGGAAGTGATGGCTAATACCGGTACGCGATATACCTGTCTGCTGGCTTAGCGTCGTGTACGACATTTTGTCGTAACCTAATCTGAGTAGCTGATCAATAACGGCATCCATGATCTTTTGGATAGTGATTTCGGTATCTTCTTTACTACGCTTTGGCATATTTTAAGCTCTTCTCTTTGTAAATCCATCTAACTCACTATTAAATGAGGCCAGAATGAAATCATTCTTAGCATTATACCCGGCTCGCCGATGCGGTTCGATTAGCGAAAACCTAGAAATCAGGTTGCTAAGCACTGCACTTGAAAGCGCTTTGGGTATATGTATTGCGACTATTTAATATCATGTCGAGTTCCAAACCATAACGTCTTTACACTGCGTAATGTGTAATTTTCAGTTATGTTTTTGTCAATACATGCTACTCAAAATAAGGCGAAAAGTTAGTCTCATCAAAACCTTGCGCCAATTATTCATCGAAACTATTCAAAGACCAAGAATGATAATTATTAAAAATAATCAATCAAGAAATAGTCTTATAAATTAACCATTAGTTCAACTGGACTGAGCAAAATCTCGTCACTATGTTCGTTAATTGATTTTAAATGTTGATATATATCACATTAACGTTCTTGATGATTTAGTAATCCAATCTTTAACCCTTACTTAACAAGTGCCTACTCTGTTCCTTTTTTACGCAAAAGTCGTCATTTTTGTAGATACAGATCAAATACCTGATAGAATACCCTTAGTATTTACAAGAGGATTCGTTATGAGTGTCGAATTAGAAAAAAACCAAGTATGTGAGGCCTGCGGCTGTGCTGGCGAGATAGGCTTTATCATCAAAGAAGGTGACGAAGTTGCCGACGTAACGGTTTTCGCACAGACAAAAACAGAGCTAGAGTCTGAACTACAAAAATACATCGAGCTCGCTAAATCAGTATGTGCTGATGTTGAATACAATGTTTCAGAAATAACCGAAGAATCGAACCAAGCGACGGCTCGATTCAAATTTGAAGTAAGTGCTGAAAAACTTATCTTTGAATTAAAAACTCGCTCACTCGCGCGTTAATGAAAAAAGCGAGCATGATGCTCGCTTTTTATTTTTCCAATCTCTTAATCTTAAACCGCTCTAAATGAAACAGACAACTTCGGCGCGTTTATTTATCTTTTTTGAACACGACCCACTTTAACGAGCCATTGGTTTCAAAATCGTTCTCAGCGGTACACATCAGTAATACGCCTTCAACATTAATCACGGCCCCTGTGGTGTAGGCTTTATCATCGTAGTAACAGATACGCTGACCTACCTTACCGTCAGCAACTATTAGCGCTTTGTTTTCTGGTGTACTGTATGATTTAGCAAAAACGGAACCCGACAGCAGTACTGCAAAAACACCAGCGGTAAAAATAGATACACTTTTTAACTTCATGAAAATCTCCCTCAAACCTCAATAATACTAACAAGGACCCTTGTGAAGTTCTTGGAAGAATCTCATATTATTCAAATATCTACTGATATTTTTCTCACCTCTACACTTGGGTCTGCTTCACATTCAATCATTTAATTTATCTCATTTTAGTAAGCTTGAAGTTACTTAGCTCAGTAAAGAAGCGCACACTTTTAACGTGTATCTCTAATTTGAATATTTAAGTTATGAATCAAAAACTGTGAGCAAAAAATGCATAATAGGTTTATTTAAGTATAAGATAAGCACCTGTTGATCTCGGTATTTAACTAACTCTTTGACTATGCGTTTTGTTTCCCTATGCCTTACTTCAATCCTGCTCTGCTCGTCTCCTTTGGCATATGAGCTAGATTACTATTCTAAGTTTGGTCACATCGATAATTACGGCAATCTTGATCTTAGAAACAAGCCTTACACCCAACTACCCTCTGGCCTAGTGGTAAAGGGCAACTTAAACATCTCACAAACCCCTATCAAAACCTTGCCTAAAGGGCTTGATGTTGAAGGCAGTCTGGAAGCAACTAACAGCGCACTCAAAGTTATTCGCTCAGGAACAAAGATAAAAGGCTATGCAAACCTACTAGGTAGTAAGATCGAAAACTGGCCTAAAGGCATCAAACTAGGCGGTTACCTAAATCTGACAGATACACCGTTAAAAGCGCTTCCAGCTAAACTTCGAGTAAAAGGTGATCTAAGTGTTATTCGCACTCCCATTTCTGAACTTCCTGAAGGATTGGTGGTTGATGGTAATCTTTATATTGGAGGATCAGCGCTGAAAGTATTTCCAGACACAATGACGGTGAAAGGGAATATCTATTTAGGTGGTAACAGGATCACCAAATGGCCTAGCAATTTAACCCTTGGTGGCGCCGTCGCACCTTAAAGAGCAGATAAACAAAAGCCCCGGCAGACCGAGGCTTTAAGGCATTCTGAATCAACAGAGTTCAGTGACGAAAGTTACTCTTGGTTATTCACAGGATTGGCATAGCTCGCCACCAAATAAGGTCTTGCGCCTTCAGGTAGCTGATCCAACTTATCCGCGAGATGACGCTTAACCGCTTCCGTAATGATGCTCGAATCTTCATGCCCAGCAGCTAACAAGTTGATTGGGTACAACTTGTAGTTGTTGTGAATTTGGCGGTCGATTTCACCAGCAAGAGATTCCGGCGTTTCAAACTCTTGCTCAATCACATCACCAAACGCAACATGTACACGGCCTTTATAGCCAACGATACCTTGAATGATGCTTTCAATATCTTCAAATTCGCCTTTTTCATAGCGGCCATTTTCTGCTTTTTCGTACAGCTCTTTTGCTTTGGCAATGTCACATGGATCATTTTCATAGGCAATCGAGACAGGAACGATTTTCAGAGAACGCGTGTACTCACCAAAGCTGATCTTTTGTTTACGACCTTCAACATGGAACATTTTTAAAATCGCAGGATCAGTAAAGTCGTTTCCATCTTTAGCACGGCCTTCCTTTTGGGCAATCCAAATTGAATTGCCAGTATCAAGCGAATGTTTGATATAGCTTGACAGTTGCCCCAATGCTTTCATCATTTCTCTAGGCGCTTTAGCAGAGCGCTTAACGATGAAGCTCTTATTGAGTCGCATCAATTCTGTCGCACATGGCTTCTTCAGCAGGTTATCGCCAATCGCTATACGAACTGTACGGTGCCCACTTTGGTACAAGCCATAATTTACGAGCGCAGGGTCCATCGCAATATCACGGTGGTTAGAAACGAATAGGTATGACGTGTTTTTATCCAGCTTATCCAAACCAGAAAAAGTGACGCCATCCGTTGTCTTATTCAATGTATCTTTCAGATACTTCTTCACTTCAATCTGAATTGCTTCGACAGAATCAAGCTTGCTCCACTTGGCTTTCAGGTAGATGCGCAGGATCGGGCTCATTAGCGTTTTGAACCATGCTGCTTTATTAGCAAAGCGATGTTCTAGGATAGCAGTGATAAATTCATCATCTTGGATTAGACGATCCAGCGCTGCTGGAATTTCTTCGTCGTTGTAAGGACGAATTTCAATATAAGGATCGGTATTGGCTGTCATTGTTCATTACATATCAAAAAAAGCTGGCACATTTTACGCATAGTTTTGCTGACAAGCAGCATTTCAACCCATACTTTTAACATGGTCATACCAGTTAAGCCACCATTTATCATGCTAAAAAATTCTCTCAGCCGGTTGGAATCGTATGGGTTTAACGTTACCCTTAGCGCCAAAAAACACTGGTACTCATAATGAACTACGCAATTGAATTTCACGACGCTAAATACCCCTTTCTTGATGTAGCTGCGCGTAAAAAAGCACTGAAGCACAGTCTACTATCTGTCATCGAAGGGTTAGCCGTCATTAAATTGGGTAAGCAGGAGTATGCCATTGAACCAGGCCAATATTTTTGGATTCCTCAAGGATGTTTGAGCTCCCTCACCTTTTTACCTAATTCTCGTGTATATCGTTGTGATTTTTCTGTGCGTTTAAATGACGACTTCTCACAACAAGCGGGCTTTGTGAAGCCTTCACCGCTACTAAAAGCGCTCGTCGAGAAGCTAGCAACAACTGCCGAACGCTCGGATCTGCAAACCGATCTACTGACAGTAGTAAGACATGAAGTATTGACGCTGTCTCCTAAACTAGCGCACTCAACGTTAACGAGAACCATCAATCAATGGACTCCTGGCTGTGACATGAATATTTCTAAAGAGCTTTGCTTGGTACTAACACTACGTGAAGCAAGAAAAATGAAACTGTCGGGGAAGAAGGAAGAGCAAATTGTTGACTCTCTTTTTGCTGGTAACACCGAAGAATATGAACAGCTTTGCTTTTTAGTCTTTGGAGAAGCGCTATAACTTGCTCTTTAACAAGCTACGTTTTCAGCATTACGTAGAGTTACGGATACAGAAAGTAGAGATTCAAGTAAAAGCAAAAAGGGCGTACATTGATAATGTACGCCCTTTTTTCATTTGCTTGAGATGTCTAGAAAGGTACTTCTATCTGCATCATCCAGTCAGCGTCATAATATTCGTGCCAACGATAATCAAACCGCATTCTTGGCTGTCCGTCGGATTTATCCCCAAAACCAACGCTGAACATCAACCCGTGACTACGAAGCCACTCTTCTGTATCCATTTTACTCTCTTCGTCTCGAAGTTCTTCCGGCATCCAAAAACCAAGACCAAAGTAATTCTTTTCTAAGTTTTGAGTTAGAAGTGGGGTGTCTTCCGGCTTAATCGCCCACTCCTCCCAATAGTTTTCTGTTGGTCCTTCAAGCTTCGCTTCCGCTGCATACCAAATCAATGCTTCAGTACTTAACACGCCGATGGAATCTAAAATTTCTTCACAGATTGGAAGCGTGTTATCTTCAAACACCACGGAACGATCAGAAAAATAGTTACACGCGGAATGAGCTTGTGTCACCACAAGCAGCGCACATGCACTAAATAAAACGACTCTGACCATGAAAATCTGACCTCTCAGTTCCCAGACAATGTTTCTCTGTATAAGCCTTTACTAAGTAATAAATCACGTACGGAAGGTGTTGTATAGGCGCCGATCTCTTCACCCTCGGCCAATGCTTTGCGAATATCTGTGCTTCTGACTTTTACTTTTTCAGGACATGCCATAACAGTCCAACGTTCCGTAATCTCTTCAGCTCTACTAAATTTAGCAAATTTGAAGAAATTATCAGGACCAATGACAAAAGTTATATCGGCAGTTGGGTAGATTTCTTGAATTTTTTCTAACAACGCACAGGTCGTCACACTTTGTCCAGGTTGGTATAAAGCTTGCTCTGCATCAGAACGCTGAACATTAGAAAGCCCCATATCCTTGATGAACGCGTCAACCATTTCGCACCGAGTTGGGTAATCAAGCATGTTCTTGCCCCAAGCGTGTGCAATGCTTGGCTCAAGTAACACAAGATCAAAGTGGCTCAAAGACTCAATAACACTTTTATGCCCTAAACTAGGTGGGTTAAATGCACTACCAAAAATGGCGATTTTTTTCATATCCGGTGATTACCTGGTTGAAGAGAGTTTTCTAATCTGATGATTTCGGTATGATACTACTAATCTTTACAGCTTTTGACCCTAAAGTCGCGTTTAATGAGCCTCAACTGTATGGTTTATCACCATTTGAGCAAATGTGCTTTAGAGTCTGAAATATTTGCAGGAAAAGGAACCCTAAATGGAACAATCCATCCGTGACGAAATGCGCGTACTCCCTTCAATTGATCCGCATTTTGAAATTGAACGCCGTGTCGCTTTTATTAAGCGTAAATTGCAAGAAGCGGGCTGTAAGTCTCTTGTTCTTGGCATCAGCGGTGGCGTTGACTCAACGACATGTGGTCGTTTAGCTCAGTTGGCTGTAGACCAGCTGAACGAAGAAGCGGGCAACAATAGCTACCAATTTATCGCAGTTCGCCTGCCTTATGGGGAGCAAAAAGATGAAGATGAGGCTCAGCTCGCTCTGTCTTTTATCCAGCCAACCCATTCTGTATCGGTGAACATCAAAGCAGGTGTTGACGGGCTTCATTCGGCTTCTCACGTTGCATTAGAAGGCACAGATCTTCTACCAACTGATGCAGCAAAAGTCGACTTCGTAAAAGGCAATGTAAAAGCGCGTGCTCGCATGGTTGCTCAATACGAGATCGCGGGCTACGTAGGCGGCCTTGTTCTTGGTACTGATCACTCAGCAGAAAACATCACTGGTTTCTACACTAAATTTGGTGATGGCGCTTGTGACATGGCACCTTTGTTCGGATTAAGTAAACGCCAAGTTCGTGAAGTGGCTGCTACATTGGGTGCACCTGAGCAACTAGTGAAGAAAGTGCCAACAGCAGACTTAGAAGAGCTTGCTCCACAAAAAGCAGATGAAGATGCCCTAAGCTTAACTTACGAGCAAATCGACGATTTCTTAGAGGGCAAACCCGTTCCACAGCAAGTGAGTGACCGTCTGGTAGCGATTTACAAAGCAACGCAGCACAAACGCCAGCCAATCCCGACGATTTACGACTAAGCGATATTTTCAGCTCTCTTTAAAACTCAAAACGCTGCTAAAAATAGCAGCGTTTTTTTGTCTAGGAACAGTTTTTGTCGAAGGACAAAATTGCTCTCGCCTAGTTGGTTACTGTTACGTCCGTCTCTGGCACAGCACAACACGCCAATACGGTTCCCATTGCACGTTCCTCATCTGTCAACGCAGGCACGTCCGGATGATGTACTTGACCCGACGTAAGCTGAACCTTACACGCGCCGCATAAGCCAGCACGACAGCTATTGCTAACAACCTTCCCTGCGTCTTCAAGCTGATCTAACAACGTTTTCTGATTATTCCCTACAACTTTCGTCCCATTGAAATCGATCGCTATGCTCTTCTCTGGTCTTGAAGTGACTGAAGATACGCCAAACGCTTCTTGATGGTAGTTTTCTTCTGGCAGCCCTTTTCTTAGCAGGAGATTTTTCGCTTTCTCCATAAAACCATCAGGACCACACACAAACACTTGGCGCTGTTCAACATCTTTGATTTGCTTAATGTGTGACAAACTTAAACGCCCTTTCAAACCAAACCAATCAACAGCAGGTTGCGTTAAACAGACTTTTACTTCTAGCGCTGGGTGCTCACGCTTTAACTGCTCCAACTCTGAGCGACAAGGAATATCATTCTCGGTGCGACATTGATGGTAGAAAACCACGTTATCCAACTGATTGTGATCCGCTAAGTAACGCACCATTGATAACATTGGTGTTACTCCACTACCCGCAGAGAGTAACAACAGAGGCTGCGCTTCATGCGTTTTAAGGTGGAACTGACCGTCAGGTTGTTCTGCCTCTAAAACATCACCGACTTGTAAGTTGTCTAAGAGTGAGTTAGAGACTCTTCCACCCGCGATACGCTTTACAGAAATAGCATAACGACCCGGGCGAGAAGGACTGGATGACAAGGTATAGCGTCGACCCACTTTCTTACCATCAATATTCACCTCTATTGGCAGGTGTTGTCCTGGCAAGTAATTAGGCAACGAACCTTTGTTTGGCTCTAACCATAAGGTCACAAAGTCTTGGGCAATTTCTTCACGCTCAACACATGTAAGCTTCATGCGCACTGGCGAGTTATCTGCGTAAAACTCCGGCTCTTTGTACTCCAATACTTCAACTTTATCGCCTTGACGAATAATGCCTTCATTTCGCGCGACAAGATTCTGGCCAAAGAACACACCACCGACATCGTTTGCACGGAACTGTTGCAAAGTTTTGAGCGGCTCTTTGCTCTCACGGAATGTGCCTCTTTGGGTATTCACCGTAGTCAGGATACAGCGCTCGCAAGGTTTGAGAGACTCAAACTCTACCTCACCGATTCGTATGCGCTTCCATGAATCTTCTTCAAATGGCTTAGTATCAGAGACAACTAAGTTAGTACGAAACTGATCCATTGAGTGTAGCTCTGAACTTCTTCGGTTCAGCTCATCAAGTGAAGCTTGGCTGATCACTAAAACCGGATAACCATCAGCAAAACTGACGTTTTGACCTAGCTTTTCACGGACACGATTCGATTGCTCACCACTAAACAACAACTCAACGCGCTGCCCCAACACACGACTAAACCAGTCATCTGCATCATCTGTCGTGGTATAGGCAGTAAACGTATCTTTCCAAACCGTTGCAGGTGTCTCCTGCATTTTGAAATCTTGGTAACGGATTTTAAGTGGCTCCATACCCAAACTACTAAACACCACTCCATCGGACAATAAGGCAGACTTAATGGTTACCATTTGCGGATACTTTCGCGCAGTGATCATCGAGCCATCAGCTTTCGCAATCATAAAGCGACGATCGAAGCTCAATCCTTGCTTCTCAACCCATACGGACGACAGCGATAATCCGCCAACTGACTTAACCGGAAAAACATTAATTTGGGATAAAACGGGTTGCGACATGGCCTTCTTCCTACGGGTGTTTTTTATTTGTTGCGGTATTGTATACTCAAATCACATTAAGTTGCAGAGTCTACTGCCTCTTCATCCATCGCAACTTTCTCGAAACCATATTCTTATAAATTTGGTTTTAGTGACAAGTATTTACTACACTCAACATTCGCGTTTTTTAACACCGTTCTGACCAAATACCGTTTGATAAAGTGTGATACGACACACATAATTCACCCAAGTTATCACTACTCCCATTTATCGATTTGGAGCTTAATTATGGATACAAGAAAACTGGTTCTGATTTTGTTATGTATCTTTCTTCCGCCTGTCGCGGTGTTTATGGAGAAAGGTCTAAATAAAGACTTTTTGATTAATCTAATATTGACGTGTTTCTTCTTTCTACCAGGTACGATCCACGCGCTTTGGTTAACAATGAAGTAACCACTTACACTCTCACTCTTTATAAAATTGAAAAATGGGATGAAATATGAGGGCAATTCCTCTATCATCCTGTCGCCTAAGCGCAAGCGTTTGCTCAAAAGCAAATACGGCGCTTAGGCTCCAATCAGACAACTTTTCAATGGTGGGAGCAATTAATGACAACACTGACTATCACTCGTCCTGACGACTGGCACGTTCACTTACGCGATGGGGAAGTTCTTAAAGACACCGTTCGCGACATCAGCCGCTACAATGGCCGTGCGCTGATTATGCCAAATACCGTCCCACCTGTTACTACAACTGAGCTCGCCCTAGCCTACCGTGACCGAATTCTCAAAGAGCAACATGGCGAACAGTTTGAGCCTTTAATGGCGCTTTACCTTACAGATAACACGACACCAGACGAAATACGTAAGGCTAAAGCAACCGAACACATTGTTGCTGCCAAGCTCTATCCTGCAGGCGCTACCACAAACTCAGATTCCGGTGTGACCAATGCGAAGAACATTTACCACGTTCTCGAAACGATGGAAGAAGTAGGAATGTTACTTTTGGTTCATGGGGAAGTAACACATCACGATGTTGATATCTTCGACCGAGAGAAAGAATTCCTTGATACTGTCCTCGCTCCTATCGTCAATGACTTCCCTAATCTTAAAATCGTTCTAGAACATATCACCACCGCCGACGCAGCAAACTTCGTTAACAACGCCTCAGACAACGTAGCGGCTACCATCACTGCCCACCATCTTCTTTTCAACCGTAACCACATGCTTGTGGGTGGTATTAAACCTCATTTCTACTGTTTGCCAATTCTTAAGCGCGGAACCCACCAGCAAGCGCTGATCGAAGCAGCAACTAGTGGTAGCAAGAAGTTTTTCCTAGGTACAGACTCAGCGCCACATGCGAAAGGGGCAAAAGAATCGGCTTGCGGTTGTGCTGGTTCTTACACTGCACACGCAGCGATAGAGCTTTATGCAGAAGTCTTCGAAAAAGAAGGCAAGTTGGAAAACTTGGAAGCTTTCGCAAGCTTCAACGGTCCTGATTTTTACGGCATTGCACGTAACACAGATACAGTAACGTTAGAAAAATCCGCTTGGGATGTGCCAGAAACGATGCCATTTGGCAATGATATCGTTGTGCCTATTCGAGCAAATGAACAGATCGAGTGGAAAGTGAAGTAAGTACTTTACTGACGTTTCACCCATAAAACAGGGTCATGCTTTTTGTAAAAAGAAGTCATGACCCTTGTTATTATCGTCTCATGTTTTAGATGTGATTATTGACCACGAAGCTTTTCAACCATCGTCCATACCGCAACCACAACCAACCCCGCCACAAAGCCGATAATACCGTTCAGTAAAATAGGCAAAATGGCTGTAGCAACCGAATGACCACTAAAGTTCATAATAATCGGCTCTACAAAGTGATGAATGGCTGGCACGTTGTGCACCACAATTCCTCCACCCACCAAAAACATCGCAGCAGTTCCTACAATGGTTAACAACTTCATCAACTTTGGTGCAAAAGCGACCAAGGCCCCTCCGACTTTCGCCACCCAACCTTTACCGTTTGAGCGACTTTCAAGGTAAAGGCCTAAATCATCTAGCTTCACAATCCCAGCGACTAGTCCATAAACTCCAACCGTCATAATCACTGCAATTAAACTGACAACTAAAATTTGCGTAACAAGACTGGCTCCTGTCACGGTACCTAACGCAATCACGATGATTTCTGCTGAAAGGATAAAGTCTGTCCGAATCGCACCAGAAACTTTACGCTTTTCATACTCTTCTATCGACTCGCCAGTATTAACTAGCTCATCTTCTTCTTCGTGCGGATGCGAGTGAGGAAACACTTTCTCAAGTACTTTCTCTGCCCCTTCAAAGCAGAGAAATAAGCCGCCAATTAGCAATAATGGCATGATAAGCCATGGAATAATCGCGCTAATAAGTAAAGCTGAAGGAACTAAAATCAATTTATTTTTGAATGAGCCTTTTGCAACCGCCCAAACCACTGGAATCTCTCGCTCAGATGCAACACCAGACACTTGTTGAGCGTTTAACGCTAGATCATCTCCCAACACACCTGCGGTTTTCTTTGCCGCCATTTTTGACATTAAGGCGACATCATCAAGCACCGTGGCAATATCGTCCAACAGTGTGAGTAAACTTGCTCCAGCCATTTTTTGTCTCTTATATGAAATTGAGTAAGTAACAAAATGTAACACCAATGAATAACTCATCAAAGTGATGATTTTGCAAAGAATACCACCCCAAATGGTGTTTTATATTGCCGTAAAGATAAGACAGGTCTAGTCTTGTGATACCTTTCAGCAGTCAAAAGAAAAAGTATAGATGAAAAGTGGATACATTTACCCGATCGGTACTCCTGGCCAACCTTGGAACGAAGAAGAACGTAAAGCTTGGTTAGCAACGCAAGAAGTAAAACGTAGCTACCAAGATGAAGTCGTCAGTAAAATCGATGCCCTACGCGAGCGTTTTGATGTTGAACAATATGGTGCGCTCTCATACAACGAGGCACGCTTCCCTCTGTTTTGTATCAAAACACGCAATTGGGATTCAACTAAGCCTGTTGTGTTGGTCACAGGCGGCGTGCACGGTTACGAAACCAGCGGTGTACATGGCGCATTAAAGTTTGTAGAAACAGAAGCAGAGCGCTATGCAGAGCATTTCAATATTGTCGTTGCACCCTGCGTAAGCCCTTGGGGTTACGAGGTGATCAACCGCTGGAATCCAAACGCGATTGATCCAAACCGCTCTTTCTATAAGTATAGCCCTGCCGAAGAGTCCGCTAACCTCATAAAGCTCGTTGCAACTTTAGGCGATGTGTTAATGCACATTGATCTACATGAAACGACAGATTCTGACGAAACTGAGTTCCGTCCAGCCTTAGCTGCTCGTGATGGTATTGAGTACATTGAAGGTATGATCCCAGATGGCTTTTACACGGTGGGAGATAGTGAAAACCCTCAGCCTGACTTCCAAAAAGCGGTCATTGAGTCAGTTGCAAAAGTGACTCACATTGCACCAGCAGATGAAAACGGCGAAATCATTGGTTCACCCGTCGTACAGTTTGGCGTTATCAACTACCCAATGGTAAAACTGGGCCTGTGTGGCGGCGTAACAAATTGCGTTTACGGCACGACAACGGAAGTGTACCCAGACAGCCCAACAGTGACCGACGAAGAATGTAACGATGCACAGGTTGCAGCCGTGGTGGGTGGTTTGAATTACATAATCGCTCAGCTATAACAATCGATTCTTGTATTGCTCCGGTGTCATGCCGGAGTATTTCTTGAACATCGCGATAAAAGGGCTGGCTTGGTTATAACCTAACGTCAGAGCGACTTCTTTTACGGTCTGCCCTTTACGCAGCAACTCCATAGAATGTAAATATCGCACACGTAAGCGCCACTCAGTAAAGCTCATTCCTAATTCACTCTGGCAATGTCTCGCTAACGTGCGTTCTGTAGTATGCACTTTTGCCGCCCACTCCGCCAAACTAATTTCATCGGTTGGCGATTCTTCTACTGCTTTTAAGATTGGCTGAAGATATTTGTTGTCGGTTGTCGGTAAAAAGTGATGTTCCACTTCTTGTTTCGCCAGTTGATCCAACAACACTCGCACCAAGCGTTTGTCTTCATCGCTCTGCGCGACGTTAATGTCACGCTGACGAAAGTCCTCAATGATGGCAGAAACGATGGGGGTGACTTTGATTAAACTGGTTTTGGTTGGAAAATGCGCCGTCAATTCAGGGGCAATGTTCAAAGAACAATATTCGATTGGCTTACGGTTGTAGCTAGTGTGACGAACTCCGGCGGGAACCCAAATAGCAAGATGTGGAGGTGCTAGAAATCTTGTGTCTTCTGCATCCATCTCCAGAATCCCACCGCTGATCAGTTGCACTTGCCCCCAAGGGTGGCTATGAATTCGTGTTTCTGTATTAGAGAGAAACGCTTCGAAATTCATAAACACATCTGATGGCGCACGATCGATTGATAAGGAGGGGTGAAGATTTCTGGCGCTCTTTTTCAAAATTGTCTTCCTATCGCTTACGATGTCTTTTAAGAGATACTTTTTATTATAAAGACCTGCCAGACTAGCGCCATCAATAATTGTGCTATAGGGTTCTCATGATTTATTTACTTCCGTTTTTCACCGTTATGATTTGGGGTGGTAACTCAATTGTGAACAAGATGGCTGCGAGCGCCATTGAACCAAGTGCGATGAGTTTCTACCGTTGGTTTGTCGCAATGGTACTCCTAACGCCATTTTGCCTGCCTGCAATCATCAAACAACGACACATTATTCGACCTTACTTAGCTAAGTTGGCGTTTCTTGCGTTACTTGGTATGGTTCTCAACCAGTCACTTGGATACTATGCCGGTTTAACAACAACGGCCTCTAATATGGCCCTGATCACCTCTTTAGTTCCGTTGATCAGTGTGTTTTTAAGTGTCCCATTGCTCGGCAAATCTATATCAATGTTAAGTATCGTCGGTGGTGTCATTTCGCTCGGCGGCTTGGCATTTATGCTTGGTCACGGTGATATCACTTACTTTTTACATCAAGACTTAACGCAAGGTGACAGCTTAATGCTCGTTGCTGCCATGGTATACGCGGCTTATTGTGTTCTGCTAAAACGCTGGAAAATGCCATTCAGTAGTTTGACTCTGGTTTACATGCAGGGCTTCTTTTCTGTTTTGATGCTCACACCACTTTGGCTCTCTAGTGAACAACTGTTACCAAGCCAAGACGCGCTACCATTAATCGCTTATGCTGGTATTGCTGCTTCCATTTTCGCGCCGCTGATGTGGGTAAAAGCGATTGATTCAATTGGTGCTGATTCAAGTGCTATGTTCATGAACCTAATGCCTGTGGTTTCCGTCATACTTGCTTCAACACTAATTGGTGAGAAAATTTACGCTTACCATATTATTGGTGGGTTGTTAGTCATCTCTGGCGTTATCCTGTCGCAAATAAAAGTAAGACAGAGAAAACCATTGTCCAATTCTGAGGTTGCCTCTACCGCCAATTAACATCTACACCCCAAGCCACAGAACTACGCTGTGGCTTGTCACTTCCAGCGTTCGAATAAAAGTTAATATTTTGTTTCATTCGCTATTCCCGAAAATTCATCTTGCTGCTAAATTGGGAAAACAATAACCCATCAAGGAAAGACAGATGAGCAGTGGTCAAAGAGACATTACCCTTCGCTTTTTAGCAGAACCCAGCGACGTAAATTTTGGCGGAAAAGTGCACGGCGGCGCCGTAATGAAATGGATCGACTTGGCAGCGTACGCCTGTTCTGCAGCGTGGAGTGGTAAATATTGCATTACCGCATATGCTGGCGGCATTCGGTTTGTTGCTCCGATTCATGTCGGCAACTTAGTCGAAGTTAGCGCGAAAGTCATTTATACCGGACGAAGCTCAATGCACATTGCGATTGACGTGCAAGCTAGTGATCCAAAGCAAATGAAAAACAGACTCACCACTCACTGTATCGTTATCATGGTTGCTGTAGATGAAAACGGAAAACCAACCGATGTACCGAAATGGATTCCAGAGTCAGATGAAGACAAAGCCTTAGAGCAATCCGCTATCCGTCTTATGAACATGCGTAAAGAGATTGGGGAAGAAATGGAAGCACACGTTAAATACCTCAAGTAACTGGCATCCGTTAAGAACGCTATTAAGTACCTCAACGTTACCTAGACCCAGAGTGTGGAGCAACATCATGGTTTTGCCATTTGTTTCACGCTCGCCCTTCTCTGTCATAAATCCTTCACCTAGCTTTGCTTAAATCCATCCATTATTTTAGAGTTGGATAGAGTTTGGATCTTGAGACTAAAAGAAACGACCTTAAGTGAAGAGACGTTGACCAATTTAAAAGCGGTCGAGTACCAGTGGGTGAGAACCATGTACGTCGAGGGGTATAACGAAACAGAAATTAATCATTACATTCAAACTTGCTTTGGCGGTGACGTTACCTTTGCTAATCTATTTCGTCGCGTCGCACTGCAGCAAGAAAGTTTGTACACGCTGCTTCAATACGTTGGATGCGCACCTTCCAGCCGAGAGTTTTAATCTCTTCCTTCCCTACCTCAATTTAGCTTTTTACTAAGCTCTAGTTATTTATGTGAAGTGCTACGCAGGGCATTATTCAAGCCCTGTGTAATCCATTGCAAAGCCGCTAATCTCTATCTATTTATTGCACAATTGCCTTTAACAGGCATAAAAAAACCTGAGTCTAAACTCAGGTTATGGTTACAAAAACTGTTAGTGATTGAATCGTAAGGAACTAAGCTAACAGCCAGCTATGCGTAACGCCAATAAAAGCCAAGATATTACTGATCGGCGGCCAAACCAAAATTGTAATATCCGTGCTAAGTATAAGGGCGACCATGTGGTCGCCCTTTTCTAGTTATTCTTATCAATCTCAGACCACAAGAGATTATCCTTTCACACCACCAGCGGTTAGACCACCAACCAACCAGCGCTGCGCAAGTAAGAATACGGCAGTGATTGGCACTGCTGAAAGTACAGCAGCTGCGGCAAAGTCACCCCACAAGTAGTTTTGTGGATATAGGTATTGCTGCATACCCACTGCAAGTGTGTACGAGTCTACATCAGAAAGCAGTAGTGACGCTACAGGAACTTCACCAATTACCATGATGAACGACAATATGAAGACTACCGCTAGGATTGGCACAGACAGTGGCAGCAATACCAAACGGAATGCTTGCCATGGTGTAGCACCATCAAGAGCCGCCGCTTCTTCTAGAGACGAGTCAATACTTTCGAAGTAGCCTTTAATGGTCCAAACGTGCAGTGCGATACCACCTAAGTAAGCGAAGATCAGACCGCCATGCGTGTTCAGACCAAGGAAAGGAATGTACTGACCCAGTTTGTCGAACAACGCGTACAGAGCAACCAGTGCCAACACCGCAGGGAACATCTGGAAGATCATCATCGCTTTAAGAATGGTGTTCTTACCTTTGAACTTCATACGAGCAAACGCGTAAGCCGATGTGGTTGATAGCGCCACGATTAGGATTGCAGAAATACCACCCACTTTTACCGAGTTCCACAACCATGTCATTACTGGGAATGGTGGCGGTGTAACTGTACCGTCTGGATTAGTCACCGAGAAACCTAATGCCAATTTCCAGTGATCAAGTGTTGGGTTGTCTGGGATCAGGCTACCCGTTGCAAAGTTACCTTCACGGAATGAAATCGCGATGATCATCAGTAAAGGGAAAATAATCAGTGCCAAGAATGCCCACATTGCAATATGAGTAGCCCAAACACGATACTTTAATGACTTACCTTGTACCATTGCCATTGTAATTTCTCCTTAGTCCTGAGCTACTTTAGTTACGCGTAGGTTGATAAGTGCCAATGCGCCAACCAATAGGAAGATAAGCGTTGCTACTGCACTTGCTAGACCGAAGTCTTGACCACCAGCACCTTCGAATGCGATTCGGTAGGTGTAACTTACTAGCAGGTCGGTGTAACCCGCAGGCTCTGATGTACCAATCATGTTTGGACCACCGCCAGTCAACAACTGGATAAGTACGAAGTTGTTGAAGTTAAATGCAAAACTCGCGATCAACAATGGTGTTAACGGCTTCAACATCATTGGTAGTGTGATACGTGTGAAGTTCGTGACAAAGTTCGCACCATCAATTGCTGATGCTTCATATAAATCGTCTGGAATCGCTTTTAGTAAGCCCATACACAAAATCATCATGTAAGGGAAACCAAGCCAAGTGTTAACAATTAAGATCATGGTTTTCGCCATGAACGGATCAGAGAACCAAGCCGGGCTAATGCCGAATAAGCCTTCCAACAACATGTTGATCTCACCAAAGCTTTGGTTAAACAAACCTTTAAAGATCAAGATAGAAATAAACGCCGGAACTGCATAAGGCAGGATTAGCAACAAACGGTAAACTGAGCGACCTTTAAGTGCTTCCCACTGAACCACACTGGCAAGGACAAGACCAATAACAAGCGTAAACAATACGGTTAGCGCAGAGAAAACAATGGTCCAGATAAAGATACTGATAAACGGCTCTTTGATACCATCATCTTTCCAAACACGCTCAAAATTGTGGGTACCAATGTTCACCACGAAACCTGGTGACACTGTGCTACCAACAAATTGACCATTTTCATCGACAGGCTGGTAGTAACCTACTTCCATATTTGGACGTAGCGTTTCTTCAGTCCGGTTGTTGTAAAGCGTTTCACCATCTTCTTGTAATGTGTACAAAGGTACAACTGCAGCAAATTTGCGCAGCCCACTCATGCGGATATCATCACCACTTGGCAAATGTAAATCGACACTGCTCAACGCACTGCGGTTCTTAACAATCGCCTTGATTGATTCTTTTTCACCCGTTACTTCTTCAATTGGTGAAAGATCAAACTCCGATGCTGAAAGGTTATCAAGCTGAAAAGTCGGGCTTGCAAGTAGCTCACCATCTTTTTCAACCACAAGTTGATGGCCTTGCTCCGTTTTATACAAAGTGAACGGGTAGCTATCACCACTTTGGTAAGTTCGGTCCAAAAGTACGTTCTGAGCGCGATCAAAAGAGAGTTGGTTCTTCGCGCTATAGTTGGTAAACGCCAAACCTATGGTGTACGCCAAAGGAAAAAGAATGAAAAGGATCATCCCTGCTATACCAGGGTAGATGTAACGGTGTGCGTACGTCTTTTTGCTACCAAAGATGAACAACGCTAAAGCGGTAAGAATGAGCGTAAGTAGTGCAAACGCAATCTCACCGCGAGAATACATAAGGATTGTTGCGTAGCCATTGATGATGCCGACTGTGCCTAAAAGTGACCATTTCATGAACACTTTTTTGCTGCTCGGAAGGCTGGCTTCTGGTGCTGTCATAGCATTTGTACCTTGAACTGACTGCATAGGGAACCTGCTAGCGAATATAGAATAAATATAGAAAAGTAAGGAGGAGTTGCCTCCTCCTTAAAAAGGTCTTACTTAATTATTTAGTCATTTGTTTTTCTGCATCTGCAAGAGCTGCATCGACAGTTTGACGACCGTCAACTACGTTGATGATTGCGTTCTTAGCCGCACCCCAGAATGCGTTCATTTGAGGGATATTTGGCATGATTTCGCCGTTCATCGCATTGTCCATTGTTGCTGCGATACGAGTATCTGAATCAAGCTCACGTTGGAACGAGTTAAGTGCTACCGCACCTAGAGGCTTATCGTTGTTAACCATACGTAGGCCATCGTTTGTTAGTAGGTAGTTCTCAATGAACTCAACTGCTAGGTCTTTGTTTGGAGACGCAGTGCTGATACCAGCCGTTAGAACACCAACGAATGGCTTAGAAGATTGACCTTGGAACTTAGGTAGCGTAGTCACGCCGTAGTTAACGCCTGACTTCTCAATGTTGCCCCAAGACCATGGACCGTTAATCGTCATCGCTGTTTTGCCTTGGTTGAACGCAGACTCAGACACGGAGTAATCCATATCCGCAGAGATTACGCCTTTATCAACTAAGCCTTTTACGAAGCTCATTGCGTCTTTAACGCCTTCTTTCGCGATACCAGCGTCTTTAACATCGTAACCTTCAGAAGTGTATTTGAACGCGTAGCCGCCATCAGCCGCCATTAGTGGCCAAGTGAAGTACGGTTCTTTTAGGTTCCACATGATTGCAGACTTGCCGTCTTTTTTAAGTTTTGCATCTAATGCTGCAACCTCTTCCCAAGACTTTGGTGGGTTTGGAACTAGGTCTTTGTTGTAGATTAGAGATAGAGACTCAACCGCAACTGGATAGCCGATCAATTTGCCGTCGTAACGTACTGCATCCCAAGCGAAATCAACGATACCTTCTTGAATATTCTTAGAAGGTTTAATTTCTGCTAGCAGGCCAGCTTCTGCGTAACCACCGAAACGGTCGTGAGCCCAGAATACGATATCAGGACCGTCGCCAGTCGCTGCAGTTTGAGGGAATTTGTCTTGAAGGCCATCTGGGTGAGCCACAGTCACTTTAATGCCTGTGTCTTCTTCAAATTTCTTACCAACTTCAGCAAGGCCGTTGTAGCCTTTATCACCGTTGATCCAGATAGTAAGTTGTCCTTCTTCGATGGCAGCATTAGCACCAAAAGAACCCAAAGCAACAAGAGTACCTAGTGCTACAGCGCTTAACTTTTTCATGTTCGTATCCTTTTTATATTTTTGATGTAGGGCTAGTCCATTGAGGTTCAGCCGTATTTCGACATATATCATCTGAAATAATCCAATATGTCTCATCCTCCTAATCCCTACGCCCTTACAATTATGACGTATTTTCGTGATCTAAATCGCCAAGGGTAAGAGACTCAAATCACAAAATGGATAGTTCCTGTGATCGGTTTCAACTTTAGGTGGTGCAATAATGTGATTTCCGACCAACTGCTTTCTTCCTCCTCCTTTTTTACTCCTCCCTTTCTACTCCCCCTACAATTATTTCTATTAGGAGGATGTCGCACTACGCACAATCTTAGAAACTGCAGTCATCCAAGAGTGGATGGTAAGAACCCTTTCCCAGCAGTGCCTACGTATTAGGAAAAAGATTTGCTGGTTTTGCATTGCCAGACGAGTGGAATGTCATTATTAGTGTTGTTTGTGGTAATTATTTCACGGGGGAGACAATACGAATAATGTGGGGGAGAGAAACTCGTACTTGGCTATGATGGGTAGCACTTCTATTCAGGACATTTTATTGAAGTGCTACCCTACTTTTCTTACCAACCGCAAGAACTTACCGATTCCTACTGTTACTGCTCGCTAGATAATTCATATAATGATGAGCGGTGAATAATAAAAAATTGATCGAGGACGAGCTACATGGCGAGTGTCACGTTAAAAAATGTTTGTAAAGCGTATGGCGACGTACTGATTTCTAAGAACGTAGACCTAACAATCAACGAAGGTGAATTTGTTGTTTTCGTAGGTCCATCAGGTTGTGGTAAATCTACCCTTTTACGTTGTATTGCCGGTCTTGAAGACATTACTTCAGGTGATTTGTATATTGGTGACCAGCGCATGAATGACGTCGAACCATCCAAACGTGGTGTTGGTATGGTATTCCAGTCTTACGCTCTTTACCCGCACCTTAACTTATATGACAACATGTCATTTGGCTTGAAACTAGCAAAAGCAGACAAAGCAGAAATCGACAAGCGTGTTGAACAAGCAGCAGAAATCCTACAACTAGGCCACTTGCTTGAGCGCCAACCAAAAGCACTTTCTGGTGGACAGCGTCAACGTGTGGCGATTGGCCGAACATTGGTATCGCAGCCAAATGTATTCCTTCTAGACGAGCCACTATCAAACTTGGATGCGGCACTGCGTGTAAACATGCGTGCACAAATTACTAAGCTACAACGCCAACTTGGTTGTACCATGATCTACGTAACGCACGATCAGGTAGAAGCGATGACAATGGCAGATAAAATCGTTGTACTAGACGGCGGTTATGTATCGCAAGTTGGTAAGCCGCTTGAGCTTTACCATTACCCACAAAACCGCTTTGTAGCTGGCTTTATCGGTTCTCCGAAAATGAACTTCATGAGCGTGTTCATTGATGAAGTAGAAGCAGAGCGCGTCAAAGTTCAACTATCTAACGGCGTATCTTTCTGGATTCCGGTGGATGGTACAACAGTTAACCGCGGCGACCGAATGTCTTTAGGCATTCGCCCTGAGCACCTATTATCCGCTTCTGAAGCTGATGCAAGTATTCACGGTGAAGTGATGATTGTTGAGAAGCTAGGTAACGAAACTCAAGTATACCTAAATCTAGAAGGCGCGGACGCCGACGTTATTTTCCGTCAGCCGGACACGCTTGCAGTCGACACTGGCGATAAAATCGAGATCGGTATTCCAGCTCATCGTTGTCACCTGTTCCACAGTGATGGTCGCGCATGCCGCCGCCTATACAAAGAAAACGGCGTAGAAGTCGAATAGTTCATTCGTCCTTACTCAAAAATCCCTCTCACTTGAGAGGGATTTTTTTATCTTAATAAATATCAGCAATTCGATACTAAATCATTAATCGTGAACGAATCAAATCACCCGTTTCTTCTACCCTCACATAAACCATTGTCTTTGTACTGATACTTCATTTTTAATACTTTTCCTCATCCCTCATAAGTAAGTACCAGCTTTTTCCTAACCCGCCAAACTTAGCCAAAGGGCTAAATATCATTCTTATTTCCACTTACCTCAACAACGCAAATTTTTACACTTATCAACGAAATTACACGTGACAAAAAACTCAGCAGCATTCCACAGAATGCTCTGTGCACTAACTACTAATAACGTTCACGACACGGCAATTGGGGAAGACACCCAAGGGCGGTAGCGTGTCAGAAGGGAAACTGAGTCATGAAACAAAAAGGACTTATCCGCTCTCATGAGATGGAGTTCGCTTTTTTATATCGCATCTCAGATCTTGCTGTCATCGTCTCTTTTATGCTGCTTTTAGTGTTCAAAGACATGAATACTGCGATGGGGAAAGATTACGTCATATTGGCTTTCGTTGGAGGCATCTCTTTTCTATTTATGGCAGAAAGCGGCAATCTGTATCGCTCTTGGCGAACCAGTTCGTTTAAAGAGCAGATGTTTATTGTCTGTGTTTCTTGGGCGGTGACTTCTGCACTTATCTTTATTGTGCTGTATTTTTCTGAAGTCCATACCTTATTTGATAACACAATTTTAGTGCTGTGGTTTGCGATTACGCCCGCTCTGCTCTTAGCATGGCGAGTAACATTCCGTACCGGATTAGCCTATTTGAGAAAGAAAGGATTCAACACTCGCACTGCGATCATCATCGGCCAAACTCCTCACGGCATTACCCTAGCTAACGAAATTCAAAACCACACAGAACACGGCGTGCTTTTTGATGGCTTTTACGACGAACGATCTTCCGACAGATTGCCAAATTCTGATTATCCTATTAAAGGAGCTGTTGACCACGCCCTTGAGCGAGCTAAAAAAGGGGAAGTAGATTACGTCTATATCGCGATGCCAATGCACGCAAAAGAGCGCATTGCGTCACTTCTTAACCAATTCTCAGATACCACCGCAAATACGTATCTGATTCCCGACTTCTTCACTTATAACCTTTTACATTCTCGTTGGGCGCAGATCGGCCAAGTTCAAACACTAAGTGTCTTTGATACACCTTTTGCTGGAATTTCTTCTTGGGTAAAACGGTTTGAAGACATCTTGTTTTCGAGCATTATTTTGGTCTTAATCGCCCCTATTCTATTCGTCATTGCGATTGTCATTAAGGCAACGTCTAAAGGCCCTGTCATCTTTAAACAACATCGGTACGGTCTTGATGGACGCAAGATTGAAGTCTGGAAGTTCCGTTCAATGACAACCATGGATCAAGGTTCCAACGTGAAACAGGCGACAAAGAACGATCCTCGTATTACGCCTTTTGGCGGATTTCTACGTCGCACCTCTTTGGACGAACTACCTCAATTTATCAATGTACTGCAAGGGACCATGTCTATTGTCGGCCCACGCCCTCATGCCGTGGCACACAATGAAGAATACCGTCAGATCGTGGATCGCTACATGCTACGTCACAAAGTAAAACCAGGCATTACTGGCTGGGCGCAGATTAATGGTTATCGCGGCGAAACCGACACCTTAGAAAAAATGGAAAAGAGAGTCGAGTTTGATTTGGATTACATCCACCATTGGTCGGTTTGGATGGACATCAAAATCATCTTTATGACCGTTTTCAAAGGCTTCACTGGTGCTAACGCTTACTAAGGTTGAGATTATGAAGAAACTGACAATGGCAATAGCATTGAGTCTGTTTTCTACTGACTTGCTCGCAGAACCGATGGCTTACCAAACCGAGTCTGGTATAGAGTTGATTCCCCTCGTAAAAACTTTCTACGAGGGAGATGACAACATCAATAAAGCGGAAAAATCCGGCAATGTAGAGTCAGTCAATATTTGGGGTATAGAACCAAGCTTACTAGCACGTATAGAACGGAATCGCTATCGCGCAGATATTTTATATAAGTTAAAAGCTGGCTTTTCATCTGACGATCGCAACGACTTCGACGACCACACTTTTCAGTTTTCCAACTTTTTCGAATTTAATCATCGTCATCGTTTAGTGGTTGATTACCGTTTTCGCGGCCAGCATGAAGTTCGAGGAGAAGATATTACCGAAGGTAATGGTAGCGCAATCGACGCACCAATAGAGTTCAACCGTAACGATGTAAAAACCAATTATGTCTTTGGATCTAACGGTGCCAAAGGCAGACTCGAATTCGGTTTAGGCTATAGTGATAAAACCTATCAAAACTATCGTGACGGCTTGCCTGGTCGCCCAAACGCTAAAACTAAATACAACGATTTTCGAGCTCCCAATGCACATTTGGAGTTCTATTTAAGAGCGACGCCAAGAACCTATTGGTTAGTCGGAACAAACCAAATCGTAACCGAGTATCAGCACCGAAATTCTGCGCAGCCATCGAAAGATAACAACACCAGTTTCTATTACACCGGTGCCGAATGGGAAGTCACAGGAAAAACCAAAGGCATCGCTCGACTCGGTTATCAAATCAAAGATTTTGACAGCGCTAAACGAGAGACATTTAAAGGCTTTAGTTGGGATATCGGCTTTGAATGGTTGCCTCAAGAACAAACTCTAGTCAGCGTGAAAACCACTCAAGCGGCGGTTAACCCCGATCAAGATGGCGATTACAACCTACAAACTCGTTACCGACTGAACCTGAAGCACGATTGGAATAGTTACCTTGCAACTCGCTTAGGTGCTGTTTATCAACAAGATGATTACACGGGAATCTCCAGAAACGACGATCGGTACACTCTATCTTTTGGTATCGATTATCAGATCAAACGTTGGATACAGCTGCAAGCCGATTGGCAATACCAAGATAAAAACTCTAGCCGATCGGATTATAGCTTCGAACAAAATATTTGGACTTTAAGCGCACAGTTTTCTCTGTAAAAAGGATTATTAATGAAGGCATTCATCAAATTCATGAGTGTAGCGTTGTTGCTATTTAGCACTTTGGTCAACGCTGACTCAAACGAGGAAGATTACTTACTCGATACTGGCGATACCATTTCCGTGCAGGTCTATGGTGAAGAAGATCTTACGATTAAAAATATTCTAATAACGTCAGATGGCTACTTTGATTACCCCTACCTTGGCCGAATTAAAGCAATCAAAAAAACACCAAAACAACTCAAGTACGAAATAGAAACGGGCTTAAAAGGCGATTATCTCATCAATCCAAAAGTGATGGTCACCATCAATAACTTTCGTCTGTTTTACGTTAATGGCGAAGTCAGGAAACCTGGTGGATTTGAGTACCGTCCAGGGTTAACCATAGAGAAGGCCATCGCTCTAGCAGGTGGCTTGACCGACAGAGCCTCACGCAAAGGCATTAACCTAACCAAGCATAAAACGGGTCAAACGATGGAAGGAGTCAGTATGCACCGCAACGTTGAACCTGGTGACATTGTATTTATTGACCAGAGCTTCTTTTAAGTGACAGGGAATCAAATGAACGGGACTCATCCAAATAATCTCCAGATGAACAAAGTAGAACTGATTCGTTTTGGCCATCACTTCAAAGCGATTAAAAAGAATTGGCTAAGCATCGCAGCATTCACGCTTCTGTTCTCATTAACTTGTACTTGGTATATCTACTCCAAAGCATCGATATACCAAGCTACAGCTACGCTACTCATCCAAGAGGAGCAAAAAAGCGCCCTTTCAATCGAGGAAGTATATGGCGTCGACACGACAAAAAAAGAGTACTTTCAAACGCAAATCGCCATTTTAAAATCGAATCATATTGCAGATAAGGTCATTAGAGAGTTGAACCTCACCCAATTACCTGAGTTCACAAGCTCAGGGGGGGTAAATAAAAAAATCGACCAAATAAAGTCGATTCCTTTTGTTCAAGACCTACTGAATGTTGCACCAAGCCCAAAAGAAACCGCCCAGTTTTCAGAGTCCTATTATCAGGCACTTCAAGCTTTCAGAAGTAAACTCGATATTGAGCCAGTACGTAACACCCAATTAGTCAGAATTCGCTTTCGTTCTACCGATCCTAAGCTTGCGATGACAATCGCCAACGCGGTCGGCCAAGCCTATATTGACGCAAATTTTGAAGCCAAATTGGTCGTTACACAAAATGCGGCTACTTGGTTGACAAATAACTCTCAAAAATTGGAGGAGCGATTACGTAACTCGGAGCAAGCGCTGCAAGAATTCTTGTTAAAAGAAGGGTTGATCGATATAAACGGTATTGATGAAATTTACGCAAATGAGCTAGAAGAACTCACTCGCAAGCTGAATATCGCTGTTAATAAGCGTATTGAAGCGCAGACGTTAATCCAACTGTTACGACGTAAATCTTCGCAAAGTTTAGACAGCTTGTTGTCAATTGATGAATTCGCTAATCAAGCGCAAATCCGCGATCTAAAATTGTCGGAAGCACAGGCAGCCAAAAATCTCTCTGAACTGGCACAGCGCTACGGACCTAAACATGATCGAATGATTCAGGCGAAAGCACAGCTTGCTGAAATTCAATCAAGAACCCAGCAACTCATCCGTGACATTTCCTTCAGTAAGCAACAAGACCTTCTTGCTGCAAAAGCGCAAGAGGACATGCTTCGAGCAGAACTCGATAACAAAAAGTCAGACTTCCAATCGTTAGGGTCACAAAAAGCGCGTTACGAACAGTTAAAACGCGAGGTTGAATCCAATAAGGCACTCTATGAAGCGTTCTTAAATCGTGAGAAAGAGACCAACGCCACCAGCGACTACAAGAATGTCACTGCTCGCTTTACTGATAAAGCCATCATTCCTCTATTCCCGGTGGCACCACAACGAATCAAACTGGTACTGATTGCCACCTTTTTTGGCTTTGCCATTGCTTGCGCTCTAGTCATCATCTTAGAAACGATGCGAGAAGTTATCCGAAGCACAGCTGATGTGCAGGAAAAACTTGGTGTTACGTGTTTAGGTGTGATTCCTATGGTCAAAAAACGCAATTTGCGTAAAAACGGCGTCAGTTATAGCGCGTATTTAGATGATGAAGAAAAACTATTTAGTGAAGCTTGCCGCTCGGTCAGAACCTCGCTTCTGCTCAGATTAACCAACACGAAGCAAAAGATATTGCCCTTTACCTCTGCTATTCCAGAAGAAGGAAAAACATCGACCAGTATCAATATGGCGGTGTCGTTTTCAAAAATGGAAAAGGTGTTGATCATCGACTGCGATTTACGTCGACCTTCCATCGCAAAGCGATTCGGTATTGCTGAATCAAGCCCTGGCTTAACGCATATCCTGACGATGGATACGCCAATCAAAGATTGTGTTACACATATAAAAGAAGCCAACTTAGATGTATTACCGGCCGGCCTAGTTCCGCCAAACCCACAGGAATTACTGGCTTCTGATCGCTTTAAAAAGTTGCTCGAACATTTTCAAAATAAGTATGACCGAATCATTATCGACACACCGCCCCTATTGTCAGTGAGTGACGCACTTATTCTTGGTAAGTATGCCAATGGTCTGATCACCGTCATTCGCTCAGAATCAACAAAATCATCACTGGTTAACCTTGCGTTATCTAAACAAATACAACACTCAGTTCCATCTCTTGGCGTCTTAATCACACAAGCCAAGGCCAAGGAAGGAGAGACGCTTTATGTCCAGAAATACGCCTACTAACGTAAACCTATCTTGGTACCAAACGTTGAAAAGCCAAGAACAGCCGGTATTGATCTATCAAATGGGCAAGGTAGGTTCGAGTGCATTAGAGCATTCCATTCCTAACTCGATTCACTTGCACGACCTTATGACCGTCGATGCGCAAAAACAAATATCCCCCGTTAGAGCGCAATTGCATAAGCCTCAGATCAATGCGTTAAAGCGACGACTAAAGCGTATAACGATGAGCCATATGTTAAAGCGCAAGAAAAAAGTTCGAATTATCTCTCTGGTGCGTGAACCGATCGGACGAAATGTCTCAATGTTCTTTCAAGCACTTCCTTTTTGGATGGCGGACAAATATCTAAAGGATGACAGCGCAATACGTACCGAACGACCGCAATTACTCCAAGAAGCATTTGATAAGCACATGAATCATCAATATGCGCTGCAGTGGTTTGACAACGAGATCAAACAACTAACAGGGATTGATGTGTTTAACGAGTCTTTTAATCACGAAGTAGGCTATCAAACATACCATAACAATAACTTCTCACTGTTGGTCATTCGAAGTGACAAGCTAACGAAGGCTAACTCCGCAGTTGAAGACTTTTTAGGTTACCCCGTGGATGTTGTTTATGAAAATCAATCAGACAACAAATGGTACTCGCCACTAATGAAAGAATTCAAAACGCAATTTCAACCTACACCCGAGTACGTTGAAGAAATGCTGAATTCTAAATTGACGAAGCACTTTTTCTCAAATGCAGAAATCACCGACCTTAAACAGCAATATCTGACCAATTAATCATGAAAACCAAGATTCTACATATTATCAATGATCTTTCTCAGAACGGCGGTGCTCAGAAGTTCTTAGTCGACCTTGTTTTAGAACATAAGCCTGAATACGAAATCAAAATTTTGGTCTTGTGTGATGAAAATGATTACTTACCAATGCTATCCGCCCAAGGCATAGAGTGTTTTAACTGGCGCACATTGCCATTGAGTGAGAAATTCTCTTTGCTGCGTTGGCCGGATGTCGTTCACGGGCACCTCTACCCTTCCATTTACCTAGCGCTATTGGCGGTAGGTAAAAAACGAATCCAGACTGAGCACTGTTCTTATAACCGTCGACGTGACTATCCGCTGTTTAAGTTCATGGAATACGTCTTATATTGGGGCCACGACTTGACGGTCAGTATTAGTGAAAAAGTACAAGATGAACTGGTGAAGTTCATGCCTCGCTACCAACACAAATATCACGTGGTGCACAATGGCGTTGATTTAAAAAGGTTTTCTATGACGCCAAGATGCGCCAGCCACCTAATCGACAAACAAGTTATCAAGATTGGAATGGTGGGCCGACTTCACCAACATAAAGATCATGAAACACTTATCCAAGCACTTATCCATTTACCAAGACGATACGAACTCCACCTTGCGGGAGATGGAGAAAAAAAATCGTCACTGCAAGCATTGGCAACAAAAATCAACGTCGCGCAACGTGTTCACTTTCATGGCGTAGTTTCTGACATTCCAGCCTTTTTGAACAACATGGATATTTACGTGCAATCGTCGCACGTCGAAGGCTTTGGTTTGGCGGCGGTTGAGGCGATGGCAGCAGGCTTACCCGTATTATCATCGGACGTACCTGGTTTGGATGACGTCACCGGACGTGCCGAATATTTATTTCAAGTTGGTAACGCCACTGAACTGAGCCAAAAAGTCCTCCAGCTGTGTGAAAGTGTTGAGCGGTATGACGCTGCAAGTCAATACTCAGTCAATAGGGCCTCTCTCTACACCATCGATAAATTTCGTGAAGGTTACTATGGAATCTACCAGCAGCTTTGCGCCAACAAATAGTTCCGCGCCATCGAGCCATCGCGCCTCATTGCTTGCAGCATGCCTATTAGCATTGTTCTTTATTCCTATGAAGTTTCGTGCTGGAGGAATAGCGCTAGCCCCATCTGACATCGCAAGCCTTTTGTCCATTGGTTTTACTGCATTAGTGGTATTGGAAGGAAAAGCTGAAAAACTCATGCATCCCTGTATGGGGTTCCTCATATTGTTCACTGGGTATGTGTTCATAAATGGTCTGCTAAATCGCGTCCCTTTAATGCCGCTAGTTATAGAAACTGTGCAATGGTTAGCGATTTTGTGCCTACTCAGCCTAATGTACGCCTATGGCGTGTTTGATGACGAACGGGTAATGGTTTATTTCACGTATCTGTTGTTTTTCATCTGTACGCTCGTTGCCTTATGGCACTTTGCTCAGGGCTATCAAAGCGGGTTTAAGTTACTCGGGGTAAGTAAATACGGGTTCGGTGTACTGTGCTCGCTACTGTACCTTTATCGAGATAAAATTCGCGCTTTCCACCTTTTGATGCTCGTAGCTTTAGTATTACTGGTGTTGTCACAAGAAAGAAAAGCGCTACTTGGTTTTTGTCTGCTTTTCTTCTTTGACCAACTGCTCGTAAAAAACTTAATGAGAAAATCGCTCAGCGAAACGTACACGTGGACAATTTTATTAGCCTTGAGCTTCATTGTGTTTACTGCCGTCACAACCACACTCTACGTTGGGTTTGAAACGCTAGCAGACACATTGGAAATAACCCAAGAAGACGTCTTATTTGCCAACCAAAGTGAAGCGCGCTGGGTATCGAATCTTCATAGAAAACTTTTACTTGCCAATGGGCTAGATATTTTACTTCAACACCCAGTGTTAGGTGTCGGCGCGAAAATGTTACCCAACTTTATGATCAGTTACTTTAATTATGATGAGCTGGCGATCTACACCCACAACTTTGTGTTAGATACCGCAATTGAATACGGATTGCTTGGTATCGGTCTGCTGTTTGGTGGTTATTTTCTTTTTATTCGCTTTTGCTTCCGTAGTCTTAATGAAAACAGAAAAAGCCTATTACTTGCGATATACGCCCTCATCATGGTGTTTTTCGTTGCGGTAAACACCACCATAATTTTAATACTCTTATTACCCGTCATGATCAGCATGAGCAACGACTCAAGGGCCATTGCTCATACTTTTCCGGTAAACCATCACCACGAATATGAATAATCAAGGATAGGATAGATGAAGTATTCAATCTCTCGACAATTTGAAAAGAACCGAGAACTCCAAGCTGATAATTTTGTTTTAGTTTACCAAATGGGCAAAGTTGGCTCCTCATCAATTGAGCACACGCTAGGGGAGAAAAATATCCCGAGCTATCACATCCACACCTTTGATGATCACGAAGAATTTCACATGTATCACAATAAAAAAGACGTGAGTAAATTCTTCGACTTCCGAAACCGCGCACTCTATCGCTTAGTGCTCAAGCAGCGAAAACGTATCTTACAAAAACGCGAGCAGATTAAAATCGTTACGCTGGTCCGCGATCCAATCGCAACTGTCTTTTCTCGTTTCTTTCAAGACCTCCATTTGCAATTTATCGAAGGCAAAAAGAATGATGCAATTCACCGAGATATGGAAGTCACGTATCAGCACCTCGAGCATTGCTTTGATAACTATATCAATCTCAACTATTTTGCGGACTGGTTCGACAACGAGTTAAAGCGTAATTTCAATATCGATGCGATGCGCCAAGAGCTGGACAACACTCAACCTTTCTTCACATTCCAGAACGATCAGGCCAACGTCATGCTAATCAAATGCGAACAGCTCAGTTCTCTTGATAAAGAAATCGGTGAGTTTCTTGAGTTGCAAGACTTCGTACTGAAAAACAGCAACGAAGCGAAAAACAAGTGGTACTCCAATATCCACCAACACTTTAAGAATCACTACGACTTCTCAAAACTGTTCTATATGTACGATCTTCCCTTGTATCGCCACGTTTATTCAGAGCAAGAGCGTGATGCTTTTAAACACAAATGGATGCAAACACCAGGGACAAAATCATCATGAAGAAAGTACTCCATGTTACAGAAGCGTTTGGAGGTGGCGTTCAAACCGCCCTCTATAGTTATGTTCACTCATCCAGAGACGAGCCTTATCAACATTTCTTGCTAGCCAGAGCCCGAGAAAACGACTTGACCAATGAGAACAACCACCACATTTTCGTACAGACAAAGTGGGTAGAAGGCGGCTTGCTTCAATTTATTCGCGATGCAAACCACATGATTGCATCACTTGCTCCCGACGTCGTGCATTTGCACTCGAGTAAAGCGGGATTTCTCGGCCGATTTCTAAAGCTTGGCAAGGCACGCTTGGTTTACACACCGCACTGTTATGCCTTCGAACGTGAAGATATCTCAGAGCTTGCACGCCAGATCTATAAAGCACTAGAGAAAGTAAAACTGAGCAAAATTGATGTGGTTGCAGGCTGTAGCCAACGAGAGTGTGACCTAGCCATTAGCATTGGTGCGAAACGTGCCGAACTGCTCAACAACTACGTGTCTTATCAAAGTGAAGATCGTATAGAGCGAAACAAGCAAGAAGCCCTGAAGCTCGTTGTACTTGGTCGTGTCGCGCCCCAAAAAGATCCTCAGTTTCTTATCAGCACATTGCAGTTCCTTAATCGGTATGCGCTTAACCGCCCGATAGAGATCACATGGATAGGTGGTGGTGACCACGTACTCGAACAGAAATTACGCACTGAAAATGTGGATGTAACGGGCATGCTGCCTCGCGATGAGGTAGTTGAAAAGCTCAAGGGGTCAGACCTTTATCTACATACTGCAGCATGGGAAGGGATGCCGTTAACCATTCTAGAAGCATCCAAGTTACATCTTCCTATGGTTATTCGGACCATCGGCGCAACCAAAGATCTCAACTACCCGTTTTTAGCGCTCACACCTGAAGAAATGGCCAAGCAGATCGCGCATTGTGTCAATCATTATGAAGAGATCGATTTTCGCCAATATACAGCAGAATTAAACGATGCCTTCAGTGAAGAAAAACAGCGCCTCGCACTCAATAAACTTTACGGTTAAATGCCCCTATGTTTCACACTGTTCAACAAAAATTACTGTTGATGCCCAGCGGTAAAAAAAGCTTGTTATCTACTGGATTAAAAACCGCAATCACGCGTGTGTTGAGTGCGCTATTTGCTTTTTTACTGACTCTGATTGTATCGAAGACCAGTGACGCTTCGACGGCCGGTCAATTCTTCTTTTTATTCAACCTAGTCTCGCTACTCGCCATCGTTTCTCAGCTAGGTTTTGATGTCTCGTTAGTTCGTTACAATGCGATCGCTTTTAATAACAAAGAGAAGCTTGAACAAAGCCAAAACTATAAAACCGCACTTTATCGAAGTATGGCATTTTGCTTGCTCGCCATAGGCGTTTTGTTGGCAGGGTTTAATCTGTTTCCAGAGCAGCTAAACCAAACTCAATCACCAATGTATGCGATTACTCTATGCTTGCTTTGCATACCTTTCTTGGTGCTTGCGCAAACCAACAGTCGGGTGCTTCAAGCATGTAGAAAAGTTGTATCATCTCTGTTTGCGTTGCAGCTTGGGGTAAGCATGTTGATGGTCATTTTTGTCTTTGCCCTAGACTATATGGGTCAGCAAAATATCAACAATCTAATGACCGCACTGCTTTTAGCGAGCATAGGTGTCGCGGTCATATCTAGTGCCAATTGGCTGGGCTCAGATCAATATCAAACATCGGCTTTCGTACCAAACAAAAAAATGGTCGCTTCTGCCAAGCAAGTCTGGGTTGGCAGTATCTTCACGAATGTTCTTCAATGGGGAAGCCTTGTTATTGCGGGCTTTTTTATCTCAACAGCGGAAATCGGTTTGTTAGCCGCAGCCCAACGCACATCACTACTGATTGGCTTTGTGCTGATTACCATTAACTTTGTGGTCGCCCCGATGTTTGCCTCTCTCTACAAAGAGCGTCAAATGCGCAAACTACAGAACCTGAGCCGCTTGGCGTGCCGAGCCAATGTTGGTTTAGCGATTGTACCCGTAATTATTTGCACCCTCTTCCCCGAGTTTGTAATGCAGTTTTTTGGTGAGGAGTTTCTCGCCGCGGCACCACTATTAGTCGTCCTTTCTCTGGGGCAGTTAGTCAATGTTGCGACTGGTTCAGTAGGTTTTTTATTATTAATGAGTGGTCATGAGAGAACCATGAAATACATTACAATTTCCTCCGGTACGGTGTCCATCTGCCTACTTGTTACGCTTTGCCAAATATTTGGTGTGATTGGTGCAGCGTGGGCAATGGCAATTGGCATGGCTATCCAGAATTTAGCTGCACTGTACTTTGTAAAACGTTACTTAGGCTTCTTTCCAATAGGTTAATTATGGCTTTAATACTGGCACGCACGAGTTTTGTTTTAGTCCTGATGCTAACCGCTTCACTCTCTTTGTGGAAAAGCTCTGACCTACACCATACTGCTTACCTGCAAATGGAAACCTACTTAGGCGGATCAAGTACGCTTCACTTTACTTTCAGTTTATTGATCGGCTTTTTATCGGTCTTCACGTTCCCTTCTCTGGTGAGCTCGAATAAAACCGACGTTTTTGGGATTCGTCTTTTGCTACTGCTGTTAGCTATCGTTTCAATGGAAGAAATAAGCCAACTTTTTATTCCAAATCGATCATTTAGTTTTGATGATCTCAGCACCAACTGGATAGGCGTTATCTCAGGTTACTTTAGTGCCAAGTTAATTCGCTTCATCCGCGCTCGATCGTTCTAGTAATACAGGAATCTCTGGGGGATTTGGGTATATAATTACGCCAAACAACCAGACTAACGAGTACATCATGCCATCTCATCCAACCAAGATTACTTTTTTTGAATTCTTAACCCCGTTGATCACGTCAGGCAAAAAGACGATAACGATTCGAGATGAATCAGAAAGCCATTAGTTCCCAATACAGAAGTCGAAGTTTTTACCTTAGAAACGGATCGTAAAGTCTGCGATATCAAGATACGTTCTGTAGAACCACTTCACTTTGAAGATATTAATGAGTTTCATGCAGAACAAGAAGCCATCGAACTACCAAAACTCAAGCAGCTAATTCGAGAAATCTACCCAAATACCGACACGCTCTTTGTTATTGAGTATGAGCTGATTAAATAACCCACAACAAATACTAGACGACTGGTCTAATTCATTCTATAGTACACTTCATGAACGCAAAGACGAATGACACACGCCAACATATTCTCGACGTCGGATACGAGTTGATCGTAAACCGAGGGTTCACGAGTGTTGGTCTTTCAGAGCTATTAAAAAAGGCCGCAGTGCCAAAAGGGTCGTTTTATCATTACTTCAAATCCAAAGAACAATTTGGTGAAGCGATGATTCAAGACTACTTTACTAAGTATTTTGAGCGTTTAAACGCACGCTTTACCAATACTGAACTGAGTGGCTACCAACGCCTAATGAGCTATTTCGAAGAAATGGTCAAAGTAGAAGACGACGTGTGTAATGCGAACAAATGTTTATTGGTTAAGTTAAGTGCAGAAGTCTCCGATCTCTCTGAGTCAATGCGCTTGGCATTACGCCAAGGAGCAGACAAAACCATTCAAGCGATAGCGGATTGCATTGACATCGGCATTCAAGATGGCTCAATCCCCAATGGTGACAGTGCGTTATTAGCAAGGCAGATATACTACCTTTGGAATGGCGCTAGCTTGCTGAACAAACTTTATCAAGATCAGGCAGCATTGACGCAAAGTCTGACCTATACTCAACACTTACTGCAGAATACGCGCACTTGCCCATAACGGGCGGCGTGGAAGCAGAATGAACACCCTACACACGTTTCACTGTCAGAAAAAGCGTCAGTGTTAACACAGTAAACCTTCCCGCTTTACATAAGCGGGATATTTTGAAACAAATGCTAGACGACCGGTCTAATCAACAAGTGAGATAGATATGACTAACGCAACAAATCGCAGAATAGTACTCGCGTCACGTCCCCATGGTGCACCGACACAAGAAAACTTTCGTTTAGAAGAGGTAACGAAACCGACTCCGAAAGAGGGTGAAATGCTATTGAGAACGGTTTATTTATCTCTAGATCCATACATGCGTGGTCGCATGAGTGATGCCGAATCATACGCTGACCCTGTTGCAATTGATGACGTAATGGTCGGTGGTACAGTTTGTCAGGTAGAAGCATCAAACCACCCAGATTACGAAGCAGGTGAATGGGTTCTTGCCTACACTGTTGGCTGGCAAGACTACGCTATCTCAACTGGTGAGATGGTCATTAAACTTGGTAAAGAACCGAAAAATCCTTCTTACGCGCTAGGCGTTGCAGGTATGCCAGGATTTACCGCGTACATGGGTTTACTCGACATTGGTCAGCCAAAACCAGGGGAAACCATCGTGGTAGCAGCTGCTACGGGGCCTGTAGGCGCAACAGTTGGTCAAATTGGTAAAATCAAAGGTTGCCGAGTTGTTGGTATAGCAGGCGGAGAAGAAAAATGCCGTTACGCTAAAGAGGTGCTTGGTTTCGATGAGTGTATTGATCACAAAGCTGAAGACTTTGCAGAACAACTGAAAAATGCCTGTGACAAAGGTATCGATGTTTACTTCGAAAACGTAGGTGGCAAAGTATTCGAGGCTGTATTGCCACTTCTGAATACAAATGCGCGTATCCCACTTTGTGGTTTGATTTCTCAGTACAACGCGACAGAGCTGCCTGAAGGTACCGACCATCTTCCATTACTAATGGGTAAGCTCCTGACCAAACGAATCAAGGTGCAAGGCTTCATCATTTTTGATGATTACGGACATCGTTACGGTGAATTTGCGCAAGATATTAATCAATGGTTGGCAGAAGGAAAGATCCAATACCGCGAACATCTAGTACAAGGACTGCATAATGCGCCAGAAGCATTCATCGGTCTGTTGGAAGGTAAGAATTTCGGCAAACTTGTAGTACAGATTAACGACCCATTATAAAAAGGGATATGTAAATGATTAAACTTCACCACCTCAATCAGTCTCGTTCAAAGCGCATCATTTGGTTACTTGAAGAGCTAGATGTAAATTACGAAATTGTACCCTATGTCCGTGATTCCGTGACCTTCATGGCACCGCCAGAACTAAAAAGTGTTCACCCATTAGGAAAGTCACCTGTTCTTGAAGATAACGGCGAGATTATCATTGAGTCAGGTGCAATGACCGAATATTTGATTGAGAAATACAGTGACGGAGCCTTTGCTCCTGAGCGCGGTACAAAAGCACACACAGAATATTTGCAATGGATGCACTTTGCAGAAAGCTCCGCAATTTTACCTATGCTGCTAAAAATCTTCGTAAGCAAAGAGCCAAATGAAACTCAGTTTTTATCAGGCTATGCCGACAAGGAAGCAATGAATGTACTAGGCTACTTCGAGCAATCCTTAGAAGGCAAAACTTACCTAGTAGAAGAGCGTCTGACTGGCGCAGACATCATGATGTCTTTCATTGTCGAATTGGTTCAAAAGTTTGGTTTAGTTAATCACTTCCCTAATATTGAACGTTATGGGAAACAGCTCGCGACACACCCAGCATTTGCAAAAGCTGAACAACTTGAAGTGAAGTACTCTTAATTACTTCCCCCTTTCGCCCCTTTGATGACACGTAAAACTTCATTTAAGGGGCGATATTACTAGCATCGCAGACACGCTAACTGGATAGCGCTCCCCCCAGTCAATCGTATTCGAGAACGTCGATTGTTATGTCAATCAAGCTAATGTAGTAAATTTCTGATTCTAATATAGTTTCGACCATAGTCACCATCTATTGAATTGATAAGCAATATCAGTTTTTTCCTCCAGCTTTTCCGTAATAACCTCCTCTACAGTTTCTAAGGTATTGAGCCCTGGAGGGGGAAGAAAAATGACAAACAAGAAATTGACTACAGCAGCAGGTTGCCCTGTCGCACATAACCAAAACGTTATGACTGCAGGTCCTCGTGGCCCTCAACTATTACAAGACGTTTGGTTCCTTGAAAAATTGGCACACTTTGACCGCGAAGTGATCCCTGAGCGTCGTATGCACGCAAAAGGTTCTGGTGCTTACGGTACGTTCACAGTAACGCACGACATCACAAAATACACTCGCGCTAAAATCTTCTCTGACATCGGCAAAAAAACAGAACTATTTGCTCGCTTCACTACCGTAGCTGGTGAGCGCGGTGCAGCAGACGCAGAACGCGACATCCGTGGTTTCGCACTTAAATTCTACACTGAAGAAGGTAACTGGGACTTGGTTGGTAACAACACACCAGTATTCTTCCTACGTGACCCACTAAAATTCCCAGACCTAAACCACGCAGTAAAACGCGACCCTCGCACTAACATGCGTAGCTCTACCAACAACTGGGATTTCTGGACATCACTACCAGAAGCATTCCACCAAGTGACTATCGTAATGAGTGACCGAGGTATCCCTGCGTCTTACCGTCATATGCATGGTTTTGGTAGCCACACATTCAGCTTCATCAACGCAGAAAACGAGCGTTACTGGGTGAAATTCCACTTAAAAACTCAGCAAGGCATCAAAAACCTAACTGACCAAGAAGCAGAAGCAATCGTAGGTAAAGACCGCGAAAGCCATCACCGTGACCTTTACGAAGCGATTGAACGTCAAGACTTCCCTAAATGGAAGATGTACGTACAGATCATGCCTGAGCTAGAAGCGGATGAAGTCAACTTCAACCCATTCGACCTAACACGTGTATGGTCTCAAAAAGACTACCCACTGATCCCAGTTGGTGAGTTTGAACTGAACCGTAACCCAGAAAACTTCTACGCAGAAGTTGAGCAATCAGCGTTCAACCCAGCTGCAGTAGTACCTGGCATCGGCTTCTCTCCAGATAAGATGCTACAAGGTCGTCTGTTCGCTTACGGCGATGCTCAGCGTTACCGTCTAGGTGTGAACCACCATCAAATCCCAGTGAACGCACCTCGTTGCCCTGTTCACAGCTACCACCGCGATGGCGCAATGCGCGTTGATGGCAACTTTGGTTCAACACTAGGTTACGAGCCAAACTACAAACAAGAATGGGCAGAGCAACCAGATTACTCCGAGCCACCTCTACGCATCAACGGCAACGCTGATCACTACGATCACCGTGTAGACGAAGACTACTTCAGCCAAGCGGGTGACCTATTCCGTCTGATGAGCGAAGAGCAACGTCAAACTCTGTTCGACAACACAGCTCGCGCAATGGACGGTGTGCCAGAGTTCATCCAACAGCGCCACGTTCAACACGCATACCAAGCGGACGAAGCGTACGGCAAAGGTCTTGAAATTGCACTAGGCTTAAACAAGTAAGCGAACGCTGCAATCATTACACTGTGTGATTTAAAGACGAAAAAAAGGAGGTACTCTACAGTACCTCCTGATTTCAAATCACTAATCCTTAATCACAAGTCACAAAACATGCTCAAGGTGATTCATTATAATTAACTTAGATTTCTTTAAGCTCTTTAATACCAAAGAACTGTTTATCTATTACTGATTCATCAACTACTGATTTTTAGCGACCGCTTTGATCAGTACTGATGTATCCATGCGACCTAAACCATCACGTTGAAGGTCTGCGTATTGCTCATCCACTTTCTTAGTCAGTGGAAGTTCTAGACCCACTCGCTCAGCTTCTTGCAGACAGAAACCTAAGTCTTTGCGCATCCAATCAATAGCGAAGCCAAAATCGAACTTGTCTTCAGCCATCGTATTTGCGCGGTTTTCCATCTGCCAAGAACCTGCAGCGCCATGCTTAAGCGTTTCTACAACTTGAGCGATGTCCAAGCCTGATTTTTGTGCCAGCAGCAAAGCTTCACTCAGGCCTTGTAAAACGCCTCCAATACAGATTTGGTTTACCATCTTACAGCGTTGACCCTGACCGTTTTCACCCAGTAGCGTCATCTGCTTCGCGTACACATCCATCGCCGGAGACACACGGTCAAAAATGCTTTGTTCACCACCACACATGATGGTTAGAACACCATTTTCTGCGCCCGCTTGACCACCAGAAACTGGCGCATCAATAAAGTGACTACCGTACTTAACACACGCTTCAGCCAGCTCAACCGCTAGGTCTGCAGAAGTCGTCGTGTGATCCACTAACACTGCATCCGCTTTCAAACCGACCAGAATGCCTTCTTCACCGTAAACAACGCTACGAACGTCATCATCATTACCCACACAGGTAAAAACAATGTCACAGCCTTCTGCGGCTTCACGTGGTGTTTCACAAGCCACACCTTGGTATTCTTCAGCCCACTTATCGGCTTTCGCTTTTGTGCGGTTGTATACTTTGGTTTCAAAGCCCGCTTTACTTAGGTAACCAGCCATTGGGTACCCCATCACACCCAGACCAATAAATGCTACTCGTTGTTTTTCCATTGCACGCTTCCCTTAGTTCACCTGACTGAAATGTTTCGTAACATGCTACTAAAGAATTGAAATCATTACTCGTGATTTCTCTTTCCACGGTCTCGATGATCCAGTATTTCAGTCCGTTTATTGCGCCTTCTACACCCCTTTACTTGACGATTAGCGTAACAGTCAAAGCACTTACAAAGGTTCACTACTACTTAGCGTGGAACATCGCTTGCCCACTCTTGTCCTTGTTCGACCAGAAATTGATGTTGAACTGAGCATCATCGCTCATCTCAATGCGGTGCCAGTACTGCGGTGGACTTGTAGCAAACTGGCCTGCATTAATCACCACCACTACTTCTGCTTCTGTGGCATTTTCATCAGCAAAGCCGTAGTAAGTCACTTGCCCTTCCATGACGCACAACTGCCCAAACACACCCTCAGCAGTATTGTGATGAGTCAGTAGCGCTGGTGGCACATTGTCTTTAGTGAAGAAAGGCGTTGAACGTTGAACAGTCCAGTCTTTAGGAATTCGTAGATGCGACATAATAATACCCTCTCTAATTACAATTCTTTTCGTTTAAATCGGTTAAGCCTGACCGGCTTGAGACAACTCTCGAAGCAATGGAAATGCTTGCGTAACTTGTTCTCCCGTCACGACGAAGCCCATAAGTCGGCTATTTTCATCTTCTGCTTTCGCGGCAATGCCAGTTTGAGAAATCTGCACGCTCCAGTTCGTCACCGAACTAAAATCGCCTGCCAATTGAATTGGGTAGCTCGGCGTTTTGACCTTTACCATCATGGGCGGTAGTTTCAACTCTGCTTCTTGCCCCAGTAGTTGTTTGCCCAAAGCATTGGCACTTAGCACGATCGGTTGGAGGTACGGCATCATTCGACCTTGGATCTCAGCACAATCGCCTAATGCGAACACATTGGCTGCTGATGTCTGTAATCGAGCATCCACCTCGATGCCTTTATTGACACTCAACCCACAAGCCTTCGCTAACCAAGTGTTAGCACGTAAACCCGCAGCTGAAATCGCTACATCGGCTTCGATTTCCTTACCTTTGCTCAAGCTTGCCACAAGCGAATCATCCGAGTGATTGATCGCGACAACTCCAGTCTCCAAGGCAAGTTGAATACCTTGCAGCTTAAGTTGGTTTTCAAGCGGCAATGCAACGAATTCAGGAATCAAGTTAGCGAGCAAACGGGGATTTGGCTCAACCACCGTAACTGCTTTACCACTGGTTGCGAGATCCATGGCGATCTCGACGCCGATCAAACCACCACCCATTACTAGAATTCGTTTCGCCCGACTGATTTGCTCTTCCGCTAATTGATATTCTTGTAGCGAGTTCAGCGTTATCACCTCAGGTGCTGCATCACCAGATATTGGCGGCACAAAGGCTTTCGCGCCTGTCGCAAAGACCAGTTTGGAGTAAGGATAGGTTTGGCCGTTGGCGACCACTTGCTGAGCTTGCACGTCGACATGCTCAATCATGGTATGGGCGAACAGTTCGATGTTGTGTTCCTGTGCAAACTCCTCACCACTTTTAACTACCAAATCTTGGGCAGTTTGCTTGTTACTGAATACATGACTCAAATCAGGCTTGTTGTATTCCGCGCCATCATCAGCAGTAAACACTTGCAGCGGAATATGTGCGTCCATTCGACGCACTGTTTTCACCAATTGGTAAGCCGCAAAGCCGCTACCAATAATCACAATAGGTGCTTGCATATTCGCCCCCTTACCCGTTGTATTCGACAAAGACGTCTTTACCCAAGTGACATTCTGGGCACAAGAAGTAATCTGGCACTTCAGACCATGCCGTACCCGGTTCAACGCCTTGATTAGGCTCGCCTTTAGCTGGGTCGTATACCCAATTACAAACGGTGCAAACCATGCATTGACAATCTGCAGGATGCGCCTCGGCACTAGGGTTGCTAGGAGCAGCATCTACTACCGCCTGTGTTGTCGCTGCCGCAGCGGGTTGTGATTGAACTTGTGGTGCAGACGCCACAATCGCCGGAGAAATAACAGGACTTGTCAGGTCATGCTTTGCCCACAATTTCGCGATGTTCTGACCATGCTCACGGCACTCACGCATCGCTTTACCATCTGGTCGCCATTTGGTTTTCAAGCTCACTGCGGTTTCAAAGCCTGCGTCGGTCAATCGAGCATGGATACGATCTACCGCACCACCGTTCCAACCGTAGCTACCAAACGCAGCGGCTTTCTTCGCTTTGAAGCGCAGACCGGTAATTTCTTCTAGCATGCCTGCGATCTTCGGCATCATGACGTTATTCATGGTAGACGAACCAACCAAGATGCCTTTTGAGCGGAATACGTTGGCGAGAATTTCATTCTTATCATGCTTAGAGACATTAAAGACTTTGACCGCCACGCCAGGGTCGACATCGTGAATGCCTTGCGCGATTGCATCGGCCATCATTCGGGTGTTATTTGACATAGAATCGTAGAAAATCGTAATGCGATCTTCTTGATAATTGTCTGCCCATGCTAAGTATTGCTCGATGATTTGAACCGGATTATCGCGCCATACAATACCGTGTGACGTGGCGATCATGTCGACAGGCAAATTGAAGCTCAGCACTTCTTTGATTTTTGCGGTTACCAAGCTGCTGAATGGCGTTAAGATATTTGAGTAGTAACGCAAACACTGTTCCATCAACTCATTTTGATCCACTTCATCATTGAACAGACGTTCATCGCAATAGTGCTGACCAAATGCGTCATTGCTGAATAACACTGCATCGCCCGTTAGGTAAGTCATCATGCTGTCTGGCCAATGCAGCATCGGTGCTTCCACGAAGACCAATTGCTTACCGTTACCAATATCGATGCTATCGCCCGTTTTTACGGTTTTGAAGTTCCACTCAGGATGGTGGTGATGACCCACAATCGAATCAATCGCCGCTTCTGTACAGTAAATTGGCGTGTTCGGAATTTTCTCCATCAATGCCGACAATGCGCCTGAGTGATCTTCTTCTGCATGGTTTACCACAATAAAGTCGATAGACTTAAGGTCGATTTCCATTTCTAAATTTTGGATGAATTGTTGACTGAATCGATGATCGACCGTATCAATCAATACGGTTTTCTCTTCACGAATTAGATAACTGTTGTAGCTGGTACCTTTTGTCATTTTGTATTCTGTACCGTGGAAGTCTTGAACTTCCCAATCGCGTTGACCTACCCAGTGAATGTTGTTTTTTACGTGAATTGTCATAATTACTACCTTGAATGACGGGATAAACAAAAATAATTTCTTCTTGTATTGCACCGGGCGTGCCAACTTTTAATTACTATATATTTCAACACCTTAATTAAAAATCAACTTTAACAAGTGTCATTTAGACACAGTTGAAAATTGTCATTAAGACACTACAATAGTCATATTGACACAATCGGTATTGGCTATGACTTCTTTAATCGCGCAATGGCTACACATCACGCAAGACCTTAACTCGGCGCTCACTCAACAAGCTCGCTTTGACACGTTATTAACCACGATTCGAGAGGTATTGAAGTGTGACTCTTCTGCCCTTCTTTTGTATGAAGACCAGCACTTTAAACCTTTAGCGATCAATGGATTGGCGAAAGAGGTCCTTGGACGCCGTTTCTCCATTGAGCAGCACCCAAGGTTAGAAGCCATTGCCCGAGCAGGCGATATCGTGCGCTTTCCCTCCGACAGCGACTTACCTGATCCATACGACGGCTTGATTCCAAACCACGATGACAAACTGCATGTCCATTCCTGCATTGGTTTACCTCTGCTGATCGACGATCAACTGATTGGTGCCATTACGATTGACGCCTTCGACCCCAACCAATTTGATGGGCTACGCAACCAAGAGTTACGTTTTGTCAGCGCGTTGGCAGCAGGTGGCCTTCACACTGCACTCCTACTAGAACAACTAGAGACACAAGCGAGCCTGCCACGCGACTCTTACGCCGAGAAGCGCACCTTAAGTAACGAAATCATTGGCAACTCTCAGGGCATGAAGAATCTTCAAGAGCAGATTGATGCAGTCGCCGATACGGAATTGTCTGTGTTGGTCATGGGAGAAACGGGCGTAGGTAAAGAGTTGGTTGCCAGCGCTATTCACCATCGCTCTAGCCGCTCGAACAATACTTTGGTTTACCTCAACTGTGCAGCGCTGCCGGAATCAGTCGCGGAAAGCGAGTTGTTCGGCCATATCAAAGGCGCATTTACAGGCGCAATCAGCAATCGTAAAGGTAAGTTCGAACAAGCCGATGGCGGCACACTGTTTTTGGATGAAGTCGGCGAACTGTCGTTAGAGCTGCAAGCCAAGTTACTTCGAGCCCTACAATACGGCGACATTCAACGTGTGGGTGATGACCGCCATATTCGAGTCAACACACGCATTGTCGCCGCCACTAACCGTATATTGCATGAAGAAGTGACTGCTGGTCGCTTCCGAGCCGACTTGTATCATCGTCTAAGCGTCTTCCCGCTTCATGTTCCACCTCTTCGTGAACGTGAAGACGATGTGGTATTACTCGCAGGCTTTTTCGCTGAGAGCTTAAGAAGCAAATTGGGATTGAACAGCATTCGTTTGTCCCCCACTTTGGTGCAGGCACTCAAAGACTATTCATGGCCAGGCAACGTGCGAGAGCTTGAACATGTCATTAAACGTGCCGGTGTTTTGGCAAAAGCGCGTACTCACGCCTTGGACATTGAGTTGGTTGAGCAAGATTTTGATATTAGAACGCCGAATCAGAACATCAAGAACATTGAAGAAGCGGAACAAAACTCTTGGCTTGAGCTACCAGAAGGCGGATTGAAGCCTGCCACAGATGCCTTCCAAAAAGCGATGATTGTTCGAGCTCTGGAAGAGAACCAAGGTAACTGGGCAGCAACTGCACGTCAGCTTGAATTAGATAACGGTAATTTACACCGCTTAGCAAAACGCCTAGGGATAAAATAGACACTAACGAATATCACCTAATATGGCATATTCATCGCCAAATAATGTGCCTGATGCCCAACCGTGCACTCAGCCCACCATAAGTAGTGGGCTGAGTGCTCAGATAGAATAGCTACCTAAGTTTGACGGTATTTTCTTCTAAATTTTATTGTCTTGAACCACCTCACAGATTTAATAACCCTTAACAATAAACACAATAATAGTTAAGGTATTTTTATGAGCTAGATCTAATAAAATTAAATATATAGTATTTATTTTAAGAATCTAAACTTTCAAAGTTCATCATAATAAATACAACCTCTATATATACACTTTACCTTCAAAAAACATCAAAATATAATCCCTTCGATAAAAAACACTTAAATGAATTTAACTGTATAAAAGTGAGGAGAATAAAATATGGGATATGGGGCGACAGTATATTCATTAGATACTGAAAAGGTTTTTAACGTACTAAAGAATGAGCGTAATCCAGAGCTAGAAAAAGCCATAATGGAAAGGTGTCAAGACTCCTTTAAGGTGATTAATGAAATGCTGGAAAGTAGTGGCGAAAGCATCCGAGCTGAAGAGCTTCTTATGCAAATGTTGTCTGAAGAGATAAAATACAGTCACTTGGGTTACGCCTATGCTTACTTGCTTGAAGCTATATGTAAGATAACTGGTTATTACTTATCCAATAACTCTTGGTATCCTTGCGATGTAAACGATTTCTGCGATATTCCATTCACTAATACCGATTATCCTATAAAATTCCCATTCCCTGACGATTTCCCTGTTGTTTTTATGATAAAAAATCAAGATATTCACCAAGATAACGTTGACTTCGGAGGCTTATCAGAGCAACAAATATCTGAAGTCAAGAGCTGGTACACTCATGCAGTCGTAAACAATCGTGACTTGGTATTATTTTATTATTAATTTTAACTATTAATAAATTATCCAATAGTTAAAATAACAATAGAATATTAATAAAACTCTAGCTTATATTAAGATAGAGTTTTATCTATTTAACTGAATTTTTATAATTTTAAAAATATTATATTTCACACCTAATTTATAGACTCTGTGTATAGTGTGTTCAGAGGCAATGTGAACTCATAGGATCAAAATCAAGTTCTAATTTTTAGAAGAAAAACCGATCTGCTTGTGTCAAAATGCGCCATCCCAACCAAAAAGTCTTAATGTAATGAACTACCAAGCTGCTATTTTTGATATGGATGGTTTGCTCCTTGATACTGAGCGCGTCTGTATGCATATTTTCCAAGAAGCATGTGAAGCCCAGAACCTACCCTTCTATAAAGATGTTTACCTTTCAATCATTGGTCGCAATGCAGCGGGCATTGAAGTGATTTTTCGTAAAGCTTATGGGGATGATCTTGACCGCTTACACCAAGAGTGGCGCGACCGTTACGACGCTGTGGTTAAGCACCAAGCGATACCGGTAAAAAAAGGGGTGATTGAGCTGCTTGAGTGGTTGAAAGGCCAAGGGTTGCCAATTGCAGTCGCCACTTCTACAGCAAAAGAAGTGGCACAGAAGAAGTTGGAGTTAGCGGGCCTAAGCAAGTATTTCGACAACTTAACGACAGGCTGTGAAGTGTCACACGGCAAACCTGATCCAGAGATCTACCTGCTTGCAGCAAGTCGTCTAAGCGTAGATCCAACCAAATGTCTCGCCTTTGAAGATTCAAATAATGGCGTACGTGCTGCGGTAGCAGCGAACATGATCACTTATCAAATTCCTGATCTGGTTGAGCCTTGTGACGAAATAAAGCAATTAGGCCATACTGTTGCACCTTCACTGCATGATGTGTTGCACACGTTAAAACAAACTCGCTAGGTTTACTTGTCATCTGTTCTCTAGAAGCTCAGCAATTTAGCTGAGCTTCTTTCTCGAAACCTCTCCAATACCTTAAAACCAAACGATTCTTCCACCCGTTTAGCGAGATTAATTTCACCTTAACTCTGGCTAATCACGACTTTTGATTTAACTCACGCAATCGCATGAAATAAGGTATTTGAGTGATCAAATAGCGGAACTGACCAGTACAAGCTTGCAACAAAACGTCAATATACCGATTGAAGCACGTTTTTGGAGTGAAAATTGGCTGATAATGAGAACTATTGGATAAGATCAATCCAAGTCAGCCTAAAATACAAAATGGAGAGTGTTATATGTCTTTACGTTTATTAGCAACAACCTTCGCATTAGTCGGAATGAGCTTTGGTGCCCAAGCCAGTGCCGAGTGTGAAGTGTCATTAGATGCTAACGATATGATGCAGTTTTCTACTAAAACATTGAGCGTACCAGCCACTTGTAAAGAGGTAAAACTGACGCTGAATCACACAGGTAAGATGCCAGCGCAATCGATGGGTCACAACGTGGTCATCTCTGACACAGCCAACCTACAAGCAGTCGGTACTGATGGCATGGCAGCTGGAGCAGAAAATAACTACGTAAAACCAAATGATGATCGCGTCTACGCTCACACAAAAGTAATTGGTGGCGGTGAAAGCACCAGCATTACGTTCAGTACTGAGAAAATGAAAGCCGGCGGTGACTATTCATTCTTCTGTTCGTTCCCGGGTCACTGGGCAATCATGCAGGGTAAATTTGAGCTAAAATAAAAGATTTAGCCAAGCCAAAAGAAGACTCATTATAGGGAAGCCAAGGCTTCCCTTTTGATAGATAAAATAGCAATTGAGAAAGGTCTAACACGTCTGGAAACGTGACCAAGAAACATAGCAAGTAAGAAACCCTTGCTCCATTTAGATTAAGTTCTTTTACGAAAACTCATGGGTAAAAATCGGTTTTTTGTTTTGCCTTTCCGAGACACTACTAAATGATAAAAGTCATTCAATACCATGTAACTCTTTCCAGTTTCCTGGATGAACCACATAGCCGAACAGAGCATGCCCACCATAAACCAATTCAGTTCCTTCCGGTATCCACAGCATCTGACCTGGGTGCACAAAATGTGTTTCACCATTTGCGGTCAGCTCGAAACAGCCTTCAATCACGAAAATAACTTCATCATAAAGCACCGTCCAAGCCACTTGAGCGCCTTCCCATTTAGCAAAGCCTACGCCAATGTTTGGTGAAATTTCCGGGCTTAACGCTCGGGCTACGTACGCCATTCCCGGCGTATCACCACGAACATTAAAATCTAGGTTTTTACTATCAACGAGTTTGACTTGCTTCATAATTCACTCCGGCTTTGCCATTTTGCTAATTGGATACGCGTTTTTACTCCCATGCCTAAAAAAGGCTCTGGCGGATTCAAACAAGGCATTCCTGTCACTTGCTGTATGTCATCCAATGATTTAGATGTCGCACCAACGACATAGTCAGCTAACAGTGTTCCAGAAATGGTTCCCCACGCAGCACCAACACCATTGTCACAAGCGCTGGCATAAACACCTTCATCTAATTGACCGAAAAAGTTAGTAAAGTTACGAGAGATGGCATACACCCCACCCCATGTGTGAGTAAATGGTACGTCGGCCAGCTCGGGATAACGCGCCAGAAAGACCTGACGATGATCGTCGCGAATTTGTTCTCTGACTTTATCGTTCATGCTTGAGCCATATTTCGGCACGTGTTTGTAAGTATTGCGGATCAAAATACGTCGATCGGCGGTCATACGTAACGTCGTTCCCGCATGATCAGCTGGAGTTAACCCCCAATTCAGCTCACCTCCGTATCGCTGCATTTCTGCGTCGGTTAATGGACGCGTCCAGCTTGCAAACGTCATCACTGGAAGTAATCTGTTTTTAAGATAACCAAACTCCCGAGTAAAAATGCTGGTCCCAAGCAGCAGTTCAGGGGTTTCAACAGAGCCACTATCTCCATGTAATACCCAGCAACCGTTTTCTTTACTGAGCTTGCGGATTGGCGAGTTTTCTAACACCTCGACGTTCTCTGGAAGGCTTTCCCCTAGCCCACGCACCAAAGCAGCAGGTTGCATTAAATAACCACCTGGCGTGTAAATTGCGCGGCTGTAGTAGTTTGTTCCCAAGACTCTCGCCAGCTCACTGCCATTAACATGGAAGTATGGTTCGCCAAGGTCTTTCATTAGGTGCTCAAAGTGATCGAGATACGCTTCACCGCGCGCCCCTACGGCTCCTTGATATTTGCCCTTTGCTGACCACTGACAAGAAATACTGTGCTTCGACACTAAAGTGTTTAGCTGAGCAATCGCAGAACGGTTGAGTGATAATAACTTTTGCTTGTGCTCAGGGTCGGGATGCTCAAGTGAAAACTTATGAGGCAAATCGATAACAAAGCCCGAATTTCTTCCTGAAGCCCCTTGGCCGATACGTTGCGCATCAATCAGTATAATTCGTGCATTAGGCATAAGTTCAGCTAAACGTCTTGCCATAGCTAGGCCTGCGAAACCGGCACCTAACACGGCATAGTCAGCACTTTGTTTACCTTTTAACGCCGATTTTTCTGGAATACTTGGCAACGCATGGTACCAACCACACGTCACGTCATCATTGGGTAAATGAATCATCTTTTTTCTCCGCTACGCTGCTGACAGTTTCAATGACAATTGATCTAGCCAAGGGCCGCGTAATGACTGTACTTTTCTTCCTAGCAACGCAAAACCGAGCATTGCTCCTTCTGGTGAATAAAACGCAGCGGTCAATTCATCTGCTTGGTTCTCGATGTACCATTGTCCCTGTTCTTCAGCGGCTACCGGGAAAATCGTGAGTGGAAGAATCGGCGTTTTTACAATCACTGGAGTTGGTGTTAACGAGATAGGGGCGACATCGCCTAGCAAGCTTTTCGCTACAGAAGGGATCATTTGATTAATAGGTGCAATATAGGGCTGCCAACCTTGCTCAGTTTCAACACAGTCACCTAGCGAGTAAATATTCTCATCACTCGTCTGGCCGAATTGATTCACTTTAATGCCGCGGCCCACTTCGAGCCCTGCTTGCTCAGCCAGAGAAACATTTGGCTTGAGTCCAACCGCGCTCAGCACTAGATCTGCTTCAATCTGCTTGCCACTGTTTAGATGTAAAACCGCACTAGATTCCGACCTTGGTTCGATTCTGGTGATACTGTCTTGTAGAGCCCATTGCACGCCTCGATCGGCAAGTGCGCTTTGTAATGATTCACCCAACTGTTGCGGGATCAAACGCTCCATTGGCCATTGACCCAACCCGATAACTGTTACTTCATAACCGCTTTCGATCAGATCATTTGCGAACTCACAGCCAATTAAGCCATCACCTAGGATCGCGATGCGCTTTTTGTCTTGCAGCTCCGCTCTGAAACGGCGGTAATCAACTAAGTCGTTCACACTCATAACCCAAGAGCGATCGCCCTCAATTGGGATTTCAATCGGTGATGCACCTGTTGCCAGTACCAAGCGGCTGTAGGCGTATTTACCGATGGAGGTATGTAACGTTGAATTGGCACGATCGATCTGTTCAACACGGGTATGCGGGTAAACTCGGATATTGAGACGGCTTTCCCACTCCAACGCGCTCTCACTTTGTAGCGCGTCGCCGTCTTTATTCATGACCAGTGCATTAGACAATGCTGGTTTGCTGTACAAAGCGCCATCATCAGCGGTAAAGACAGTGATCGGAACCGTCTCAGATTGCGCTCTAAGTGCCGCCGCCAACTGGTAACCACTGTGGCCACTACCGATGATAACGATAGGGTCATTTGAGAATACAGGTTGAGTAACTTCAGATGGAAGAGGCTGAGCAGTATTTGGCTGAACAGACGCTTCTACCGACACCGAAGACACCGCTGCAACCTCTTCTAGTGGCGCGTCGTCGGTAATTTCGATCATTTCAAAATCGGCCTTACCCACTAAACAGTCAGGACATAACCAGTCATCCGGTACATCTTCCCATGCTGTTCCTGGTGCAATGCCATCGGATGGCCAACCTTGTGCTTCATCATAGATTAAGCCGCAAATAATACAGAGCCACTTTCTCATCACTTATACTCCAACTACCTTGTTCAGAATTTCCGTGTTTACAAACCGCTGTCAGATTTGTTGTGATTCCATCAACCTCGCCCTAGCTTGTGGTCTGAAATCCAAGCCGGTACGAGGTGATGAAAATACAGTTACACGGTAGCTATACGTTGCTGTCTTGCTGCAAACGAATGGCAATATTGCGTGTCTGGACGTAGCTATAAATCGCTTCTTGTCCTTTCTCTCGCCCAAACCCGGACAAGCCCACGCCACCAAATGGTGTTTCGATGCCACCAGCAAACCATTCATTGATGAACACTTGTCCACCACGCAGTTGCTGTGCCACACGCAATGTTTGGTTTAGGCTTTCACCAAAGACACCAGCGACCAGGCCAAAATCGGTGCCATTCGCGATTTCAACGGCCTCTTGCTCGGTTTCAAACGGTGTAATTACCAGTACAGGACCAAACACTTCTTCTTGAGCAATACGCATATCTGGTGAGGCTTCAATCACCGTCGGTGCCACAAAGTAACCCGACAAATCAGGGGCGTATCCACCCGTTAGGATGTTCGCGCCGTCGGCTTTTGCTTGTTCTATCATTTCAAGCACGCGCGCTTGTTGATCAGCCGATACCAACGGTGTTATATCCGGCTGGCTTTCACCTTGACCAATGGTTAGGTCTTGCGCCATTTTCACTACCGCCGCTTTTACTTCTTCATAACGCTCTTTTTGAATTAGCAAACGAGACATTGCCGAACAAACTTGACCAGCGTTAAAGAAAATACCGACTTGAACGCTTTGTAAAAGCGTTTCGAGACTCACATCTTTCAGTGCGATAGCGGCCGATTTACCACCCAGCTCCATCACAGATGGTGTGGCGCGTTGCGCTGAATCTTTCAGTATGCGTTGGCCGGTCGGCACAGAACCTGTAAAGACAATTTGATCAACGTCTTGATGCTGCACCAAGTGGCTGCCAACTACGGAGCCTTTGCCACATAGCAAGTTAATCGCGCCTTTTGGGAAACCCGCTTTTTCAATCGCTTTAATCAACAACGTCATAGCGAGTGGGGAAATCTCTGGCGATTTGATCACCACTGCGTTACCAGCAGCTAATGCAGGTGCTAATGAGCGTGCACAAATAGAAACTGGGAAATTCCACGGCACAATCTGCACTGACACACCAAACGGCACATATTGGGTGAAATCGACATAATCTTTACCCAACGGAATTGACGTGCCTTCTAGCTTGTCGGCCATGCCAGCGTAGTATTCGAAGTAACGTGCCGATTCTAAAAACTCATCTTTGGCATCTTGCAAAGATTTCCCATTTTCACGGCAGGCAACTAACCCACCTTCATCAACCATTTCACGAATAGCCGCAGCGGCTTTTAACATCCACTCGGTTCTGACGGCTGGACGAACGTCCGAAAGAACGCCTTGATTGACTACTCGACGTGCCGCTGCCATTGCGCGATCTGCATCGGTGATAGTGGCTTCTGCAACCGTCGCATACGCTTCGGCTGTGCCAGGGTTCATGACGGTCAGCGCTTGCTCTGAATCGCACCACTCACCATCAATATAATTAAGGTAATGCATCATATTACTGCTCCAGTGCCGCTTTCACTTGCTTTGCCAACCAGGTTTGAAAGAAATGCGTCGGAACATCCATTTCTGGTGAGAACACACCACCACCAAAGCCAGGTGAGTAACGACCTTCCTGCATGCCCTCGACCGCTCCAATATCTTCGCCGAATACGACTCGCCATGACTCAACGGTAGCAGTACGGCACGCAGCGAACTCATCATTCGTTGCTTCATCACCCACATAGAAAACACGTAGGTGCTCAACACTTTTATTCGCAGTGATTGGTTCAATCATCATTGCAAAGGCATGATCGGCTTGAATACCAAGCAACACGTTTGGAAAGAGTGCAACATATTCTGCATGACGCAGTTTATCTTCTGGCCAGCTTGGAAATTTAGGTAAGTGTGTTCCTGCAGTATCAGAGAGGTTGTATGCGAGACTACCTTGGCCAGCAAAACGCTCTGCAAACATGATGTTGTAGTGATCCTCTAGGCGAGAATAACTGTTCAAACTCGGATGCACCCAAGGTAAGTGGTAAGCTTCACAGTAGTTTTCTACGGCAAGCTTCCAGTTACTTTTCACTTCTATCTCTAAGTTGCCACCCATGTTCACGCGGCGAAGAAGCCCTAATCCTTCTTCACCTAAGAATTGCTGCCAACGTTGCTCTAGCGGCGCGATATGCTCTTCAAAGCTTTCTGCATTGCCCGATAAGTTGACGAACACCATGTCCATCCAAACGGCTGAACGAAGTGGCTTAAGGCCATGTTTTTCACACTTAAATCGGTCATCTTTGTGTTTTGCGATACCACCAATGTGTGGTGTGCCTTTTAGATTGCCGTCAAGATCGTACGTCCATGAATGGTAAGGACAGCGAATCATGCCTTGAACTTCGCCTGCCTCATGCACCAGCTTCATACCACGATGACTACATACGTTGTGGAAGACTTGGACTTCACCTTGACGATTTCTCATCATGAGTAGTGGAAGATTCATGAAATCAAGTGGCATCACATAGCCATTTTTAAGCAGGTCTGATGCAAAACCAATGCATACCCAAGTGTTACCAAACACCTGATCACGCTCAAAAGTAAAATACTCTTCGCTGGTGTAGGCCTGATTCGGCATTCCTGTTGCTTCACTGATTGGGTTCAGTACATTATCAACAAGTTCAACAGGAATAATGGTTTGGTTGACATTGCTCATATTCTTATCTCCGAGAGTCGAGTTGCATCCAGTGCGTACAACATCGTGTTGTGTTAGTGGAGATGATTTTGATTAACAACCCGGCAACAAACAAACGACTTTTTCGCCGGGCTTGGATGAGTTTTTGTCATTCATGCATTGATCTCGAACAAAAAATAACCTTTTAATTAACAATGATCTTCTTGTCATGATTAATACTCATTAACCGATGAGTATTAATCAGTTGAAACACAAAAGCCCTCTCTCTACTCTCTTTCAAAAATTAACAATAACGCAACAAACAATAACGCTAAAACAAACGCACTGTGAGGGATGCCTATGAGAGCAACATCTGGGATATTGAAAGGACTCAATCCGACTGTGACTATCGCATCAAAGATCGTCGTTATCGGTTTTGTACTTTTCTGCGCCATTCTCGCCAATCAAGCGGGCCAATACTTCGAAACGATTTCCGGCATTTTGCTACAGAATATGAAGTGGTTTTACATCGGACTTGTTTCACTCGTTGTCGGTTTTCTTCTTTACCTTATGGTTAGTCGATATGGGCATATTCGTTTGAGTAAAGATGACGAAAAACCAGAGTTTAGTTATTTGTCTTGGGTATCCATGCTTTTTTCCGGAGGCATGGGGATAGGCTTAATTTTCTGGTCGGTCGCCGAACCGATGTGGCATTACGCTGACAACCCATTTACTCAAGGCCTGACCAATGAAGCCGCAACAACATCAATGAAACTGACATTCTTTCACTGGGGTCTACATCCTTGGTCTGTCTTTATCATTGTTGCACTCGCATTAGCTTACTTTTCCTACCGTAAAGATCTGCCTTTTACCCTACGCTCTATCTTGTACCCTTTGATTGGTGATCGTATTTATGGGCCTATCGGGCACACGGTTGATATCCTAACAGTCGCGGTGACTGCTTTCGGTATCTCTCAAACCTTGGGGATGGGAGTTATCCAAATAAACTCTGGTTTGAATCAAGCCTTTGGTCTAGACATTAGTTTGGGGATTCAACTCTTTATTATCGTTTCCCTTTGTACTTGTGCGGTTGCGTCGGTGCTATCTGGTGTAGGAAAAGGTATTCGCCGTTTATCAGAATGGAACATGCTGCTTTCACTCGCACTCGTGCTAGTCGTACTTTACATTGGTCCAACTCGCTATATCTTAAATACGCTACTCGAAAGTACGGGGCTTTATGCACAAAACATTGTCGGTATGAGCTTATGGAGCGATGCACAGAATGACTCTGGCTGGCAAAACTGGTGGACGGCTTATTACTGGCCTTGGTGGATGACTTGGGCGCCTTTCGTTGGCATGTTTGTAGCTCGTATCTCTAAAGGACGCACAATACGTGAACTTATCGGTGGCGCATTAATCGTACCTACGCTAATCACGTTTTTATGGATTTCAGTATTTGGTGGTGCAGCGTTGAAGGTAGAGCAAGACGCTCGTGTTGCTCATCAAGAGCAAGTCACTGCGGCACAAGAAGCCAAACAAACACCACCTGCGGATTTTTCTGGCGGCCCGATTCTTGAAGCGACTAAAGCCGATACGACACGCGCTTTGTTTACGCTATTCGACAATCTAGATACAGGTATGTTTGGTAAACTACTTAGCGTGCTTGCGTGTCTATTACTCGGTACTTATTTCATTACCTCCGCAGACTCGGGTACCTTGGTTCTATGTACCCTCGATGCCGCTGGGCACAGTGAGCCTCCTACCTCTATACGCGTATTGTGGGGGATCATGATCGCAGCCATTGCGGGAGTACTTCTATACGCAGGAGGGTTAAAAGCAATGCAAACGGCCTCCATTATTGCCGGTTTCCCTATCGCCATTTTTATCGCAGTGATGAGCTTAACGCTGTTTCATAGTATTCGACGCGAACCTAAGCCATGGGCAATGCTTCCAGAGCACGTTCACCCAGAGCAAGAGAAACTTGATGGTCCTGTTGAACCGCTTGTTGAAAGCAAAACAGTGGTTTCCGAGCCTATCGCTTCAACATCCTCACTAAAAGATGATTCCACACTCAATCAGGGACCAGTACTAAGTTAGTGCGTCGTTTCATCAATCAATTAAAACAAAGCGGGAACTGGTACTCCCGCTTTTTAACATGACCAAACTCTGTTATTTTCTCTGCTTATTGATTTAGGCTAAACCTCGATCACCCACCTCATCTGGCAACTGTTGCAAAAGCCACTCTCTAAAACGCTTGACGCTTGCTGGGATTAAACCTCTATTTTTAGGTTCAAGCATAGAGAAATTGGAAGGTGTTGAAAGCACGTGTTCGACTGGCCTAACTAAAGCACCGCTTTGTAAATAGTCGTCCACTAATGACCCCCAGGCTAACGCGATTCCCTGACCATTAATTGCCGCTTGTAACAGCATTGGATAGTTATTGATGTTCATGCGATTACGAGGCGAAATATTTGGCAATCCTACACTCGCAAACCACTGCTCCCAATTCACCCAATCTCTTTGAGACTCTTCCAGATAGAGTAACGTTTTATTGAAGATTTCTTCTGGCTTACTAGGCTGGCCGATTTTCTCTAGATAAAGCGGGCTACACACAGGGAATACTTCTTCTGAAAATAGCGTTGTCACGTCCATTTCCGCAGGTGGAGTGCGACAATAAAACAAGGCGATATCGCAATCTAATCGGCGTAAGTCCAACACATTATCTGAGGCCAATATCCTTATATCGATGTCATCATGTTCATTTTGAAATTGAGCAACCTTAGGCAACAACCACAAGGCTGCCATTGCATTTGTCGTCGCAACCGTGATCTTTTGTTCGCCCTGCCACTTCTTCACTTCACCCGTGATTTGAGCAATATCGAGCAAAGATTGGCTGACAGCTTGATAATATTGAAGACCTGTAGGCGTTAAATTAATGCTTCGATTGGCTCGCGTGAACATAGCCTTGCCTAAGTATTCTTCTAATTGTCTAATTTGGCGACTGATAGCACCTTGGGTCACGTTTAGCTCGTCAGCGGCTAATGTAAAACTCAAGTGCCGCGCCGACGCTTCAAACGCAACGAGGCTATTTAAAGGTGGGAGGGGTTTGATTTTCATGTATCTTCCAGTAAGGCAGTATTGTAATTATTTTTATTCCCGGCAATCTTATGTTGCACGTGGATAATGCCATTCTGGACAACACCTCAAAAACGACAATTTATAAATGATAAAAAATAGAGATGAATCATAAATTGTTGTGAGAGAGACTGCCGTATACAGTTTCGTGGCTACAACGAGCACAAAAAGAGGAGCAGTTACTCCTCTTTTGTCTAGCCTTTTGCTCACTTTGTACGAGTTAGCCCATTTACCCTATTGCCAGTTTAGTACTCGCGTAACGCGCTTTTTTCTTTCTTGGACTGGCTAAGAAGTACGCTAATGTAAGAGGCCCTAATCGTCCCATAAACATCATGAAGATGATCACTAACTCACCCGGTTCGGACAAACTGCCCGTTAAGCCTCGCGATAACCCAACCGTACCCAGTGCCGAGACCGCTTCGAACATAATGTCTAACATAGACGCTTTCTCTGTCAGTAACAGCGTGAATATGGCAAACCAAGTCACCCCCACCGAGATCAGAGTTAGCGCCAATGCCTTGCTGATGGTCTCTTTGGGAATCTCGCGTTGAAAGGCATAGGTTGCTTCATCGCGACGCAAATAGCTGTAAGTCGCCAAGACTAACACTATAAATGTCACAACTTTAATGCCACTTGCCGTACTCAATGATCCACCGCCGATAAACATCAACACCAGAATGATCGCCGTTGTGGCATCTTCCAACTGATCGATAGCTAAAGTGTTGAACCCTGCCGTTCTTGGCGTCACCGCTTGAAACCACGATGCCCACCATTTCCCTGCTTCGCTCAACGGGGCAAGCGTGTTGGGGTTGTCATATTCAATCAGATAAATCGCGATAAGTGCCACCACGTTAATGATCATCGTGCCTAAGATCATCATTCGACTGTAAACGGTGAGTCGATGCCAACGGCGATTGCGTTTTAAGTCAATCCAAACCGAGAAGCCTAAACCACCAATAATGAACAAACTGGTAATGGTGAAGTTAACGACCGGGTCGTCCACGTAAGGCATTAAGCTATCGGCACTCAACGCAAAACCTGCATTGTTAAACGCACTGATGGTGTAGAAGAAACCATGGAACAAACTGGTTTCCCAGCCTAGCTCTTCACTCCAATAAACGCTCAAAATAGTGAAACCAATAAGTTCAACGAGCAGAGCGAACATCAATACAGATTTAGCAGTGGCAATGAGTGTCGATGAATCAGTCTGGTTGAACGCCTCTCTCGCGACTGCTCGCTCCAAAAAGCCAATTTTTCCGCCCAGAGCCAGCAAGGTCACGATAGCAAACGTCATCAAACCTAGGCCACCACATTGAATCAGGAAAGCAATAACCACTTGCCCAAAAGGCGTAAACGCCGTGCCCGTGTCCACCACAACTAATCCCGTCACCGTAATGGCCGATGTTGCTGTAAACAGGCTTTGAATCCAAGTGATGGGCTCTGTGGTGGCAATCGGCAGTTTGAGTAAGACCGTGCCGAGCATGATCAAGCACGCAAAGCTGAGGCTAAGTATTAATGGCGGTGCGCCCAACAATTTTTTGCCCGCTTTGGGTTTTCGCTCGATTGGGACAACAGAGGGATGCCACAAAACCATGTTACACCAACCTTGGAGCGACGTATTTCAGCTCAGCGCGACTACCGCAAAGCAACAGCGTGTCGAACTCATTAAGCACAAACTCATCATTGATATTGGTGTAGACGGCTTCTTCGCGCTTCACCAAGATAGGCTGAATGTTGTAACTGCCTCGGCTGATCAACTTAGAAAGCGGCGTATCGTGCAGATTGGATTTAACGTGGATTTCCACCACATACAAACCATGCCCCATTTCCAAATAGTTGTTCACCATCGGATAGTTGAGTGCCTGCGCGACTCTTACGCCCATCTCCTCTTCCGGATGAATAATGCGTTGTACACCAAGCTTAGACACGATGGTGTGGTGTGCTTTGGTGCTCGCTTTGACCCAAATAGATTTCACACCCAGATTTTTCAGCGCCAGCGTACACAACAAACTGGCTTGCATGTCTTCGCCAATCGCCACCAACACCACATCACTGTTCGCTAACGCTAACTCTCTGAGTGCACCTTCGTCTGTTGCGTCACATATGACCGCTTGCGTTAACTCTTCGACGTATTTTTCGACGATTTTCGGGTCGCTATCCACCCCCGTTACGGTGTGTCCAAGATGAATAAGTTCTAAGCTGGCGGCAACGCCAAATCGCCCTAAACCAATTACTGTAAAGTGAGCCATATCAATACCTAACTGTGTTTTATGTATAGAAAATGCTAATGCGTTAAGGGCTAGACTGATTTTCCGTCGCGGAAAATAGGCAACACGAATCCTGTTCGAGTGCTGATAACCAGCACTAAACCTTGGCATTAACGTTGATTAAATTTGGAATTTAGTGGTGCTTGGACGTCTCAAGCACTAAACGATAACCCAGCCCCGGCTCGGTTTTTAATAGCCGCTGTTCGTCAGCACTATCGTTCAGTTTTTTGCGTAGTTGACTCACTAGCACGCGTAAGTAGTGAGTATCTTCGACATGACTTTTTCCCCAAATCACCGCTAGCAAATGAGTTTGCTCAATGAGTTTTCCCGGCTTGAGAATCAATTGTTCAATGAAAGAAAACTCTTTCTTGGTGAGTGGAATTTCCCTCTGATCCAACCAAAATTGGTGAGTGCTTTTGATGATTTTGACTCGGCCAGCCACCAGCTCATCAGCGATGGATTGCTCATCCACCAAATCTCGAACCAGCACTTTGATGCGCGCGATGAGCTCTTTTACGCCAAAAGGCTTGCTCAAGTAATCATTCGCGCCCGCTTCTAAAAGGCGGATTTTTTCCTCTTCTTGATCGCGAGCCGTCAGCACTAGCACTGGCGTTTTATACGTCTGACGAAGCGTAGTGAGAAACTCCTTCCCATCGCCGTCGGGCAAGCCTAAATCTAGCAGAATGACGTGCGGCGAATGTGCTTCGAAACACGCTTTGGCTTCTGCAATGGTACTCGCGCCAATGTAATCAAACCCTTCAGCAGACAGCGAAATTCGAATAAAGGTATGAATGCGAGGCTCATCGTCCACGACTAAAACTTTGTAACTCACGCCTGCTCTGCTCCTTGATTGAGTGGAAGTAGAATGCGGATCAGCGTCCCTTCTGATACTGGCATAGATTGAATCTCTCCTTGGTGTGCGATGATGATGCCTTTGGCAACCGCGAGTCCCATTCCGGTGCCTGAATCGGCCGATTTGTTGTTCGCGCCGGAATAGAAAAGGTTGAATATTTTTTCCGCATCTTCAGCTTTGATGCCAATCCCCATGTCCCGAACATCAATCACGCACGACAAACCCTGCTTAGAAAGTGAAACCTCAACAGATTCATTCTCTGGTGAAAATCGCATGGCATTATCCAACACATTAAAAATCGCTTGTTCGATGAGCGAACGACTTACTGATAAATAACCAACGGAATCATCCATATTCATGGACACTTTCTCGGTGTAATTCGGCAAACGAGAAACCGCATCCCGCACAATATCTGCAATCAGCTCATCTTTTTTGGTAATTTTTAATGTGCCGTGCTGGAGCTTAGTCGCCTGTAAGAGGTTCTCGATATATTGATGCAAGCGATGGCTTTCTGAAGTCGCACTGTCGAGCAATTCTTTACGCTCTAAGTCATCGAGCTTGGGCATGTACTCGTTGAGTGTGGTCAGTGTTCCAATAATGGTTGCTAGCGGCGTGCGTAGGTCATGGGACACCGATAGCAGGATGCTGTTTTGCAGCTTGGTTTGTTTTAACTCTCCCTGCTGCCGACGATAAAGATCCGCAAAGGTGCTGGTGATAAAAGCCACCACCATAAACACGACTAAATTAAAAATGTCTTCCGGACGAAACATCTGCAAAGAGTAACGAGGCGTCGTGAAAAAGAAGTTGAAGCTCAACGCTTCGACCACCGCCGCCGCATAAGCGAATCGCGAGTTGCATTGAAACGCCACTACCACGACCGCTAACTGTAAAATCAGCAGGACTGCGGCTGTAGAGCCAAACAGTTGGTCTAACAGCCATGAGACGACAACCGCACCAACAATCACGGTAGTAGAAAAGAGAAAGGTGTTATCTCGCCATTGAACAAACATAAAATACATCAACCAAAATTCGATGTAGAAAACTTTAGCAAAAGCCCATTCGGAGTTCGCGTAAAAAAAGCGTAAAAAATTCAATAACGATAGTGAGTTATAAACATAATCATCATTAAGTTGGCCTAACTCAATGAATAATCACAAGTTAACGTTGCCCATTAACGCCTACTTACTCGGTATAAACGACAGACACAAAAAAGAGGAGCATTTGCTCCTCTTTCGTGTAGCGTCATATTAGATGACTTGCAGTTGAGCATCACCTTGCTCAGACAAAAATCCGCCGGTTTGATGCTTCCACAACTGAGCGTAAACACCACCCAATTGCAGCAGCTCGTAATGCGAGCCTTGCTCAATGATTTTGCCGTCATCCATTACAATCAAACGATCCATCGCGGCAATCGTTGATAAACGGTGAGCAATCGCAATCACTGTTTTTCCTTCCATCAGAACTTCAAGGTTTTCTTGAATTGCCGATTCTACTTCTGAATCAAGTGCAGACGTTGCTTCATCCATGATCAAAATTGGCGCGTTTTTCAGCAGAACGCGAGCAATCGCCACACGTTGACGCTGACCACCAGACAGCTTCACACCGCGTTCACCCACTTCAACGTCATAGCCAACGTTACCTTGCTCGTCTCGTAGAGATTGAATGAAATCATGAGCATGTGCTTTCTCAGCAGCTGCGATAACGGCATCCATTGAAGCATCTGGATCACCGTAAAGAATGTTCTCTTTAATTGAACGATGCAGCAAAGAGGTGTCTTGCGTGATCATACCGATGTGTTGGCGAAGCGACTCTTGTTCAACTTGAGAAATGTCCTGTCCATCAATACAAATCTTACCGCTATTTACGTCGTAAAAGCGCAGCAACAAGTTGACCAACGTGGATTTACCTGCCCCAGAGCGACCGACAATGCCGACTTTTTCGCCCGGTTTGATAGTCAGATTCAAGTTCTCAAATACTGCCTTCTCATCACTGTAGTTAAAACCTACGTGATCAAAGCAGATCTCACCTTGAGAGATTTGCAAAGGCTTAGCATTTGGTACGTCTTTCACTTCAACATCGTTTGAAATCGTATTAATACCGTCTACTACTGTACCGATGTTTTCAAACAGTGCGCTAACTTCCCACATGATCCACTTCGACATACCTTGTACGCGCAACGCAATACTGATGGCAATCGCAATAGCACCAATTGTTACAGCGTGATCTAGCCATAGATAAACCGAAATGGCACTAATAGACATCAGCAGCAAATAGTTGATGGCATCCACACTAAACAGTAAACAAGTCACCATGCGCATTTGGCGGTAAACCGTCACCAAAAATTGCTTCATGCTGCTTTCTGCGTATTCCAACTCTCGTTGCGAGTGCGCGAATAGCTTTACGGTAGATATGTTGGTGTAAGAATCGACAATGCGCCCAGTCATTACAGAACGAGCATCCGCTTGCTCTGTCGCTACTTGTTTCATTTTAGGGATAAAGTAGAACTGGATAACCGCGTACATTCCTATCCAAATCACAATAGGCAACATTAGCAAACCATCGGCTTCGCCCATCATCCAGAGCATCGAAAGAAAATAAACGCTGATATAAACCAGTACATCCACCAGCTTCATGACCGTTTCTCGTACCGCTAACGCACTTTGCATCACTTTGGTCGCAACTCGGCCTGCAAAGTCACGCTGGAAAAATCCAACCGCTTGTTTTAGCAAGTAACGGTGAATCAACCAACGGATAGACATCGGGTAGTTACCCAATAACGTTTGGTGCATCACCATTGAGTGGACAAAACCGAGAGCTGGCATCACAACCGCCACTAAGAACAGCATCATTAGCATGCGATCACCCTGGTCTTGCCAGAATGTTGCGCGATCTTGATTAGAGAGAATATCGACGAGCTCGCCCATATAACGCAACAGCGTCACCTCTGTAATGGCAATAAGCGCACTGAACACAGCCATAACGAGTAAAGGGGCTTCAAAGCCACGAGTGTAAAAACGACAAAAGCCAAATAGCGTCTTCGGTGGCTTTTCGGTTTCCATCTGGGGAAAGGGTTGGGTCAGTTTTTCAAACCAATTGAACATAACAATGACTTTAGGTACCGCGAATGAATTTGCGAACGTTTTACTATCTTTTGATACAAAAGTCAGTAAAATACCGAAACAAAAGCTCAAATGATAATAATTACAATTAAGCTTAGCGTTAATCATAATTATCGGGAATAGATTTATGCAAAAGAATAACTCACTGACCATCGCTATCCGCAACGCGTTGGTTTGTGCTTTAGCACCTACAGCAGTGGTTGCATTCACAGCACAAGCTCAAGAAGACGTCGTACAAGATGACGTGATTGCCATGGAGACCATAACGGTCACCGCGCAAGCACTTAAAGTAGAAACCCCGGCAGCAGAAACGCCGCGCAGCGTATCTATCATTTCTGAAGATGAACTTCGTGTTCGTGCACCGAAAAAGCTAGATGAAGCATTACGCTACACGTCTGGTGTAACCGCTCAGCCTTATGGCGCAGACAACGACACTGATTGGTTCAAAGTTCGTGGATTTGATGCAGCGACTTACCTAAACGGCAACCGCCTATTCCGCGATGGTTACTACACATGGTTGGTCGAACCTTACGGCCTAGAAAGAGTAGAAGTCGTTAAAGGTCCATCGGCTATTCTGTTTGGTGAATCGGCACCAGGCGGTATCGTGAATGCTGTTCAGAAAAAACCAACGTTTACGCCTCAAGGCGAAGTAAAAGTCGAAGTTGGCAACAACCAACACCAATCCGTAGGTTTTGACATTGCTGACGAAGCAAACGACGCAGGCACTGTGCGCTATCGTTTGGTTGGCTTGATGACAAGCCAAGATGGTGAACTGGACGGCACAAATAACGAGCGTTTCTACCTAGCGCCAAGTGTCGAGTTCGACATTTCTGACCGTACAATGCTGACCGTTTTGGCAACTTACCTTCATGATGACGGTGTACCAACTAACCCATTCTTCCCGGCAGCAGGTACTCTGATTGGTTCTAACTTTGGCAAAATCGATCCTTCGACTAACCTTGGTCAGCCAAACTACGATAAATACGAACGCACGCAGTTTTCTCTAGGTTACTTACTAGAGCACGACATCAATGACATGTGGTCACTCTCGCAAAACCTCAACTACGGTTCGAATGAGTTGTACTTGCGCAGCTCTTACGCGTTCTCAAACAACGATCCAGCGAAAGAAGAGTTAACGCAAGGCATCGTATTCCGTGACGGAAAAAACCAGAGCATTACGTTCGATAACAATGCTGTCGGCAACTGGATGACAGACAACGCAGAGCACACAGTGCTTATCGGTATGGATCTGCAATTCCACAAAACCGATGGCGACGAGCAAGACAACTATGCATTTGGCACTATCAACCCGTGGAACCCAGTTTACGGCAACTTCACCCCTCTTGATCCTGCCAACAACGTGAAACGTGAGATTGAGAAATCTCAAGCAAGTCTCTATTCACAATACCAATTGAAACTGCATGAACAGTGGATTGGTAACATAGGTGCTCGTTACGACTGGGTGAAAACAGAAAACTCTGGCAAAGGCGCTACCGTTGATCAAAGTGAATCTCGTGATGATGGTCAGCTCTCTCTAAGTGCGGGTGTGATGTACCTTGCAAACAATGGCCTGTCACCTTACGCAAACTACTCTCAGTCGTTTGAAGTGATCAGCACTATTGATGCGGCAACCAATGAACTTTACAAACCGCTGGAAGGCGAGCAAGTAGAAGTGGGTGTAAAGTATGAGCCAAGCTTTATGGATGGCTTTATCAACCTTGCATGGTTCGACATCACGCAAAAGAACGCGTTGGTCACTAACCCATCAACATGGATTGCGACACAAACAGGTGAAGTGACATCTCAAGGTATTGAGCTAGAAAGCACGGCGCAGCTAACCGACGATCTAAAACTGATGGCAAGCTACACCTACACTAAAGCGAAAACAGATGAGAGCTTTGGCCAAGGTAAAAAACAAGCCGCACTTATTCCTGAGCATCAAGCGTCTGCATGGGTAGACTACAGCGCCTACAGCCTGATTCCAGGCCTCAATATCGGTACTGGTGTGCGCTACGTAGGTGAGTCAAAAGATAACCCTAAGAGCTCGAACCTAACGGTTCCTTCTGTCACTCTTTGGGATGCGTCAGTCACTTACGACATCACTTCACAGTGGCAAGCACAGCTAAACGTGAACAACATCCTAGATAAAGAGTTTGTTTCAGGTTGCGATTACTGGTGTTACTACGGCCAGTCTCGCTCTGTTATGCTAAACGCAAACTACCGCTGGTAATTGTACTTCTACTCCCCTCTATTGAGGGGAGTTTTCTCCTAAGAGCCATCCATGTTTCAACTGTCTAATATTGAGATCGTGCGAGGTGGACGTCAGATCCTCGGCATCGAACAACTTAACATCCCAACAAATGAGCTAACGGTCGTTTTAGGCCATAACGGTTCAGGTAAGTCGACACTGGTGAACCTGCTTTCTGGTCAAATGCCACCAGATAAAGGCACGGTAACACTAAACGATACTTCCCTTTCATCACTCAAAACCAAAGAGTTGGCAAAACAGATCGCCTATTTGCCACAAAAGCTGCCCTCTTCGGCTGGTTTAACGGTAGAAGAGCTAGTGCGCTTAGGTCGCTTTCCGTGGCGTGGGGCACTTGGTCGTTGGAAAGCTGAAGACAAACAGATCATCACGCAGGCTATGGAACGAACAGGGGTTACACCTTTTGCTCAAGCTTTGGCGGATGACTTATCGGGCGGCGAGCGCCAACGTGCTTGGGTGTCTATGCTACTGGCTCAACAATCGCCAATTTTAATTCTCGATGAGCCAACCTCGGCGCTCGATGTTCACCATCAGTTTCAACTAATGGCGCTGCTGGCAGAACTGAATCGAACCGAGAATGTAGGCATTATCGTGATCCTGCACGATCTGAACTTAGCACTGCGCTACGCCACCCACATTGTTGCGCTCAAAAAAGGTAAGATTGCCTTTGAAGGCAACGCCGACATGTTGTTAGACGAGGCACGCCTTTCTAAACTATATGAGTCACCAATTAAGCTGATTGAACACCCAAGCCCGGCTAACACATTAGCGAGCCAAAAGGTGGCTGTTGTATGCGCATAATAGCTCGTTTACTTACTGTGGTTACACAATCTGCTTTTCTCCTCGCATTTTTTATGACCAATGCACATGCAGTCATCACCGTTACCGATGAATATGGCGAGCATAGTTTTGAGCAAGCGCCTCAACGCGTTGTAGCCTTAAACTGGGACATCTTAGAACAAGTTTTGGCGCTAAACGTAGAACCAATCGCAGCCCCAAATTTACCAGGCTACCGCCAATGGGTCGTCAATCCAACTGCACCAGAGTCAATTGAAGATATTGGAACCCGAGCAGAACCCAACTTAGAAAAAATAGCCAGTTTGAAACCAGATGTCATCCTTGCTGCGTCTCCACAGCAAGACTTGATTCCGTTACTCAAACAAATTGCTCCGGTAATCTATTTACCTAATTTTTCTGAAAATGAGGCCGCAGCTGAAACGGCCATTCGTCACTTTCGTACGCTCAGCAAGCTATTCAATAAAGAGGCACTTGCTGAACAGAAACTGGCAGAATTAGATGCTTCATTTGCGCAGATGCGCCAGCGAATTCGCCACTATTACTCTTCTCCACTCAGCGTTCTTGTGATGCGATTTTCAACTCCGAATACTGTATTACTTGCAACCGAAAACTCCACCACTGACTACGTGGTTAGAAAACTGGGATTACAGGCTCCAATTAAAGAGGACCCACGAGCGTGGGGAGTAAAGCAAGATCGAATCAATCGGCTTCAGGGCCTTCAAAACAGCTACGTTCTCTACGTACAACCTTTCCCAGAAGAACGAAAACTGAAAGAGTCGCCACTTTGGCAAGCGATGCCGTTTGTGAAAAAGCAGCGGGTAAATTCAGTCAGAGCAGTGTGGGCGTATGGCGGTGCCATGTCTTTGCAATACACCGCTGAAGCGATTACCGACAGTCTAATAGAGTTGGCACCAGAACAATGAGAACGAAACATTATATTGGTTATCTGGCGCTGATTACGTTACTTAGCGTCTTTAGCCTACAAATTGATACTAATTTATCACTTTTCGAACAATGGCAATTATTAACAAAACCAGAGGTAGCAACCGAGTTTCGTGATGTATTCTTTACGCAAGCGCAACTTCCTAGGTTAAGTATGACCCTGCTTGTTGGTGCCATGCTTGGTCTCACCGGCAGCTTAATGCAGCAATTAACGCAGAATAACCTCACCTCGCCGTTGACTCTTGGCACCTCTTCTGGTGCTTGGCTTGCATTAGTCGTGGTAAACATTTGGTTCGTCGATTGGGTCGCCGATTACTCTGCATTAGCCGCAATGTTTGGGGCTTTAGTGGCGTTTGGCCTGATCGTATCAATTGCCGGTGTGCGTAATATGACAGGTTTGCCGTTGGTCGTTTCGGGGATGGTGATCAATATCTTGCTCGGTTCTATCGCCACAGCCATTATTATTTTAAACGCCCAGTTCGCACAGAATATTTTTATGTGGGGAGCAGGAGACCTCTCTCAATACAGCTGGGATTGGTTTGAGTGGTTATTGCCTCGCTGCGCTATCGCAATCGTAATTTTGATCGTCGCACCACGTATTCTGACCTTAATGAAACTAGGACAAGAAGGCGCAGCAGCCCGAGGCTTAGCGGTATTACCCGCGTTTGGTGCGTTAATGGTGATGGGTATTTGGCTGGTATCTGCCTCCATCACCGCAGTTGGTATTATCAGCTTCATCGGATTACTGACACCCAATATTGCCAGAGCGATGGGGGCAAGAACACCGCGCGACGAATTGATCAGCAGCATGCTTTTGGGCGCAATGCTACTAATCATCACAGACTCTGCCGCTATCTCGCTGAGCTTATGGTTAGAGGAAACCATTCCTAGCGGCGTAGCGGCTGCAGCTATTGGCGCTCCCGCTTTAATTTGGTTTACTCGTAAAAAACTGACGGCAACCGATCAACTTAACCTTTCAATGAGCCAAGGAAAAACGGCGCTTTCTAAACGCGCGGTATGCAGCATTGCGCTATTCAGTCTGGTTGGGATTCTAGCTTACTCATTCGTTACCCATGGTATAAACGGGATCCAATGGTCTGTGCCAGGTGAGTTCCAATGGCAATTGCGCTGGCCGCGCATGTTAACCGCACTTTCTGTCGGTATTGCGCTATCCGTTGCCGGAATCATTTTGCAACGCATAGTTTACAACCCTCTGGCAAGTCCCGATATTCTCGGTGTGTCTTCCGGAGCCACGTTTGCCATTATTACGACAGGAGTCATCGCTGGGTCGCTTCTCTCCGCATTTAGCTGGGGTATCGCTTTTTTCGGAAGTATGTCCGTATTGATGTTATTGCTGGTTATCGGTAAACGAAGCCATTTTAATCCATCTAACTTCGTGTTGTCCGGCATCGCACTAACGGCACTATTAGAAGCCCTCGTTCAATTTTCGCTAGCTCAAGGCTCAGGTGACAGTTACAAAATTTTATTGTGGCTAACTGGTTCTATTTATCGAGTCACAGCCGACACCGCACTGATGCTATGTTTGGCCATAATAGTTCTGCTTGCCGCTGTATTCTCGATTTCTCGTTGGCTAACACTAATTTCCATCGGGCGACAATTCTCAAATGCACGAGGGCTTAACCCTACCGTAGCCAATACGCTTATGCTCACCATCGTTGCTTTGTTATGCGCCTTTTCTACCGCTACAGTTGGTCCAATATCTTTTGTTGGCTTGGTCGCTCCCCATATGGCGATGATGTTAGGAGCAAGAAAAGTGAAAGAGCAACTGTGTGTCGGTGCCTTAATTGGCGCAACCCTAATGTTGTGGGCAGATTGGCTAGGACAAATCGCTATTTATCCAAGTCAGGTCGCAGCTGGCACGTTGGTCGCTATTATAGGCAGCACTTACTTCCTATTTTTAATGCTGAAGAGTAAATTCAGCTAAGTTGGGAATATTGTTACAGCCTAAAAATACGCTAAGAAAAACAAACCCCGCTATTTTGATAGCGGGGTTTGAAATTAAAGGCGAAGTACGATGCTCTATTCTTCTCGCACTACAGGAAAACGCTGCTCATAAAGTTCCATAAAGTCCTTACGAATTAAGTGCTCTAAGTGGTTCGCTTTATCGGTTGGGCAGAAAATCATCACGTGCAGAATTTGTTCACCATTAATGTTGCTAGAAATATGCATATGTGGCTCAGAACCAGGAAGGTCAACACCGGCATGTTTTTCAATCATCGCATTGTAACGATGTGCAACATCAGCAAAGTAACTGCAATGTTCTTCAATTTTATCAGTTAAAATCGGTAGCAGTGGATACAAATTGACGAAGTCTTTCACCACTACAGAAAAGTTGTGGTAAACGTACCGCTTCATGAAGTTGAGGTTCTTTACTGGATAGGTAAAGAACATACTATTAGGCAATGTCGCTGTTTTGCCGGTGTAATGATATTGCCCATGATGCAGGTCGATCTCTTGAATCACCGTCGCCATCATATTGTGCTCAATCACTTCACCGCATAACTTCCCGACCTCAATCCAGTCCCCAACGCGAAAAGAACGTGAACTTGCTCTTTGAATCGAACCCGTAAAACACAAAATGATTTCTTTGGATGCCACTACAATGGCAACGGCAATCGCCGTTACACTCAGAGCAAACTCGTTAATTTCTGATTGCCATAAAATAAATAAAATCAGTAATGTAACAGCAAAGGTGCCATTTTTAGTTCTGGACATCCAACTACGCTGATCTTCTGAGAGAAAAGCGTGATCACCACGAATCATCGATAAAATTGCACGACGAATTAACCACATAATCGCAAAGATCAGTGCGGTAAAAATCAATTTATGAGTGAGAAGAAAATCGACAACTAACTGCACTTTCTCCATTCCACGGCTCCCTCGAATAAAAATACGGCCCAGTAACAGCTAACGATAACAAATTATTTTGTCTGTTGTCCGTGCTCACTCAAGTCTTTTTGAAATTACTCCTCTCTGAAGGCGCGATTCATGCTTTCTGTAATTGGCTTTATTAGGTAGCTCAATGGCGTTCGTGGCTCAGATAAAATAAGCACTTCGGCATTCATACCTGAGGTTAAACGATGTTTTGTCACATCTTCCGGTGAAATTGCAATTCTAGCGAGATAAAAATCTTCTTGGTTTTCTTGCGAGAGCTTATCGGCAGAAATCGTCAGCACTGTACCGTCTAAAGGTGCCAACGTCCGTGCATTCAGAGCGGTCAGACGAACATGCGCTTGCTGGCCTGGATTCACTAAATCAATATCCTGAGGATTAACACGAGCCTCGACTAACAACTTATCGTCTTGCGGGACCAGTTCTAGTAACGTTTCACCCGACCCAATCACACCTTTTTCGGTAAACACTTGCATGTTGACTACGCGACCAGAAATAGGTGCGTTGATCGTTGTTCTTGCGACAATATCTTGAGCGGAGCGATATTCTTCCCGAATTGCGACAATTTCCGTTTTGGTATTTCGTAGTTCCTCGACAATCTCATTCAGCCTTTCAAGCTTCAACTCTTCAATTTGCGCTAGGTTCTCATCTAACCTTTTTCTAACGGTGAGCGATTGCCTGTCTAACTGGCTTAAGGTACTTCTCACCTCCGCTGCTAAGCGCTTGAGTTGAAGTAAAGTAGATTTTCCCGAGAAACCTTTTTGCACCAAGGCTTGGTTGCTGTCTATTTCTTCAGCAATAAAGTTGAGTCGTTCCGTCTCAATCACTTTGGTTTGCTGAAGGTTTTCAAGCTCTAAATTTGCTCCAGAAATACTCTGCTCAATGATACTCAGTTTACTATCAAAGAATCGCTTTCTCGCTTCAAAGATCTTGTTTTGAACCAGTTGTGCTTCTTGTACGATATCGACACGGGGAATGCTTTCAAGATCATCAGACCATACAATCGTTGGAAGCTCGTCAAGCTCCGCACTTAAACGGTTTTCCTTTGCTAGAGTATGGATAAAACGACCACTTAACGAGTCCAACTTAGCCATAGCTTGACGCTTAGAAAGTTGAATTAATAACTGACCTTTTTCGACTAAATCCCCCTCCTGTACATATAGCTTTTCAATAATACCGCCTTCTAAATGCTGAATTTCTTGTCGCTTAGTGAGAACTGACAAATCACCATAAGCAATCGCTGCACTTTCTAATTTGGCTGTTGCAGCCCAGTAGCCAAGACCTCCAAGAAAAACACTTAAGGTCACCACACCAAGTAAAATTGGTTTTCGAAAGCTTAGTCTCGCTTTGGGGCTAAAACGATATACGATCTCGGTAGAACTCTGATTAACGGTTGGCAGTTGATTGCTCATTTCTTACCCTTGGGATATCTGTTCTTTCTTCGCCCATCAAACGTTTTAATACTTCATCTTTAGCGCCGTATAACTTGACTCGGCCGTCAGCCAAATACAACAGCCTATCCATTTGTCGTAACGTACTCGGATTGTGGGCAATGACGATAATCGTTGTACTCTGTGCTTTTAAATGGGCAATCAAACGTTGATACGCAGCCTCTCCCTCACCATCGAGGTTGGCATTCGCTTCATCGAAAATCACAATAGATGGGTCGCCATAAACGGCTCTTGCAAGAGCGATTCTCTGCCTTTCCCCCCCAGATAAACCACGGCCATTTTCACCAATAATGCAATCATAGCCTTTGTTTTTCTTGAGTATTAATTCATGACATCCTGCTAGTTGCGCCGCCTTGATGACTTTAGCGGGGTCTTCTTCTTTAAAGCGCGCGATGTTCTCTCGAATTGTGCCAGGAAATAACTCCACCTCTTGAGCGAGATACCCAAAATGCACGCCGCGATCTTCAGATGCCCATACGGAGACTTCCATACCATCAAGAGTCACTTTACCCGCTAATGGCTTAACCGTACCTAATAGCAGCCGAGCAAACGTCGATTTACCCGTACCAGAAGGGCCAATCACCCCAACAGCAACACCCGGAGGAATCGATAAGCTGAGCGATGAGAGCACTGGTTCAGTTGCTCCAGGGTGGCGATAGGCCAGTCCGGAAAGCTCATAGTGTCCTTTTGGTTTAGGCAGTGGCATATCTGATTCATCTTGGCGCACGATCGCATCGATTTCTTTCAACCTTTTATAGGCGCCTTTAGCAGACATCGCGCTTCGCCACGTGCCTATCGCCTGCTCCATCGGCGATAATGCCCGACTCATTAATATGGAGCTCGCGATCATCGCCCCTGCCGTTATCTCATGTTGGATAACTAACCATGCACCACCTCCCAGTAAAAATATCTGTAATGAGCCACGCACAAACTTAGAAAAGTTAGCCATGTAGATAGACTTACCTGCAACTCGCTCTTCAAGCACATTCACTTCGCTCACGCGCGACTGCCACTTCTCTAAAAATGCATTCATCATCCCCATTGCGAGAATTGAATTGGAGTTTTGCGTGGCTAATTCTGCGTTGTTGATATGAGAAATCGCTCTGACTTCGCTCTCTTGCATTGTTTTACGCGTCATTAGCTCATTAAGTAGACCTAGGCTAAACAATACGATAGATCCAAGTAACGCGATGTGACCTAATATCGGGTGCAATAAATACACAAATAAAATAAACAGCGGTGTCCAGGGCGCATCCAACAGTGGGTAAGGTGCTTGACTGCTCAAAAAGCTTTTGATGTTCTGAATGTCTCTCAGAGTTTGCGAGGTATAACTCTTCCCGGTATGTGATTGATATTGAATCGTGCGCTTGAGCATGAAAGCGGAGAGTTTTGTGTCCATCCAATAACCAAAAGATTTACTCATTTGTGCTCGTGCAATGTTGATGATGGACATGGTTAACAACGCGACAATTACGATGACAGTGAGCAAGAATAAAGTATCGGTTGAGTAGGAAGATATCACTCGGTTGTACACTTGAAGCATGTACAACGGAATCGAGAGAACCAATAAGTTGATAAAAAGGCTAAAAACGATCAGCAAGCCCGCAAGCGTGCATAGTTTTTGTTTCACTTCTTTGAAAACCGTTTTTTGCACGACTACTTCCGTTTAACGTGAAAATTGTAGGCGCCAGAAATACTAGCGCCTAGCTTAAGGTAACCTCAAATCGCTCTAGAGTGTCCGATTAGTTCACCTCAGCATGGCAGAGCCACGCAAACTAATTCACATCCAGAGTTATTTTCAGTCGTTTAGATTACGAACAGATCAGCACCATAGGTGTTGATGTCAGTTTCAGTCACGCCAATAAGTTTCACTGTTAGATCAGCCCCATCGGTAAACACTGCATTCCCAACTGCATCGTAGCTAAAGCTTAAATCACCAAAGTCTGTGACAGAGTCGCTAATGATGTGCAAAGAGTCTTCACCAATGGTGAAATCAACAACTTTGGCTTCGCCATGGCCACCAAACTTATCCGTGAACACAAACTTATCGCCATTGCTGCCGCCAACTAAAACGTTGTCACCAGAACCAGCAACAAGAATATCTTCACCGACACCACCATTTAATTTATTGTCACCCAGCAAACCCAACAGCAAGTCATTACCGGTACCACCGCCGAGGTAGTCGTTTCCTGTACCAGCCCTAAGGATGTCATCTCCAGCACCACCAGTTAGGCGATCGTCGCCGTCGCCGCCGATCACATAATCATTACCGCCACCGCCAACAAACGAGTCATTACCACCAAAACCGATAAACAAATCATCGCCGCCATCGAAATCAGCAAATTGGTTATTTACACCTGCATCGCCTAAATACGTGTCATTGTCACTTGCGCTCATTTTTATTCCCTCTTAGCTTATTAATTGAATAGACCTTCTGTTCCACGTCTGACTAGATTCGTCACGACATGAGAAGTCTAATAGTCAACTGAATAGGAATAAGTTTGAATATGGGATGATATTTCAGACTGACATTTTAATAATAAATATAAAATTTAGTACTTTATAGAGTATTTTCTTTTTATTACAGCAAGTTAATACTAGTACTACAGGTTTCTCTTAGCCCAACTTGTAGCTTGCGTACGGTTCTTTACTTCTAACTTTCTAAAAATATTGTATAGATGTGATTTAATAGTATGCTCGCTGATAAATAAAGAATCAGCGATTTCCATATTTGAACCACCTTCTTTCAACATTTTTAAAACCTGAACTTCACGCCGAGTAAGCTCAACCTCAATAGCAGGTTCGATAATGCTATTTACTTCTCTGCCTCGATAATAATTTACTAGCTGATCAAGTAATCTTCGAGACAGCCAATTATCCCCTTTTATTATTGCTTTTAATCCCTGACAAACCTTGTCCATTGAATCTCCTGGACCAAATATACCTTTTACATGAGGCCAAGAAGCGAGTTCTTCTGTGTCTAAGTCATAACCTAGATTAAGCATTATAGTTCCTAGCACTTTATTACTATCTTTTAAATAAACTAAAGTTTCGGAAGGAATCTCAACTGAAAAATCAACAAGCAAAAAGTAGCGTTCCGGAATGAGTTCATGATAACTAGGGTTTTTAGTATCAATGATCGTTATTTTAGTTTCTGTATTTTTAGAAAGCATTTCCTTAAAGTTTTCACTCTGTAAACTTTGTTGAGTGAGCATTAGGATTTCAGGCTTTTCCATATACTGTTCCATAATGTTTCTCATACTTTCAGTGACTTAACATTCTTAAATTAGTAGTTAATCGTCAGCACTTAGTTTGATATGTAAGTGCTAGTTCACAGAGTAAAGTTATTTGCTACTTTTTTAAATTCTAAAGTTATTAAAAAGAGAACCAAAAAAAGTGTTTCTCATAAAAGAAACACTTTTAACACATTCAGGTCACAGAAATTATTAAGAGTTTACTAAATTAGGCAACCTAATATTGCAATAGCATTACACCGTTAACGAGTTGTCTGAAATATTTTCCTTTGCCCAAATAAGTGCTTGAACTCTATTTTTCACATCAATCTTCTTGAAAATATTATGTAAATGCGTTTTTACCGTATTCTCGCTGACAAATAATTGTTCGGCGATTTGTTGATTGGACGCCCCCATGGAAAGAAAGGTAATTATTTGTTGCTCTCGTTTGGTCAGAATAGCCGAAACATTCTTATTTATAGGTTTGCAATGTCGACGAAGGTAAGTAATGTACTGCTGAGAAAACTTACGGCTGAACCACATATCTCCTTGAAGCACCTTACCAATACCAACTTGCAACGTTTTTATATCATCAGAGGTATAGAAAATACCGGCCAAAGTACGCCAAGCAAAGAGGTCTTCTGTCGATATGGATTGCTCACAATTAATTAAGATTTCAAGCGTGTTTTTCTGCTTGGCCGCTTTAAACTCCGCATAACGGCGAAAAATTTCATCCGTGATCACGCTGCAATCAACAATAATGGCTGATGCAAGAGATTCATGTAACACTCCGTGAATCAGATTATCTGGCGTGATTAGAGCAACACTAATACCGAGTTTGGTCTCCAATACATCTTTCAACAGAGATGACTGTAGACTTCCCTCCGTGATTAAAATAACGTTTCTTTTTTTTTGCTGCTCCATCCTGATCGCATTCCCTTGGTCGTTTTTATTGAAATACGCAATAGATTTAGATAGAGCGGTAGTATTGTCAAGTATGAAAATCACTAGTACTAATTAATAACTCATTGAAGTGTCAATAATTTTTAAGTGGCAAGTATGTGAGAGGTATTAGCATTTTTCAGACATTAAAAAAGGGAGTATAAACTCCCTTTTTGTGTTTGAGCAGGTGATTTAATCACGCACGTTAGAGGCAAAACACCACCTAACTTAGTGGATTGGAACTGCGTTTTTTTGGTTAAACTTACCAAAGTGTTGTTCTAACACTTCTGGCGTCAGCTTACCTTCCGCTTCCAGCTTTTTCAGCTCAGCGACGATCGCTTTTTGCTCTTCTAGCGACGGCAGTTTTACTTCTGGCTCCTGAGCGGTTTCTTGAGAAATTTGCTCTAGTTCTTTTTCGAAGTCATTCATAGTACTTACCTAAAATTAATGATTGAACTTTTAAACTTCGCCTATTCTATCCAACTCTATAACTTGAAGCTACCAACCATCTTGTCCAAACGAGAAGAGAGCGCTTGAAGATCGCGACTTGCATCCGCCAACTCTTCTGCTGTCGCGGTTGTCATTTCATTTATCGCGTTGATTTCTTCGATATTTTGATTAATGGTATGCACCACCGTGGATTGCTCTTCCGTCGCCGTTGCAACCTGTGTATTACGATCAGAGATGTCGGTGATTCGTTCAGAAATACTGATTAATACCTCGACTGCTTCATCGGTAGAAGTAACCCCTTCTATGGTGACCGCTTTGCCCGCTTCCATAGCACTTACCGCGTCTTGTGCGTCACTTTGAAGCTGATTGATCATGCGCTGAATCTCTTCTGTAGAATCAGCCGTGCGTGAAGCTAGGTTTCTTACCTCATCAGCAACAACCGCAAAACCACGTCCCTGCTCACCAGCACGAGCAGCCTCAATTGCAGCGTTTAGCGCAAGTAAATTCGTTTGCTCAGAGATGTCACGAATTACACCCAGAATCGAGCCAATATCTTTGGTTGTCGACGCCAACTGCGTAACAACAATATTGGTTGTTTCAACATCATCGGCTAGGCGGCTGATCACCTCTTTTGCTTTCATCACAACTTCTCGACCAGTTTGAGTGTTATCTGAAGCCTGATTTGCCGTATCAGCAGCGGTAGCAGCGTTCGATGCAATTTCACTGATGGTCGCACCCATTTGGTTGATAGCTGCAACTACTTGAATGGTTTGATCACGCTGCTCTTGGCTGTTGTCGTGTGTGGATGTTGCTTTCGTTGACACACTTTCTGCCGCTTGACTTAATGAGCCACTGGTTAGAGCAACCTCTTTCATCGTGGCATGAATCTTCTCAATAAATCCATTAAAGCCTTTTGAAAGCTGAGCAATTTCATCATTACCCTTAATTTCAATACGCTGCGCCAAATCGCCTTCACCTTGCCCAAGGTCGGTAAAACGATCGGCAATCAGTCGGATTGGTTTCGTAATGCTGTTTGCTAACCATACGCCCATGAGGATGAATACAACGGCAACAATGATGGTCGTAAACAGCATTTTTTTAGCTGTCGCATTCAGGTCTGCGAATACTTCATCAACGGGAACCACGCCAATAACAAACCAGTTCATTGAAGGAACATACAAACTAGAAACAAAAGTATCCTGCCCTTCAAACTCCACATTAATTAGGTTGAAGCTATTTTTGTTCAACAGCGCACTTGCGTCACTACCAAATAGTTTAGTGATAGAAGTTTGGTTCTTACCTTGTTGGCGGTGTATTTGAATCTGGCCTTGTTCATTAGTGAGGAACACGTAACCCGTATCTTCAATTTTAAACCCATTGAGCAAAGCAACCATGTCTCCCATAGATTTAGAGAGACCTGACATTGATGTACCATTAAGATCTTGGAAATTGGCAAACATTTTCACTTCGCCATTTGCCTCTTGGAACACACTCACGGACGTTTCTTGACCAGACGACGTAAATCCAAAGAACCAAGCATCTTGCGTTCGGTTAAGTTGACGTAAGAATCCGTTTTGATTCCAGTAATATGCCGTTTGACGATTCGCTACCGACGCATCATTAAGACCATACTGTGATTTAACGTTATTGAGCTGCTGAACCAACTGAACTTCTACTGACGGATCACGGTCTGTATTAGATAGGGCTTCAACAATAAATTCGTTTGTAGCCAGCTGTTTTGCCGCTTGTTGCATTTCGACAACTTCGCGGTCAATTTCGGTATTGATTTGCTGCAACATCGCAGGTAGCTCGATGTCAATAAGACGATGGCTCAATACATCTCTCGCATGACGCTGAGCCATAACACCAACAATGATTGTTGATGCTAGAACAGCAAACGTAATGCCAAGTACAACCTTCTGTTTGATGCTCAAGGAATGAAGTTTCAACATATTCGGACCTTTTAAAAGAATCACTTGTTATTGGCCCCACAAGGGGAATCAGGTGCATATCTCATGACACGCACACCACGGAATCTTTATCGGCTCATATGTACAAAACTAGAGGCATTTCTCATTATATTATGAAAAATAAATGTAACACACTGTCAAATAAGCACTTTCAGAGATAGCACGTACTTGCAATTCTCTGTAGCGTCCCAATATTGAAAAGATAAATTGCAATAGAGCGTTGGAACTTTTTTCACATGGAAAATGACCAATACTCAACACGAAAATCACATGGATACCGAGAGTCCAAAGCATGCATAAATCTAACTTCGAAACTCTTCAGCAATACTTAGAGTCGCAGATCATCGGACAGCAAGATCTGGTAAAGCAACTGCTTGTTGCGCTTCTTGCGGATGGGCATATTTTAGTTGAAGGCCCTCCTGGGTTAGCAAAAACCCGTGCAGTAAAATCACTCTCAGACTGTGTTGAAGGCGACTTCCACCGCATTCAGTTCACCCCAGATTTGCTGCCAGCCGATTTAACCGGCACCGATATCTTCCGTCCCGAAACCGGAGAATTCACTTTCCAATCAGGTCCTATCTTCAACTCGCTTATTCTTGCGGATGAGATAAACCGTGCGCCAGCCAAAGTACAAGCGGCAATGCTTGAAGCAATGGCAGAGAAACAAGTCACAGCAGGTCGTCATACCTACCCGCTGCCAGAGTTGTTTTTGGTTATGGCAACTCAAAACCCGATAGAGCAAGAAGGGACCTACCCCCTTCCTGAAGCGCAGCTAGACCGCTTTTTATTGCATTTAGAAGTGGAATACCCAGATGCGGAGCATGAGCTATCTATCTTGCGTATTAACCGCGGAGAAGCAAAAGGCGAAGCAAAGGTTGAACGCCCAATGTTAAGCCAACAAGATATATTCACCGCACGTAAAGAAGTGTTGGATATTCATATGGCGGAAACGATAGAGCAGTACATCGTCCGTTTAGTTATGGCGACACGTCAAGCCAACGAATATGACACTGAGTTGGACAAGTGGTTGTCAATGGGTGTGAGTCCGCGTGCCACCATCGCTCTTGATCGCTGTGCACGTGCGCACGCTTGGCTTGCTGGTCGTGATTTTGTCTCTCCGGAAGATGTTCAAACCATGGCTTATCCGGTACTGCGCCACCGTTTATTGTTGAGTTACCACGCTCAAGCGGAAGGCATTACGGCAAACCAGGTCATCGATAAACTGCTAAACCTTGTTGGCAGTGCATAAACAGGTGAGTGATATGTCCGCTACACATTCATTACCACCTCATGCGAATGGGGTGACATTAACCCTTGAAGAGCTGCTCCAATATCGCACTCAATCTGTACGTTGGTTACCACCAGCACAGAGTCTCTGGTCGCAGATGAGTGGTAACCATACCAGTCGCCAAAAAGGGCGAGGTATGGATTTTATGGAGGTGCGCCAATATCAACCTGGCGACGATATTCGCAGCATTGATTGGCGAGTCACCGCTAGGACCGGTAAAGCACATACAAAATTGTTTGCAGAAGATAAAGAGCAAGCGGTCATTCTTTATCTTGATCTAAGTTCTAGTCTACATTTTGGATCTAAGTATGTACTCAAATCCGTTCAATTGGCCCACTTTGCCAGTGTTCTAATTTGGCTAACTCTAGCTAAAAAAGATCGCATCGGCGCAGTGATTGATGACGGACATCAATGTCTTGAATTTCGCCCCTCTTCTTTACAAAGACAAGGGCTGCGGATTCTTAACGCCATAGTCGACATACATAATGCGCAAGTAACTCGTACTGCAAGCAACGACACTCGTACACTGCCTTATACACAAGTATTGGAGACACTTCATACGCTCACCCCAAAAGGCAGCGAATTGATTATGCTCAGTGACTTTGCCCACGTAACACCAACGGAACTGGCACAACTACGTCGACTCAAACAACACAATAGCGTAAGGGCCGTTCAGTTTTATGATCCGTTAGAAAGAGGCGAAACAGACTTTAGAGGTCAAGTGAAAGCTTCGGATGGGCTGCATAGTCAATGGTTTAACTTTGGCTCTAAAGGACAACGAAGAGAACTCGAAAGCCACTTTACCCAACATCAAGAAACCATTAAGCAGCAGTGCCATTCGATAGCAATTCCATTTAACACGCTATCAAGTGGCTGGCCCTTAATTTCACAATTAAGCTAACAAACTGACAAGCAGTATTTATTAAGCAGTAATAATAATGACAACAAACAACCAAAGCCTAGACCTTGAACCTTTGATTTTGCCAAACGCACCGGATTGGTTTCCGCTCGCTTGGGGATGGTGGGTGGTGCTTGCAGCCACCTTGCTCTTCGTTTTCGGCATTTGTCTTTATGTGAGATGGCGTAAAAAAAACTTACGCGCAAAAAAGACAGCATTAACACTTTTAACTCAACCTACCGCGCCTCATACCCCCTCTTCTGCTCTGGAAATATTGCGCCAGGCAGCATTGAGTTACTTTCCGCGTGAAGAGATCGCACCATTAACCGGAATCGCTTGGTATGAATTTCTCGATAGCCATACCAAAGAGAGTCGATTCGTAGACAAACAACATCAGTGGCAAGAAGCGTTGTATCAGAATTCCTCCCAAGGGCATCATCAAAGCTTGGTAGACGATTGTGTCGTTTGGATAACCTACGCTTTGCCACCAAAGAAAAAGGCAAATAACCGTGACTGAGCAAACACTCATAACCGATCTTGCCCAATGGCTAAACATTGAATTTGTCTGGTGGTGGGCACTGTTTTTGTTGCCCATCCCCTGGCTGGTATACAAGTTCCTGCCACAAGAATCTCAACAAGCCGAGATCAAATTGGCGTACTTACCAACTAATGAGAATAGCAGCAAACCTAAGCAAGCCCTGCAAAAAGCGCTTTCAATCGCGATCTGGGGCCTTCTTGTCGTCGCTTGTGCGCGTCCAGTTTGGTTTGGCGATCCCGTTGAATTCCAACCCAAATATCGGGACTTGATGTTAGTCGTCGATCTGTCCGGTTCGATGCAGCAGGAAGACATGGAACTCAACGGCGAATATATCGATCGCCTCACAGCAGTCAAAAAAGTTCTGTCTGATTTCGTAGCAAAGAGAAAAGGTGACCGTCTCGGAGTTGTTTTGTTTGGCGACCATGCTTATTTGCAAACACCACTCACTGCAGACCGCAAAAGCGTCATGCAACAGATTAATCAAACCGTCATCGGCTTGGTTGGTCAACGAACCGCCATTGGTGATGGTATTGGTTTAGGCACAAAAACCTTTGTAGACAGTGATGCTCCACAACGAGTCATGATTTTGCTTAGTGACGGCAGCAATACTGCAGGGGTTCTCGAGCCGCTAGAAGCAGCGGAAATTGCGAAAAAATACAACGCCACTATTTACACCGTGGGCGTGGGCGCTGGTGAAATGATGGTGAAGGAGTTTTTCATGACTCGCAAAGTCAACACCGCAGCCGATTTAGATGAACAAACACTGACTAAAGTGGCAGAGGTGACAGGTGGACAATATTTTCGAGCGCGAGATACAGAAGAGCTCGAAAAGATTTATGACACCATCAACCAGCTAGAACCCGTATCTAGCGACACACAAACTTGGCGCCCACAGTCTGAATGGTTTCCATATCCATTAAGCGCTGCATTTGTATTATCGGTATTGTTATTCCTATTAAGGAGAAAACATGGCTGAGTTTATTTTCCTCAATCCTTATTGGCTTTTGGGGCTCATCGTGATCCCTATCGCACTCTTGCTTAATCACAAATTTAGAGCCCAAAAGTCCACACTGATTGCCCCTCACCTAGCGCGGATGCTCGGACAAAACACGCAGTCTAAGCATTACTTCACTCTATGGGGTTTAGCTTGGGCAATAACTTGCATTTCATTAGCGGGGCCAAGCTGGCAGTCCAATGCTCGACCAAGCTTTGAATTAAACCAAAACCGTATCTTGGTGCTTGATATGTCTCGCTCTATGTTTGCTACAGACATCAAACCCAATCGGCTAGCACAAACACGTTATAAGGCGCTCGATTTGCTGCCTAAATGGAAAGAGGGAGCCACTGGACTTATTGCTTACGCTGGCGATGCCTATAACTTAAGTCCACTGACAACTGATTCCAGCACGCTTGCGGGCATTATCGAAAATTTGTCACCAGAGCTGATGCCTTTTCAAGGAGCAAACCTGCCTGCCGCGATTGAACTTGCGATCAACCAGTTTTCTCAAGCCGGCACGCAACAAGGCGATATCATCGTGTTAGCGGATGATCTTGATACGTCAGAGCTGTCTCGCGCGTTAGATTTAGTCCAAGGTACAAAGTTTCGCATTTCTGTTCTTGCCGTCGGGACTCCTAACGGTGCGCCTATCGCGCTGCCCGATGGCTCTCTGCTAAAAACGGCACAAGGCACAACCGTCGTAGCGAAAACAAACCTGAAAAACCAACAGACGCTAGCGAATAAAACTGGCGGTCTATTTGTTCCTATTCAGCACACCAACCGTGATGTTGAAAATATCGCGGCCTTTACTAATAACATTGGTAGCCAGCTTTCTGCGACCCAAAGCGAAGAAGTTAAAACTGATTCTCGTCTCAACAGTGGCTTTTGGTTACTGCCGTTGTTACTTCTTCCTGCGGCTTTACTGTTTCGACGCGGCCTGATTTGGATGGTAGTTGCGACTGTAGTCCCAGTAACGTGGACACCGCATGCAGAAGCTAATCCGTTCTTAAATGCCGACCAACAAGGAGCGGAACTCTACAAGCAAGGTGAGTATGAACAGGCGCAAAACCTATTTACAAACCCAAGCTGGAAAGGAGCCGCCAGTTATCAAAAAGGTGACTACGAAGCCGCTATCGAAGCATTTTCTCATGATGCCTCCCTTAACGGCCGCTATAACCTCGCCAACTCGCTCGCTCAAAATGGTCAATTAGAAGATGCGGCTGATTTGTATAAAAAGCTGCTAGAGGAAAAGCCTAACTTTGAAGCCGCGAAGAAAAACCTATCGGTTGTAGAAGAAAAGCTAAAACAG
>NZ_JALNTL010000002.1:266787-713540 GCF_023161825.1 Vibrio sp. 2CM40D
CAACAGCAACAGCAACAGCAACAGCAACAGCAACAGCAACAGCAACAGCAACAGCAACAGCAACAGCAACAGCAACAGCAACAAAAGTCTCAAAACGAAGGGAAAGAAGCGCAAGGACAACAGTCACAAAATCAGCAAGATTCTGAAAATAAAAAAGAAAAACAAAAAACGGAACAACATCAACCGCAACGAGATGACAAGCAAGTGAAGGATCAAGGTGAACCAATACAGGCTAAAGCGCATCCCGAAAAAATGCATCAGGATGATCCTGAGTTCCGTCGACTAGAAGCAGTAGAAAGTGCTCGCGACCCAAGCTTTTTGATCCGTGCGCAAATGCAACTTCAAGCGCAACAAAAACAACCTCCACAACAATCTCAAAAGGAGTGGTAAGCCTGTGATGAACAAAGGCGTAAAACTGGTCTTTATTTTTGTGGCCAGCCTAATATCCAGTTTCTCGGTGATGGCACAGACACTTCAAGCTAGTGTGAATAAAACACAAGTAGCCAAGAATGAAGTGATTAACCTCAGAATCATTTCAGATACTGAGCTCAGCTCAGACTCAATCGACTTCAGTGTTCTAGAGAAAGACTTCTTCTTGGGTCAACCTCGTTATGGCCGCTCTAGCAATAACATTAACGGAAGAAAATCAGTGCGTACCGAATGGAGTATCTCAATTGCACCAATGAAAGAAGGTGTTCTGACTATTCCAAGTTTTTCCGCTGATGGCATGAAAACGGAGCCGATCAAACTACGTGTCAACGCGAGCCAAACAGACCCCAATCTTGATGATCTATTTAGCTTCAATATTACGGTCGACAACAGTACGCTCTACCCTCAGCAATCTGCAACATTACGTATACAACTTCTAATTAAAGCGGACACTCGACGCCTAGATAACCCGCAAATAGTACCTCCACAGATTGAAGGCATGAAGCTTGAGGCACTGGGTGGCTTACAACAAAGACAGAAGATCTTAAATGGGTTAGAAGTAGCGGTCATAGAGCAGTCGTTTCGCTTAACGGCCAATCAACCAGGCACTTATACCTTGATAGGTCCTAAACTGACCGGTTCTTATATTTATGGCGACAGCTTGACGGGCTCAACCAAAATAATGCCTATCAACACCAAAGCGGAACGCATGCCAATCACGGTCAAACCGATTCCGAGCGAATTTAAAGGTGAATGGCTTCCTGCTTCAGCGTTAGAAATGACACAGAGCTGGCAAGACGATCAAGGTAATCTATTGTCGACTAACGCGATCAACACAGTAAAACAAGGCTCTTCACTCACTCGAACCATTCAAGTTAAGGCTCGCGGTACACAAGCCGAATATCTGCCACGAGTCAATATTAGTTACCCGAGTTCACTGCGCGTGTATCCCGAACAACCTAAGTTCGATAGCGCGAGAGATGGCACCGTTACCATGACGGTGAAGCAAGTCATTATTCCTACAGAGGCCGGGAAATATACCTTACCAGGATACGACTTGAACTGGTGGGACAGTCAAAATGATGAAGCGAAGAAAACAACGTTACCAGAGCTAACATTAGACGTAGAGAAAAATGACACTGGGCTAATCACGTTGCCGGAATCGCCTCTTTCAGCGCCTTTAGTGTCAGCCCCTAGTCCTGAATCAAGCGGCGATGTAAACAGTCTCTGGCGAACATTAACCTTTGTTTTCCTAGGGCTTTGGATAATGACATTGGGAATCGCTACTTGGGCATGGAAAAAGCGGTCAATAACAGCGAGTGGAACGGTTTCAAATACTGAACAACCACTTTGCATCGACGCGCTAAAAAAAGTCATCGAAGAGGGCGATGCTGCGAAAATTGAACGCTCTGTAAATGAGTATTTAACCACTCATCAAGACAGGTTAAACCCTGGTGACGTACAAGCAATTAAGCAAGAGCTTAATGCCATGAATCAAGCGTATTTTAGTGCTAACCAACAACCTTGGAGCCCTGATTCGCTGCTAGCGAAAATTCAAAACCTTGGCAAAGCAAACGTAACGAAAACCGACCACCAACTCGAAAAGCTATAAATAACTAGATAACAATGGCAGCTCTCATGAGCTGCCCATTCTCTTATGCGGTCAAATTTGCTTTAGCGGTTTTATCTAGAGCACCAACCGCCGCCCCCTTCCCTATCAAGTTGCTCTTATGAACATCACTCACTCAACAAACACTTGGGGCTCGTATTCGTATCGCCTTACACAATTTCGCCCATGATTCTTCGCTTGATAGAGTGCCTTATCCGACAACTGATATAAATGGTCGAAATTAAAGTCTTTACCTTTCGCTTTATAACAGGAGTAACCGACTGAAACGGTAAGTAACTCCCCTTCTGGGTTATGTCGATGCTTTATCCCCTCGCCCTCGATGCACTGACGAATGCACTCTGCTCTCAGTCGAACCTCCTCTTGCTCAGAACCAATCATGAGCAATGCAAACTCTTCACCTCCGATACGGCAAAAAACTTCATCTTCACCTTTGGTATGATGATCCAAGATATAGCCAATTCGCATCAATGCGATATCGCCTTCGAGATGACCATAGTGATTATTGAATAAGCCAAAATGGTCAATATCAATCAGGATCAGGCCAAACGACATGTCGTCTTCACACTCTAGGGCACAATATTTTTGCATCACATGTTCTAACATGCGGCGATTACCAAGACGCGTCAAAGGATCGAGCTTAGAAAGTACCTCAAGCTGTCGATTGGCTTCCTCCAACTCTTTTGTTCGGTTCTGAACCTCCAGCTCTAAGTTTTCGTTTAATTCGCGAATCGCCTCTTGAGCTTGAGTACGTTGCAATACTTCAGCTAAGCTGGACGCGAACATACGAATCACTTCACGTAACTGAGAAGTTAACGGCGCACGTGTCAGCAAATTATCAACAGCGATAAAGGCGATAGGACCACTGCTATTTGAAGTCAATACCGTCATCGCAGCCCAACCAAAGCCAACAATATTACAGTCATGATAAATAGGCACTGATTCTTCAAATGCGACTTCGTTTGGCATTGAGCGAGCCAGATTTATAAGAGAGAAATCTTGGGTTTCGCCAAAGAAGTAAGATTCATCCACCACGTTACCTTGAATATCGGTACCCCACGTTCCTTGCATGTAAGAGCAATTTTCATCAGTTAAAAACACCGCCATTCGATCAATACCAAGATTTTTAATGGCGAAAGTGACGGCCGATTTGCATACTCCACTGACAGTAGTGCAACGTGATAACTCAACCATGCTTGAATGCAACATGCGTACGTTTTGTTCTTGGCGCTTACGAATGTAAATTTGAGAGAAGAGTGAACCAAACGAGTCCAACATCTGTTTTTGATATGCCGTTATCGGCTTACGATGAATAAAGTTATCTAGCGCGAACCACCCAAACGGTTCATTGCCATCGCGTAAAATCAACATCGCATTCCAGCCCTGCCCGATGACCTTGCCTGCTGTGTATATTGGCGCGTCTTCTACAATCACTAAGTTGCTCTCAAGGCTAGATAACGCGGTGATATACTCCTCGCTAAGTTGATGTAAATCGTATTGTGTGTGAAATTCATCAATCGTAATTCCTGACTCATCCGTGCCGTATGTACCACTGAAGCTGCGCTTTTTCATATCGAGAAGCATCAGTGTAGAGCGATCAAACCCAAGTCGTTCACGTAACGCTTCGACGGCTTTGTAGTACAAGTCCTTTAAAGAATCAGGATTAGAGATTTCGAGTGCAACTTGCTGAACTAACTTCATATTTTCGATAAAGCGCTCGCGTTGGCTAATCTCATCAACATATTGCGCTTCACGAATATCTCTGTGCCTGATCTCTTTCGAGGCATTTTTTTCGGCACGAATACATTGCCAACGCGCCGCTGCGAGCTGCATTGCGTCGTAACTTTCTTCATAGATATTATGTGCTGTGCGAGCATGTACAGATTGAATCAGTAAGTAGGTACGTTTGATAGGCGTGTTGTCGAGCATCATGATGTAACTATCACCGCCTAAATCTCGGGTGTGATTCCAGTTACAAGTGTTGATCGCCAGAGGTATGATGCTTTCAGAGGTATCAAACTGACTTGCCCACTCCCAGAATGTCTCAGGATAGTTTTGGGTTGGGTAAAGCTCTCCGCGAGAGAAGCTCATCGAATGACGAGGGTTAATTGAAGGATCTTCAAAAATAGCGAGGGCTTGAGGGGAGAACAGACTCTCTAAATGATCAAAGATTGCCTCCGCTAGCAACCGATGGTCCCTCGTTGAAGACACTTTTCTTGTAAAACTTCTTAAACTCACCCTACCAACCTAATCTACTTTTTTATCCTCGATAAAAAACTACTTAGGCCATGATATGCAATCAATACGTTCAAATTTGAGCTGTTAAGTCATTCGCAAAATTATCAGATTTAGTGTTACATTCGAGAGCTCTTCAGCACTTTTAAAGCCATGTTTCACATAAGTTACATACTTTATAAACTGGGGAGGAAAGTTATGCTTATTTACAAGATTTTTTGTGTTGGTAGGCGTTATAAGCCCACGACTTAAAAAGAAAAAGGCCCCTCATCAAGAGGGGCAAAGTTACCATCGCTTATAGTTATTTAGTGATGCTTGTAAATACGGTGGATTAACCGAAATCACCATTTACGTAGCCTTGAGTACGGTCGTCTTGAGGGTTGCTAAAGATCACTTGCGTATCGTTGTGCTCAACCAGTTCACCCATTAGAAAAAACGCAGTGCGGTCAGAGATACGACGCGCCTGTTGCATTGAGTGAGTCACGATAACGATGGTGTAGTTCTTCTTTAGCTCTTCCATCAACTCTTCGATTTTGTGTGTCGCAATTGGGTCAAGTGCCGACGTTGGCTCATCCATCAGAATCACATCAGGCTCCATCGCGATTGTACGTGCAATACATAAACGTTGCTGCTGACCACCAGAAAGACCGAATGCGTGTGATTTAAGGCGATCTTTCACCTCATCCCAAAGTGCAGCACCGCGCAGCGAACGCTCTACCACTTCATCAATTGTCTTTTTGTCTTTGATACCTTGAGCACGTAAGCCGTAAGCCACGTTCTCGTAAATGCTCATCGGGAATGGGTTTGGCTTTTGGAATACCATGCCGACTTTGATGCGAAGGTCAGCAACATCAATGTTGCCGTAAATATCTTCGCCGTCCATCGCCAATTTACCTGTAATTTTCACGCCTTCGATTAGGTCATTCATTCGGTTCAAACAGCGTAGAAGCGTTGATTTTCCGCAACCTGACGGGCCGATAAGTGCCGTCACTTGGCGAACTGGAATTGGTAAGTTGATCGATTTCAGTGCTTGGTTGTCACCGTAGAATAGGTCTAGGTTTTCAATATCAAATTTGTTCATTGTCTTAATCTCTTAATTCTTGAATTCGTGTCTTTTAACGTGCGTTCTTAATTAGTGTTGTTAGTAAGTTGCGGTGTTAAAACGTCTAGCAATCAGTTTCGTTACCATGTTGATCAAGAGAACAACTACGATAAGCACTGTTGCCGTACCGTAAGCCTGATTCCATTCTTCAACGGTAAACAGTTCGGTAGTCAGTTTGTATAGGTGAACGGTTAGCGTACGACCTGAATCCAATAAAGAATCCGGAATACGTGCAACCATACCTGCTGTCAGGAATACTGGAGCAGACTCACCAATGACACGACCAATACTTAGAATGACCGAGGTTAAGATACCTGGCATTGCGCTCGGAAGAATCAAACGCCAGATAGTGTAAATCTTAGAAGCACCGAGGCCATAAGAGCCTTCACGGTACGTTTGTGGTACTGCCATCAGCGCTTCTTCCGTTGTACGGATGATAACTGGCAGGATTAGGATACTTAGCGTCAATGCACCCGACAGAATCGAGAAGCCAAGGCCAAGAATCGCCACGAAGAAAGTCATACCAAACAGGCCGAAAATGATCGACGGGATACCCGCCAATGACTCGGTACAGAATCGGATGATTTTCACCAAACGACTGCCCACTTTCGCGTATTCGGTCAAGTAGATTGCCGTCATGATACCGAGTGGCGCTGCCACTGCGATAGAAGCGATAACCATGTAAATGGTCGCCACAATCATTGGGAAGATACCGTGCTCTTCACCTGTGCGCGTATAGTTATCAGTAATGAAGTTCCAATCTACGTGTTGTAGACCGTTTGATAGGATGTACCAGATAATCCAGAACAAGAAACCTACCGTTAGTGCTGCCGAGAACCAGACAAATGCGTTAAAGACATTATCTTTGAACTGGCGTGCTTTTTTTAGTTTTGCGCGATCCATAATAGTCACCTTTAACGAGCGATTACTTCGCTTTTTCTCGGTTTAGGTACAGTAGTACAGCGTTCAACGACATGATGAAGACCAGAAGTACTACACCTGTAGCGTAAAGTGCGTTCGCGTGAACACCACTTGCGTAAGACATTTCAATAGCGATGTTTGCAGTTAGTGTACGAGCCGAATCCAAGATGCCTTCTGGCATTGCCGGCGCGTTACCCATAACCATAATGATCGCCATGGTCTCACCTAATGCACGACCGATACCCAGAATCACACCTGTCATGATGCCTGAGCGAGCCGCTGGAACGAGCAATTTAAAGATGGTGTAGATTTTCGATGCGCCCAGTGCCAAAGAACCTTCTTTATAAGTACGAGGGACAGCGCGGATAGACGTTTCAGATACCGTAATTACTGTTGGTAGAATCATCACACCAAGAACAATAATACCGGCCAAGATAGTGTTACCTGCAGGTACATCAAATACCTTCTGAATCAATGGAACGATAATAACCAGACCGAAGAAACCGTAGACCACTGAAGGAATACCGGCTAGCAGCTCAACCGCTGGACGGATAATGTCTGCTAATCGCTTTGGTGCGATTTCAGCGATAAAAATGGCGGTCAGAACACCAATTGGAACCCCAACAATGACAGCACCAGCCGTCGATACGATAGATGCCACAATCATGGTGGCGACACCGTAAAGCGCAGGTGGTAACCAGTTTTGTCCTAAGACAATGCCCGATACGCCTGCTTCTTGGAATGCCGGAATACTCTCTCGAACGATGAAGTATGCAATAACGGCCAATGAAACAATGCCGATTACGGCACTCGTTAGGAACAAGCCGTGGAAGATGCGCTCTTTCCAGTCTACACGACGCTTCTCGCGTAGGCCTGACTTGCTGATAGCTCTAGCGTCAGTATTCATAAGCTTTTCACTATTTGTTGCGATGGTCATTTAAAAATCTCACGGTTCTGGGCAATGCCGTTGAACACAATGGATAGAAAAGGCTCAGCCCGAAACGTTGGGCTGAGCAAACTTTAGAGTCCCGATGGGATTAGTTAACTGAGATGTAACCTTTTTGGTCAACTAGCGCTTGCGCTTCGTCAGTTAGCATCCAGTCTAGGAATTTTTGCGTTTCTGTTGATGGCTTGCCTTCTTTGTAAAGAACAAGGAATGGACGCGCTACTTTGTAAGAACCGTTTTTAACGTTAGCTACCGTTGCATCAACGCCGTCGATTGCTAGCGCATTAACAGTGTTGTCTACAGTACCAAGAGAAATGTAGCCGATTGCGTATGGGTTAGATGCAACCATTGTTTTCAGTGCGCCGTTACCGTTTGCAACTTGAGCACGTTGAGAGATAGCTGATACCTTCTTACCAGAAATCTTCATTTTTAGAGACATGATGTCTTCAAATGCGCCACGAGTACCAGAAGCTGTGTCACGAGTAATGGCTACGATTGGCTTGTCTGCACCACCGACTTCTTTCCAGTTTGATACTTCGCCTTTGTAGATTGCAGTCACTTGCTCAGCTGTTAGACCTGGCAGTTTGTTTTGTGGGTTAACAACCACTGCGATACCATCACGAGCAACCACTTCTTCGATTAGTGTTGATTCTTTTTCAGAGTCTTTTAGATTACGAGAAGACATACCAAGGTCTGCTGAACCATTTTTCGCTGCTTTTACACCAGCTGAAGAACCAGGACCTTGAACTTCGATAAATACGTTAGGGTTCTTCTTCATGTACGTTTCAGAGAAAACTTCCATCAGTGGAGTTACGCTGCTAGAACCCACTGCAGAGATAGTTTCTTTAGCAGAAACAGGAGTCACTGCCATTGCGCCTAGAAGTGCGATTGCACCGATTACTGTCTTTTTCATCACAATTTCCTTAAGTGGCTTTATTGCCGTTGTGTTTCACTTGAACGGTGCTCACTTTAGAATTTGAATATGACAGTTGTGTTTCACTTAGTTGAACCCTCTATGACACGTTGTCATTTCTAACTATTAATTCCGCGACTTATCCCTCTCTCAATTTGAACGTAACGTTTTTATAAGTTGCCTCATGTTCAAGATGATAACCCCATCGATTTTGGTACATTTCATAACAATTAGATATGAGTAACTCATTGATTTAGCGAATGTAACAATTAAAATCGAAATGCTTATTTATAAAAAAGATAATAATCAAACCTATAGAGGGTCAATCTCATGCGTCAATTTCTTAGTACGCTTTCTATTAAACTTCAGGTTTTTCTGCCTGTTCTATTCACAGTTATATTACTCATCATTGGACTAAGTGTCGGAATCGGTAAACTCGATCAAGCATTCAATAAGGTTTCGGCTTCCACCCATAAGCTAATCATTCACAAAGAGGAACTTAGCGGCATCGTAGACAACACTTACGCCATGCGCATCAAAGCCATTTATAGTCTATTTAGAGCCGAAGATGTTCAGTCTCTCAACCAAGAGCTTTCTGAGCGACAAAACAAAAATCGCGATTTTCTTAACTCCATCGACAATCTCCCTGGCGTTCAAAATGAAGTCAATGCTATGCGTAAGGCCATGAATCACTATGTTGATTTCACTCGCGTTACCATGACACCTCTGCTCACCACTAAACACTCTTCTGATTACACCACCTCTGATTTCAATCAAAAGTACGAATCTACAATGGCTGAGTATCGATTAGCTGGCGAAGCGATGATCAACGCCATCGACAAACTATCTAAACAATTGAATCAAATCGTCACCGATGAAGTCGAAACGAATGGCGAACAACATTCAACCACGCTAACTTACAGCGCCGTCTCGCTTGCGGTGATCTTGAGTGCCGCTTCACTTATTAGTTGGGTACTCGCCAGCTACATCGTTGCGCCGATTCGTAACCTTCAAGTAACGATGCAGGAAGTCGCGAAGGGAAACCTACTAGTTAAGGCCGAAGCCATCGGGAAAAACGAAGTGTCTCAGCTGGCTCGAGATGTAAACCAGACCATAGAAAAACTGCGTGAAACTGTAAGCGCATTGGTTCGCATTAGTGAAGATGTGGCATCAGCATCAACCGAGTTAGCAACTGTTATGACTCAAAGCAGCGTCAACTCGGATCAAGAAAAGCAAGAAGTTGAGCAAGTAGCCTCGGCGATCAATCAGCTAGAGTCGACCGCAGCTGAAGTATCGACCAATGCACAAGAAGCCGATAGTGCATCAAATCAAGCACGTACGTTAACCTCACAAAGTATAAGCATGTTTGGGGAAAGCACTCGCGCAAGTGAAAAGATGGCGGAACAACTTAACGAAGCCGCTGCCGTCGTAACTTCGCTAAAAGATCAATCAGAACACATTGGTCGCGTGATCGAAGTGATTGAAGGTATTTCTGAGCAAACGAATCTACTTGCACTGAATGCAGCGATTGAAGCTGCACGAGCGGGCGAAAGTGGCAGAGGCTTTGCGGTAGTGGCCGATGAAGTACGTATGCTGGCAGCGCGAACTCAGGAGTCCACCAAAGAGATCCAAACCATTATAGAAGAGCTACAGCAACAATCTGGTCACGCAAATGAAAGTATGCATTTCAGCTTAGCCATGTTGTCAGACAACCAAGCTCTGACACAAGAAGTTAGCCAATCACTTGCTAATATCAGTAATGCTATCGCCGATCTGAACTCAATCAACACTCAAGTTGCGACCGCATCAGAAGAGCAGAAGCAGGTCACGGCTGATATCAACAACAACTTAACGAACATCTATGAACTAGTGAGCCAGAACGTCACTGGCATTACGCAATCCGCTGCTGCCGCTCAAGAGCTTTCTGGCTTAGCAGAAAACCAAAAACATCAGCTTAAGCAGTTCCAAGTTTAAATTCTCTGCTCAACACGATAAGTTCCAAAGGTTAGAAAAGAAAAAGCTCCGCACTGGCGGAGCTTAATAACATCTGGATTCGTGAAAATCCAACGGGGTGATTACTCCTCGTCAGTAACCAGCAGAACAGAGGAAATGTTCGTTGACTCTAGTGGGTTCCAGTTGTAAACCTCACCATTAAATGAATCAAACACCATAACGTTTGAGCCATCACCGTTTGGTGTGTTACTCCAGATGTAACCAGCATAGTCACCCACCTCTAGCGTGTAGCCACTTGCGAATGCAGTGCCGTTCATCGCAGGGCTATGGCAAGCACGTTCTGTCAACGCGACTAACTCCTTAATGTTTGGTATGCGCCAATTCTTTTTGCCAGCGAAGTCATATAAAGCATGATTACCTGATTCATTGCGGATTTGCTCAGCGGTTGATAGCGCTAACTGCCATGACATCTTAGTCGCAGCGCCATCACAAGCTTCGTTTGCCGTATTCCACGTTGAACCAACAGGACAACGCATCCATGTTAGACCTGTTTTCAGGTCAGTTACGGTACCGCTCTCAGAATATGTATAACGCGTGTTAGGTGCCGTTTTAGCAAAGTCAGTAGAACACTCTTGTGCAGCCATTACAGTTTGAGAAGCCAAAGCAAGAGATAGTACAGTTATTAATTTCTTCATCTTATTGGCCCTTTACTGCTACTAGACGGATTGGGAATTGGAATGACGTGCCTGTGTCACGCTCTACTTTGTCAGAATAAATTTCAACAAAGCTTACGTGGCCACGGTCAGCGCCCTTCGCTGCAATCACTGCAAATTGAAGTGCACCTTCGTAGTTAGCAGGAGAGTAATTATTAAATGTGAAATCACTTAGCCAAATAGCACCTGAATTAACGTCTGGGCTGCCTTTACCCTGTTGAGGGAAGTAAGCTGTCGTCATACCATAGACATTGCCGTCGGCGTCTTTCTCTGTCTCACCTAAGTCTAGAACATCGTAGAACTCTTGGTATGTTGGTAGGCGCCAGTCACTAATGCCACATAGTGATTGCTTGTTTATATGTTCAACATATTGGCTTGTTGAACAGATGCCATCAGCAGCATCCACACAACCAACGACTTCAAGATCTTCGTAATACGGCTTAAATGTTTCAGACTCAAACGCAAATAGGCGATCTTTAAATTGAACCGAGCTCGCATCCGCACTCTTGTTTTCCCAAACAAGACCAGTACGTTCGTCCATAGTACAAGCCCACTCAGTCGCATCTGCAGCTAAAGCTGCACCTTGTGAATCTAGCTTAACGAACTTAAAGCCAGCGCCTGTCGACGTTTGCTTGTCCTCTTTGTCGAAGCCGTATTCCGCATCTTGACCAGGGTAAGACGCTTGAACCTCTGCTACGTCTGCTGCTCCTTCAGCAAAATAAAGAACGGCGCCCGTATCGTTACTACCAACCGTTTGTTCAGCAACCGCTACAATTTCTTCAGCAAATGCACTTACTTCCGCTTCAGACAGAAGATCAGAGGCCAATGATTTACCCTGGAAGCTAAGGCTTTGAGCAAGCAGCGCTACGCCTTGGGTCATTTGTTGTGGCTGCATCGCAGCTAATAGCACAACCGTGTTTTGCTCTAGCTTGTCTAGCTCGCTAGCTTCTGCGTTAGACATCACCGTACCAGAAAGAGAAACGCCGGCATCGGCGAGTTGCGCTTTCACAATCTCTTCAGCTTGAGCAACGGTTTTACCGTCAATTACAAGACCCGCGAGCAACGTTGTTACACCATTGACCGTGTTACCCGTTGCTAAATTTTGACCCGGAGCCGCAAGACGCAACGTTTGGTTTGAACCTTGATCAACTTGAGCAAGAATGGTGCTGGTTAGTACGTTTTTGTCGCTTGAAGTCAGGCTAAATTTACCGGCATTATCCGTTTTAGCACTCGGTTCAGTGGAATCACAAACGTAGTTTTGGTTTAAATCGATACATACTGGCGTATCAAGAAGTGTACCTGCAGAAACGATGGTGCCAGCTACATCATAGGTCGGTGCCGACGTGTCACCACCAGAACCTCCGCCACAGCCAGCAAGGGCTAGTGACATAGCAACGAAAGAATATTGAAACTTCATAGATTTTATCTTCTTTTGATTTTAATTAACGAGAGCGAATCACTCTCACCATTGAAAGCAGGAAAAGTCCTAACAAGGTCCAAGGCGAACCACTGCCACCTGAACCACCGCCACTGCTTTCTTTAGTGGTATCAGCACTACACTGATACTGAGCAAAGTGACTCACACCCCACTCTTTCAACACCCCAGAGTTCCCTGACACGCGGTCAGACACTTCGAGACGCCAAGTACCCCAACTCGGTTGACCGACAAGTGCTTGTAACTCCTCGTCATACTGAGCGGTGAAGTAACCTTTAAATCCTTTGGTATTGCTTGATTGATGGCTAAGTAGCACGACCGATTTGCCTTGTGGAGACACTAGCGTCACTTGCAGATCTTGCAGTGAGTCATGTTCGATGTTCAGGTAAACCGCAAACGAATCATCAATCGTGCGTGACTTGTCCGATAGCGTCTGAGAGAACAGTCTGTCGCCCTGTTCCGGCAAAGCGGAGTTCACTGGTTGAGGCTGGATATCGAGCTCTGGCGTACCATTAACCAGCACCACCTTTTCACTCCACTGGTGAGTCTTTAGGCCTTCAGCAAATTGATAATCCAATGAAATAGAGGAATCGAATTGCGTGCCACATGTTAGACCGCTTGGTAACGCCACCTTCATTGAGGTCAAGTCAGAAAGCGTTTCATCAAAGTCGAAAACAGATGCGTTGTTTAGCTTCCATTGCCCTTTGATGCTCGCTTCACGGCCAGTTTGGCTCAGGCTCAAACCAACGTCTTGACCTTGTGCGATGTATCGAGCGTCATAGCGAACACGAAGAGGCGCTTTAAGTAAGTTGTGTCTGTTGAAGCTGTCCGTCAGGAATTGGGCGTAGTCTTTATTTGGGAACAAGGTGTTTGCGGCAAACACGGTCGACTCCGCCAGATCATGCATTTTCACGCCACGACCAATGCCGTACATGCCTTCAAGAACAATGGCGTCAAACTCGCGGAACACCCTATCGGTATCATCACCGTATCGTTCAACCGATGCTTTAAGCGCTTGAAACAGCGGCGTTGACCATAGCTCGTCACCTAGTTCACCGCCCACACTGACGTGCGCTGGGTACTCTGAGCTCTCGAAGTAACGTGCTCTTTGGTTCCATAAGCTACGAGTTGTTTTGCGTGTTCCGAACACACCGTCCCAGTTGAACACCGTATCTAACTCGAATTCTTGACCACGACGCGAAGCATCCAAATATTGAATGCGGTAGCTCGCGCTGCCCGCCCAGTAATCAGCAAAACCCTCTGCGATAGCACCAGTGTGACCGTACGCCCAATCCGGTACGATTTGGTAATGAATGCCATGCCCAAGCTCGTGTATCACGACATCAGCATCGACTGCATCCGGAGAAACACCACCGACACCTAGCATGAGTGCTTTCGGACCGTAATAGTAAGTAGAGTTATCTTTTGATAAACCGCGAGCGTCAAAACGAAGCGGTTCGTCAAACAAGTCGTAAGGCAGGCTTGTCAGATATTGGATCGAGCTATCAAGATGATAAAAAGCCATCAACTGTGGGAACGCATTGTCACCAAACTCGGTGCTTTGCATCTCATCAACACTGTCAAATGCTTGAACCCCTTCTGCGCTGAGAAAGTCCAACGTATCGAGTACAGGCGCTTCACCAGGTGTTGGGGCTGCAAATAAGCCCGTCGCATCCACTTGCTTCAATCTTGGGTTAGACAAATAGAACTTACCGCCGGACTGTAAAACCTCAATCGACTTGGTGACGTACTCGATCGGCTGAGGGTAATCAGACAGTGCTGACCACGTCGATTCTGGTGCCGCTTGCTGTTGCATGGTGCGAAGATCTGGGTTGAATAAAGAAACCTCAACATTAACCAGACTTCCAGAGCTCAAAGCAGGTGGCTCTTGTGCTTGCAGTTGGCGAGGCGATTCCAATTCCATTGCAACCGTTGGTTTACCGTTGCGAATGATCGTATCTTCAAGGCTCTTAAACACTCGCACAACGTGATGATTTTTATCGGTTGTTACTACTAGGGTGCGCTGTGCTTGATATTCACCGTTTACCCAAACATCAAAATTGTAATGCTCACCAAGCTGAGACTGGGTTTTGTAACGGAACTTAAACTCGCCCGCTTCTGAGTAGTGGCTATCTAGATAAGTTTTCGCTTGCGCTTCATTGGTCACCACAGAATCCGTTGAGGGATAATCCCACTCTGCAGCCTGTGCCGCAGGGGTACAAGCAATAAGCAGTGAAAACGCCAATGGTTTTAGCTTCATGATTTCGTCCTAGAATTCGTATTTTGCATTTAGCGTGAAGTAGCGCCCAGGCTCAGTTGAGTAACGCTTACTTTCCTCAGCGATACCCGCTACGTCTTGGTATCGGATGTACTCTTTGTCGAACAAGTTGACGATGTTTGCGCTAACACGAAGGTCTTTGGAAACGTAGTAAGTTGCGCCAATATCAAACGTATTCCACGCACTTGTCTGCGCGCAATCTGTCGCTAGACCAAGCGTGGTCTGGCATTTAGGAACGCGATCCATGGCCGCGGCCCAGTTCCAAGCCACGTAAGCATTGAAGTCTTGGTTGACGTATTTCAGTTGAGCGTTACCTTCGAATGGCGTAATGCTTCGAACGTATTCACCTTCCGCGTCTTTGCCATCTACGTAGCCAAACTTGGTGCTGATGTTCCATCGCTTAGTGATCGCGTAACCTGCAGAAAGCTCTGCACCATACGTCTCGACACCATCGAGGTTTTGGTATTGTTTAATGTAATTACCATTGCTTGAGTCAAAGCCCGTGGTCACAACGTCGATGAAGTTTTCAAACTTGTTGTAGAACAAAGACGCATAGATATACGCACGACCGTTATCGAACTTGTTACCGATTTCAAATGAGTCGGAAGTTTCAGCTTCTAGATCCATGTTTGGTGCAATGACAAACGGCGTGAGCGGCACAAAGTCGTGGCTTACGAAGCCATACGCTTTATCGTATTCCGGAGCACGGTAACCATGGTTATAAGATACATAAGCAATGTTGTTGGCAAATACCTCACGAGAAACCGACAAACTTGGAGATACCTCTGAGCTATCCATGTCTTTTAATGGGAAGCCGCCCACTTCAGCCGCACCGTCTGGCGTGAGACGGTGCGCATCAAATCGTAGGCCACCTGTGATGGTCCATTTATCCAGTTCCACCATGTCTCGAACATACAAGCCAATGTTATAAGCACGAGCAGGAGCGAAAGGTTGTTTGGTCGAAGGTGTTACTCCGTTCCAATCAATCTTGGAGTCGCTATCTGTGCGTTCGTAATAGTCTGTAGAAAGCTCAACACCGTAAGCCAATTGGTGCTCAGCATTTGCTGCATAAATCGTATTAGTGAAATCGCCACGGAAGCCAATTGTTTCGTCAATGAAGGTTTTGTGTTCCAGCTCGCGACGCTTGGTGATCAAACCATTGTGATCCACTTGGCGCATTAAACGGTTGGTGTCCTCCACCACTTCGGTGTGACGCCAGTAAACTTTGGTATCCAACTCTTCGAACCAAGTTGGATTAATCGGAGTCACCTCTGCACCAATATAAGCGCTGTACTCTTCTGTGGTTTCATCCTCAGCAAAGTCTTCAATATGCCAAATTCCATCAGGTTGAATGGACGGTGAACCCTCCAAACGCTCTTGGTTCTGGGTGTAGAGTTCAGCTTTCGCTTTCAACATCACCTCTTCATTGAAAAAGTGGTTGATCGTATAAGCACCGCTGTAACCATCGAGGTCGCGGTTATACAACTCTTCATCAAAGTTACGTGTTTCTTGTCCTTGCCAGTATGAAACGTTAAACAAACTCTCTGTATCACCGGAACGAAAAGCTAGATTACTCGTGCCTTTGTACTTGTTGCTGATATCGGTGTAAGTACCGGAAACATCGGTGTAGAAGTCTTTGTCTTTTAAGAAATCACCCGGCTGACTGGATTCTAAAATCACCACACCGCCGATCGCGCCAGAGCCATGCACCGAAGAACTTGCCCCTTTAATGATTTGCAGCGATTCAAAATTGGATAAATCAAAAGTATCTCGCCCAACGGCATCATTAATGTCATTCGCACCGAAGCCATCCGCAGAACGAATGCCATCACGAACGATCATAATGCGGTTACCCGTCATACCACGGATGGTAATGTTTTGCGGACGTCCTGCACCGCCCGTCACGCTTACACCAGGTTCGTTACGCAGCACGTCATATAGCTCGGTCTCGCCTCTTTCTTCGATTTGCTCGTTTGTGATAACCGCGACACTACCTGCCACTTTTGACAATGGCTGATCGATTTTATTGGCGGTTACCACCACCTCTTCCATTGAGAAAACCTTAGATTCGGCGTGCACTTGACTGGCAGCAAGTACCGAAAGTACTGCCGCTGACACTGGGGTAAGCTTCATTTACTGCTCCGCTTTAGATGTTTTAATGAGTGATAGTAGAAATGCGTATTCTTTTGCTTGTTGTTCTTGCGCTTGTCGTGGGTCCATTTGGTGGCCCGAATTAAAATCAGTTTGCAACAAGTACGGCCCGTTGCGCTCACTTAACGCTGAAACTTTAGCGAGATACTTAGCGCCTTCCCAATATGGCACGCGCTGATCGATTAAACCGACTTGAACAAACATGGGTGGGTAAGCGTCTTTATGGATATTGAGAATCGGATCGTACGCCTTCATTAACGCCAATTGTTCAGGTTTGGTTGGGTTACCCCATTCGCCATACTGCTGTGTGGTAAGCGGAAGTGAGGTATCCGACATACTTGCAACCACATCAACAAAAGGCACTTTAAGTACGACACCTGAAAACAATTTAGGATCTTGATTAACCGCTCCGGCCACCAACGTGCCACCAGCACTAGAACCGATGGCGAAAACCTCTCTATTGCCACGTTCGAATGTTTGCAGCGCCTTCGCGGCCGCGACAAAATCACCAATAGAATTGGCTTTTCGCACACCACGGCCTTGCTCGTGCCATTCATCGCCAAAGTACCCACCGCCACGGACATGGGCGATAGCGTAAATCACACCTTGGTCGAGTAAACTGATAACCTGAGGCATAAAGTACGGTTTCATCGTAAAACCATACGCGCCGTAACCGTAAATCATCACAGGAGATTGTGGGTGCAATTTGTCTTTGCGATACGCCAAAGAGACAGGGACAGAAACGCCGTCGTGCTTAATAAAAATACGTTGGGATACATAACGCTGACTATCAAAGTCTTGGTAAGCATCTTGAGAGTACAAGGATTTATTCAGCGTTTTTACATCGAACTCTTCCCACTGAGGAGGCGTAGTCATCGACATGCTTCGGATACGAATTTTGTTTGATTCAAAATCGCCCAATGTGCTTAGCCAAGCGACATTACCATCGTGTTCCAATGGCAGTATCACTTTTTCCTGACCTTGGTAAGAATACACCGTCAAAGTCGACACATTGTTTGGCTTGCTAAGTGCCACAACTCCTGCATCATAAAGGTAGAACTGTTCAAGCGGCTCATGAGGATTGGTAAAGCGTTGCCATGTTGCGCCAAGCGGTGCGAGTTCGGCTTGGTAAAGGGCGAACTTTCCTTCCAGGTTGCTTTTAAGATAAATGTAACCTTTCGCCACATCCGCGTAATATTCCACACCCACTTCAGGCTTTCGCAATGAATCTGAGACAGTGCCCGTTTCTAGATCGACAAGCTTCTGCTCTGTTGTTGACTCGTTGTTGCTTTGTAGCACAGCATAACGGCTATCTGCCGCACGATAGAAAGAAAGTAACCAATCTGACTTGGGTTCATTCCATAGGACTGTTTTTGCCAAAGATTCAGTGGAGATACGTAAGATCTGATGAGGTCGCTGAGTGCGCTTTTCTTTTGCAACGAGGAATGCCACTTTCCCGTTAGGTGACAACAATACGCCACTATCGACGTGCGTCGCCAGTTCCGTAGATTGGCCGGAGAGTAAATCAACAACCACAGCACGATATTGTTCGCTGCCGTCGATATCTTCCGTGAAAAGTAATGTGTCACCATTCACTTGCCATTGACCAAGTTGGTAGTACTGATGCGCAGATTGTCGTTCATCGAAATCGAACACCACGTTTTCTGGTGCATGTTGACTCGCACGGGATAATAGTAAGTAACGACCATCGCGACGCGTTAGCGTCCACTCTCTTCCACTCATGATCGACCATGGCTTATCACCTTTGTCTGCCACCATGGTATCCCACTGCGTGAGTAGGTTTTTTGTCAACGTCTGATAACTTTTTTGGTGCTGTTCAGTTTTGTGGTTTTGTTCTGTTAGGTAGGTAAGAACTCGCTCATCTTTACGAGCATCATCTCGAAGCCAGTTGAAATCATCAGCAGCAAAGCCAGAACTAGAGGTAATTATGAGCCCTAAAAAAACATGAGTAAATTTCATATAGAGAGCGAATTCATTTATAGGATTAATACAATGGCGCGTATTCTGCCCTTAAATAAAAATGAGATCAATTATCATTTTCATAATCATGTGAGATTTTTATCTAGTGTGTGAGGAAAAACGTTTGCTTTGACCGAGGTAATAAAACTTAATAACTTTCTAAATTAGCGTTCTATGCTGTTTATATACAACCAGACAAATATAAAAGCTGACAAACGAGTGAGTATGGAAAAACGCTATTTCACCTAGCGACAGACATAAAAAATCCGAGTGCGAACACTCGGATTTTTAAGAACTAAAATCCGTGGGAAACTACAGCAGCTTTTACTCTTCAGAGCTCGGTGCCGCTGGTTTTTTCTTAGGGATGAAGACATCATCACCCACAGATACGTTTTTGTAGAAGCTCTTGTCACGCTTAGCTGGTTTTTTCGCCGATTTTTTCGCTTGAGGGCGAGCTTTCTTTGCGGTCGCTTTCTTATTGCGGAAATCTGGTTTAGGTGGCTTAAGGCCTTTAAACTTACCTTTCAAATCTTCAAACACTGAAAACTCAAGATCTTGTTGTAGGTATGCTTCTACACGTTTAAAGCTATCCCAGTCTTTTGGACCAACAAGAGAGATTGCATCCCCTTTGTTTCCAGCACGACCAGTACGACCAACTCGGTGTACGTATTCTTCGGTATGCTTTGGCATATCGAAGTTGATGACGTGTGTCACAGTTGCAATATCCAAACCGCGGGAAGCAACATCAGTCGTTACAAGGATCTTAAATACTGCGCGCTCAAACTGACTCATAATGGTGTTACGTTGAGTCTGGTTCAAGTTACCACTTAGTGCTACAGCCTTCAGTTTCTTTTCGTTCAGCTTTTCTGTTAGTCGCTCAGTATCATCACGCGTTGCCGTAAAGATAATAACTTGACGGTATTCAGCCTCAGAAAGAACACGATCTAAAATTGCCTCTTTATGATCTAGGTGATCACACAAGTAAAATTTTTGCGTGATATCTTTATGTTCTTCGTTAGAAACGCCGATAGCAATTCGCTTTGGCGCATTGAGCATTTCAGCCGCGATTTCATTGACGTCTGCATGATCTAATGTCGCAGAGAACATCAACGTTTGACGACGACGATGCTTGGCTGCTTTATGAATGCGACGAAGCTCTGGTGCAAAGCCCAAATCCAACATACGGTCTGCTTCGTCCAGAATTAGCGTTTCCAAACCATCCAGATAAAGCGAACGGTGCTCTAAGTGATCAGCCAAACGTCCTGGTGTCGCCACGATAAATTTCGGGTAACGACGCAGAGCTTTTACCTGATCGTTAAAGTTCTCACCACCCAAAATCAGTGCTGCTTCATAAGATAGGCCAGCTAGCATAGAACGAAGCTCACCATATACTTGTTTCGCTAGCTCACGAGTAGGAGCAAGGATTACCGCGCGAGGGTCTTTCGCAGAAAACGATTTTGTCTTTAAAGACTTATGAAGCATTGGCAATACAAACGCCAAAGTCTTGCCCGAACCTGTTTTCGAAGATGCCAATAGATCCTTGCCTGCAATCGCAACAGGAATCGCCTGCTGCTGAATGTCAGTCGCTTTTTTAAAATCGTAGTGTTTTAGGTTCTTCAACAATCGGTTGTCTAGGCCTAGATCTTTAAATTGCAAAGTATTCTCCAATAAATCAGTCAGCGTCTGAGCGCTCTGTAGTGTCGTTTCCGCTCTAACGCAGCAAAAAAATAAAGCTCGGTATAATACCGCAAATCATAGGAGTATAGATAGAGATCACACAAACTAATTCCCTGTGGTAACGGTAAAACATCATTTGTGGCTCAGTTCAGAGTAAAGACTAGCCTTTTTGATGAGCAGCTGGACAGGAAGTTTAGAGAAAAGCCGTTCAAATATGCCTTCTATCCATCAACAAAACGACTTAAATAGCAGTTATTTGGGCCAATAAACTTTCATTTGTGTCAATATCGTCTAAATTATTGATATCAGGAACGTGGCAAATACACCTGCTATGAAAACTGTTGTGAGAACGAAATAAAGGATAGGTAGTTAAACTTTGTTAAGTTCAGGTAAAAGTTGACGTCAGGTACTCCATGAAATTCTTGGGTTTTTTTGACTTTTGCTACATCATGTACTGATAAAATGTAACCACATTTAACCTCGCTACTGTATAAAATAATAGTTAGTGGCGAGACTTTCACTATAAGCAAGGAGTTCTTATATGAACAAAACGTTGATCGCAGCTGCAGCAACTTCAGTACTTCTACTAGCCGGTTGTGCTTCTTCTGATGACGCAGCTACAGCAAATGCAGCAAAATTAGACGAACTAAGCAACCAAGTTAGCCAACTAAGCCAAGACGTACAAGCTCTTCAATCTGACGTTCAAAAATCAGGCGCAGCAGCAATGGCTGCTCAAGAAGAAGCTGAGCGTGCTAACGAGCGTATCGATAACATCGCTCAGTCTTACACTAAGTAAGATTTAATACCGCGTCTTAACGCCCGTTAAGGCGCGGTTATTTCGATAGGAACCCCATTCTGTGCAGCGATTGCTGCTTTAGCCTTCACGTTTTTCATACCGAATTCATCCAACCACCACTTTAACTCTTTCGGCACTTTCAGTTCATCTTTCTCGCCATTACTACGAGTCAAAGGCTCATGTGCTTCTAAGAACACACTTCTGTCAGGCTCAAGTGTCATTTTGATAGGCTGGTTAATGATGTTAACGTCTTCGCCGTTACGAACCTTGTCAAATAACCACTCAATGTCACTTGGGTCCATACGAATACAACCCGCGCTGACTCGCATACCAATCCCAAAGTCCTTGTTGGTACCATGAATTAGGTATTCGCCATTCCCGTAAGCTAAACGCAATGCAAACATACCAAGTGGATTATCAGGCCCCGCAGGAACAACGGCTGGTAGGTCAATGCCCTTTGCTTTGTACTCGGCACGAATAGAGGCTGGAGGAGTCCATGTAGGGTTCGGTCGTTTTTGGCTGATACGCGTTGTCATTACTGGGGTATCGCGCCCTATTCGGCCAATTCCGACAGGAAATACATGGACAATATCCTCTCCTTTCGGAAAGTAATATAAGCGCAGCTCGGCTAGATTAATAACGATACCTTTATAAGGTACGTCTGGGAGGATTAGCTGTGTCGGAATAGTAAGAACATGCCCCTCTTCTGGTAAGAAGGGATCCACGCCTTTGTTTGCGGCCATTAAACCTAGCATACCCACATCGTAGAGCTTAGCGATATTTGCCATGGTTTCGCCTTCTTGAACGACGTGGTTTTCAAGGCGACCAATTAAACGGCTTCCATCCTCTGGTAATTCGTACATCTTAGCGAATGATAGACCACTCACTAAAGATAACGACACAGATAGCAGGGTACGTTTTGCGAAACTCATTGATCGCTTTTTGCTAAGCATTTCACTCTATTCCTTGGCACTTTTAAAGAGCTGTAAGGTTATCTCTCTTTCTGTCTTGTGATCAACCATCGGCTTGTGATATTCCAGTAAAGAAAAGCCCTCCCAAGTCCAAGGTTTATGGATGTATTTGTTCGGTACACTTTTGATTTCTGGTACCCAGTGGCGCACAAATTCACCATTAACATCGAACTTTTCGCCTTGGCTTATCGGGTTGAAAATACGAAAGTATGGCTGCCCGTCACAGCCCGTAGAGGCAGACCATTGCCAGCCACCATTGTTCGCTGCAAAATCGCCGTCCACCAGCTTACTCATGAAGTACGCTTCTCCCCATCGCCAATCAATATGTAAGTCCTTGGTAAGAAAGCTCGCGACAATCATACGTAATCGGTTGTGCATCCAGCCTGTTTGATTGAGCTGACGCATTGCTGCATCAACGATTGGGTATCCTGTTGTTCCTGTCTTCCATCGCTCAAAGGCTTTCTCATCATAGGACCACTGGATTTTATCCTCCCAATCGATAAATCCTTTGCCTTTGACGAGTTTTGGTTCGAAAACCAATAGGTGCTGATAAAACTCACGCCAAATGATCTCACTTAACCAAGTTGCTTTCCCTTCTGTAAGGTCATTTTGTTGATTTTCAGCATACAAACGAGCAATACACTGCCTTGGTGATAGCGCGCCAATCGCAAGGTATGGAGACAGTTGGCTAGTGCCATCAAAAGCTGGAAAGTCTCGCTCGCTTTGATACGCGTCACTGCGCTCCCGTGCAAATTCCCTAAGCTGCTTCAAAATATCATTAGTCGAAGCCAGCCAGTCTTCACTGGATTCTCGAGGATAACTAAATGTGAAGCTTGAATTAAATCGAGCCGACTCTAATTGTTCGAGTACCTTTTTATTGAGTGGCGCTTGCTCGTGAGGTTTTACTACCGTCGGCATATGGAACTGCGTTAACCAAGCACGCTTGAATGGCGTAAATACCTTAAAATATTCGCCTTGCTTATTAAGAACCGTCGTTGGCGCGTGCACACATTTGTCATGAAACAGTTCAAATTCGATATCGTGAGAAGCTAACGCTTCACTTACTTGTGTATCGAGCTCTCGTTCGTTCACCTCATAGTGAATGTTTGCCATGACAGACGTGGCTTCAAGTGTTTCCGCCCACCCACTAATCACATCTGTACAATCGGAAAACGACGGCACCTCTTTGTACAAAAAAGGAATATTAAGGCTTTCAAGCTCCTCGTTAAGACAGGCTAAGCGACGAGCAATGAGGTCTGCCTGCATCGGCGCCATGTGATGCTCCCGCCACTGCTCTGGCGTCGCGATAAAGCAAGCGACGACAGGCTGACCTGAATCCAATGCCGCTTTGAGTGCCGTGTGGTCTAACGTACGCAAGTCACGTCGAAACCATACTAAAATCATGGTAGCTCCTATCTTTTGTCTACTAAGTTAGGTGTAATTTCTCTATCACTTCAGAGCACCCCATCCGATCACCTAACTGTGCGTGAAGCATTTTGATGGACGCTACTTGTTTAGCAGCTAGTGCTTTATTGGAGAAAAGGTAGATAAACGAACCATTTTCAATGACCTCATGATCTAGTAGACCAGAAACATCATCAACCTTATCGATCAAAGTCGTGTGATACCCTTGTTCACAAAGCTTCGCTGCTTGAATCCAACTCTCAGATTCTCTGTTTTGTTCAAAACTAATGAGCAGACACTTTCCTTTGGAAGCGGCTTTGTTTTCAGAATCGATTACAAGGGCAAGTCGAGTGATCAAACAAGTCTGAAATAACCCCACCGGCAAGGATCGCAACGATCCTTTTACCATATCTAGCGCATCAAATACTGGGCTAATAAACTGATCAATAACGAGTTTTAGTGGGTACTCTTTAAGAACAGAGGCAAGTAAACTCTCTGCTTTTCCTCGATTCAGGGTAGACAGCGCAAGCAGCATGTTTTCAACTTCTTCGAGTGTGTGAACCTCGTTTTTGACTTCGACATCGGCGCTTTTTCCTAGCAGCCCCTTCACTTTACCAATCGAAATCCCCTTCGCGAGCCAGCTCTGGACTTCGCGAATCGTATCGAGATCTTGCTGGCGATAAAGTCTGTGTCCTTTTTCAGTTCGCTGAGGTTGGATCAAGTTGTATCTTCGTTGCCAAGCTCTCAGCGTAACTGGTTTTACACCCGTGATTTCTGCGACATCTCGGATCGCGTATAGTTTTTCTTCTGAACTACAAACCATAGCGTAATCTCATCTCCTGCGGATACGGTTCTAAAAACTTCTGTTTTGCTAAATACTCGTCTGGGTAAGTATTTAAGTAATGCTTAATCAATGTAAGTGGTGCTAGCAGAGGCAGCATTCCGATACGGTAGTCGTGAATCACTGTCGCTAACTCTTCTTTTTCTTCTTTAGTTAGTGAGCGTTTGAAGTACCCTTGTAAATGCATCAACACATTTGTGTTGTTTTTGCGGCTAGCCCGATTCGTTAACGCCTTCATAAGTCCTAAACGATACTCTTGGTAAAAGTCTTCAATTTCATAATTAGCGACATCGGCAACTAAGCGGCCAAGGGAGCGGTATGACTCTGGGTGGTGTGCCATTAACGTCAGTTTGTAGCGCGAATGAAAGTCGATGATTTTGCCACGAGTAGGCTCACCATCCATCGAGTCGTAAAAGTCATTTAGACAAAATACTCGAGTAATAAAGTTTTCTTTCAATACAGGGTCGTTAAGTCTGCCATCCTCTTCAACAGGCAACCAAGGCATTTTTTGCATCAATGTTTGTGTATACAAGCCAACACCTTCTTTCGCAGCACTGTTCTTGCTGTAAACCTTGACTCGCTCCATGCCACAAGTTGGTGACTTGGCACAAACGATGTAACCACAAAGCTGCTCGCTTTGAAGTTCATCTACTTTATTGGCCGAGTAAGTGAGCATATTGTCGGTATGATCATTTTCTGGATTTTTGGTTTCAACCAATGCAACACGCTCTTCATTAGAAACAAGACGAATTGTTGGACGGGGTACTGGCATACCTACGCCGACTTCAGGGCATACCGAAACAAAGTCAAAATACGGGCTGAGCTCTTTAGTCACAAAGTTGCTCACCTTATGACCAGAGTCAAAACGCACTCGTTCACCCAAAACACACGAACTGATACCTACTTTGATTGAAGATTCCATGATGACGCATCCCTATACAAAAAGTTTTGTTGTATAACTTATAACAAGCCTTTCCAGATTGTACAAGAAAATAAGTTGTACAATTTAATCGTTTTACTTCACTCGAAAGTATTTCGATCAACCAGCTTTCAGAAAAAAGTTTGGCCCAAAAACAAAGAATTTGTGCGCGCAATCGACAAACTGCTCAAAAGCAAATCGATTGCTCTTTTGGTTTCAACAGATTTAGTTATCAATAGGAGTTGCAGTTTCTAAATGCGTGGTTTTTGTGACTAAGCTCTCAAGGGGCTACTGTACGTCCCGATATTATTGCCTCAACGAAAACGAACAAGTTCAACAGAATTGGTAATAGCGTTCTATAATAGAGGCGTTTTATCAAAACAAAACTTTGGAGAGCACTTATGGCAACCCCACACATTAACGCACAACCAGGTGATTTCGCTGAAACAGTTCTAATGCCAGGCGACCCGTTGCGCGCTAAATACATCGCTGAAACGTTCCTAGAAGATGTGAAACAAGTTTGTGACGTTCGCAACATGTTCGGCTTTACTGGCACTTACAAAGGCAAAAAAGTTTCTGTAATGGGCCACGGCATGGGTATCCCGTCTTGCTGTATCTACGTACACGAGCTAATCGCTGAATACGGCGTGAAAAACGTTATCCGTGTAGGTAGCTGTGGTGCAGTACGTGACGACGTGAAACTAATGGACGTTGTTATCGGTATGGGTGCTTCTACAGACTCTAAAGTTAACCGTATCCGTTTCAACAACCACGATTTCGCAGCAATCGCTGATTACGGTCTTCTAGAAGAAGCAGTTAACCAAGCGCGCGCTCAGGAAGTGCCTGTAAAAGTAGGTAACGTATTCTCTGCAGACCTGTTCTACACACCAGAAGCAGACATCTTCGAGAAGATGGAAAAACTAGGCATCCTAGGTGTAGACATGGAAGCGGCTGGTATCTACGGCGTAGCAGCTGACCTAGGCGCGAAAGCACTGACTATCCTGACAGTTTCTGACCACATCATCCGTGGTGAAAAACTAAGCTCAGAAGAGCGTCAGAAGTCGTTCAACGACATGATGAAAGTTGCACTAGAAACTGCAATCAACATCTAAGAACAAATAGTAAGTAATAATTTGCAGCCAGAGTTATGCTGGCTGCCCGAATTATCCCGAGGGGGCGATTGTGTCTAACGGCGAACTGCCAAAAGACGCAGATGGGTTACAACTCAACTTTTGTAAAACATTGGCGTGTGACAACTTTGGATTGAGTGATGCAAAGCGTTACGTTCTGCAACATGCGAACCCTAAGCGTCCGGCGATGGTATGCCGTGAATGTGGAGCTTTCCCCCCCTTACTTAATAATCGCGATGTCGTGAACGAACTTCATCGCCTGCGGCACGTCCACAGTGACGGGTTGCCTGCTTGCCGTAATGATGATTGCGACAACTTTGGACTTTCTGTCCACACTCACAAACACCTCTATCACGCTTTCGGTTACAGTGGCGATCGCCAACGTTACCGCTGTAAAGTGTGTCAAAGTACCTTTGTCGACAAGTGGTCTGGTGCCAACAAGAAGCTTCAATTTCAAGAGAACTTGATGGGCTTGTTGTTTACGGGATATTCCGTACGAGAAATCTGCCGTAAGCTTAGTATTAACCCAAAAACCTTTTACGACCATGTTGACCATATAGCTAGCCGCTGCCGCCGTAAGCTGGCAACCATTGATGCGCGCTGGGTAAACCACGCAACGCATTATGAATTGGCCTCAAACTATATTGCATTGCAACCGAACAGCAATAATGGTGTGTATTGGATTGTTTCTGGCGAAGCGCATTCTGGCTATATTCTTTGCCAGCACGTCAATTATTCCGCTGATGAAGAGCCAATCGCAACGCTCGATCATAATCCTTACGATGAGGTGTCTCGTTTTGTTTCCCAGGAGTACGTAGCGGAAGCAAGTGAGCCGCTTGCGGAACCTTCTCATCACCTCAGAGAGCGAATTGACCAAAAATACCAAACAATTTTGGCTCGCGGTAACGTAGAAGACCCTCTTGGTAATCTATCTGTATTTCATTACCCTTCAAAAGGGGCATTAGTCCGTCCACCATACACCTCATATGCACACTATTTGCACGTACTTGATATGTGCTGCCCAAACAAACGTGTATCTCTATACATGCCTCAAGATCCCCTACTACGTTCGGCTGCACTGAGCGTTTGTTTACCTCGCATTAAAGAGAAAAGTGTCGACTTGATGTACGTAGAAGAGGACGCTAGTTGGGACATGAGTACTCCCTTTGGCAAAGTCGATATCGCCTATATGAGTTGGTGGCGCGATCGTTGGGCAATCTCTAGTCAAAACGAAAACCACAAAGGCATTTGCTACCTCGCTGGCGATCAAAATGAGCCTGAAAAATGGTTTAACGTTGCGACAACTCGTCATGTGAAGTTTTATCAAAACCGCTTTCAGATCCTTTTCGAAAGCTTCATTAACGAGCCACGTCGCAAATTACGACCTGCTGGTATTTTACCTCTTTTAGATATATTCAGAGCTTGGCATAATTTGTGCTATCAGGATAAACAAGGTCTTACCGCTGCACAAAGGTTAGAAGTCTCTGATGCACCTTTGACAATCAAACAGCTCCTATCGTAGCTATTCTATTGGTAATTTAGATGTAGTAATTAGGGGTTGTAACGGTATACATTACGGCCCCTGATCGTTTACCAAAACGTTATCCGCATCGCTTTGGTAAAGAAACATGCATCTAACCACTTAATATTAGGTGTGATTTCCAGTTCGATAGTCATGGATGTGAACGTTGGATAAAAACCAAATTCAGCTAGAAGATGATCTCACTAAGCTTAAAGGCCAAATAAAATCGGCCCCTAAACATACCTTTAATATTGCGCAGCAATATCGTATCCGCGCGGAACAAATTTTATTTGTGGACGGAGAGATCAAAGCCTTACTCATCATGGCGCAATGCTGTTGGTGCCTAATGGATTACCGACAAGGCTTAAAACTCGTCAAAGACGCTTACAGCAAACAAACACAGCTTGAAACCGACGATAATCTCCCGGAAATTCTCCATCTTTTTGCACTCCAATATTGGGGCCAAGCAAAGTATTATTCCGCGCAACAATATTGGATTAATGCGCTCGAACAATCTGCTCTTGTTGATGATGTTGAAATTCAAATCGAATCTCTAATTGGGCTTGGTAATGTATGGCGCATCACTAATGAACACCAACTTGCCGCTTCAACTCATGAGTTAGCCGTTAAAGTGGCAAACAATGTTCGTATTGCTTGGTTAGAAGGCAAAGCGCGCATCCTATTAGCTTGGGACTATTACTTACTAAATAAGTTTGTCGAGATGCTTACGGTACTGGATGGAGCAACCGAAGTATTAAAAGATCATGATGACAGTACGTGGCAAGCCGAGATCTGGGACTTTAAAGGGTTAGCACTGCTTGGACTAGAACGCCTTGATGCGGCCGAAGAAGCCACCCAAAAAGCCCACCAGCTCGCCATTGAGCATGACCTCGTTTGGATGAAAGCACACTCTTTTATTAGCCGAGCAAGACTTGAGCTTTTGCGCCAAAATACAGACAGCGCTGCCAAGTTGCTACTTGCAGCAGAAGAGTCTGCACTCAGTTTCGACCACGGTGAGCTACTCAGCCAAATTTGCTTCCAACAATCACGAGTCGCTGAAGAACAAGGAGACTTTGAGTCTGCGTTTAACGCGTTCAAGAAATACCGTAAGCACGCACTCAAAATGCTCAAAGAACAAACTCACCGAATCAGCATGGATAAAGCAAGAGGCTCTAAACGCCAACTAGAGCAGCGAGCACGTAAGCTGATCAATCATATTCGCTCTCAACACGAATACGACCCTGAAAAACAGTTCTCTAATGTCGTTTCTGAGACCTACTGGTGGGAACAGTTAGTTTTGTTTAAAACGGAGCTCAAACGCTCTAACCACGCCATCATTATGATTCAGCATTCAAACCCCGAAGTTCTCGATGTTTGTACCGAGCTCGTTCATGCATTGACAACCTCCAGCGACCTCATCTCGAGAATTTCCAGTAACAGGCTAGCAATGTTAATTGCAGAAAAAGGTCAAGCAGCAGAAGAGGTCTACCGCACTGTCCAAGCGATGTTAGACATCTATCCATGGAAGCGACGCGGAATCAAAGGCCCTAAACCGATACTGTATTTGCAAGATATCCTGACCTTCCCATTCACGTTAGAACAGCTCGAAGAAAGTTATATTGAGGTAATGAAGAATGGAACAACTGCTTAGCAAGGTGACTGACGCAGGTATCGATCCTTCTTCCGTTTCAGGTGAAGAAGCGATTACGCTATGGGAACACATAGGGTTACATATTGCGTCAACAAACCGAGAGAAAGCGCATTGCTATATCATTAGCGCCGAGTATCGAAGAGAGATCAAACAGCTCAACGACAGCATTAGTGAATTGAAACAAGCGCTTGAGTTGCTTGTTTTACCAGAGGATGTAGAAGATATTCTTTCTGTGAAAGCAAGCTTGAGTGAGCGTTTAGTTGAAGTAGGTGACTACAATGCGGCATTAACCGAGTATGTTGCTTCAACCAATATCGCCGTCGAGTACGGCTATATTGATGAGTACGTATTGGCCATTATTGGAATGGGTAATTTGTGCGATGCCTATGGGGATCACCAACGTGCATTACGTTATTATCAAAAAATAGATGCTATCGATCACGCTATTGGCAGTCGATCCCTACGCCTTCGTTACAAGCTGTACATGCTTGCCTGTTATATCAGCTTGAACCGTACCGCAGACGCCAAAGAGCTATTGAGTGAATGTGAAGAACTGAGCATTCTCGTCAGTGATAAAAACCTCGCCGCACAAATTCACCTCTACCGAGCCAAATTACATCGTCTGCAAGAAGACTACCCCAGTGCGTTGCTGGCTATTTCGAATGTTCAGTATACAACGGGTAGTGCCACGACATACTGGTTATCTACGATGGTCAAAATTGAGACTGCGTATTGTCTAAACGGTGTAGGGCACACCTCTTTAGCTAATTTAACGTTGGACTCCATCAGTAAAAGGATTCAAAAGCAGCTATCTCCTATCGTTACTCAGCATTTTTATAACGCGATGAGTCAAGTTTACGCCTCTCAAGGGTTGTATCAAGAAGCATTAAATTGTGAAAAAAAAGCGCATAGAATCGAATCTGATCTTGTAAAACATATTCCGATCGGTGAGTTAGGGTCTGCTCAACTACGCCGACTTTCACGCTTTGAGTTACAACTCAAACTCATTTTGTCAGAGCTAGAAAACAAAGAACTAAAAGAAACCACCAAGCAGCATAAAAATACTGTTGCTCAGCTACAGCAGGACGTCTTTACCGATCCACTTACGTCTTTACACAACAGACGCTGGTTAGAAGTTAAACTAAAAGATCTACTTCTGCACGATACTGCATTTGCATTGATGGTCATCGATATCGATCACTTCAAATCCATCAATGACGAACTAAGCCACTTGGTGGGCGACAAAGCGATCAAAAGTGTGTCACAGGAACTGGCGTCCTACTTCAGATTTAAAGGCGCATCGTGCGTACGATTTGGTGGTGAAGAGTTCCTCGTGATCCTTGAGAATACCCAACTGGAACGCGCAGAAATGCATGCCGAGAATTATCGTGAACGGATTTATCAATATGGTTGGGACGATATTCTTGGTGAGCGGGGGCTGACCGTATCCATAGGGATTACCTTGCATCGAGAAGGCGAGAATACTCAGCGAACTTTTTATCGTGCAGACAAAGCTCTTTATCGCGCCAAAGCCAATGGCAGAAACCAAGTCTGTACCGAACTTTAAACCATGCCCCGGTTGACACCTGGGGCTTTAGTATACTTTTTACTTATCCTTCCTATATCACTTCACTGCTTGTTTAAATAAGTACTCAGCAACACCTTAACTGCCAATAAACATCAGTGGATACTTACATCGCATAAACATAATTCCTACATAAAAACCGCTTGATTCATCTGTAGTTAAGACAAATACTTAAATTGTTAATTTACGTAGATTTTCCATTTCGCAATACGCACAGGTAGGTAAGATGTTTCTAGACTATTTTGCACTTGGGTTACTCATCTTCGTTGCTTTAGTGATCTTTTACGGAATCATTGTCATCCATGATATTCCATATGAAATCGCCAAAGAGAGAGAGCACCCGCACCAAGACGCAATTCACTACGCTGGCTGGGTCAGCCTTTTCACTTTGCATGCGCTGTGGCCATTTTTATGGATCTGGGCAACATTATGGCGCAAGGAACGCGGCTGGGGTTTTAAACAACTAGAACAAGAAACACACGACATTCATCACCGCCTTGAAGAACTCATCGATGAAGTCAACGAACTCAAAAACGAAGTATCGATGTTGAAACAACAAAATATTCAGCAAAAGCCTTTGCCTGAACAAAGTAAAGAGGACGAATAATGGACTTATTGCTGATTCTGACTTACGCCGCTCTTTGTATTGCCATTTTTAAAATTTTCAATATTCCTCTAAACAAATGGACCGTTCCAACCGCCGTACTTGGCGGCGTAGTGTTAGTGGGCACACTCGTGCTGCTTATGAACTACAACCACCCATTTACTCAATTGGGTAACCAAGTGTTCCCGACTACGCCTATCGTCTCTGGCGTGCGTGGCCGCGTGGTGGAAGTGCCAGTCCAGGCCAACCAACCGCTCAAAACGGGCGATATTCTTTTCAAAATCGATCCTGTGCCTTTTGAAGCAGAAGTTGCTCGCCTGGAAGCGAAAGTCAAAGAAGCAAGCCAAGGTGCGTTGGGCTTAGAGTCTGATCTAAGAGAGGCAGAAGCTGCTGTATTGAAAGCGCAAGCGGACAGAGATAAAGCACAAAGGGAATTTAGCCGATATCAAAGGGGCTTTGATCGTGGCGCGTTTACTGAACAAGATTTGGATACTCGACGCCAAGCGTATAAAGCGGCAGAAGCCATGTTAGACGTTGCGATTTTGCAACAAGAACAAGCGCAAATCGCTCTGGACTCTGAAATCGGAGGCGAAAATACCCAAGTCGCGCAACTTCTTGCCGAGCTGCGTAAAGCAGAGTTTAACCTAGAGCAAACCGTCGTTCGTGCGCCAACCGATGGTTACGTTACGCAATTGGCTTTACGTCCTGGAGTGATGGCTGTGCCGTTGCCACTTGCCCCGGCAATGACCTTCGTACATACCGAAGACATTACGTACACCGCGGCATTCAGACAGAACTCATTACAACGCTTGAAGCCAGGCTTTGAAGCAGAATTTATGTTCCGCGCAATTCCGGGCAAAGTGTTCCGTGGCGAAGTCATTGACGTGATTCCAGCCATTGGTGAAAGCCAAATTCAAGCGCGAGGCGCTCTGCTTGGGACTGATGCCTTGCGCACGAGCGGACGTGTTTTTGCGAAGCTGAAAATTACCGACGACTTGAGTGGATACCACCTACCAATGGGTACTGCGGTTGAAGTTGCAGTTTATTCAGACAGCTTTACTCACGTATCAGTGATGCGCAAAGTGCTTATTCGTATGAAGAGCTGGCAGAACTATTTATACCTCGACCATTAATGAACATATAGCGCATTCATTTATTGGTAAAAATAACATCAAACCGTGTAATCAGGGGCTGACGATCAGCCCCTGATTCATTCTAGCCATCCAGATAGATAGCATTCCCACTTTTATTAATATTCTGTATAATGCGCGCCTTATTTTTAATGCTTGCTAAAACCAAAGCCAGTCAAAGGGATGCGTGAATCAAATCACACATTTCCTGAAGAAAAATAGAGCAAACAATAAGCAGCTTGGTTGTTTTGAATATATGTTACACAATCAAATAACTAACGCTTTCCAACAATATAAATGAACGTTCTTTAAAATCGACTATTGAACTGAGGTTATCTATGAATCTTTCCGCTAAAACTGTTGTGGTTATTGCAATCGGTGCTGCTCTTTACGGTATCGGCGGCTTACCTATGTTTGGCATCCCTGTGTTTGCAAACACAACGCTAAAACCAGCAATGGCAGTATTAGCATTGTTCTCAGTACTATTTGGACCACTTGTTGGCTTCTTGGTTGGTTTTATTGGTCACTGGGTTACTGACCTATTTGCAGGTTGGGGCGTATGGCTCACTTGGGTACTTGGTTCAGGTATTGTTGGTTTGATTATCGGTCTATTCCCTTCTCTAACGCGCTACCGTTTGGAGAAAGGTGATTTCAATATGAAAGACTTCGCGTTATTCGTAGTACTTGCGCTATTAGGCAACGTATTTGGTTACGGTTGCTCTGCATTCCTCGACACGATTTTATACGCAGAACCGTTCACTAAAGTGTTTACCCAGCTTTCTATTATCGCGATCGGTAACACCATTCTTATTGCTATTGTTGGCTTCTTCATTCTTAAGTCTGTCGCTAAACGTAACAAGCAAAGCCGTAACTTAACAGAGGCTTAATGTCGAATGACAATCGAATTTTCTAACTTCTCTTTTAGATATGAGTCGCTGGACAAACCGACGCTAAAAAATATCAATCTAAGGATAGAGAAAGGAGAGAAAATCGTCATTATCGGTCCAAGTGGTAGTGGTAAATCTACCCTTGGGCAATGTCTTAACGGACTGATCCCACACGCAATCAAAGGGGAAACCAGTGGAACATTGACCATCAATGGTCAAGACACCGCCCCTTTCGACATGCACCAATACACTGAGCAAGTTGGCACCGTACTGCAAGATACGGACAGCCAATTTGTCGGTTTGAGCATTGGCGAAGACATTGCATTTGCGCTGGAGAACCAGCTAACTTCAAATATCGACATGTACCCATTGGTCAAAGCCACGGCCAAAATGGTCGACTTGGAACAGATGCTAAAACGCTCACCCCACGATTTATCTGGCGGGCAGAAACAGCGTGTTTCTTTGGCGGGCATTCTCGTCGATGATGTCGATATCCTTTTGTTTGATGAACCACTAGCTGCGCTTGACCCTAAAACGGGTAAAAAAACCATCGAGATCATCGATGATCTACACCGCGAAACGGGCAAAACCATCGTAATCATTGAACATCGTCTTGAAGACGTTCTGCATTGCTCAGTTGACCGTATTATCTTGATGGAAAGTGGCAAAATCATTGCCGATACAACGCCAGATGAAATTTTAGCGTCGCCTTTGCTAGAAGATTACGGCATCCGCGAACCGCTTTATATTTCAGCACTGAAAGAAGCAGGCTGCGCGATTGAGGGCGATGCAAAACCTTCTAGCTTAACTACCTTACCGTTGGAGCAATATAAATCGGCAGTACAAGCATGGTTTGATGGTTCAACAGCACAACCGCCCAAAACGCCAGCCGAGACTTTGCTTGAAGTCCGTGGCCTCACCTATTCTTACGACGGTGAGAAAAACGCGTTAGAAGACGTGAGTTTTGACATCAAGCGTGGCGAGTTTGTCTCTGTACTTGGCAAAAATGGCTCGGGTAAATCGACCATCACCAAACTGATTATGGGCGTTATTGAAGCGGATAGCGGCTCAATGAGTATGAATGGTCAAGATCTTAACGAACTGACCATCTTCGAGCGCAGCCAGAAAGTGGGCGTGGTGATGCAAAACCCGAATCACATGATTTCCCATCACATGATTTTCGACGAAGTGGCCTTCGGCCTCCGTAATCGTGGCGTTGAAGAGAAACAAATCGAAGCTAAAGTACTTGAAGTCCTTGAGCTGTGCGGTTTGAGCAAATACCGCCACTGGCCAATCGAAGCATTGAGCTACGGCCAGAAAAAGCGCGTAACCATTGCGTCAATTTTGGTATTGGAACCAGAGCTTCTGATCCTTGATGAACCGACGGCAGGTCAGGACTATCGAAACTACACGTCTATGCTGAGTTTCATCGAAAAGCTCAATCGCGAGTTGGGCGTAACCGTGATGATCATCTCTCATGACATGCATTTAGTGCTGGAATACACCACGCGCTCTATCGTGATTGCAGACAGTAAATTAGTCGCGGATGCGCCAATGACGCAGGTATTCAGCAGTCCAGAGCTACTAGACCAAGCAAACCTCACCACAACAAGTCTGTTTGAGTTGGCTACGAAAGTTGGCATCGAAGACACCAATGGCTTTATGCAGCACTTTATCAATGTAGAAAAAGCGCACCGCCAACAAAAAAGCGACGACGTAAACCAACTAGAGAAAGCGGTGGCATGAAAGACAATAAGATGAAGTTTGGTATCAACTACATCGATACCCAATCACCACTTCATAAGTTGAATGGCATTACTAAGTTCTTGCTTTTCATTGCTTGGGTAACGGTGGTGTTGACCACATTTGACTTGCGAATCATCGCACTGTTGATCGTGCTTGGTTTAGGCTTACTGAAAATGACCAAAGTGCCCTTTCATGTCTACAAACCGCTGTCATTCGGTACAGGCACGGTATTACTGATCAATGCCCTGTTTATGTTCGCGTTAGCACCGCAACAAGGTACTGAATTCATGGGCTCATCAACGGTTTTACTCTCGTTACCCGGTAATTACTCGCTCACTCAAGAGACGTTGTTTTACCTAGTAACAGTGACGTTGAAATACTTCAGCATGTTTCCAATCGCGTTGGTGTTTGTATTTACCACTCACCCGACGGAGTTTTCAGCCAGCTTGAACCGCTTGGGTGTACCTTACAAAATCGCCTATGCCGTAAGCTTAACGCTGCGCTACTTGCCGGAAGTGAAAAAGGACTTTGTTAACATCATGCACGCGCAACAAGCACGCGGAGTAGAACTGAGCAAGAAGGCTCCGTTGTTCAATCGTATGAAGAACGTCGCGAAGATTCTTGGACCTCTGATTTTCTCTAGTTTAGACAGAGCCGATCAAATCTCAAACGCGATGACGCTACGTGGTTTTGGCCGCCACTCCTCTCGCACTTGGTACAGCTTAAAACCACTGACCAAAGCCGATATGATCTGCATGGCTGGGATTGCGGTGATAGTGATTGCTGCGATCAGCAAGCGTGTGATGGACACACAACTGTTCTGGTATCCGTTTTAAATTCTGAAGCTTCAAACTGAACATAACGTGGTTAGTGTTGTGACCACGTTATCTTCCGTCTTTCCCCTCGATAACTCGCCTGTTGGCTTCTTGCTTGCAAGTATTCAAAAGAAGCGGTAATTTCAGCGGCTCGCTGATGTGCCAGAAAGTTGCTTATTCAAACGACCAACATGAACTAAACTCATCAGTTTTATCAGGGGCTTAATAATCAACTGCGCACTGCCTACAATGAAAAGCCAAGTACCACTTTCAATCAACGAATCATTCAAAAAGAAAAAGCTACCAATTAAAAACCAAATAGCAATGAGTAGGTCGTTTGCAGCACCTAACGCCTCATAGCGGCGCTGAATAACGATGTGACGGCTTCCTAGATCTAAATCCAACTCTCTGCCATGTATCTGCACTGTATAGCTCCCCTCTTATTGTTTCGCGTCAGTTATGCCCAAGTTATTTCGAAATACTTAGTTCTAAACCCTAACGGACGTGGCATGCATTGACAACCATTGGAGGGATTATCTATTTGCAATAAAAAGAAAAGGGCGCATAAGCACCCTTTTTAGCGAGTCTAATTACAGGTATTCGCTTTAATGATTAGATAGTGAGTACCAACTTAACTCCACTTCAACAAGCGAGTTTCGTTGCCTTCTTCCGGCTTCGCTGGAATATTGAGTGACAACAGCAAGCTCACTGCTGCCATACCAGCGCCGATGTAAAATACGCTAGCAGGTGAAACCAGCCAAATCACACCAAACGTAACAGGTATTACAACCGCCGCAATATGGTTAATCGTAAACGCAACGCCCGCGGTCGACGCCATATCTGCTGGGTCGGCAATTTTCTGGAAGTAGGTTTTAATCGCAAGCGCTAACGCGAAAAATAGATGATCGACAACATACAATGCTGCCGCCCACTCAGCCGTTTGCACCAAACCGTACCCGACAAACACGAAGATCAAACCGACGTATTCAAACATCAACGCTTTGCGCTCACCTACAACGCCGATAAAACGGCCTATTCGCTTCGCAAACAAGAAGTTAAAGACATAGTTAATCAGGAACAGCAACGTAATATCTGCGGCGGAGTAACCAAACTTTTCTACCATCAAGAAACCAGCGAACACCGTAAAAATTTGACGGCGTGCTCCACTCATAAACGTAAGCGCATAGTATAACCAGTAACGTTTACGCAGGATGAGCTTCTTGTTCTGAGGCACTTTTGTCTTAAATTGTGGGAAGGCAAATGCCATCACCAAAATGAGCACAAAACCTAAACCACCAGCCATTAAATAGACCGTTTTAAAATCAAGTTTGAGCTGTTCGAGCGAAACCCAAATGGCGCCGTAGGTAAACAGAGAAGCCAAAGCTCCAACAGAAATAAACTTACCCAGCATTTCTGGCGCTTCTTCTTTAGATAGCCATTGTAAAGACAAAGACTGCTTGAGTGTTTCAAAGTAATGGAAGCCGGTGGACATTAACAAGGTTGTAAAAAGTAGACCGTACAAAGTGGGAAAATAACCTGTTAATGCCGTACCAAGCGTAAGCATCGCCAAAGATACGAGCATAAAGCGTTGCTCTCGGATAAACAGCAATACAAACACGGCGGTAAAGGCCAAAAAACCCGGAATTTCGCGCACACTTTGCAATAGGCCTATGTCGGCACCATCAAAGTTTGCTTTCTCTATAACAAAGTTGTTCAACAACGCCATCCAGGTAGAAAAAGCAATGGGCACGATAATGGAAATTAACAGGAGGAAATTTTGCGGCGTTCTCCAGCCGTGCGATGAGGTAGTCATGATGTTTCCTTTAAATATGAAGGCATCATCATAGCTTTAAATGTAACAAATTCGCAATATCATTATTATTTTCAACCCAGAGCAAGCTGATATGGCTGAGGAATATTGTTATGAAGATAAACATCGCACTCAATTCCTTGGCTAAGCGCGATGTTCAAGTATCAAAAGAACTAAAGCATGAGTAAATGTGCTCAGTGGCTTAATCAATGACTTTTACTGATAGGCGATTTTTAAATTCAAACACATGTTCTGGACACACATCCAAACAACGGCCACAGCTAATGCAGTTTTGATCCATAACTCGACGATCTCCCTCTTTCAAAGGCTGCCGAAGCACTTCTGGTTCTGGGCAAACGTAAAAGCAATCCATGCATTTGGTGCAATCTTCGCGCCGAACAGCAGTAACGCGCAACAGGCTTTTTCGGCCTATCACGCCATAGGTAGCCCCCAGTGGACATAAGTGCCCACACCACCCATGCTCAACCAAGAGTAAATCCAACACAAACACTAGGGCGATTAGCACCCAACCTGCGCCCATACCAAACACCAACCCGCGATGCAGTGCCGCAACTGGATCTAACCATGTCCAAAGAATCGCGCCAGATAGCGCACTGCCCAACATCAAAACAGGGATCAGCCAATAACGAATCATGGGAGACCAACGATAGCTCGCTTTAATGTTGAACTTTCGACGCAACCACGCCGCCAAGTCTGTCACGATGTTCAACGGGCACACCCAAGCACAAAATGCGCGCGGCGCCAAAATCGCGTAAAACACCACGACAATCACTACGCCTAACAACGCATTAAACTCCGGAACATGCCCTGTCGCCAAAGCTTGAAGCACGATTAACGGGTCACTTAACGGCACGGTATCGAGCAACATACTTGATGACAGATTACCAGTTAGAATTCCCAGCGTCGGCCCAGCCATAAATAGCGCAATGATGGTGAACTGACATAGCCGACGTAAAATCAAAAACCGATGCGCGCGCCACCAACCAAGCTTTTCAAGCGCTTCTTTGCCAGCATTTTGAGCTAAATTCTTTGCCATTACTTACCTCCTTTTAGCGATTCAAGCGCACCTTCCGGCACAGGCGTCTCACTAGGGAGGATATTTTCGAGTGGTTTGTCGAGCTCTTTCCAACCAAAATTGTAGTGGCTGCCCACTTTGCCTTTCGCCAAATCCGTCGGGACGACTTTAATAGCAGCGACATCCAACACGCACGCTTGTTCACACTTACCACATCCGGTACACACTTCGGAATTCACTGTAGGGATAAGTTTGGCGTGATAGCCAGTTCGATCGTTGTGAACCATCTCTAACGTGATGGCTTCATCAATCAGCGGACAAACGCGATAACAAACGTCGCATCGTAACCCTTGCCAGTTAAGGCAAGTTTCATGGTCAATAAGAACCGCTGTACCCATTCGAGCATCATCAATATCGGTTAGTTTCGGATCCAGCGCCCCACTCGGACAAGCGACAACACAAGGAGTGTCTTCGCACATTTCGCAGGGAATATCGCGTGCAGTAAAGTAAGGTGAGCCAGTCGCGACGGGTGAAAGTAATGTCGCAAGTTTCAAGGTATCGTAAGGACATGCCTGAACACACAAGCCACATCGAATACAAGCTGATTCGAAATCGCCTTCCGGCAGTGCACCAGGCGGACGAATAGGCACACCTTTGGTTTCTCGAGCTTGGCTTTGTAGCGATTGTAAGCCCAATACACACGCAGCTGCGCCAACACCAGCCGCAGTTCGAGCTGTATCACGCAAAAATCGGCGCCGACTTTGCGATATTTTAGACTGAGAGGATTTCATGCTATTTCCTCAACAAAACTCCCTTATCAAGTTAAGCATAAATAGCCCTAAACGTGTCGTTTCCCTATACCTCATAGGAGGTAACCCCATCCTCTATTGATTCAAGTCAACTGACGCACAGTGCCGTCGTCACAGTTTGACTAAATGCGTTTATTTACTGCGACATGAAATTCACCACGATACTCTGCAGTACGCGCCATTCTCAGTACAATAATTCAACACCTTTGCAATCTACTCGCTCAATTCGATGATAAATCACTACTAAAAATTCAAAAAATGACATCATAACAAGCTAATTTAAAAGGCATTTATCCATTAAACATAAAAAAACACTATCCAAATAAGAAAACTGTGGTTAGATTAAAAATTAAAACTAAAAAGCGAAGGAGAGAGGCATGGAAATTATCGTACGTCCAACGACCGTCGAAGACGCAGCGGCACTCGTAGAAATCTATTCACAACCAAAAGCACAACGTGAAACCCTGCAACTCCCAAAGCCTTCGCTCGCGATGTGGGTGGAAAGATTGTCAAACATACCTGATGGTGTTTATAGCTATGTCGCTGAAATTGATGGTAAAGTCGTCGGAAATATTGGCTTTCACCACTCTCTACGTCCAAGAACGATGCACACGGCATCGTTTGGCATCGGAGTACATGATAGTTTCCATGGACTCGGTATTGGTAGCAAATTGATAGAAACAGTCACTGAACTAGCAGATAACTGGTTAAATGTGAGAAGAATTCAGATAGAGGTCAATGCCGATAACGACGCCGCCATTGGGCTTTATAAAAAGCATGGATTTCAAATTGAAGGTGAAGCGATTGACGGTTCCTTCCGTGATGGTGAATTCATCAATACCTATTACATGGCGCGCATCAGACCAGGCCAAAGATAAAACAAAGCCTCCTACTAATTGGAGGCTTTTCTTTTTAAACTTCGACTCACTTTCGTAAGTAAGCCAACGCTCTGCGAGTCAATGCTTCTGTGTAGGGATTGATCTTCCAGTGGTCGGAACTCCAACCTTTCACAAATCGCTGAAAGTCTGCCCAAGCCACAGCAAACAAAGGACGCCATTCACGCTCGACTTCATTAGGGTCAAGATTCGGTTGATAGACCATTAGCGAGTATTGCAACTGAGCAAAATACGTATCCAAAACCCAAACTTCCATCTCTGCACAACGTTCTGGCTTAACGGCGCTACTCATAAACAGTGCCACATCTTTCATTGCACACCCACATCCAACGTATTGAAAGTCAACCGCAGCAACGCTTGATTCTTCTTCATCAAAACAGAAGTTCGCCAATTTGGCATCACCATGTACTAGTGTTTTAAACTTAGCTTGCGAGAGCGTTTGATCAATCAATTGAGCCGCATTTTGTAGCTCAGTGTCTTGCAATGCTTCAAGCTCGTCGGGTCTGGTTGCTAAGTGCCAGTATGTTCCGGTATGCCACAACTTATCCGAACGAACATCGATGTATCGCGCATGAAAGTTCGCCAACCAAGTGAGGCAGGCTTGTAGATGCTCTAGCTGTGCATCTGTGATGACTTTTGGAAAGCCCACCTCGGCGAGATCTTCCATCACAATGAGCCATTCATTCTCCGATTGGAACGTTTTTAGACCTTGTGGTACTCGGCAGCGAGTATCCACCCCTCCGGAAAAATACTCATACCAATTCACTTCCACCTGATAAGAATGCAACTTTCTTTGATGAGAACGGTCCGTATTCCAGCCTCTAGGATGCTCTGAAGGCTTAGGGAGTTTTACATGCTTAATGATCACCGAACCAGTAGAATAAGTAACTCGGACTAACTCCCCATAGCCTCCCCATAGCGATTGTATGACTTCTACAGAGCGGTAATTACCGAGATTGAGTTCCTGGCCAATAGTTTGGTAGCGTTGGTGGTTGTTACTCATCATGCGAGCAGATGTGACCACGTTTGGTTCTTCTCCATATAGTGAATAACATATGGGCAAACTGGTTTGATTTGATAACCGAGTGACTCAATTTCTGGCAACACCGCTTCCATCATCACTTTTCCGTACCCCTTACCTCGCAGTGCTTCAGGAACAACCGTTGATGTAATGTGCATGACATTACCCTTAAGCTGATAAATCACCTTGGCTTTATAACCCTGCTCTAAATCAACCCAGAATGTACTATTCGTGGTCTCATGAGTTACTTTATGCATATCTTGCTCTCTAATTTTTGTTACAGATTGATTGAATCAAACTATATCACTGAATAAAATCGATACCATGCGAGAGTGCTGCTTCGCCTCACGCGATTACCTTCTTACATCAGGTACGACAATTATAATGAGAAATATGAGCCCAATTGCCAGAGACGGCAAGCTACCTCTGCAAAGCAAGAAGGCACCAGAACGTCAGGCAAGTACATTAAATAGCACCGATGCAATGGCAATGGTCGAACATGGCAGTGAAGTGAGCTTAAACGTCACCACCCCCGTTGGTACAAAGTTTATTACAACCAGCACATTTGTTGGCTGTCACTCAAATAATACTGCATTGATAGAGGTTCCGAACATCTCCGATGAAGACTTGAAGTTCTATTTTCAAGAAGGCTTTTGGATCAATGTAAAAGCCTACTCTCATCGAGGTGAAGGGGCCGTTATCCCATTTCGGGCCCAATTACAGCATCGACTAGGCGATCCGTACCCAATTTTGGTGCTAGACCTACCCAACACTATGCAGGTCTTTCAGCTTCGCAAAGAAGTGCGTTACGAAGTAAATTTGAGAGCGCGCGTTTGTTTAGAAGCCTATCGAACTGAATGCGAAATAAGAGATTTATCTCGTAGTGGCTGTCGTTTTGTAACATCACCAATGAGCCGGCCACTTCAGGTTGGTGACCACGTTTCATTGGATCTAACGATGCCCGGAGAGAGTCGTATGCTAGCGCCATTGCGAGGTCGTATTTGTAATTTACAAAAATCAACGCACTATGCTCGCTACGGAATGGAGTTTGATGAGGTTGGTAAAAACAACGCTAAAAACCTCCTCAGTCACCTCAAATTTGATGGTACTAAGCTCACACTAAAAAGATAGATTTGATAACCCCTATCGCTTATCAAGAAGCTTTGAAGTGCTAGAAAACAAGAAACCCCTTACTTTTCAGTAAGGGGTTTTTATTTACTAAGAATAAGGCAGTATCTTAGATAAGAGTCATGACTTAGAAGTCGTAACGTAGACCTAGCGCTAGCTCATCTTTTTCATCAGCGCCTTCGTTATCCATTAGATCGAAGTTGTATGATGCGTAGCCACGGAAGTTAGGCTTGAAGTAGTAAGTTACATCAACAGCTAGGTTTTCTACAGTATCTGCGTCTTCTAGTTCACCTTTGTTGAACGTAGAAGTGAATACAGTTTGACCCATAGTGTAAGCAGCGGCTAGTTCGTAGCCTTTGTAATCAAAAGTCTTACCTGCAACATCCATATCCGCGCCAGTGTAGTTACCAGCGAAGTAGAAGTCACCTACAGAGTATGCAGCTACCAGCATGAACTCATCGCTGTCGTTTTGATCTGCGTAACCAGCACCTAGTTCAAAACCAGTGTTAGCAAACGCGTAAACACCAGATAGAGAGAAGCCATCTTCCTCGTTGTCTGTAAAGCCTTGTGCATCTGTTGTGCGATCAGCAAAACGGTAGCTAGCGCGTACAGCTAGTTGCTCGAATTGGCCTTTGTAAGACAGCATGTTATCTGTACGGTCAGAAACAGGCAGTTTAAGTGCTGCTGTGTTACCGTGGTAAGCCATAATATCAGTAAAGTCAGTAAGAACCACTAGTGCGCCGTCGTTTTTACCGTAAGTTACTTCACCGTATTTGCCACCCAGCCCCGCATAAGCGTAACGAGTTTCAAGACTGTCTGTCTCACCAACTTTGTTACCTTTAGAATCAAATACATCATAAGTTTCAGTTACAAACTCACCTTCCCAAAAACCAACGCCGTATAGGTTTTCATTGATTTCCTGTTTGCCTAGGAAGTTAAGACGGATGCGAGTACGGTCTTCTGCCTTACCATCCATCATAGAAAGACGCGCTTCAGCGCGGCCGCCCATCTCAAGAGAAGTGCCATCTTGGTTGTATAGTTCTGAAGCGACAACTTGAGATCCTGATGCCATTAGCGCCACTGCTACAGCTAAAGTTTTTAATTTCATTGTTATTTTCCATATCATTGTTTTATATGTGTTTTCTCACCAGAAAAACAGGACTTTTCTGTACCAACGAGAAAACTGGCGGCATAGTAGCAGCTATTATTTTTCACGCAACGTGTTGAATAAACAGCGCTTATAGAAGAAAACACCACTTAAAATGGCGATATGAATACCTCTCAACCATCAAGTTATCGGTTGAGTTAAAAAAAATGTTCGCGTCAAAAAAAAATTGACGAAAAAAATGTAAAAACAATATCACAAAACGTGACATCGCCCGCAAAAAATCTTGTTAACTAACTGTTTTAGATAGACTTATTGATAATAAATCCGATTATTACAAACAAAAAAATCCCTGAGCATTCACTCAGGGATTTAGAGATTTGATAAGTAGATGATGAATTAAAGCTTAAAGAAACTTAATTGCTCTTTCTGCTTCTCTGCAAGTAATGAAAGCTCAGTACTCGCACTTGCACTCTGGCTGATGCCCGCTACATTTTGGTTTACAAGCTCCGACATGTTAACCACGTTGCGATTGATATCTTGAGTAACTTGAGACTGCTCTTCGGCTGCGGTTGCTACTTGCGTGTTTGAATCGTTGATGTTGGCGACCGACTCGGTAATTCCAACCAACGCTTCATTCGCTTGTTGCGTCAGCTCGTTGTTGCGGCTAAGCATATCAAGGCTGACTTGCATACTGTCATTCGCCAGCCCAGACTGCGCTTGAAGCTCTTCAATGATCGTTTGGATCTCTTGTGTCGAGTCTTGAGTACGCGCCGCTAGCATGCGTACTTCATCAGCTACTACCGCAAAACCACGACCAGATTCACCAGCTCGCGCCGCTTCAATCGCAGCATTCAATGCTAGCAAGTTGGTCTGCTCAGATACGCCGCGAATCACTTCAATAACATCGTTGATCTGTACAGATTGCTCTTTTAGACGCAAAACAACTTGCGCTGCATCGTTCAATGCTTGAGACATTTGCGCACTTGCTTCCGCACTTTCTTGGAAGATAGCCAAACCTGATTGAGCAAGTCCATCAGCTTCACGCGCAGTTGCGTCAGCAGAGGTCGCGTTATCACTCACATTATTCGCAGTGCTTGCAAGCTCGTTAACCGCAGATGCAACTTGCTCGATCTCCGCCAACTCTTGTTGAGCGTTCGCTTCCGCTTGCGTCATTACCGCAGCCAATTCGGTCGATGCAGATGCAACTTCCTCACTAATACGGGTTAACTGGTCCACAGTGTTGTATAACTGCTCTGCGGTTTGGTTTACATCTTTGCTCAGCTTAGAGATCTCATTGTCCCCATCGACATCTGCACGTACTGATAGATTACCCATTGCTAACTGACGCATCACTTCTTGCAGCTTTTGGATTGGTGTAACAATCATGCCAGATAGGAACCAAGCGCCTATCAATGAGAAAGCAAATACCGCTAAAACCGTCAACATAGCGTTATTTTGCACACGTTCATTTTGCTGATGACTTCTGATAGTAGATTGTTCAGCTTGCTCGTTTACATGCTTTGATAGCGTGTTAATTTGTTGGACCATTTCTCGGCCAACATTGCGATACTCTTTGACAAATGCACGGTACTCGCTATCCGATTTCAAACCTTGATCGTATTGGTTGAAGAAATCAACTGAGCGCTCTGAATATCGCACATAGGATTCAATTGCTTGGCGAACTTTAACGGCATCGTCACGGAATAGGTTTCGGGCTTCAATTGCGCTTAAATCGGCATCAACTTGCTTTAAGCCTTCTTTCAATTCGGTTAGAAAATTCTCACGACGAGAAGCATCGTAAATAGCGTAAACCGCGCTTATGCGCAGAGGGTAAATTTGGTCGTCAATACTCGCCAATGTGTCTTTGTGAAAAACCAAAGATTCTTGGTTGGAAGCAATAACATCTTGCTCTGCTTGAAGATTGTTTTTAGTAATCCAAAGAGCAATAAACAAAACAATCGCGGTAAATAATACCGGAACCAAAATTTGCGTTCGTACTGACAAATTTTTCAGTGATAACTGCATGACAGGGCCTCAGTTGTATGCGTGATGTCTATATCCAAACAAACTCGAGCAGTGCCTATAACAACGTTACTTTTCGGCAGTTTGAATATCTATGCTTCCTTGCGACGGGATAAATCCCAGACGAATAAACAAGTGGCGAATATTAGAGGTCGATCACACTTTTGTCTAGTACAAAAACTCTCCATTTTCAATCTGTTATTGACAATATCCCGACAGTGGCGTCGGGATATTGTCGTTATGATAAATTATGATCACTTATGATGAGATACATTCACATTTAGGACGGTTTCAGCCTATTTTCTCAACGAATTGAGCTTAGCTTGAGCAAGGCCAAAAATGGTATCGATTGGATAAGAACCTTCATCAGTTGGCTCACCAGCAACTTTCCCCGTAAACAATTCGATAGCTTCAGTAACATGGTCAATCGCCCAAATATTAAACTCGCCTTTTTCGACTGCTTTCACGATGTCGGAACGAAGCATTAGATTGTGAACATTAGAGCGCGGAATAATGACCCCCTGCCCGTCATGACGACCTTTAATTACACACACATCATAAAATCCTTCGATCTTTTCGTTTACGCCACCAATAGGCTGAGCTTGACCAAATTGATTCATCGACCCTGTTATCGCAATGTCTTGTCGATTTGGTTGCTTTGAAAAAGCAGACACAACCGCACATAACTCAGCCATGCTGGCACTATCACCATCAACACCACCGTAAGATTGCTCAAAGGTAATGGTTGTCGTTAATGGCACTCGTGCCGTTTTACCAAATACGGAAGATAAGTAGGCAGACAAAATCATTACGCCCTTAGAGTGAATACTGCCTCCCAAATCCACGCTTCGCTCGATATCGATAACATCCCCATCACCGTAACACGTCGTCGCTGTGATGCGATTCGGTGCACCAAACATGTAGTCACTAGTGCTCAATACCGAAAGTGCGTTCACTTGGCCTACGGCTTCTCCTTCGGTGCGAATCAGCGTTGTGCCGTTAATAAAGGTTTCCATTACGTTATCGCGTAATCGGCTTACTCGCATTTCTTGGTTATTGAGCGCCTCTTCAACATGCCCAATACGGATCATGTTAGAGTTAGCTTGACGAGCCACGTAGTTCGACTCTCGAAGCAAGTTGGCGATATTAGCCGAATGTAGAGATAGCTTGGATTGGTCGCCAGACAAACGTGAGCTGTATTCGATGATTCGAGCAATGGCTTTGCGATCGCAATGCAGCATATTATTGTCATGCACCACGCTAGAGATAAAGCGCGCGTAATGCAGCTCAGACTCCGGCGTACGTTTCATTTCGTCTTCGAAATCTGCCGTCACGCGGAACAACTCGCTGAACTCTGGATCGTAATGTTGGAGTAATTGGTAAGTTCGGTAATCACCAAATAAGATAATTTTGATATCAAGCGGAATCGGTTCAGGATCGAGTGATACCGCCCCCGTCAATGTGACTTCTTTTTCTAGAGACGTAAAACTCAATTGACGAGCACGCAATGCGCGCTTCAAACCATCCCAAACGTAAGGCTGTTCAAGTACTTTCTGAGCATCCATTAATAGAACGCCGCCATTCGCCTTATGCAAGCTCCCTGCACGAATCAGCGAGAAGTCGGTAAACACCGTTCCCTTGAAAGTGGCAGTCTCAATCGACCCGAAGAGTGAATGATAGTTGGGATTTTCTTCAACAACGATAGGAAATTCGCTGCTTTTACGGCTTACCAAGACGTTCACTTTATAACGACGTGGCAATTTTTTATCCAAGGATGCCGTCGCAATTTCGCCTTGCTCGCCACTTTGGTCAAGGAAGATATCTGCGTTTTCAACAATATCTTTTTGCAGCTCAGTTAAGTAGGTTTTGATTTCGGAATATTGCGCGTAATCCACTTTGAGTTTTTTGATGAAGTGAGTAATCACATCAAGCGTCACTTCATCATTGAGCTTTTTGATTTTATCGCTGTATGTCTCTTCCCACTCCGTAAGCTCACGAACCATCGAGCGCAATCGCACTTCGAGTTCATCAATAGCATCGCTGAATTGCTCTTGTTCTTTTTTGCTTAGTACATCAAAAGACTCTTCCGTATGAAGCTCATCACCGTTCATGGCGACAAACTGATAATCCCCCTGCGTAGTCAGTGTTAGGCTGATGCCCTTTTCTTTTGCCTCTCGACTAATACGATCCAGCTCGTTTTGTTGCTTAGCTGCCAATTGATTTTTTAATCGCTCAGCGCGGCTAAAGTACATTTCATTGTCGAATGCTAGGGGTAAAGCATTCAATAATTTGCCCATTAAAGCTTCAATATCAACACGTAGCTTATTTCCGATACCACAAGGCAACTTTAATACCTTTGGTGTACGGGTATCCTCAAAGTTCGCAACGTAACACCAATCAAACAGGGCTGCTGCATCGTGCTGGTGACGATTCAGATAGCGCAAGATCATGGTGCGTTTACCTAGCCCATTCTGACCAATGGCGTAGATGTTATACCCTTTCTCTTTGATGGACATCGCAAACTCGACCGCTTTTTGCGCGCGCTCTTGGCCCACGATTTCATCAATTGGAGGTAACTCCTTGGTCGACTTACATGGCATATTCTCTAGATCTGCTACAGAATATAGCTGCTTAGCTTCCAATCTTAGTATTGCCATATCCACTTCCTTTTTTCTTATTTTCGTTATTTGAGTGTAGAGATTATTTGCTTAATTTTAAGTGATTTACCTTCCACCCTAGATTGATTGGACATTTTATGAACACATAAGTGATATTAACACGCACTTGCAATTGATAATCAATTTCATTTAATATCTAAACAAATCAAATGTGTGGAGATGGATATGAATATTGAGCAATGCTGGATGCGCTACTTAAAAGCGGAGCAACTGATGGAACAAGGCCATTGGCCAGAAGCTCATCGTTTATATGACGACGTGCTCAACAATCTACCCAACCACATTCATTTAGCGCTAGAAAATGCACAAACTAAACCTTGCCAGTTTGTATGTCTCATTACGGGGCTTAGAGATGCCAGCGTGACGCAATCAGAGATTCTCAACAAACTCGGCTTACAACATGATGCGTTCTCAATACTCAATCAAACTTACGCGCTATTTCAATTTTTGCAGCTAGAGAGCCATGAACTGATTGAGCGCGTAGGTCACCTACTTGGTCAACAGAGCGAAGACTTGTTAGCTCACATGGCGGCATTTTGCTCTGCCCAACGTAATGCTCAATGGATGATAGAACTCGAGCACGTAACGCGCGCGCATGAGCAGTTCTTACATTTGCAAGCAATGAGTTCGGCAAAAGCTTCGCCTTCTCACCTGTATAATTAATCTAAAGCTCAAGCATTGAGGCCAGCTAGGTTTGTACTGTCCATTGCTTGAGTATCATTTGCTTTATCAACCACAAGGATCTGTGATGTCTTCTAAAACCATTCTTTCGGTGAACAACCTATCAGTCAGCTTTACGACAAACGATGGGATCGTCGATGCAGTAAAGAATGTTAGCTTCGATTTAAAAGCAGGCGAGACGCTGTCCATCGTTGGCGAATCTGGCTCTGGCAAGTCAGTATCAACCAATGCACTGATGAAACTACTGCCAGACAACGCTATTTTTCATGAAAGCTCATCCATCATGTTTGAGGGTAGCTCCATCTTGGATAAAACAGAGCGTGAAATGCAAAGTATTCGCGGTGATCGCATTGGCATGATTTTTCAAGAGCCGATGACCTCACTAAACCCGTACATGCGGGTGGGTATCCAAGTCGCTGAGGCCATCATGTGTCACCGCCCGGTCGACAGACGAACAGCAAAAGCAAAGGTGTTAGAGCTGTTTGAATTGGTTCATATGCCAAACCCAGAAAAAGCGTACAACAAGTACCCACACGAATTTTCTGGTGGTCAATTGCAACGCATCATGATTGCGATGGCACTGATTAACGAGCCCGATATTTTGATCGCCGACGAACCTACAACAGCGTTGGATGTCACGGTTCAAGCAGAAGTGTTGCACCTGATTAAAGAAATTCAGACTCAGATGGGCATGGCAATCCTATTTATTACTCATGACTTAGGCGTCGTAAAACACTTTGCAGACCGTGTCATTGTGATGTGTAAAGGAGAAGTCGTCGAAGAAGGCGAAACGCAAACACTCTTCGAGGACCCAAAGCACGAATACACACGTATGCTAATCAACTCGATTCCTAAAGGCAGTAAGGAGCCTATTAGCGAAAGTGCTACACAGCTTTTAAAGGCCGACGATATACGAGTCAAATTCTTGGTAAAGTCGCATTTTATTGCGAGCAAGAATGAGTACTTCGAAGCGGTAAAAGGCATTTCTCTTGAGCTTAAACAAGGAGAGACCCTCGGGATCGTTGGGGAGTCCGGTTCAGGTAAGTCTACACTCGGCCGAGCTTTGATAGGTCTACTGCCCTCAACTGGCAAAATAGAATATAAAGGCCAAGATATGGCCTTGCTGACAAACAAAGAACGTTTTGAGCTGAAAAAAGACGTTCAGATGGTATTCCAAGACCCTTATGGTTCGCTTTCTCCTCGTATGACTATCGGCGAGATCATCACAGAAGGATTAACTGTCCACCAACCAATGTTGAGTAAAAAAGAACGTATGCAGAAAGCACGCGACGTGCTCCGTGAGGTCCGCTTAGATCCCGCGTCCATCAACCGTTATCCGCACGAGTTTTCAGGAGGCCAGCGTCAGCGTATTGCTATCGCGCGAGCACTGATCCTTGAACCTTCGTTTATTCTGCTTGATGAGCCAACCTCTGCATTAGACCGCTCGGTGCAACTGACAGTGATTGACCTTCTGAAAGATTTGCAGAAAAAACACAATATTGGCTACTTGTTTATTAGCCACGATCTATCAGTAGTTAAAGCACTCTCTGATCGTGTTCTAGTCATGCAAAAGGGCGAGGTCATGGAACAAGGTACGGCCGAAAAGATTTTCCAAAACCCTAAAAATGACTACACGAAAAAACTGATAGATGCCTCATTTGATCTTGAAAACAGTGAAAATCAGCACAATGCGGCTTAGGTTCATCACAGTTTCATATTCATAAACTAGGATTAAGAAAAGGTGATAAATTCATCTTGTCTTAAGAATGGCGTAGCTGCCTTTCGGTTTGGCCGCCGAGACTGGTTGGTTCAAGGGTCAGACTTAGTCAACCTGCCTCAAATACTGGCAAACAGTATGAATTGAGTTCCCCCAACCATGAAAAATGCCGCGACACTGTCGCGGCATTTTTTTATTCTCAGAAGTTTCTAACAACTAGGGCATTAAATCGACTCAATACCCATATTATGTAACGTAAATGCATACACGTCTGTGGTGAGGTCAATTTGCTTACTCAGCGGCATTCCTGCACCATGACCGGCATTAACATCAATGCGTATCAATACTGGATTAGCGCCTTGCTGTTTGTCTTGCAGCTCCGCAATAAATTTGTACGAATGTGCTGGCACAACTCGGTCGTCGTGATCAGCAGTTGTCACCAAGGTAGCAGGATATTGCACGCCTTCTTTTACATTGTGAACAGGAGAGTAACCAAGCAAGTATTGGAACATCGCTTCACTTTGCTCCGACGTGCCATAGTCATACTTCCAGCCTTCTCCAGAAGTAAACGTGTGATAACGCAGCATATCAAGCACGCCAACCGCAGGCAGCGCGACTTTGAATAGTTCAGGGCGTTGCGTCATACACGCTCCAACTAACAAACCACCATTAGAACCACCGCGAATCGCTAGGCGATCCGAGCTAGTGTAGTCGTTTTCAATCAGGTATTCCGCCGCCGCAATAAAGTCATCAAACACGTTTTGCTTTTGCTGCTGAGTGCCTGCGTTGTGCCAGGCTTTACCGTATTCACCGCCGCCTCGCATGTTGGCGACAGCGTATATACCCCCCAACTCTAGCCAGTTGGCTACATTGCCAGAAAACATTGGAGTAAGGCTGATGTTAAAACCGCCGTAACCATACAACATGGTTGGTGCTCTACCATCAAGTGCAATGCCCTTCTTGTATGAGATGATCATCGGAACTTGCGTGCCGTCTTTTGAGGTGTAAAACACCTGTTTTGATTCATACTCATTACGATCGAACGGTGCCTTTGATTCCTGAAACAGTGTCGATTCACCAGATTCGACATCAAATGAGAAAATCGTCGGAGGCGTCACGTAGTTAGTGAATGTGTAATAAAGTGTGGTTTCTTCTTTTTTACCCGCCAGACCATAAGCCGTGCCTTCTCCCGGCAATTGTACATCTCGAATCCACTCACCTTGGTAGTTAAACTGCTGCACTTTAGAAAGCACATCTACCATATAAGTCGCAAACAGATAACCGCCACCTTTGCTGATTTCTAACGGCTGTTCTTGTTCAGCAATCACGTCAGCCCATTGTTCTGTCTGAGTGTTGTAGCTGACAACTTTGCCATTCGGCGCGTCTAGGTTGGTGTAAAGCAGCAAGGTTGCGTCTTGGCTATCAATTAAGTAGGTGTCTCCTTGCGTTGTCTCGCGCAGCGTCACAATTGCCTGTAACTCAGACTGTAAATCAATATAAAACAGACGATTACCCGATGTAGATTCTGCGCCAGAGATAATGAGGAAGCGATCATCTGTCGTCGTCGTACCAGACACATAACGATGAACTTGCGTATCCAACTCACCGAAAATCACTTTATCTTCAGATTGAGGTGTACCAAGTTCATGATAATAAAGCTTGTGATGCTCAGTTCGAGCAGACAACTCGCTGCCTTGCGGCTTATCGTAGCTTGAGTAATAGAAGCCTTTGCTGCCCAGCCAAGAAATCGACGTAAACTTCGCATCAACAATCTCAGGCTCTAGCTGTTCTTTGGTTTCCGTATCAATGACAAAGATCTTACGCCAATCACTGCCCCCTTCCGAGATGGAATACGCGACCAAACGGTAGTCTTTAGAGAAGCTGACTTCGCCAAGAGAGGTCGTGCCCTCTTCGGAGAAAGTATTTGGATCAAGGAAAACCTCGGCTTCTCCCTCGCCTTTACGTCGATACAATACGCTTTGGTTTTGCAAACCGTCGTTTTTGTAGAAGTAGGTGTAGTCACCACGAACAAATGGCTGGGAATATTTTTCGTAGTTTTGACTCTTCGCCACTAAGTCACGGATTTGTTGGCGGTACGGTATCTGACCAAGGAAATCGAAGGTGACCGAATTTTGACCCGAAACCCATTGAGCGGTTTCTTCACTGCGATCATCTTCTAACCAGCGATAAGGGTCGGTAATGTCGTGACCAAAATAAGTGTCCACGACAGAATCTTTACGTGTTTTTGGGTAATGCATAACGTCCGTGTTACTCCGTTGTTTTTATTAAGTTGTTTATCTTCAATCGTTTTATTGCGGTGATTACCTTAGAGCACCCTATTTTGATTTCAACGACATTGTTTTAAATCTATGAAGAACCTAGAAATAATGAGATATCGTTAAGTATCGGTCACGAATGTGCTCAATAAGCAGCTTCACTTTGTTCGGTGGTTGACGAGTAAACGGATACACCGCGTAGATACCCAACTTTTTACCTACTAATTCAGGAAAAATATCCACCAGTTGACCATTACGAATATCGTGATACACCAAACAGCGCGGGACGTAAGCAATACCATGGCCGCCCAGAGCGGCTTTACGTAATGCGGTCGCGTTATCAGTAGAAAAGCAGCCCGATACTTTGACGATGTAATTGCCATCTTCTCCTTTAAACTCCCAATCCGTTGCACCTGTGGTTTGGTAAGCGTATTGCAGACAATTGTGCGTGGTGAGATCAATCGGCTCGATCGGTTTCCCATTTTTCGCAATATAAGAAGGTGACGCGCATACCACCCATTGGGAATCGAGAATATGTCGTGCGATCAAACTAGAGTCGGCTAAGTAGCCAGTTCGAATGACTAAATCGTAACCATCAGCCACTAAATCGACAAAGCGATTATCCAATGACATGTCCACGGTCAGACCCGGATGAAGGTTACAAAATTCGGCAACAGCATCAGCAAGTATCAAATCTCCAGAGATACACGGCACGGACATTTTTATATGACCGCTCACATTCTCTCCAAAGCCTGCAACAGCATCCATAGCCTCCTGAGTGGCCTGCTTCACATTTTTAGCACTGTGGAGTAACACCTTACCTGCCTCGGTCAAGGTTAATTTGCGCGTTGTTCGATATAATAGCTGAGCCCCTATTTCTTCCTCCAACCTCGCCATTCTTTTGCTAACTACCGAATTTGTAAGGTTATTTGCCTCTGCAACCTTACTAAAGCTGCCAAGTTCGATTACTTGAGAAAATAGGATTAAGTCGTCTGCTCTCATACCATTATGTCACTTTTGGAATTAATTATTTTCATTATTTCCCTATATCAACAAAAAATAAAGGAGTAAATTCACGCCAAATTAACAAAACCATTACAACAAAAAGTCACCTCTACAGCGGATTGACACCGTTCGAGAAGTCAGCGTACGAAGGATGTACAAATGAGTGAAACCCTACTTGCCCTAGTGGCATTTTCGCCAATTGTTGTTGCCGCCATCTTATTGGTTGGTCTCAACTGGCCTGCTAAAAAAGCCATGCCTGTTGCGTTCGGTCTAACCGTCGCTATCGCACTAATGTTTTGGGATATGTCAGCCAATCGCGTACTGGCCTCCGTATTCCAAGGACTGGGCATTACTGTCTCTGTTCTATGGATCGTGTTTGGTGCCATCTTCTTGCTCAACACTTTAAAACACACTGGAGCGATCACCACAATCCGTAATGGATTTACCGATATTTCGGCTGACCGCCGTGTACAAGCCATCATCATTGCTTGGTGCTTTGGCTCGTTCATTGAAGGCGCATCTGGGTTCGGTACCCCGGCAGCAATCGCTGCACCACTACTGGTTGCAATCGGCTTTCCTGCGCTAGCCGCTGTCCTTATGGGCATGATGATTCAGTCAACGCCTGTTTCATTCGGCGCGGTAGGCACGCCTATCATCGTAGGTGTAAACAAAGGTTTAGACACCCATAACATCAGTGAGTCGTTGGCCGCACAAGGTGCAACGTGGGAAATGTACCTGCAAGATATCACAGCGCACGTTGCTGTCATTCACGCAGTCGTAGGTACGATGATCCCAGTATTAATGGCGATGATGTTAACACGTTTCTTCGGCAAGAACAGAAGCTGGAGTGAAGGTCTGGATATTCTACCATTTGCACTATTCGCTGGTGTCTCTTTTACCGTTCCATACGCGTTAACCGGTGTTTTCTTAGGTGCAGAGTTCCCTTCACTTATCGGTGGTTTGGTTGGTCTGTCTATCGTTGTTACCGCAGCGAAAAAAGGCTTCTTAGTACCAAAGACTAAGTGGGATTTCGAAAGCGAAGACAAGTGGCCTGCAGAGTGGTTAGGCTCGCTAAAAGTCGATCTAAACGACAATCCGGGCAAGCCAATGAGCATCGTAAAAGCTTGGGTTCCATATGTAATGCTGGCAGTTATTCTCGTCGCAAGCCGCGTAAGCCCTGAGCTGAAAGGCTTTGTACAAAGCGTAAGTTTGTCGTTCAGCAACATTCTTGGTGAGACTGGCGTTAGCGCTGCGATTCAGCCGTTATACCTTCCTGGTGGCATTCTGGTGTTTGTCGCACTACTTGCTGCAATGTTACAAAGCGGTAGTGTAAAGCCATTGCGTGAAGCGTTTGGCGAGTCAAGCAAAACACTGATTGGGGCGGGTTTTGTCTTGGTATTTACCATTCCGATGGTTCGTATCTTTATCAACTCAGGCATCAACGGTGCTGACCTAGCAAGTATGCCCGTCACAACCGCAAACTTCGCCTCTGACCTTGTTGGTTCTGCGTTCCCAGCGCTGAGTGCCACCGTTGGTGCACTGGGTGCGTTCATCGCTGGCTCAAACACGGTATCAAATATGATGTTCAGCCAGTTCCAATTCGAAGTGGCACAAACGTTGTCTATTTCGAGTGTGATTGTTGTATCACTCCAGGCCGTCGGTGCTGCCGCAGGTAACATGATTGCGATTCACAACGTTGTTGCCGCATCAGCCACGGTAGGCTTGCTTGGTCGAGAAGGCGCAACATTGCGTAAAACGATTATCCCTACGTTCTACTACATTGTAATGACAGGCATTATTGGATTGGTTCTGATTTATGGCTTCCAAATGACAGATGTCTTAATGAAGTAACGCGAAACGCAGGGTTTACAGCCCTGCCTAATTTGACACAGCTGTCTGCACTACTACCCCGACATGTTGATTTAGCTTGCTACATCAATTCCCCCGACAGCTGTGTCATCCTTTCCAGTTTGCATAACTGATTGAGTGATTTAATAAAATTTTTCAACCAATTATGTAAATGGGTTACCAACATCATCGGTTCAAACGTAAGTGAACCATAGGTAACTATACTCATTTTGATGTCTTCACTGCTTTGCGATGAAGACTCAACGAAAGAGCAAATTGCTCCACAACTTTGCTTAGAATAACCGCTAGGACACCATTATGATTATCTCAGCTTCTACTGACTACCGCGCTGCCGCGAAAGCCAAGCTTCCCCCGTTTCTATTCCATTATATTGATGGCGGCTCTTACGACGAACGCACGCTGAAGCGTAATACTGACGATTTAGGTGATGTCGCTCTTCGCCAACGCGTCCTACGCGATATGACAGATTTGAGCCTCGAAACCGAGATCTTCGGTGAGAAACTGGCAATGCCAATCGCGCTAGCTCCTGTTGGTCTAACTGGTATGTACGCGCGCCGAGGCGAGGTGCAAGCAGCAAAAGCAGCCGAGAAAAAAGGCATCCCATTTACTATGTCAACTGTTTCGGTTTGTCCGATTGAAGAAGTCGCACCTTCAATTGAACGTCCAATGTGGTTCCAGCTTTACGTGCTTAAAGATCGTGGCTTTATGAAAAACGTACTTGAGCGTGCAAAAGCAGCAGGCGTAACAACGCTGGTGTTTACCGTTGATATGCCAGTTCCTGGCGCACGTTACCGTGACATGCACTCAGGTATGAGTGGCCCTAACGCGGCCATGCGTCGTGTATTCCAGGCGATGCGCCACCCAAGCTGGGCGCTGGATGTGGGTCTACTTGGTAAACCGCACGACTTAGGTAACATCTCAACTTATCGTGGCGAACCAACAAAGCTAGAAGATTACATCGGCTGGTTAGGCGCAAACTTCGATCCTTCTATCTCCTGGAAAGATCTTGAGTGGATTCGTGATTTTTGGGATGGTCCAATGGTTATCAAAGGCATTCTAGATGAAGAAGACGCGAAAGATGCGGTACGTTTCGGCGCAGATGGCATTGTGGTATCTAACCATGGTGGCCGTCAGTTAGATGGCGTACTTTCAAGTGCTAAAGCACTACCAAGCATTGCGGATGCGGTAAAAGGTGATCTTAAGATCTTCGTAGACTCTGGTATTCGTACTGGTCTTGATGTCGTTCGTATGCTCGCACTTGGTGCAGACTGTACGCTTCTTGGCCGTTCATTTGTGTACGCATTGGCAGCACAAGGCGGAGCAGGCGTTGAAAATCTACTGGATCTGTACGATAAAGAAATGCGTGTAGCAATGACGCTGACTGGAGCTAAGTCTATCGCGGATCTTTCACGCGATTCGCTAGTGAAAATCCCATAATCTTTGCGAGCGAGCAAAACAGAAACGAAAAAACGAGCCAACAGTGGCTCGTTTTTTATTGCTCTTCAACCCGATAATTTGACGAGCAAGCTAGCTAACTTGGTGAACGTACTCGATCACGACTTGGTTTCCGTCGATAAACACGTTACTGATATCACCATCCACCGTCACACGATTTTGTAAATAAACGGTACCAGATGCAGATAGATCACGCTCCGTCAAAGACGGAATCACCTGACCAGGACGTACATGTAGCTGCTCGCATAGCTGTTTTACAAAACCTAGCGTCAGTGGAGAATTACCACGTAACAAGCCAGAAAACTCGTGTAGACTCAAACCAAGGCGCTTAGCCATTTCCATTTGAGTGATGTGCATTTTGGCTTTTTGTGACATCCAGATGTCGTAGAGCGCGTTTCGATCCAGCTCTGTAAATTCCATATCTGCCTCCGCTAATTCAAGAGCCAATACACTCTCACACTTACTTAAGATAAATGTTAGCGATAAGTCAGAGAAGTTATAATTGATCGTCCAAATATCAACCCTCAATCATTGGTAGCGTACCTCTGAACATGCATGAGGCGGTCGCTCAACAGAACATTGAGGTGACTCTCTTGTCATCGGAAGGAAAAGTCCATCTCGGACGGTTTAGACATAAGTAAATGATTTAAAGGAAATCACTGGGGTGAAGGAGTAATATCTGCTACCTTTCCTTCCATGGTTCACTAGAAATAAGTTACATATGCCACAGTGGTTTACCGAATTACAAAGCTACATTGAAACGTCTCATCAAAATTGGAGTGGAAGCGTCCTTTTCATTACGCTCGCTAGCTTTATAGCTTGGATAACTTGGCGGCTGATCCGCTCTCGCCTCGCTGCGCTCGTAGAGAAAACGCCCTTCCACTGGGATGACATGTTGCTTGATGCGCTAAAAGCGCCAGTCAGTACACTCATTTGGTGTTGGCCAGCAACCGTCTCTATCGGCATCATATTAGAGAGCGAGCTCAACGATAAAATAAACTGGTTAAGTACGCTGAAACTGATTTTAATCATCAGCATCTTCGTATGGACCGTTATGCGGCTCATTACCAATGTTGAAGAGCATGTTCTCGAACAAAAGAACCGAGATGAAACAACAGTACAAGCGATAGCTAAGGTCGCGCGCCTGTTCTTTATTACCGTCGGAATTCTAACCGTAATGCAGGCATTTGGTCTGTCACTATCGGGCCTACTTACCTTCGGTGGTGTTGGTGGTTTGATCGTCGGTTTAGCGGCGAAGGATTTGCTGTCTAACTTTTTTGGAGGTCTTATGATCTACTTCGATCGTCCATTTAAAGTTGGCGATTGGATCCGTTCTCCAGACCGACAAATAGAGGGAACGGTAGAACGCATTGGCTGGCGTATGACCATTATCCGAACTTTCGATAAGCGTCCACTGTATGTGCCAAACTCAGTGTTTAGCAGCATTGTCGTAGAAAACCCATCTCGCATGCTGAACCGACGTATCTACGAAAAAATTGGACTTCGTTACGACGATGCTGAAAAAATGCCGCAAATTATCACCGCGGTAAAAGAAATGCTGAAAAATCACAAAGACATTGATGCACGCCAAACACTTATCGTCAACTTCGATACATTCGGTCCATCATCATTGCACTTCTTTATCTATACCTTTACTAAAACCGTGAATTGGGTGAGATACCATGAGGTTAAGCAGGACATACTGCTTAAGGTAATCAACATCATTAAAGAACACGATGCAGATATCGCGTTCCCTACTCAGACGCTTAAGCTTGATCCTATACAAATGGTAAAAGCGGAAGAGCAAGAAGATCACGGCTTCTAGTTTTCACCAATACCCAAATAACCAAGCCCGCTATGTTTAAGCGGGCTTTTTATTTTTCTTCGCATGAAGTGGTTATTGTTGCGTTAACACCATACGTGCATTCAGCGGTTGGATTGGGCGATTGTTTTTCCCCATTACTTCCGAAAAAGATTTTATCTGCTCAGGAGAAATAGTTTGTGCTTCTTTCATCACGAACCAACGTACACCTTCAGAGCATGGCGGTGTCGTTAGTGAGCCGTTAAAGCGGTAGTAGTCTTTATCACTTGGGATAAGGGCATCAGCATCAAATGGAACCTTGATGGTAACATCTTGATCTTTAGTTGGAATGTTAGCTAGCATCTTAGCTAGATCTGGGTTCGCGTCACCCAGTTTAAAGAACACCGCGACAACAGCTAGATGACCTACTTTGTCGGCATGCACAAAGTGTGCTTCTAGAGGGTATTCTTTACCGTCCACATGGTTTTCAGATGGCGTATGGAAGTGGAACTGTTTCAACGTAAACTCTTTACCATCAATGGTGAGTGTGTTTTTACCTTCTAAACCAGTCTGTAAAGTGTGACCGTTGTTCAGCAGTGAAATTGCCTTACCTTCGTAGTCGAAATTCAATTTTTCTAGCTTCGCTTCGGTCGCCGATTCAATGTTGATTGGGCTCTGGTTTTGACCTTTTGCGCACTCAGATGCAAACTCACCCCAATGAGCTGGCCCATGGTTTCCCTCGTAGCCCCAGCTTGCTGCATAAGCTGTTCCTGTAAATACCAGTGCCAAACCTAATGTTGTTAGTGACTTCTTCATCATTTTCCTTATTTCTGAAAGTTAAATTCCGTGAGAATAAAGCCATACTAATCTCACAAAATTAAGCAGTGACAGAGTGAAAACTATGATTACAAAAAATTTTTGGAATAGAAGCCTCTAATGATGTAATTGACATGATGCTCAAAATTGAACGTCAACGATTATTGAATCGGTGTAAGTACCTGCAGGAGGGGTCGTTTGGCTGGTTAGTATCTGCGCGCGATAATTATAATTCTGTGGAGTGATACCATCCGGAATGGAGCCGCCAGTATCGACGTCACCGTGTTCACGACGTTCAGAACTGGTGCCTCCCCAGCGCTCCATCGTTGATGACTTATAGATTTCATACTCCAAATAGTGACCACTAGAAATCATTCGCCGCTGACCGCCGGACGCATTTAGGCCGTCATTCAAGCCAATGGAGAAGGAACTATTCTTGGTACAAGTTAACGATATAACCTGACTGACTGGTTCAAAACCGGCCACTAATGGGGACGAACCAAAGTCAATATCTGGCGCCGTGATCATACAATCAGGGGTCACTTCTAACTCAACCGTAATCACGCTTTGAGCGCTGCCATTGGCGCGGCCAATGCATACCCCTAGAACCCCGATACCCTTACAGTAATCCCAAATCCAGGATACGGTGATTTGGTCTTTATAAGTCCCAGCGGAAAGATTACTACCCACTCCCGTCCGAGCATAAAGCGGAAACTCAGCTTGAGTGCCAAACAACCCGAGTAAATCGAGTAACCCGATTTCAAAAAAATTGTAAGTTTGGCCGAATACATACTCTTGTGAAAGACCTGGATCGCCAAAAATCTGATAGCTGAGCTCCGAACTCGGATCATCCTCATTTAATAGCAAACCATTATTTATACTGTTAAACGTTGCTGATACGTAGTCGCCACTTAACAAAGACACAAGTGTAGAAAAGTCACACGTAATCCCCGCATGAGGCTGAGCTGAGCTTTGCTGCTGAGAGCTTGAAACAGTAAACGAAGAAACATTGCCAAACAAGATTAAAGGTGTTGCCGCCGTGAGCTGACAAGCCATTGTCGAGCACGAGAAAAAGAGAAGTAGGCTAGCAAACCAGCTGCGCAAAATCATAGTGCGGTCTCTTCTTCGGCTTTGATACAAACCTGCTCAGGCAATGTTTGTATTTTTTGACTGTCACGCTGATACAACCCCTCAATAAACACTTTACATGGCGACTGTCCTTGAGGATAAAACTGAATATAGCGGCCTAGGTCAACGCCTTCAAAGTACGTAAAACCATCCCAACCAATTTGGCTTGTTAAGCCCGTTTCTGAGCGGCCATATGTACCAATCGGAAGGAACAAATGATTTTCGTCTACCACCGTCATGCTCAGTGCAATTTGTAGCTCTATTGGGAACTCTAACAGGTAGCCGTAGCCCGAATGTATCGAAGCAAACTGCTCTGTCTCAGAAAACGCAGCATTGGCTGGTAAATTAAGTGGATCGATTTCATATTTGGCGGTGTAATACGCCGTAGCCCAAGGAACAAGTAAGTAACCTTCATCGTCTGTCACTCCGACAATTTGATTCTCATATTTAACCGGAATACCTTCAAAACCACTGGTGCTCACTACCGCAAAGCTGTCATACACTTCATTCGCTGGGAATATTTCTCCATCCAACGTAGAGACTGAACCTGCCATTTCCGCAAAATAATCATAGTCGCCACTGGTGCCATTTAACCCCGCTCTGAACTGCGCCCATGACGCACGGTAGGTCAAATCGGCCTGTTTACGGTTTTCTGGGTCCTCGTTAATATCATGCGCTAAATTGACGCCCCACCCACCTCGTATTGGCGCAAGGCGGCTGTAACCCACTCGCCCTCTAACATCGCCATCATCCTCTCTTTTCAGCGTTAACCCCGAACTTCCCCCCAAAGAACTGAAAGGTAGAGAGAATTGCGCCAGCGTAACACTCTGACCACCAATACTATGGTTGTAAGAAAGGGACATATTGATATTAAAAGGCAGAGCGTAGCTATAAGTAAGATTTAGGGTACGTGAATCTGAGTCGGATTGTTGAATATCAAAGTACCCACCAGAAAGTGAGCCCCAATCTCCCAAACGGACTCCCATATTGATTTGTGATAGATGGCGCGACGCGAGTGAAGCGTCCTTGCCTTCATCGAGCATTTCGTAATTTGGTAAATGAGATAAGGTATAAAAGTCGGCTTGTTCTACTTGAGTTCGAGCAGCGAAGCTAAACAACCGAGACTGATAACTATAACCTAGCGCATATGAGGTAGATTGATCCTGAAAATTACTCACACGAAACGAGGCATCCACCGTACCCAAGTTGAAAGCATTGGTGACAAAGCCCAGCCCCGCAACGATCAGGTCGTCTTTTGCTTCGGCTTGAGCTTCTAATGTTAACCAGTCAGTCATGCCATGACGCAGAGCGGTAACCACGCCACCGTCTCCATAGTCGTTAGATGCATTACCGAAATTTTCTCTGATCGCACCAATACTCGCACTGTAAGATGTAAATCCGGTCTTCAGTAGATCGGAAGAGAGAAAAAATGGGCTGGTCATGACCGTTTGCTTACCTTGAGCATCCGTTGCAATTACCGTTGCTTCCCCAGCACCAGAGAGCATTGGAATATCGTTAATAATGAAAGGACCGGGCCCAACATTCATTGAGTCAGTTTTAAAGCCATTGATAAACAAATCTAACGTAGTGGGCGCTGTGACCTCACCGTAAAATGCAGGTAACGGCGTCGTCACGACATCCGGACGCATAGAGAAATCATGCGACAACTGAATACCCGCCAGTCTTACTGGTTGGCTCCAAGATAAAGGGCGAACAATATAGTCCCCTACCTCCATACGAATTCGCTTCTCTTGATTGACGTACTCGTAACTCGTATCAAAACGAGTGTACTGGCTGCTTTGCTGGGACTGAACATCGCGATGAAAGTTAGATTTAAATATCCCGGTAGTAGAAAAAACGCCAAACTCAGAAAAGGCTCTGACTTCATGATTTATAGAAACCTCCTTTTGTCGGCTTTCGTTCTCGTACACACCAAATACGTTGTAGTTAAGCAGGCCACCACGCCCAAACTGAGCCGGGGAAAATCGCCCCATATCCTGCGCTGATAAGCTCTGCATCGGTAACCAATTAGGCGGTACGTCAATTGTAAGTTGCAATGACGATTGCAAGTAACGCACGTTAACTCCTGGGATAGACGTAACCTCAAGTCTCTCTTCAGTTCCAGGCAACGACTTGGCGGTAACCCCAACTGAAATGAGGTCCTCCCGGAGCAAAAAGAACTGATCGCCAACTCGCTCAACTTTCGCAACAAGCCCGGTTGCTCTTTGATTGATCACCAACTCCAGATTGAGGCTAATATTCTCAAACTTTTCTAATGAGAAATTTTCAGGACTCGGTAGCTCAGAGAAGTGGTTTGCTGAATTTGCACAAAGACCAATACTGCTCCACGTTACGCTAAGTAATACCAACCAAAAGAAAGCATTCATTGTATTAAATCTATTCATTATTGCTTCAATGGTATTTGGTAACGTTTACCTCCAATATTCGCGCTCAAACTCAAGGGTCTGACATTACTATGGGGAATAGACCAAACCTTATACTGTTCAGGAAGAATATAGCCAGCTAGTCCATCGGAAATAACGACAGGATCTTTATTTGGTAGATTCAACTGTAAATTCACTAAGCGAACATGGTGTTTTCCTGAATTTTTAATGTGAACAAAACGCTGATTATTTTTCTTAATAAACTGTGCCTGTAAATCACCCCATAATTCACTGTCACGGTTTGGTTTTTGAGTATCAGTCAGCCCTTTCCCGTAAATAAACAAAGGTATCGAGTAACGCATTCGGACTTTTACAGCGAGTTCATTTTCCGTCAATTCTGTTTGAGGGTTTTGAGTTGGCGGTAATTCATCTATGATCACTCGGTATGCATACTCCTTACCCGCAGAGGCCTCATCTTGGTTGATGATGCGGATTAACTGCTTTTCACCTGGTTCAATTTTGACAAACGGAGGGGTTGCAATTAACTGGCTTTGACTTGAATAACTATCTTCTCCTTCGTTTTGTTCCCACTTAAAAATTCTCACCTGTAAATAAGAATCAACACTGCCTTTATTTACCATCCAAAGTGATGTTGCATTACTCTCCTCTGATATTTTGGGGTAAATCGGCCAAATTAATAATGAGTTAGCATTGGCATTTGAGAAAAAAACAAAAAGGAAGGTTATTAATAATAGTTTTTTGAGTATGAATTCCATTTCACCCCTCCAAAGTTCACTTACCACTCTAATGTCAGCGTAAGCGTATCCATATAAATTCCAGCCATTTCATTCCCATTTATTGTCGCCTTTGCCCAGATAGGAAACTGAATATTATCTGGGTCTTGGTCGGTATCGACGGAATATTGCGTGTCAATATCAAGCACCTGCGTATAATTTAGATCCTGAAACAAAAAGTAATCTACCGTTGTCGCTTCTTCACTGTGCTTTAGCTTACGTACACCGTCCGATGCATTCATCCCGCCATTTACGGAAACATTCATCGTAATACCCGGAGTACAACTTAATGTGAGTGATGAACTGTAAGTGATGCTGCCTTGTACTTCCGTCGCGTAAACTGAAGAATGCTCACCAAAATCTAACGTGCCTATTTGCCCGGCTTGGGTTGCGCTTTCTTCTTGTACTACGCCGTTAATCAAACAACCTGTATCTACGGTGGCAGACACCTGAAAAGTTTGTGTCGCATCAGCCAGCACAGTTAAAGAGCACAAACTCATCGCGACAAGTGAAAAGCCCCTAACAACCAGCGTCACGTTTTACCAGCTTAGCGTCACACTGATGGTATCGGAGTATGTACCGGCAATGCTGCTCGTACCGTAAGCTTTCGCAAAAAGCTCAATAGTTTGCGATGTTGCACTAGTAAATTCAGACAGAGCTACCGTCCCGCCTTGTATAATTTGTGTGCTTCGGTCTGAGTCGGTAAACAACGTATAATCAATAAATTGCGCGCCATTTGACATCGCATAGGTACCAACGGTCGCACTTGCATCATACAATCCGGTGCCCAATGTAAACGTCGGTGTCACACCGTTACTACAAAGCACTTCAATACCCGTCGCACTACCACCATTTACCACACCATCTTGTTCACTGAAGATTGCAGGCACGTCTCCAAAGGCGAGTGAGCCAAAGCCAACGCCAGAAGCTGCATCTACCGCATTATTTCCATTAATCACACAACCTTGTACAAGGTTAATTGAAACATCAATCGTACCGCTCACTGACGCTCCACTCGCTTGCCAACTAAATGAGGTTAAGAGCAGAGGCATCATCAGATAAAATCTTTTCATATAAAGCTCCATTTTTACATTCCACTGTATATCGGTAACCTTTTTATTAGTTATAGCTCAATTATGACAAACCAAATGCATATAAAATGTAAAACAATAAAAAGAAGCAGGATAAGGATAAAGACGAACAGCAAATAAAAATATTAAACTTAAAAGTGACGATTTTTAAGCATGTAATGCTAAATAATAACCACCAAAAACAAATGGTTATTATATTGTTCCAAATATAGAATCGACAATGAGTTAGAAGGTAGGGTGAAGTTGAGTGGAAAAAATCTAAAAAAGTAGCAGAACGATACGAGAAGTTTAGAAAAGATTGGCGACCATTTCTTCCCGAAACAAAAATCTTCATGAAACAAAAATGCGCCCCAAAAAGGAGCGCATTTCTTACTTGAATAAGTTATTCCCAATCAAGAATAACTTTGCCTGACATACCGCTGCGCATTACATCGAAGCCTTCTTGGAAGTCATCAATCTTGTAGTGGTGCGTGATGATTGGCGATAGATCCAGACCAGATTGGATCAGTGAAGCCATCTTGTACCAAGTTTCGAACATTTCGCGACCGTAGATACCTTTGATCACCAAGCCTTTGAAGATAACTTGGTTCCAGTCGATACCCATGTCTGACGGTGGAATACCTAGTAGTGCAATGCGACCACCGTGGTTCATTGTGGTTAGCATTGAGTTGAATGCTGCTGGGTTACCAGACATTTCTAGACCAACGTCGAAGCCTTCTGTCATGCCTAGCTCAGCCATTACGTCTTCTAGCTTCTCTTCAGCCACGTTTACTGCGCGTGTTACACCCATCTTACGAGCAAGTTCTAGACGGTATTCGTTCACGTCTGTGATCACTACGTGGCGAGCACCAACGTGCTTTGCTACTGCCGCTGCCATGATACCGATTGGGCCAGCACCTGTGATAAGCACGTCTTCGCCTACTAGGTCGAAAGAAAGTGCTGTGTGTACTGCGTTACCAAACGGGTCAAAGATAGACGCTAGATCGTCAGAGATGCCTTCAGGGATCTTGAACGCATTGAACGCTGGGATCACTAGGTATTCTGCGAATGCACCTTCGCGGTTAACGCCCACACCAATCGTGTTACGACATAGGTGAGTACGGCCGCCACGACAGTTACGACAATGACCACACGTGATGTGACCTTCGCCAGATACGCGGTCACCGATTTCAAAGCCACGAACTTCCTGACCAATCGCAACCACTTCACCCACGTATTCGTGACCGACAACCATAGGCACTGGAATTGTCTTTTGTGACCATTCGTCCCAGTTGTAGATGTGTACGTCTGTACCACAGATAGCGGTTTTCTTAATTTTGATCAGAATGTCGTTATGGCCAACTTCAGGTTTATCAACCTCAGTCATCCAGATGCCTTCTTCAGGCTTTAGCTTTGATAATGCTTTAATTTTCATAATGTAACCTTAATTAAAGGCCCTATTGTCTAAGGCCTAGAATCTTAAATAAGACCCATGTCCTTACCAACTTGGATGAACGCGTCGATTGCACGGTCTAGTTGCTCGCGAGAGTGCGCCGCAGACATTTGAGTACGGATACGTGCTTGACCTTTTGGTACTACAGGGAATGAGAAGCCGATTACGTAGATGCCTTTCTCCAGCGCACGCTCTGCAAATTCTGCTGCTACTTTTGCGTCGCCAAGCATGATTGGGATGATTGCGTGGTCAGCACCACCCATTGTGAAACCAGCGTCTTCCATACGAGTACGGAAGTGTGCTGCGTTTTCCCATAGACGATCACGTAGGTCACCGCTCTCTTCTAGTAGATCTAGAACGCGGATAGAAGCGCTTACGATTGCTGGTGCAACAGAGTTAGAGAATAGGTATGGACGAGAACGCTGACGTAGCCAGTCAATCACTTCCGCTTTACCAGATGTGTAACCGCCTGAAGCGCCGCCCATTGCTTTGCCTAGCGTACCAGTGATGATGTCGATACGGTCAACCACGTTGTGGTGCTCGTGCGTACCTGCACCTGTTTTGCCCATGAAGCCAACAGCGTGAGAGTCATCAACCATAGTCAACGCGCCGTACTTCTCTGCTAGGTCACAGATAGCCGGAAGGTTTGCTACTACGCCGTCCATTGAGAACACACCGTCCGTTACGATAAGAATGTGGCGAGCACCTGCTTCTTTCGCAGCGATCAGTTGTTGTTCTAGCTCTTCCATGTTGTTGTTTGAGTAGCGGAAACGCATTGCTTTACATAGACGAACACCGTCAATGATTGACGCGTGGTTTAAAGCGTCAGAGATGATTGCGTCTTCTTTGCCTAGAATAGTTTCAAATAGGCCCGCGTTTGCGTCGAAACATGATGTGTAAAGAATCGTATCTTCTTTACCTAGGAACTTAGAAAGCTTCTGCTCAAGCTCTTTGTGGATGTCTTGCGTACCACAGATAAAACGTACTGAAGCCATACCAAAGCCGTGCTCGTCCATGCCTGCTTTACCCGCTTCGATAAGTGCCGGGTGGTTAGCAAGACCAAGGTAGTTGTTCGCACAGAAGTTTAGTACTTCTTCACCAGTAGAGATTTTAACAGCCGCTTGCTGTTGAGACGTAATGACACGCTCTGATTTGTAAAGGCCTTCCGCCTTTACTTCTTCGATTTGCTGCTGAATCTGTTGGTAGAATGCAGAAGACATTTGAAATTCCTTCCTAGTTATTTTGGCGAGTATTTACTCGTTTAGAATTAGGCTTAGCCTTTATGTGACGGGCGTCACGGGCTATCACTCATCAATTAATTGTAGTGTAATTCAAGGAAGGAGGAAGGATTATACCTTAAGGTGGAAAAGCATTAATGAATCCTAGGCACAAATTCAATTAATGCTTTTCTATGAGGTTGTTATAAAAGGAATTATAGCCAGGTAGGCTTAGCCAAAAGTGCTTCAAAGTCCTTAGCAGGTAATGGTCGGCTATAGTGGAAACCTTGTCCGAACTCACAGTTTAGGTTTTTCAGGTAATCCACATGACGCTGTTCTTCGATGCCTTCTGCGACGATCTTAAGATCCAGCGCTTTCGCCATTGCTATGATTACGTTGACAAGCTCGCGGTCTGAGTCGTTCTCGAACATATTTTGCATAAAGCTACGATCAATTTTTAAGCGGTCGAACGGAAACTTCTGCAAGTAACTCAGCGCAGAATAACCAGTACCAAAATCATCAATAGTAAGTTTGGTGCCTAACGCTCGTAAGTTATTAAGCATGTCTAATAGCTCAGAATCGTGATTGAAGAGGAGACTTTCTGTCACTTCAATATCGAACTTATCTGACGGAAGACCAGACTCCTCAAGGCTGTGTTTAATAAACGTAAGTAAGCGCTCGCAGTACCTAAATTGAACACTAGAAAAGTTTACAGAAACAAACAACGGAGTCAGACTCTGCCATTGTGCCGCTTGTCGACACGCTTGTTGAATAGCAAACTCACCAATTTGATGAATTAAACCATTTTTCTCTGCAATAGAGATAAACTCTTCAGGGTTTACGAATCCGTACTTGTCATCATTCCAACGCATTAGCGCTTCTGCCCCTACGATTTTACCACTACTCAGCTCAATAATTGGCTGATAATACAGCTCTAACAACTGATTGGAGATCGCACTTCTCAGACGATTTTCCAGATCTAAGTAGCGTTGCAAGTCTTGGTTCATATTATGGTTATAAAAACAAAAGCCATCACGCCCATCTTGTTTCGCCCGATACATTGCCATATCAGCACATGCAAGGAGCTGCTCAGCGTTGTCTCCGTCATCCGGGAACACAGACATTCCAACGCTGCTACTCAAGAAGAATTCATGGTTGTTCCAAACAAACGGATCGTTAAACGCCGAAAGCACACTTGAAGCAACTCGCTTTGCAGTGTCATTATCAGGCAAGTCTGGGATGACGAGTAAAAACTCATCCCCACCAATTCTCGCCAATAAGTCTGTTTTTCTTGCGACTTGATACAGTCGCTGAGCACTGAGTTTAAGGATTTCATCCCCAACAAAGTGTCCCATTGAATCGTTAATCTGCTTAAAGTGGTCTAAGTCGATGAACATCACCAAAACTTTAGACCCACTACGCGATGCCCTAATTAACTCCAAAGCCAATCGCTCGGAACCATAACTACGATTAGGTAAATTGGTTAATGTGTCATATTTAGCTTGGAAGGCGAGTTCTTTTTCAGACGCTTTTCGACGTTCAATTTCGTTCGTTAATTTTTTATTCTGTTTAGAAAGAATATCTTTACGCTTTTTTTCTTCCTCAAGCTTAATTTTCAATTCAATCCTATTATTGTTCGTGATGAATGCATAACATAAAGCAATGACGATCATAACGGCGAGAATACTCAAACCAATAATAAAGAGCCGTGATGTAAATATATCTCGTTCACTCAAAGGCTCGAACCACGCCATCAATTTGAAGTGATGTTTATCCACAGGCACTTCAAAGTAAATTTTTCCGTCTATAGCCTCAGAAACGAAATAGTTCTCATCCTTATTGTGAGAAGGTGTTTTATTTATGGTATCCCATACAACCATTTCCACGTCTTTTATTTTTAGCACCATTCGGCTATAACTATCTTCATGTTCTTGGTTAGTAAGTTGGTCAATAACAATATTCTTATTAAGATCGGCAATTAAAAAGGCAACAGGCTTTCCGGAGAACTTAACTTGCTTAATGACTTGAATGCGAACGTCATCATTGTATCGCGTCGCACAAACCTCTTCGGGATGCCCGTGTTGAGTCATTAAGGTTTGTATGTCCATTTTGTGCTCGGCAAGGTTTTCAGATCCAGTGGTGACAATGGTGACTCCATCACTGCCTACCAGCGTGAGCTTCTTATAGATTTGGCTGCTATTAATTAGCTTACTGTCTATCTTCTCATCGAAGCGACGCTTTAAATTAATTAAACTTGCACCTAACCCATACTCCATTGACATGCCAGAAGCTAAATTACCAAAGAATGTTTGTATTGTTTTATCTGTAGCTAGATTATCAACATCTTCACTCGCTATGGTAAATAAATTATCGAGTGTGCTTGCATAACTTTTTACTTTTAAATCTAGTTCTCTGTATTGAGATTCTTTTAACTTATTTTGACCTACGCTAGTCACAGTAATAAGCATAGCTAAGTAAATTGAAACTAATATTGCGCTTATTGTAATAAATCTTTTACTGGAAAATTTTTTAACGGCCTTATTCATCGGACTTTCTTTTTATCTTCTATAAAGTAATCGTTATAAAAGTAGTAAATAGATGGATAGTATTTTTTTACTAGTTTTTCGTATGAACCGTCTTTTTTTATCGAGTCTAAATAACGATCAAATGCTTTGCGTAATTCAGGGGAATTTTTACGGAATGCAACAGCCATTTTTTGATTTTCAGATATAGGGCCAATGACTTTTATTTCACCCGGCCATTTTTCGAGGGCAATTAGCGTATCCGCAACATCTAATAATGTGCTTTCCGCATCATTTTTCATTATCGCTGGAACCATCTCATTAAGGAGACGCGCCCCATCAGGTAATATAACTTTTGCACCTGTGTCATATAAGTCATAAAGGTTAGGATCCAAGCAAGAATGTTCTAAAGCTAACACTTCGCGACCATCGATCAGCTGCTTGACGTTTTTAACATCTTCATCGACCGACCCACTTGGTTTAATCGGGCTCAGACTAGAGTCGGATCTGGAAACCAACCATACACCTGAAGGAAAATAATCTTGTGAAAAATCGACAACCTCAGAGCGCCAATCAAGAATAGTAACGCCATTTGCGATCAAATCGCCTTCAATTGGAACACTTTCTCCGACAACAGCCTGCTTGTTGTGATATTGCACATTTTGCCCTGTCAACTTACCAACCACGTCGCTCCACTGTGCTGGAACATACTGGTACTGAACACCTAACGACTTGGCAAAACCTTTTATTATCTCTACATCCAAGCCAGTCAAAGTTTCCACTTCACCTTGTTCAATATAGGAGACAAAGTTAGCGTACGGGACACCAATGTGACGCAGTACACCGCGTTCACGGATTTGTTGTAAATCGTCTGACCAAGCGGCAGACGACGCAACAGAGGTAACCATGAGCGCCACCGTCGCTAAAGTTCTTTTGAATGTTATGACTGACATAATAATATCCTTACCTTTCACAAAGCGCCCAATAATGGGCGCTTGAGTGATAAACAACGATGTTAGAACGACGAGTAATACAAATTCGTCATCGCCACTACGAGCCCTTCCACATCTTGTTCGTCATGGAACAAATGCGTAGAGATACGCAGCGCGTAAGTATCAAAGTCATCATCCTTATGCAGCTTAAAGCTAGTCGTACGGATGATGTAACCATACTCTTCACGTAAACGATCTCGGAATTCCGTCAATATCTCTTCATTAGTTACATCGGAGAACGGGTTAACCGTCGTTAAGCCACTGGTTAAGCCTTCCACGTTTGGTGAATACATTTTGGCTTGTGGTAAGTACTCTTGAAGCAAGGTTTTACATAAACTACCAAGGCTTACAACTCGCTCTTCGATATGGTCTCGACCAATCTCATCCCACATTTTGCAACTATCAACTAGTGCTTGTTTCGCAGGATAGTTATCGTTACCAATGTATTGCATTTGCAGCTGTTTACCCAGGTAATCAGCATGAGAAAGTGAGGAGTTGATCAACCATAACGGGTTCTCTCGGTCGCTCCAATACTCATTCAAACGGTTACCGTTATCACGAACATACAGAATACCTGTCGCGCCCGGACCACACTGCCACTTATGACCAGATCCTGCATAGAAATCACAATCCATATCGTGGAAATCAAGGTCAAACATACCGACCGTATGCGCGCCATCAACAAGAGTAGGCACGCCATACTCTTTTGCTAAAGCACAAATGGCTTTGGCTGGTAGCGCGGTTCCTGTTTTGTATGTGATATGAGAGAAAACAATTAGGCGAACGTTTTGATTCGCATCAAGCGCGTCTTGGAACGCTTGAATGTAATCTTGCTCAGAAACGTTTTCAGTACCAGTAAATACTGGTAGTTGAATTTCTACCACATCCACACCAAAACGATGTTTCGCTACGTTCATAGGTGATGTTGCAGCAATATGTTCATGGTGTGTCGTTAGAATCACATCACCTGGTTCAAAGTGTAAGCCATTAATGATCGAGCATAAGCCATCAGTAGTGTTGCGGCTGAGAATGATCTCTTCTGGGTTAGCACCAAAACCTGGTGCGACGTCTTTAACCATCTCTGAAACATAAGGCCAAGAGCCAAATTTGCCTTTCATATCCCAAGGATATTTAGCCACCAGCTTGTTGTTATGCTCGTAATCTTCAAGAACATGTTTTGGCATTGAACCTGTTGTACCAATGTTCATGTAAGTGGTTCGTTTGTCCAAAACGAACTGTCTTCGCACTTTACGCCAGAAGCGCTTATCGTGTTTTCTACCTAGCCCGCGGCTGCTCCAATCAATTTTCTGTTCTCGTGCTTGAGCTACGCCTGAGAAAGCGGAAGCACTCACACCAGCAACAACAGCTCCTGTTGCGCCTTTCAGAAAATTACGGCGGCTGCTATTAGTCTGAATAGATTCCTTGTCTTTCATCTTTTTCAATCCTTGTCGGAAATTAGCCATATTATTAATTTTAAGTGCGTAACTATCTGTTACTAAAACATTATTACCCATTACAATCAGAGTTTAATTTTTTCCTCTGCCATTAAGTGACTTTAGTTCCAATTTTTTATCTTATTTGATGATATAAGCAACAGTTTGACCACAAATCTATAAACAACAATGTTCACATTAATATATTCGTTAATTTGACTATTCTTTATTGCGGACAATTCCACCAAATTCTTTATAAAACAATTATGAGCTTTGTTATAAAGTCATTAAAAATTTAACTTTGCGTTAATTTAAAAATATTCAGGCTATTTTAAGATTGGCGTCTATTCTTTTTATATCTTAACGATCTCAATATGTTAAGACTAAATAAGAGAAAGCTGATTTCGGATCGAGATATCAGTTTAAGACCATAAAGTGATACACATCACTCTATGACATAAACTCACCGCTCAACAGACATAAGTAAAACAGGTTTTCACTAATATGTGCTTGAGCGTACACGCTAAAAGAAGGAGGTCCCATGTTAAAAGGATTGCTATGCATTTCAGTTGCATCCGCTCTTGTCGCCGCCCCTAACGCGCTAGCAAAAACGGTAGAAATGACTGCTCTCAACACCAATGAGAGCGCGGGTACCATTGAGATTTCACAAAGTGATTATGGCGTTGTTTTTACGCCTCAATTATCAGGTTTGTCAGCAGGTGTGCACGGTTTCCATGTTCACACTAATCCATCTTGCGATAGCATAGAAAAGGATGACAAAACCGTATTAGGCGGCGCAGCAGGTGGCCATTATGATCCTAACAACACAGGGAAGCATGGCTATCCTTGGACCAATGACAATCATTTAGGCGACTTGCCTCCTCTCTATGTGGACATGGACGGCAATGCCAATCAGCCCGTTGTCGCGCCTCGCCTAAAATTATCGGATTTAAAAGGTCGAGCGTTAATGATCCATGCAGGTGGTGACAATCACTCCGATCACCCAAGTAAGCTAGGTGGTGGCGGCGCTCGCGTCGTATGTGGTGTTATTGAATAAACATTAACTTATGTCTCACACTTCTCTTTAGATTGCGAGAAGTGTGAACTTCTGTTGATACTGAGAGGAGGTTGCATTGGTCTCAAGGTAGCTGTGGTGAAGCATTAAGATCGATTGGACAATCTTCGTCCCGATCCCCAAAGAACCGCCCTCCGCTTCTTCCTCGATGTGATTGACGAAGGTAAAGTGGATACGCGACTTATCTTCACTCAAATGCGCTCGGCAATGCACTTCTGAACCGATTGGGCTGTGGCGCAATGCATTTTCAAGCAGGTTCAATACCAATCGCTCCAATAGCCCCTCGTCACCCACGGTTTGGATTTCGCTATCGATATCCACTTTCAACACCACTTCTTTACGAGAAAACTGGCTCTGCATCGTTTCGGCACATTCTGCCATCAACGCGCCAAGATCTACGGGGCGGTACTCGTAGTTTGGCATTGGAGCTTCTTTGCGCGCGGCGTCTAACAGAGAATGCAATTGAGTTGAGAGCTTCTCACAATTTCGGAAAGCGACGTCGATCAAAAGATCGGATTCCGGATGTTGCAAACGCCACGTTTCCAAATAGCCCAGCACGCTCGATAACGGCGTTTTTAAATCATGACTAAGCTGCAACAAGCTTTGACGACGATGAGACGATTGATACTCCAACTGTAAAAACTGCTGCTGAATGTGCTTCGCCATCATCTGATAAGAGTGCGCAATCGGCACAAGCTCTGGCACTTGGTGAGTAAAATCAGGTTGCAGGCGGAAATCATGTTCAGCTTGCTGTTGAAGTTGCTTGGTCACACGTTCAATCGGATTCAATAGACTACGTTTGACCAGCACATAAGCCCCGAGGGCAAAGCCTAAAATGGACACTAAGACCAATCCTGCCAGCGCGATGTAAGGGGTATCGACTTGAGCATTGGCAATGGCGTCATGTCGGGTACTGCCAATCACCACGTAGAGATAACCGACCGTAGAGCCTAATTCCTCTATCGCTGCGACAGAAAAGACTTTGTGTTCACCACGATTACGTGGGTCTTCACCCAAAATAGGAAAAGGCTGGTCATTTAAGAATTGCTTAATGGGATTGAGATCCACCTTACCCATGATCTCCGCCCCTTCTGGTGCTGCATGGGTGGTGATATTGCCTTGGCTATCGAGGAAGTAGATTTCAAAATCAGGGCCGATCAGCATGAGCGTGTGAAAGATCGACTTAAGTGCTTTAGGGTTGTAATCCGTCCCGATCATCAGCGGATTATCGTCACGCATATGGCTAGCTAGCTCTTTATGGAGGCTTTGCTTAGTGCGTAACTCAATGGTTTCTTTTTGCCAATTGTAAGTTAGTGCAATCACCACCGCCGCGAGGCAGAACCACAAGCTAGTAAATACTACCAAGCGAGATTTGAAGCTCATCCTATCGCCTCCTTAAACAGCGAAGTTTTTGAAACACCCGTGATGATTGAAAAATGACGGTGAAAACAACTGCCGACTTACTGTCTTGGCTTGATGTTTTGACTTACTTTCTTGCATTAGTGTCTTGGCTGAAACTTATATCCAACACCCCAAACGGTTTGAATGAAGTGATGATCAGAGTCAGACAACGACAATTTGCTGCGTAAACGGTTTATGGTGCTACACACCGTGTGGTGATAACCAGAATGACTGGTGTTCCAAACGTGATCGAGCAATTCATCTTTACTGTAGACTCTGCCCGGACGAGTCGCGAGAAACTGCAGCAAAGTAAACTCTGTCGCGGTAAGAGTGACGTCTTTATCGTTTAGGGATACTTGGTGCAACTCCGGAATGATTCTCAGCGGACCAAAATCCATCGCGTCGTCGAGAACTTCATTTGCTACTTTGGCTTCTGCGGTTTGGCTGACTCTGCGCAGCACGTTTCGCACTCGTGCTTGGAATTCTAATACGCTAAATGGCTTAGTGATGTAGTCATCAACGCCCGCTTCTAAACCGTCAACCTTGTCCATTTCACCGTCTCTGGCTGTCAGCATGAGCACTGGGCTCCAATCTTGTTGCTGACGCAAATAATGGCAAATGTCTAGACCATCACCATCTGGTAAACCTCGGTCAAGGATCAATAAATCAAAGGATTGTTGCTGGTATTGCGTTTTAGCATCGGCGACATTTGTGGCTCGCGATACTTGGTGTCCTTGAAACTTGAGATGCATCTGAACCAGTTCTGCCAAATCATCGTCATCTTCCACCAACAAGATGTTCGCGACTAAATTGATTGCCTGTTGTTCCATGGTCCTTTCCTTGCCTTCGAGTATCCTCACTTTGCACATGACCGGAACAAATTAGAAATTCTTTCAAAAAAGGTTCCGATGACGCCATGAGGGATAAAGCGCTCGGCTACAAGCGCTTTGGAAAGGAGACGTCATCGGAGCCTGTGTTACTCGACTCGAGTGATGGTGACTTTCGCACCTGGGTTCAAGAAACGATGGTTCGCAGAAAGCGCTGAGTTTGCTAATCCGTCATCTTGGCTAACTACCCCCGCATGGAATGCAACAACATCACTGCTGTCATTACGAGCGGCATTGAAGCCCTCACCACCACCTGCTGGGCCCGGGATGGTTGCGGCAAGTTCATCATTCAGTTTCGTGCCAGAATCCCAAACGTTCATGCTCATTTCGTAGCTTTCACCCACTGCGAGCGATTTGAGCGATAGCCCCGTTTCGCCAACAAAGGCATCATTGGTATTCACAAACATAGACGCCACAGACAAGTAACCGTAACGACTAGGGTCAACCGTGATGGTGACTTCGTCCGATGCACCCGGCAACACCAATCCATTACCCGAAATGCCTTGGTAAACACTGTCATTGCTGTTCATCAACTCAATCAGCTCAGCGTTACTACCGCCTTCGGCAAGGTGCTCAAGTTCAACAGATGCGGCTTGTCCAATTTCAAACAGTTGGTAGTCACCATTGTGAGTGAGTACCGCGAGCGGAGACATAGGTTGATTCGCAGTCAAGTTCGAAACGTTGACGGTGTAGCGGTAGGATTTCACTACATCATTATCATCATCGCTTGGACAACCGGCGAGCAAGCCGACTGAAGCCGCTACTAGTAAGATTCTGTATTTCATACATCCCCCTTACTTCACAACGATTGTGATGGTTGCAACTGGGTTTAACCAACGATGGCTGCTGCTGTCTAAGTCACTGATGCCACCGGTTGGATCGCTATCACCAAGGTTACCCGGATGCACGTGGACTTTGTCGTTAGTTACCGTTGCTTCAACGCCTGTGCCGCCAGTACCAAAGGTAATGAAAGGTGGGTTTGGCATGCTAGACGCAAGTTCATCGTTCGCTTCTGTACCGGCATCGTAACTTCTTAGCGTTGCTCGGTATGTACCCGCTTCCGTTGGAATCTTCCAACTATCCAGACCGACGAAACCGTCATTGGTTGGCAGCAACATCGCGCTCAGAGAAAGATAACCGTGGTCGCCACTATCCAAGGTGAAGGTGGTTGCAACACCTGGATTCAAAATGCCACCAGCAGGGTTCTCAACCACCGCACCACCAGCGTTACCAATCACACTAGCAAGCCCAGAGATATCACCACCTTCTGCCATTGCTTCTAGTTCTGGCGTTGCTGCTTGACCCGTTCTGAACATTTGAAGATCAGAACCATGTGCAGCGACAATAAGTGGCGTAAAGTAGATGCCTTTGGTTGCGTTTGTCACGGTGATTTCCAATTCTGCCGCATTCACTGATGCAGAGCCTAGTGCCATAGCGACTGAAGTCATGACGAGTCCGAGTTGGGTACGTTTTTTCATTGTGATTCCATCCTTTAATGAGGGTTGAACTACCCAAGCCCATGTGTACGGCTTTACTTCTTTGTTCGTGACTTGAGTAGGTTAAGCATTACGTTTCGAACGTTTTGCGTTCTTGCCTCTAAGAATGACGAGCAAATCTATCAGCAACTTCATCGAATTCTCATAAAATTCTCACAAGTTCTGTTCGAATTCTGTCAGCAGAACTTTTTTACTCTTAATCAGGTATTTACACTTCGCGCTTTCCCCTCCTACAATGCGGTATTCTCTGTTTAAATCACGATTCTCAGCATGATTCATAACGTTCTGTCTGCCTACTATGGCGAAATCTACGGCATCGCTTTTTTCAACCACTACTTGAGCCATTACGCCCAAAGTGAACAACAAACGCTGTGGCAAACCTTGATTGAAGTGGAAGAACTCACCGCAGAAAAGCTCAAACCTGTACTGCTGACAAATGGCATGGATATCGAAAGTCGATACCAAGAGATGCTAGATAAAGGCTTGGCAGATGCAACCAAGTGGATTGGTTTACCATGGCAAGAGTTGGTGGCGAATCTTTTGAAGTGGGTGGAACCTTATGAGGTTAAGTATCGAGAGTGGCATGAAGAAGTGAAAGATTCACAGCAGTATTCAACCGCTGAGCAAGAAGCTATCGAGTTAATTGCAGACCACGAAACGGCCATTTATCACTGTTGGCAGCAATACCATACTGGTGAATCTGGCTTGCCTGCACTCAATGCATTTTTGGCAAAATATCGTTAAAGCGAGACGGTGACACTTGAACCTCGTGAAACCGTACCAGACAATATCGTTATTCCGCTGCGCAGAACTGAACAATTATGGTTAATCCAAAACTCATTGCCCTACTTCCTGACCTTGCTTCGTTTATCTTAGTGGTAAACGAAGGCAGTTTTACCGCTGCAGCCAAACAACTCGGCGTGACGCCATCGGCTTTAAGTAAGTTGATCACACGATTAGAGCAAGCCCTCTCGGTGAAACTGTTTGAGCGCACAACTCGTAAGTTGATTATTACTCAAGCTGGGCAAAAGGTTTATGACCAAAGCATCGCAATGGTGAATGCCGCGCAGCAAGCCGTTGAGCTATCTGCGGAAGATCATACTGAGCCAACAGGCGCACTCACAGTGGCAGCCCCTGAAGCATTTCTTAATTCGGTGCTTCAACCGTTTGTATTGCCATTCCTAGAACGTTATCCAAATATTCAGCTTAAGCTGCGTGCAGCAGATGGTGAGATCGACCTTTTCCGCCAAGGAATTGATGTCGCATTCAAGCTCACCGACAAACCCGATGAGAATCTGGTACTCAAAGAGATCAGCAAGACCAATCTCGTTTTATGTGCCTCTCCAGATTACCTCACCAAACACGGTATGCCTGAGCATCCCACTGAACTTGAGAAGCACGATTGTATTTACCTTGCCGAGAACGACAAAGACAACATCTGGTCATTCTTTAAAGAAGAAGCGTTCCACTCCATTGCCGTAAGTGGACGCTACGCCGTCAACCACTCCCAAATGCGCTTGAACGGGGTTAAGTCTGGCTTAGGAATTGGGATCTTCCATGACTTTGTGATCAAAGACGCGTTAGAGCAAGGAGAAGTGGTGGAAGTATTGCCGGATTGGATGATCAAGAGTAATTACCACGGCGCTATCGCGATGCAGTATGCGCAAACCAAATACATGCCTGCTCGTCTGCGCGTGTTTATCGACTTCGTTAAGGAGCATTTAGTCTCCGAGGACACTAACCATGCTTGAGGATACGAGCCATGTTTGAAGAGGCTAACCATGTTTAAGGCTATTCATCACGTCGCGATCATTTGCAGCGATTACCCAAGGTCAAAACGCTTTTACACTGAAGTGTTGGGTTTGAAAGTCATTGCCGAGAACTATCGCGAAGCCAGAGACTCCTACAAGCTTGACCTCGCTTTACCTGACGGCAGCCAAGTGGAACTGTTTAGCTTTCCGGGCGCACCAGAGAGACCTAGCTTTCCTGAAGCACAAGGGCTACGACATCTCGCGTTTTTGGTAGATGATGTTGAACAGGTGAAAGCCTACCTAGAATCGAATGACGTTGAAGTTGAGCCAATTCGTATTGACGAATTCACAGGCAAAGCCTTTACCTTCTTCCAAGACCCAGATGGCTTGCCGCTGGAGATTTACCAGAAATAAAAAGAGCCAGCACTTCGCTGGCTCTTTTACTATTTCATTCTTTGTCTGTTACTAATTCAACGCCGTTTTCAGCTTCTCAACGCGGTTGAACAACAGCCAATCCAGTGCGAGAACCGTAACAATTGCCAAACCGCCCATCGGAAATGCCAGACACAATATAACCAACGTTACTAAGCCTAGCTTCCAAATACCGTCTTGCTGAAACTTAGGTGGTGCGCCCAATGCGGCACTGCGACTTGGTCTACGAATCCACCACATCACCACGCCTGTGACTGAGATTAAGATGAACGCTAAACAGAACACCACGTTGAGCACTTTGTTAAGCACACTGACATCACCTTGGTGCAATGACACACCTGCCGCCATGAACTTGGCAAACAAACTGTAATCTTGCCACGTGACGTCCACCAACAAGCGACCGGAATATTGGTCAAAGTGGCTGGTGCGATCTTGTCTTGGGTCGGAAATATCGCCGCCCATAGAGTTAGCTGCAACGGTGTAAACGCCTGTCTCAGAGCGTGGCAAAAACAGCTTATAGCCAGTGAAGCCCATCATTTCAGCCTTGAGGATGATATCATCAATGGAGAGCGCATCATGACTGCCTGCGTATGCCATCTCTTCCTTCATATTGGCATGATCATGAGCGGGCTTATCTTTCGATTCCGGCACAGCAGCAAGCTCTAAGTTCCATGGCATCTCTTCTGAAGCACCGTGGTTGAGATCTTTGTGTGTCAGTGTGGATTCCGGTTTCTCACCCCATGTGTAATAGGTTGGGAAGGTATTCCAAGCTTGCACCATTTTCGCACCCCAGATCCCTGCCCAAGATAAACCTGAAATCAAAAAGAACAACAGAACAATCGACAGCACACCACCTAAATTCGCATGCAGGTCACGCATCAAAATTCGAGGGCCATTGTTAAGGCGAATTTTCAAAAAGCCGGCGCGGCTTGCGTTGTCTCTAGGTAACCAAAGGTATAAACCAGACACCAACAGCAAAATCCCCAAACTTGCGGCGATTTCAATTAAACGGTCGCCTAGGTCGCCGATGATCAAGGTGCCGTGAATGCTGTTCATCAGTTCATAGATGCTATCACCACGGTTAATGGTGCCTTGTACGTCTCCTGTGTAAGGATTTACTGCAACAATCAGAGAGCTGCCTTCTTGGTTTTGAATCGAGAATCGGTTGGCAATATCGGCCGTTTTGGCAGGTACAAATTGGGTGACATTAAAATCGGGATACGCCTGCTTTACGGTTTCTAATTGTGCAGAGACAGGAACCATTTGCTCTTGTGGTGAAACCTGTAATGTCGCTTCGTATCGAGCCAGTTCGATTTCATCATCAAACAACATCACCAACCCCGTTAGGGAAAGCATCAGCATAAATGGAATGACGAACAAACCTGCGTAAAAGTGCCATCGCCACGTCATAAAGTAGATGGATTTTGCGCGTGAGGCTTCCTTGAGTTGAGGCTTTGCCGAGTTTCTCAACATGTGTATTTTCCTTTTTTCATTGTTGAACACCCAAATTCAGCCAAACGCATCCTGCACATACACATTCGTATGCGGCGTTATTTGACTTAGATTTGGGAGTACCACTGCTCGAAGTGGCAGTGTTGCTGACTATATACCCAAGTGACTTCAAGATGCTGGATTCAGAGCGTTGTCATTGATTCGAGTGCAAAGAAAACAACGCTGTGTAATAGACCACTCTTTCCAAGTCGTTTGAAGCAGCAATCGGAGCAATGACACGCTCCCGAAGGGCGAGTTGCCTTGGCTTGTATACTTTGTTGTCGATATCTTGATCTAGACCCACTAGACCTTTAAATCGCCGCCGCGTCTACAAACCAAGTCATTCTCGCTGAACCAAGCATCTCGAGGTTACTTGGGTATCGTGTAATTGTTTTCGTTATGAGAAAAGGGAAACCGGCGGCGCTCTAGGAACTGGTGTTTCAAATCGCACACTTAGAGCCAAATAAGCGTAGCTGTCAGAAGTCACCAAGCTCTGTCTTGAAAGTATCGGTGTCGTTGGAAGTGTATCGTGATGAAAAGTCGAGAAGTGGCTAAACGGACAAGGCTTACCTTTGTGGCTAACCGAATTGTCGCCCTCTTCTATTTGAACCAATTCAAAACCGTTAAGCGTACATAGCGTCGCCCACACGCCCATGCTGTTACCATGAGCATTGATAACAGGCATCAGCGTCACTAGCACCCAACTGAGAGCACTAGCAAATAACATTGAGCGGTAAAAAGGAATTAATCTACGCATAACGGTGACTTAACAAATTTCACACAGCGTAACCAATTCTGAGTGGTAGCTCAAAAACAGGATCAATAAGTGCTTGCTACCTCACAGGTTTTCTTGAATGCATCGATTGACAGGCGCAAAAAAGCCCGCCGAAATGGCAGGCTGATAATGTGTTCATTCATTACTTAGAAATAACGCGTAACCCACTGCCACGAGCAAATGCTCCGCTCAGTAGATAATTAGCCGAACAACTTGCTCCAAATGCTTGGATTGCGCTTGTCGTGGTACTCTTCACGAAGACTATCGATTTCACGCAGTTGAGCTTTTGCTTCTTGTAGCTTGCCCGCATCAAGATCCGCTTCAATCTTATCTAGCGTTACCGTCAGTTTGTTAAAGCCTTCTAAGTAAGTATCAAACTTCTCTGGTGGGTAATTACCACGCTTAGATTGTTCAACAATCGCTTGCAAGCTATCAATCGCAGATTTCATGGTTTCGACATCAGATGCTTCTGCCGCCTGTTTGAATTCCATCTTCATCTGTTTCATGTTTTGTTTTAAATCAACCGCTTCTGCCATTGCGTATGTTGAGCCAAACGCAATCGCACACCCTAGGACTAAAGGACGTAACATTTTTCACTTCTCCATTTATAGTGCCGAATTCTGTGTCGGCTTTATTCACCCAAATAACCTACGCCATAAAAGGCGAAAAACTAGCTTATTTGAGTATTTCCGGGTCGCAGTGTAAAGCAATCTGGCGTCAGGTGCATACCTTAAATGTAATCAAGTTTATGCGTTGAGAATGCTGTCATATTCTGCAATTGGTTTACGGCCTCTCAAAGCTAAGAAAGACAAAAACTGCTGAGCGGTGCGAGTAATCACTTTCTTGCTATCAATACCCACTTTGTCCATTAACTCTCCAACCAACTCCAGATTACCAACATCGTGACAGAAGTGCGCGTCACTGCCCGTGGTGAAGAAAACACCGAGATCTTTCCCGATTTGTGCAATCTCGTGGCAACGGTCTACGCTGCCTACTCGGCTGTTACCTTTCAGCGTGGTGTTATTAATTTCAATCGCGACATTGTGCTCTTTCGCGCACGCTAAAACGGTCTGAAAATCAAAGTCGAAATTTGGATTACCAAGATGACCGAGCGCATCAATACGACCACTCTGAATGACATTAACAAGTGCTTCCGTGTGAGTTTGCTTGTTTGCTGGACGAAAAACGGGTTCATGAAAACTCGCGATCACCCAATCTAAGTTGCGGTCCACACTCAGTGGAATATCAATGTCGCCTTCGGTATTCATAATGTTAGATTCAACGCCGCGAATAATCGCAACGCCTTCAAGAAAACGAGGCAGAATTTTCTGGTTAGAGAAGAACCAGTAATGAGGCGCACCCGGCATTAATTCTGCGTGATCGGTCGTGCAGAACATATCCAGCCCGTTCTCTTTTGCCAACTTTGCATTTTCAATCAAGGTACTGTACGCGTGACCACTGGCGTACGTATGTGTATGGGTATCAACTTTAAATTCCATCATCCACTCTCTTAGGTGCGCTATCTTGCGTGCTATTGTATACCTTCAGGCAACGCATCGTCAGCTCAAGATAAGCAAGAACCCTAAACTTGCTCTTCACTAATGGCTTTTATCAAGGGTAAAGCTTTTTCCCATCCGTGATTAAACATGGAAACAAAGTCATTGTGAGTATGAATGGTAACATTGAGTAGTAAACGATCGTTGTTGGTATCGATCTGGTAGATCTCTCGCGATCCGATCCACCTAGATGCTAGGTCAGCATCGAGTTGTTGACGATTATCCGGATTAAAAATGGCAACATGATGAAATTCAAGTTTTTGAAGCGGTAGCACCGTATCTATGATCGCCCTTGTCCCGCCCATATCTGGATCAAAAAAAGTGATGCCACCTCCTTCTTCCCAAGCTCCTTCAAATTGAGACTGCGGTGAAAAGGCTTGTGCCCAACGTTTATACAACTCAACATCGGTTAGCACTTCCCACACTCGTTGCGGTGTCGCCGAAATTTCGACGTAATAATTTAGCGTAAGCATGATTTCTCTCCCTGAACCTTTCTTGACGCTAGCCCATACTCAAGAAAAATCAAACCACACGACCAATTTATCTACCTGCCCCCTTCATTTTCCGACAGACTAAGAAGTTCTCGCTTGTAAACCACCACTGCGATGCGCCGTAAAACGAACCCAACATGTGTTCAGTATGATTGCGAGCACTATTAAACTCATCCCAACAATTTGACTTTGACTCATTCGGTCTTCAAAAAACAGGCTCTGCCAAACCGCAGTGAACAATAAGTTAGTAAAAATGAGTGGCGCAAGTTGAGAGCCACTGCTTGCCAGTTTATATGCTTTGGAGCGAAAAACTTGGGTGTTAATGATCATCAGAGACATCATACCGATCCACAGCGTATTTGAAGAAATCTCAGGCGCCATAACACTCATATTAAGTAACACGTCGAAGTCGTTAAACAAAGTTAGCGGCAACAGAAATACGGCAGCAAAACCAAACGCCCAAAAGTTGATTTCTAGCGGCGACATATTTGTTTTACTCACTTTATATAACGTAAGCTGAGAACCAGAATTGAAGAGTCCACCAGCCAAGCCGAGCAATAAATCCGCTCGCCATGTGATCTCACTTCCACCGCCCGCCAACATAACCACACCAGTGAACGCCATTGCTAAAGCCGCCAATGTTGAAACACGAATGCGCCCCCTCATGAACAGCTTTTCAACCAAGGGAATAAATAATGGGCCAGTAGCAAACAAAACGACCCCCTCAACGAGCGTTAACGTTTGTAATGACGCGATAAAGCAAAGTTGTGACAAACCGATACAAAGAGCACGCAATAAAATAGGCTTTAGCGTGCCCGCTTTAGGAAAGGTAAGGTTTTTCGCACGAAGTAAGATAAGCAAGATAAGCGCAGGCACCAAAAAACGTAAGAAGCTAAATAGTGTGACGGAAAGTTCGCCTGACAACTGCTTTGCTAACAGTCCAGTAACAGATAAGCTTAACGTAGACATCAACATGAAAAGGATAGATTTATTTACAGCATTCATTCAATACTCCTTAATATATGGAGCATTTTAAAAGACATCACTTATCGTAAATAGCGAGTAATATTAACCATTGATGTAAGAAAAACTTACAGTTTAACTTATCTATCACCAGCTACGGTTTTTAAATTATGCGGAAACTAGTCCCCTTAAAGTCCATCTACGCATTTGTTGCAGTAGCTGAGTCTGGCAGCATGACAGAAGCAGCACAGATATTAAGTGTGAGCCACTCAGCCGTAAGTCAGGCAATTAAATCGCTGGAGAGTCAAGTCAACAAGCCTCTATTTGATCGCATAGGCAGACAAGTTCAACTCAACGCGGACGGTAAAAAGTATTACAGGAAGGTGGCACCCGCTTTAGAGCAAATTGTCGATGCAACGGAAGCACTCATCCAAGATCAGAACTTGCAGCGTGTTACGCTCAATATGGTGAATTCATTGGCTCTTCACTGGTGGATTCCTCGAATGTCAGATTTACAAGGGTTTGCTCCTCAATTAGACGTTCGTTTATCAAACCTGTCTGGCAGATTCAATTTAGAACAAGAAGGTATCGACGCGGCCTTGGTGCATGGAAATCCCGAAGAATGGCAGGATTACTACTGCGAAAAGCTCAGTGAAGATGAACTGGTTTTGGTGTGCAGTCCTGAATTGATAGCGAAGACCAAGGACTCAAACATCACTCAACTCTTAAAGCAGTATCCCATCATTGAAGTTACTAACGAACGAAGAAAAAATGACTGGAACGTGTGGCTGGACGCGACGAGTATCCAGCGACCTAAAAATAAAAAACCAATCACTTTTAACATGTCGATACAAGCCGTCCAGGCCACAACTCGTCGTTTGGGGTTATTGGTCACTCATCGCTTGTTTGTGAAGGATGACATCAAATATGGTCAGCTAATCGAGCTGGGTGAACCCGTCATTAATCCTCATCAACAGCTTTACTTTGTATGCCCGCCACACAAGCTAAAGCTTGAATCGTTTCATCTGTTGCGATCTTGGCTACAACAATCATTCAACTATTAGAAACTTTTGTTAAGCACATTCACTGAAAAACTAGTATAAAGTTAGAAGAGCACTTTTCATCCAAGGATGGTTTATGAAGCAGTATCAAATATGGCTAAGCGCACTCTGTTTTGCAGTATCTTTGAGTACGACCGCTGAAGTAGAAAATGATAACCGCCTTTCAGAACAAGGGATCTCCACGGCAATTATTGGGGGTCAGCAGGCTACCCAAAACCAACTTCCTTTTTTTGCACGTCTTATTCTACATAAAACTGGCGCTAATCAGTTTGCCAATATTTGTGGGGGAACCATTGTAAACGACCGCTTCATTTTAACTGCGGCTCACTGCGTAGAACCAAGCGTTTTTACTGACGGCTGGACAATCAACGACCTACGAGTGTTAGTCAAAAACCCTACGATGAATGACGTGTTTGTTGAAGAATTCAAAGATGTTCGCTCTATCACGATTCATCCTGATTATGTGCCTAGCGATTTATGGATTAATGACATCGCTGTCCTTGAATTGACTAGACCTATCACCGATAACGTCCAATCCATCACTTTACCGCAAGACTTTGGAGACTACAGCAGCAAGTCAGTTTATCAGATATTCGGTTTAGGTCAGACCTCAACCAATGATGAAAGCCCCCCTAACTATTTACGCTGGGCAGAAGTAAAACCCCTTACCGACACCCAATGCGCTTCGTTGGTAACAGGGTTTAACGCTCAGGAAAGTTTATGTGCGAATGGATTTCCTGAACGAAGCTACACTGGTATCTGTCGTGGTGACTCAGGCGGTCCTCTCACCTATCAAGACAATAATGGCATGTATCAGCAAATTGGCATTGTGAGCTACGGTTCTTCAGTTTGCGAATCCGCTGCGATTCCAAGTGTGTTTACCGAGATTTTGAACTATGCAACATGGATTGAGACCCAAACCAGCTCAGGTGTAAAAACCAGTTATAACGCCCTCTTAGCAAGTTCGGAAGATTATCATAGCGAAGGGGACTCTGGCTTTGAGCCTGTCGATACCAACACATCTGGCTTTGGTAACAACGGCAGCAGTGGCGGCGGTGCTCTCGGATCAGGGTTGATCATGCTTGGAGGCTGGTTTGGTTGGCTAAGACACCGCAGAAATTATTCGCGCTCCTAGTAGCGTCAACAAGACATCATAATATCTTACGCTTAACGCGAGAGTTAATGATGTCTTCAATCATCTTTTGCTCTTTTTTCGCTTTTTCATAGTTCTGCTTAGTACGCCAACGATCAAGCACTTTTTCTAACCCTTGAACGCGTGCGTGCTTGTGTTCTAGCGTTTTCTGTACAGATGCACATTCCGCTTGCATAACGGCTTGCTCTTGCTCGTGGTGACGAAGCATTCTTTGTAGCATTTGGTCAACACGATTAAAGTTCATCAAAGCCGCGCTCGTCAGCGTCGGGCCGGTTCGGGTTGATTGTCCAGCGTGGCCTTTCAACGCCGACAACTGTTCCAATTGCATTGAAAGATGGGAGTGACGCTGACGCATGGCATCAAGTTGTTGACCCACACGGTCACGCTGTTTTTCTTCCATTTGCTGTAACTTGCCTACGGCTTTTAACTTGGATTTCATTTCAGCCTTGTCACTCCCATTTGATTAAGCACTTTGAAAAAGCTGCGCGAGCTCGGTCAAACTGGTTGGGTAATCTACAGACTCGTTGGCAGCTTGTTGTAGATATGCACGCAAATTTGGATACATAGCAACAGATTGATCTAACTCAGGATCTTGTCCTGGTTGATAACCCCCTAATGGCAGTAACTCTTTAACCTGAAGGTAGTTGGAGTACATTTGACGGAAGTTATTCGCAATCGTGCTGTGTGCGTCCTGCGTACAAGTATTCATACAACGGCTAATAGACGCGTTGATATCTATCGCGGGATAATGCCCTTGCTCAGCCAGTTGACGCGATAAAACGACATGCCCATCTAAGATGGCGCGCGCGGAATCCACGACAGGATCTTGTTGGTCGTCCCCTTCTGCCAATACGGTGTAAATTGCCGTTAAGCTACCATGTTGATTTTCACTGTTACCCGCTCGCTCTAAGAGTTGAGGTAACACGCTGAAGACTGAGGGCGGATAACCACGAGAAGCTGGAGGCTCACCGAGCGAAAGAGCGATTTCGCGCTGTGCCATGGCGTATCGGGTTAGAGAGTCCATCAGAAGTAGAACGTCTTTGCCTTGGTCTCGGAAATACTCTGAAACGCGATGACAAAGTAATGTCGCTCTTAACCTCATTAGCGGGGATTCATCAGCAGGAGCCGCGATAATGATCGCTTTCTTGCGCGCTTCTGGGGTTAAGTTTCTCTCGATGAACTCACGTACTTCTCTGCCTCGCTCACCGATAAGCCCGACCACAATTACATCGGCCTCCGTGTTTTTGGTGATCATCCCCATTAACACACTTTTACCGACGCCACTGCCAGCCATCAAACCAATACGTTGGCCTTTGCCTACCGTCAATAGTCCATTAATCGCTCGCACGCCTACGTTGAGTGGTGTATCAACTGGGCGTCGCTTCAGTGGGTTAATCGGTTTTGGTTCAAGTGAAACTCGATCTCCCCCCTTAAGCGGTGCCCCGTCATCTAACGGCTCACCTAAACCATTCAGTACGCGTCCTAACCACTGAGAGCTTAGCTGCACGGTACTGTCACCATCAAGAGGGATGACTTTTGCACCTGCAAACAGACCACCTAAACGGCGGATAGGCATGAGGTAAGCAATAGTGTGTTCAAAGCCCACAACTTGCGCTTCGATCATATCGCCTTCCGCGGTTTCTACGAGACAACGCTGCTCAAGCTTAAACCGACACCCTACGGCTTGTAACATTAAGCCGTTTACTTTTATCAACCGCCCTGTTACGCGGGCTACAGGGATTGAATCAAGCGAAGCCAAGGCTTCGCTCAAACGCTCACTTAATAGTTCATGGCTTAGGGTATTACTCATGCTCAGACTCTACCTGTGGAATACTGACTTCATCCAAAAGGTGTTGCTTTACATTGTCCATACAGGCTTCCAAACGAGAGTCGCAGCTCGCATCCGCTTCTGCGTCATCAGTCACTAACTGACAGCCACCAATAGGAAGCTCCGTATTAGGGACCAGTTTCCAAGATTGCGGCAAATCAGCATTGATGTGAGTAATGCGCTCTAAATCTTGCGGATTTAAATGCACAGTTACTGTTTCCGCTTTACCAGGCATGGCAGACAATGTCTCGTCCACCAAAGCTAGGATCTGCTGAGGCATTAAAGTGAGCTCGGCACGAATCACTTGCTGAGCTACCTTTTGTACCAGTTCACAAATCATATGGCGTTGTTGCTGTTCTTTTTCATCTTGCCAACGAGAAAGGGCGTGAAAAAGTTCATTGACAGGCTTCGCCGCCTCCAAAAAGCCTTGCTTTCCAGACTGCTCACCGGAAACAAAGCCTTTTTGGAAACCTTCTTTTTGGCCTTCCAACAGACCTTGTTGCTTGCCCTGTTCGATACCTTGGCGTAAGCCTTCCTCATGTCCTTGTTGCAAACCTTGTTGAAAACCTTCTTCAAGTTGCTGTTGGATATCTATTTGAGGTTCTTGCCAGCCTTGGTTATCTAGCCCGAATTCGTCTTCGATAGTCTTAGGTTGCGCTAAAGGCGGAAAACGGTGTAAACGATACCCGCTCGGAGGCAATCGCATAGTACTTGATTTTGTCTCTAGCATGACCTTACTCCACCGTTGGCTCTTCATAGAGAAGCAGCTGAACTTCACCAGATTCATCCAGCTCACGTACCATTTGCATGATGTCTTGACGTGCTTTTTGAACTCGACTTAACGCAACAGCGCCGCGTGCGTCCATATCATCTTCTAGCGCTTTCACCATACGTTGCGGCATTGAACGCTTAATAGCTTGCTGTAAGGTAATATCGGAACCTTTTAGCGCGACTGCCCACAACTCTAGCGGGATTTGCTGCACCAACATGTCCATGGTTTCTTCGCGTTGTCGGCCAAGAACCATAAAGTCGAACATGTTTTCTTCGATTGCATTAACAACATCTTCATCATGCAACTTCAGCATTTCCATCAATGAACCACGGTCACCTTCAAAGCGGTTAATGATATCTGCAGCTTGCTTAACACCTGATAACGGCGTGCTTTGACTTGCGGATACTTTTTCGATGCAACGCTCAACGAGTTCATGCAAATCAACAGCAACTTGATGATCGATATCTTGCAATTGAGCAATACGGAACAAGATTTCGTCATGGTAATCTTGTGGCAAGTGCTTCAATACCGCTGAAGAGCTGTCTGCTGGCAAATACGCTAGAAAAATTGCTTGCATTTGTGGGTGCTCGTTCACAATGAAACGAGCGAGAGTTTCTGCTTCCACCCACTGTAAGCGCTGCATATTGTTGCGAATTTCATCGCCATATAAGGTATTCAATAACCCTTTTGCCAAATCGTTACCCAATGCTTTACGCAATGTATTAGATAGGTATTCCTTCGAGGCTCCTCGAATACCGCTGTGCTCACGAAAATCTTCAAAGAAAGTTTGAATAACACCACGAGCAGAATCGCTCTTAATGCCATTTAACTTCGCCATTGCACGAGTCACACGCTGGGTTTCATCACGGCTAAAGTGTTGCAAAACCTTCGCTGCGGCATCCTCGCCCATGCCTAATAGCACGAGCGCGGTTTGTTCAACATAACTAAGCGTCTGCTTTGATAGAACTGTGTTCATTGATGTTTACCCATTGTTTCAGTATTTCGGCTACGCGCTCTGGCTCTTCATTAGCAATAAGCTGTAGGTGTTTCAATTGAATTTCTAATGGCGAACCTGCTGGTGGTAGCATGTCGCTGTTTACATCTAAACCTGAAGAGGCTGAGATGCCTTTTTCAGATAGGCGGCGATCAAGTACTTCTTCATGCTCGCGTTCTTCACGCGTTTGCAAGTTTTCGTAGTCAGGTTCTTCCTGAGGCTCAGCAAAATTTAGCTCAGGCACAGGTTTATCAACGCCAGTTAGGTGCATGATTAATGGACGCAGTACGAAGAAGATCATCGCCAAGCCTAACAAGCCACCAATAACGTAGCGTATTGGCTGCTGTACTGTAGGGTCTTGCCACCACGGCAGTGCAGGAGGAGCATCAATTTCGATTGGGGTGAAGTTGAAACTCATTAAACTTAAGCTGTCACCTCGTGTGGCAGAGATACCAACAGCATCCATGATCATGTTTGAGATTTGCTCTTTATCGGCTTCACTCCACGCCACACCATCTGGCGAAGCTTTGGAGTTCAACAGAACCGAGACACTAAGCTTTTCTATTTGGCCTTGTTGGTATTGAGTACGACGAACACTACTACCTACAGCATATTGACGATTCACTTCAGATCGCGCATTCGTGTTTTGGCTATCGTTCGTTTCCACTTCACCAGATCCTGTCACTGGCGGTTGGTTACTTAGAGAACCAGGAACACCCAACGCAATTTGATCAACCGAGTTGTTATGAATGGTGTGCTCATTACGCACAACCGGTGCGTTATCCAAAATTTCTTGTGTTTCTTCAACTTGGCTAAAGTCCAGATCGGCAGCGACTTGTACTCGGAAGTTACTCGGCCCCACAATCGGCGTAAGCATATCTGCTGCGCGTTGGATGATCTGTTTTTCAACACTCTTCTGGTATTCAAGATATTTCGCATTTACTTTACCAGCTTCCGCAGAAGCGACATCCGCACTAAGAAGACGGCCATACTGGTCAATGACAGAAACAAATTCTGGCTTCATTGCCGTGACACTGCCGACCACTAGGTTAATGATCGCTTCAACTTGTTCAGGCTTTAAGTCTTCACCAGGTTTGAGCTCAAGCATGACAGATGCTGAAGGATTCTCACTGTTTTGGCGGACGAATAGAGTTTGACGAGGTATTGCTAAATGAACACGCGCGTTCGCTACTGAGTTCAAAGACATGATAGTACGTACTAACTCACCTTCTAAACCATGACGATAACGCGCTGTTTCCATAAATTGGCTCGTACCAAGAGAGCTATCTTCCTTGAGCGAATCCAAACCTGTCGGCAGCTTAGCTTTAACACCTTTTGATGCAAGCAACATGCGCACCTTCGCAACCTCACCTTCTGGTACAAGAACTTGTCCATTTTGCTCTTGCATGCGGTAGCTTACGCCTTCGCTTTCTAATACCGACACAATTTCGCCGATATCAAAACGCTCTTGCTGGCTATAGAGCGGACGAAAGCTCTGCGAGGAACTCCATAGTGCAACCACAATAATCGCTGCAACAATCGCAGCTAACACCGCAGATAGCACTAAGTTTCTCTGACTGCTAGACCAGATTTGCTTCAGCTTCGTTGTCACATCGTCCATGCCGTTGGCAGTAGAAAATGTCTGTGCTGTGCCGGTAGCCATAGCTGTGTTTCCGGCGACTTGGGGGGTTAGTTCTGACATGAATTACACCGGCATCTTCATAATATCTTCAAATGAGGTCACGACTTTGTTGCGCACTTGCATCAAAGCATTAAAGGACAAGCTGGCTTTTTGGCTCGCGACCATTGCACCAACTAGGTCATCACTTTTTCCTGTTTCTACGGCCGTCATTTTTTGACTAGCCACTGATTGATGTTGATTCACTGTATCCAACACATTTGTCATCGCTTGTGAGAACGATAAAGGTGCGTTTAGTGATTGTTGATCTAAAGGATTTGCACTCACGATAAACTCTGGCGGCTGCACTTGTGCCTGCATCGCCTGCATTTTTGACAACATAAGTTGCTCTGCCGAGACCGCATGAGTAGGTTGACTTGCCATCTATTTTTTCTCCTATTAGGCAGCCGAGCCTAGTGCCGACTGTAAATCAATACCATGTTCTCGCATTGCTGCGAGCTTGTAGCGTAGCGCTCGAGTAGAGACTCCAAGCGCGTTTGCGGTTTTCGTTCGGTTTCCACCAAACTGACGTAACTTTTCCAAAATAAACTGATATTCAGCTTGCTTCTTCGCTTCTACATGACCAAAACTTGCAGTTGGCTCTGCTGTAGGAACTGACGCGACAAGCTCAATAGGCAGCATCAGGTCATGGGCTGTAATGTAATCACCATGACGCATGACCAAAGCGCGTTGAATGACATTTTCCAACTCACGAATATTGCCCGGCCAGTGATACTGACTCAGCGCACTAATCGCATCTTGGGATAGGTGACAGCGGCTGCTATCTTGATACTTTTCAATAAAGAATTGGCTAATTGGTAGAATGTCCTCTTTTCTTTCACGCAAAGGCGGCCAGTGCAGAGGCAGCACATCTAATCGATAATAAAGATCTTCACGGAACGTGCCTTTTTGAACTTCCTCACGTAAGTCTTTGTTGGTTGCCGCAATAACACGAATATCGAGCTGAACGGCTTTATGGCTACCAACACGTTCTACTTCACGCTCTTGAAGGACGCGTAACAATTTCGCTTGAACCGCAGGTGACATTTCACCAATCTCGTCAAGCAGAATCGTCCCGCCATTTGCTTCTTCAAACTTACCGCTTTGAGAATTTGTCGCTCCGGTGAACGCGCCTTTTACATGACCGAATAGCACAGCCTCTAACATTGACTCTGGAATGGCGGCGCAGTTAACCGCCACAAATGGACCATTGATACGCGGAGAGTGCTCATGCACATATCGCGCCAGCACTTCTTTACCCGTTCCCGATTCACCTGTAATAAGCACACTCGCGTTAGTACATGCTGCACGATGCGCCAATTGCAGAACTTGTTTGCTTCTCCAAGACTCCGCAACAATGTTGGCCATTGGCTTACCTAACGCTTCAACACGTTTAAGCAGATTAACCAACTGATTAGATTCAAATGGGCGTAATAGATAATCAGTAGCGCCCGCTTTCATCGTTTCAGCAGCCAAGATGCCTTGTTCTTGATCGACAATCGCAATAACAACACCCGAATTTCGCTGCTTTTGGTGACACGCGACAAACTCACGAACACACATATCCGGCAGCGTAGAGCTCACTAAAGTGATTTCTGCTCGCTCTTCAAGCAAAGCGCCTCGACCAGTACGAGTGTGTTTCGCGGTGTAACCTGCATTTTGCAACACATCCAATACTGGTTGAGCAAGAGCTTCATTTGGCTCAACCAACAAAATTTTCGTTTTCGTCATCATTGAACCTTAACTTTCGTTTGTTGATTTTGTGATTGTAGAGCTGGGTGGTGTTTCGTAGCCGTATACTCGTTGTCCCTCACTAAACGCAGGGTGACACGTCGGTTTTTTGCTTGGCCATTAACCGAGTTATTGCTGGCAATTGGGTAACGTGAACCATGAGCTCGTGTTTCGATCATCGACTCGTCGACCCCAAGCTCAATCAAAGCATTGGTGACTTGCTCTGCTCGAGTACGTGACACAGAAAGGTTCGTTAAACTTGAACCAACGTTATCGGTGTGACCGTCGATGAGGATTTTGGTCACTCGATCATCCACAGATACATAGCTATACAGCGCTTCTAGTGTTACTTTCTGTCCACGACTTAACGTCTTCTGACCAAACTCAAATGAGAGCGCCATATCCCTTGCCTCTGAAAAAGACAATTTAGGCAATCGCGCGCGACACGCATTAAATGATTTCAATGCGTTTTGAATTTGAAGAGTAGGAATCACAATCTCTGAAACAGAGGAAGCATTACTTCCTTTAAGTGACAGCGTCACCCAACTACCCGAAGCAATTGAATCCATGAATTCTTCAGCGCCTTTATTAAAGATGAAACGCTGAGACGGCTTAGTAAATTCAAGGGAGTCAAACTCTTTTCTATAAAGCTCATCACTCCAAGGAGCATTTTGAGTTGTTAAAGCAATCGTTTTCCATTTATTGTTTTCATATTCTATGTCGGAAATAAAATAGAATTTATTATTAGGTTCCGCTAGGAAATAAAACTTCCCATAGTCATTATTTGATTGCAACAAGTTGCATTTGAATTTATTTCCCTCATATGTCCATTTAGAGAGGTCCATAGGGATTGTTAAGACTTCTTCTGAATATGACACTTTTGAAAGAATAAAACTGATAACAATAATTGTGTTACAAATTATCAAACGGACATAATTCATGTATATCTTACATTCCCATGACTTAAACCGTTTAATTAAATATGCCACCAAGCCGAGAGAACTGGCATAGCTAATCATTTTAATTACCTATTCTGAATATTAAAATTGGTTACAAAACGCTCAAGAGAGCACGCTTAGCCTCCAGTGGAAGCTTTAAGCATAAAAAACAGTATCTTATAATTTATTTATTTGAAGTTGTTGTTACGCCACAAAGGCAATTTAAAAAATCTATAACAACTAAACCGCTCAACATTGTTATTTTATTTATTAAGCGATTTATAAAGAAAACTAACTCTTTTTAAATTTCATTAAAAGATTATGACTATATGAACAAAGCAACATGTGAACTAAAGTCACAATCTTAGAGTTTGGAGCTAAAAGATCATTAAAATTTCTGTGTAGACTACACGCCATTAAGTTAAAACACTTTCGATTGTTAACGCACGGTAAAATATAAATGGAAAATAGAGTTAGCGAGCCTATTTCTGATAGTCAACTACTTGATGTAGAATTATTAGGCAAACCTATTCATATCATTCGTGAGAAGCTCGATAATTTAATTTCAGAATCTTGCTCAAACCTTACGACTGAATTACAAAATTGGCTCAGCACAGGAAAAGTGGAAGCTAGCTTAACCTCAGTAGACTTGCACCGCTTTACATCGGTTGAGATGGACAAAGAGCAAACGTCGACCTATCAACATCAGGAAGGCGGCATGGTATTCATCCATGGTAACCCTCACACGCTCATAAAGTTGGCTGATAGATTTTATGGTGCAAGTGCAGAGCGCTCAGCCGCTACTCTGACGGCCAGTGACTTACGTTTACAAGAGCGCATCAGTCGAATCATCATCGGTTGGCTTGCTCCTGGTGAAATGTGGGACACGGGTGAGTATGAGACCCCTAGAGGTATTGGCATTAACGTTCAATTAAACATTGCGTTTGACGATCATCAAGGCTCAATTCATCTCAAGCTAGATGGTCATCTTATTCAAACGCTAATCGAGCAGCTTGAACTGCAGCCTGATACCGATTTGTTTCAACCTTTCTGTCGTTCTTTAGAGACGACCCCCGTTCGACTGAACGTTGTTCTAAGTAAAAAGAAGATGCCTTTAAGTGATGTGGTTGGCTTACAACCCAACGATATTTTACCTATTGAGCTTCTTAACACGGTTCCAGTAAGCATTGGCAACCAATCTCTATTTACAGGTCGTATTGCCGAGCAAGACGGCCAACTTGTTTTGATCTTTAACCCTGATAAGGAACCGCAGCGATGAGCGAAGCGCTAGAAACTAATGCATTCGACGCAGAAGAACTGAACTTTGATGATTTTCAATTAGAAGACTTTGAAGCCGAAGATACGCTCCAACAAGAACCAGCCACTGCGGAACGTGACCTTAGCTTTTTCAAAAGCATTCCTGTCACAGTCACGCTGGAAGTTGCGAGTAAGGAGATCCCACTTGGGGACTTAATGAAAGCGGGTGAAGGCACGGTTATCGAGTTGGAAAAGCTCAATGGCGAGCCTTTAGACGTGAAAGTAAACGGTTCTCTTATGGGCCACGCTGAAGTTGTCGTTGTCAATGATAAGTATGGACTTCGTCTGATCGATGTACATGACTCTGCATTGAGTGGCGTTGGTCAATAATCTTAGGTAGGCATCACAATGAAAAATCTGAGCGCTTGGCACCGTTGGTTACCTCTTTTGGTATTGGTGTCACTTTTGTTTGCTTTCCCAACAATGGCGGCTGACAACGGCTTAACTATCTTGTCCGTTTCTGATGGCGACACACAACAAGAATACAGCGTTAAACTGCAAATTCTGTTGTTGATGACGGCGCTCAGTTTTCTTCCAGCATTTATTTTGATGGCGACGAGCTTTACTCGAATTGTCGTTGTCCTTGCGATTTTGCGCCAAGCTCTTGGTCTTCAACAAAGCCCACCTAATAGAGTGTTGGTCGGGATCGCTCTCGCATTGACGTTGCTGATTATGCGCCCTGTCTGGAGCGATATTTATGAAAATGCGTTTCAGCCATACGACAACGGCGAAATCACGCTAATACAGGCTTTTTCTGTTGCAGAGAAACCAGTGAGAGAGTTCATGCTGGCACAGACGCACCAAAGCTCTCTTGAACAAATGTTACGTATTGCCAATGAGCCTCTCGACCAAAACGTTGAGGATATTTCATTTGCCGTCGTCTTGCCTGCATTTGTCATTAGTGAACTAAAAACCGCCTTCCAAATTGGTTTTATGCTTTTCATCCCGTTTTTGGTCATCGACTTGGTTGTCGCCAGTGTCCTGATGGCAATGGGTATGATGATGCTATCACCTTTAATTGTCTCACTTCCCTTTAAGTTGGTGGTATTTGTACTCGTGGATGGTTGGGCAATGACAGTTGGCACCTTATCTGCCAGCTTCGGTTAACTAGGAGCAGTTATGACCCCAGAACTAACCGTAACGTTATTTTCCGATGCAGTATGGCTGATCATTTTGATGGTTGCCGTATTGGTTGTTCCAGGCTTAATTGTCGGTTTGTGTATCGCCGTATTTCAGGCTGCCACACAAATCAACGAGCAAACACTCAGCTTTTTGCCACGTTTGCTCGTTACCTTATTAATGGTGATTTTTGCAGGTCACTGGATGCTCCGTAAGATCATGGAACTGTTTGATTTCTTGTTCCACAACATACCAGGGATGATTGGCTAATGGCCATCACATTTGCAGAGCTCTCGGCGATACTCGGTCAACTCTGGTGGCCGTTTTTTCGTGTGGGAGCCGTATTTATTTCAATGCCTTTCTTTGGTGATGCAATTATTCCTGTTTGGGTTCGTACTTTACTGGCCCTCTCGATCGTTGTCATTACTGGACCGTTAATGCCACCAATGCCACAAGTCGAATTATTCTCTATGACTTCCCTGTTCCTTGCTTTTGAGCAAGCTATTTGGGGGGTAATGTTTGGGTTAATTTTGCACATGCTCTTTAACGTTTTCACCATGCTTGGTCAGGTGATTTCTCTGCAAATGGGCTTAGGTATGGCGATGATGAATGATCCTATTAACGGGCTTTCTGTCGCCATTTTGGGACGCATATTTCTGATTTTCTCAACCTTGTTGTTTCTTGCGCTAGAAGGACACTTACTCGTCATAGATATCGTGATTCAAAGCTTTGTTGTTTGGCCAGTCGGATCTGGTATCACATCGCTTTCTCTGCAAGGTGTTGTCAATATTTTCGGTTGGATGTTTGCCTCTTCACTAGCTTTGGCTTTACCCGCTATTGTTTCCATGCTTCTAGCCAACATCAGTTTTGGTGTAATGAACCGAGCCGCACCATCACTTAATGTCTATGCGTTAGGTTTTCCTATGACGATGCTGCTGGGTCTATTCAGCGTATTAATCTCAGTTTCTGGTGTTCCTGGTCGCTACACGGCGCTCGTTCACGACACCATTAGACACTTGAGTAACTTTATGTTGGGGGGAGCATGAGCGATCAATCTTCTCAAGACAAAACTGAAAAAGCCTCACCGCAGAAGGTAAAGAAAGCCCGCCAGGAAGGACAAATTCCTCGCGCGAAAGAGTTTACTACTGCGGTGATATTTCTAGCGGTGGCGCTCTACTTTTACTCTCAGCTTAATAGTATTTGGGAAAGCATGTCGGGTATCTTTCGCTACAACATGATGCTGACGCGAGCCGACCTAGAAAATCCTAAACAACTTGTCGAGCAATTGGGACAAAGTTTAGCGGTCATCATAGACATGCTATTACCATTGTTTACCGTCATTATTATCGTGACCTGTGGTAGTAGCCTTGTGCTAGGCGGCTGGATGTTCCGTCCCGCGAACGTGATGCCAAAGCTGAGCAAAATTAATCCTTTGAGCGGGATAAAGCGCATTTTTTCGACCCGCTCAGTGGTTGAGCTCTTAAAGTCAACGTTCAAAGTAGCCGTGATATTCGGCATCTTATATGGCTATTTAGACAACCACTTACAGCCATTACTTGGCATGCAAAATCTCCCGCTCAGCCAAGGTTTTTCTCTAGTAATGTCAATTCTGTTTGAAGGCTTACTCTTAATGGGCTTCGCCTTGTTGTTATTTGGGGTTATCGACATTCCTTATCAGCGTTGGGAACACCTAAAAGAACTCCGCATGACGAAACAAGAATTGAAAGAGGAATTTAAAAATAATGAAGGTCGTCCGGAAGTAAAGCAACGTATTCGTCAAATACAGCAACAGTTTGCGCGCCGTAAGATCGATAAAATGGTGCCGACGGCTGACGTGATCATCACTAACCCAACGCACTATGCAGTCGCACTGAAATACGAGCCTTCACTTTCTGACGCGCCCTTTGTCGTCGCAAAAGGTGTAGACGAAACCGCTATGCACATTCAACGTATCGCCCGAGAAAACAAAGTGGAAATCATTAACTCCCCGCCACTTACCCGTTCGATTTATCACACGACGGCGATTGAACAAGCAATCCCAAGCCAACTGTACATCGCAGTGGCACATATTCTTACTTACGTTTTGCAATTGAAAGCCTTTCGTAAAGGTGAGGGAAAAGAGCCAATTCCTTTACCTCATTTTTCGATTCCAAAACATTTGCAGCACTGATTAACCCGCGTTTATCCAAGGACACGAAAGTATGCTTAACCGGTTAAAACAACTTCAAACATCAACCAAAGGCTACGTTGGCATTCCAATCGTCTTGCTAATGATATTAGCAATGGTGATTCTTCCTTTGCCTCCTCTGCTACTGGATGCGCTGTTTACCTTTAATATCGTCTTAGCAATCCTAGTATTGCTGGTCAGCACAACCGCAAAGCGACCATTAGATTTCTCTGTTTTTCCAACTATTTTGCTGGTCGCAACATTATTACGTCTCACATTGAACGTGGCTTCTACGCGAATTGTACTCCTAGAAGGACATAATGGTGGTGACGCAGCGGGTAAGGTCATTCAAGCATTCGGTGAAGTCGTCATTGGCGGTAACTACGTCGTTGGTATGGTGGTGTTTGTCATCTTGATGATCATCAACTTCGTCGTAATCACCAAAGGTGGTGAACGTATTTCTGAGGTTTCAGCCCGCTTTACGTTGGATGCTTTACCAGGCAAACAAATGGCAATTGATGCCGACTTAAACGCTGGCCTTATCGATCAGGAAACGGCTCGCTTACGCCGTAAAGAAGTCGCCAACGAAGCCGATTTTCATGGTTCGATGGATGGTGCATCAAAGTTTGTGCGTGGCGATGCCATCGCAGGTTTGTTGATTCTGTTTATCAATATCATTGGTGGTATTAGTATTGGTGTCTTCGAGCATGGACTCGCTGCGTCTGACGCCTTTAAAACTTATGCCCTACTCACAATCGGTGATGGTCTAGTTGCTCAAATTCCTTCACTACTATTGGCAACGGCTGCCGCGATTATCGTTACGCGAATTAATGATAGCGATAATGGCATGTCGGAAACCATGCAAAAGCAATTACTGGCAACTCCTGCAACGCTATTTACTGTCGCAGGTATTATGGCGGTAATCGGTATGGTACCGGGTATGCCACACCTAGCCTTTTTTGCGTTTTCTGGCGCATTAGCGTTCGCAGGGTGGCGTCAAACCAAGAAGCCAGTGCAAGACTCCCAGATTGAAGAGGTCGAAGCACTTTCACAAGCGATGCAAGACGATGATACACCGCTGACATGGGATGATATTCCTCACGTCCAAACATTATCACTTGCGCTTGGTTACCGACTCGTCCATCTAGTCAACAAAGAACAAGGGGCACCTTTATCACAACGAATTCGCGGTGTGCGTCGAAACCTTTCTGAACAAGTTGGCTTTTTATTACCTGAAGTTCGTATTCGTGACAATCTGAGCCTCAAGCCAAACCAATACACAATTTCTCTAAATGGCGAAGTCATTGAGCAAGGTTTTATTGAACCAGAGCGTTTAATGGCGATAGCGGTTGGCGAAACTTACGGTGAGGTAGATGGCATTTTGGGTAGCGATCCTGCTTATCAGTTGCCAGCTGTGTGGATTGAGCATCAAGATAAAGCAAAAGCACTTAATATGGGTTACCAAGTTGTCGATGATGGCACTGTTATTGCCACTCATATTAGTAAAATCATGAAGACAAACCTTGCAGAATTGTTTACGCACGACGATGTGGAAGCAATAACCCAGCGTTTGACACAACAAGCCCCGAAACTAGCAGAAGCATTAGCAGCAGCACTTAATCCAGCACAGCAGCTGAAAGTATATCGCCAGCTTTTATTGGACCAAGTGCCACTAAAAGATATTCGCACGATTGCCAACACAATGTTGGAATCCGCGGAAAATACAAAGGACCCGATCCTACTTGCATCTGATGTACGCTGTGCACTAAAGCGTACGCTTGTTAACTTAATTGCAGGACAAAAGAACGAATTAAATGTCTACGCACTGTCTGATGAGTTAGAACAAATGCTACTAACTTCACTGCAACAAGCACAATCTTCTGGTACGGTAACACTAGATAGCTTCCCAATTGAGCCAAACATTCTTGGTCAGTTCCAACAAAACTTGCCATTGATTAGACAACAGCTTAAACAACAGGGGCTACCTCCGATCCTTCTCGTTATGCCACAGCTGCGCCCTCTTCTAGCGCGTTACGCTCGCACATTTACACAAGGGCTGGCAGTATTGTCTTACAACGAAATCCCAGAAAACAAACAAATCAATGTGGTAGGAAACCTTGGTTAATCTTATTTCAACACATGCGATGTACGAACATTTGGTTGGTCTCGCAGTACAACACATCGTCACGGATGACGATCAATTAGTCTTTGATGCTTTAAAACACAATGATGTCCAACACGCATGCCAAGCAATTAGGGAAGCTCAATCAGGAGAAGTAGAATTCCAACACCTGACGTTGAGATTTGGTATGCGTGGAGAACAAAGTGTCTATCAATTCAAACTCTCTGAACAAATGCAGTACTGCCTGGATTTGTTCAGTCTTTACCTTGCACTAAGACAAACACAATTTCAGTTAGAAGCCTTTCATCACGACTTGATTAGTAATGTTGTCGTGCCGATTCGCGTGGATGCATTACTTTGGGAGCCTGGGGTTTATTTTCTCGAACAGACGATTCAATTCCACTCTTCTGCTTTTCAACATGTGATTCCTTCTCTTCAAGCTGATGAAACGTTATGTGATAGTGATAAAGTCGCCACACTCACCAAAAAGTTAAAAGAGAATGCATATTCACTTTGGTTTGAAGTCGCGACATCGCAAGTGAACTTCGAGCGCGTCGCAGACTTTAGTCCCGATATGATCAAATTGTCAGTCACACTAGAGGATAAAGAAGAAAGACACGCTTTCCTACCTATTGCTAAGTTCTTAAGAAAGCATAAATATACTTGGGTTGCCGGACGTGTAGCGAGTCAAACGGAACTTAACCGCTATCGTTTATTGGGTGCCAGTTATTATTTTGGTTATTTCAGCGATATCCCAACCTCTCTCTCCTTTCAGTCTTTTGATGAGGAATAGTTGAAACTCAACCATTTATATTTAAAACAGCACGATTTATTCGTGCTGTTTTTTTATTTATAACGGATAACCACAAGATCATTGGGCAATAGTTTCTTTAACTTAACTAAAAAATTTAGGCTTATATGATGATTTTCCCGGTTTTCATGGAATACAAATCACTAAAAATCATCAATTTTTATCTTTTTTAGAAATTTTTTAATTTTCAAATTAATCATTAAAGCCGACCGACCGCCTCTAGTTAGTGACAAGGGAATATCCCGAGGCCTGAAAGATATAGTGACTAACTAAGGAGACTAAGATGGCTTTATCAATGCACACTAACTACGCTTCGCTTGTAACTCAAAACACAATGAACACAACAAGCGGACTTCTAAACACAGCAATGGAACGTCTAAGCACAGGCTACCGTGTGAACTCAGCTGCTGATGACGCTGCTGGTCTTCAAATTGCTAACCGTCTAGAAGCGCAAACACGCGGCATGTCAGTAGCAATGCGTAACGCACAAGACGGCATCTCTATGATGCAAACTGCTGAAGGTGCGATGGATGAAATGACAAACATCGTTTACCGTATGAACGACCTTGCTACACAATCGTTGAACGGTTCAAACAGTGCAACAGACCGTGCGTCTCTTAACAAAGAGTTCACACAGCTTACTGCAGAACTAAACAACATCGTAGACAACACTAAGTTCGGTGGTCAAAACCTTCTTAAAGGCGGCGGCTTCGGTGCAGGTGACGTAACATTCCAAATCGGTGCATCTTCTGCTGAAACATTGACTGTAAGCGCAAGCGCAGGTATCGGTGAAATCACTACTATTCTTGCTGATGCAGCAATTACAGATGGTATCGATGACGCGACTAAAGCAAAAGCAGCACTAGACAAAATCAGCGGCGCTGACGGTCTAGTAGAAAAAATTGGTAGCTCTCGTGCAGACTTCGGTGCGAACATCAACCGTCTTGAGCACACTATGGCTAACCTTGGTAACATGGTAGAAAACGTTACAGCATCTAAAGGTCGTATCATGGATACAGACTTTGCAGTAGAGTCTTCAAACATGACTAAGAACCAAATGTTGATGCAAGCAGGTACAACTGTTCTGTCTCAAACTAACCAGCTTCCAAGCATGGCAATGTCACTACTACGCTAATTACTTAGTTAATAGTGCGCTTAATTTAAATCGTCTTAATTATAAAGCCTTCCTATGGAAGGCTTTATTTTTATCTACGAATATAAATAGAGCTCGTATTATCTTTGTGAGGTTCAGGCACTCTGAATCCGAACTTCAACATAATATTGAATAAAACCTTATTAAACAGTTCTAATTCTATCGTCTCTAATTTACTTCCTATTTTACTATCTCTAAGCTCAGGAAAATTGAACTTAGCTTCCTTTAAGATACTAGCTATCTCATCAGAATTGATGCTCTGTTTACTTAATAGTTTTTTGTTAATGAACTCTTCATATGCACGAGCACATTTCATCAATCGTAACGCAAATTCATTCATAACTGACATTCTTTGAAACGTAAAAAATTTAATTTTTAGTGAGAACACTTGCACATCGCACTATCAAAAATAATATCAGAACGCAATTAATGCACTCTGTAAGAATTATCTGAATCAAGCTGAAGTAAAGGCTGAATATAACGTCTAATTAAAACATCTCTCCTAATTAGAACCGTCAATACAATTAAATATTTTCTTTGTTTAGGTCGCCTTTTCTTATAAGGAAATTACTTTTTCCATGGAGGAAGGCGGAACAAACAAGGTGGAAACACCACTTCCTCCCAAGAAAATAAAATAGATCTAAACCTTTGTTTTAATTGAATTTAATATACGGCACGCATCTTGCCACTGATAATTAAACTAAGGCGTAGCATTCAAAGTATTCAAGCCAATAAGAGATGAGAGGAGCACACCTCATGAGTTCTTTAGACCCAGTAAAAATGGCAACCCAATTCGCACAATTGGACACAAACCCATTCAAAAACCGTTACCAAGCGCAAGCTAATGTGTACCAGTCACAACTGTCAGCTTTTAATAAAGTTGAAAGCGCACTACGTGATTTTCGTACTGCAATGAAAGAGATGAATAACAGCACAAACAGCATCATCAAAAACAGTGCGACACTCTCTCAAGAAGGTAACTTTACTGCAAACGCGGATGCTAAAGCGCTAACGGGTAACTATCAGATTTTTGTAGAAAAAGTGGCAACGGCGCATCAAGTATCTACAGGAATGCCTGCAGACCTTGAGGCGACGACAGAAGTACCAACAACTGGATCTTTAGAATTCACCATCAACGGTGAAACAATGACTCTAGACTTGTCCTCCGTTGATGTTAATGGTGACGGCACTGCAACGATCAGTGATTTAGCCAGTGCGATTAACAATCACACGGATAACCCTGGCGTTAACGCCACTCTAGTTCGCTCGAATGGTCAAACACACTTTATGCTATCGAGTACTGAGACTGGTGTCGAAAATAAGATCAACGTATCTGCATCGGGTACTGGCCAAGCGTGGTTTGAAGACGCCTTCACCAACCTCAAGCAAATCAACGCTCCGCAAGATGCGGTTATGTGGCTAGGTGCAAAAGACTCAGGCCTGAAACTAACCAACGCAAGTAATACTTTTGAAGGTGTCATCGACGGTGTTGACATTACCGTATCTAAACCGCAAGCCGCGGGAGATTCGCCAATCGGTTTAAAAATTGGAGCTGATAGCGAAGGCACTAAAGAGCAACTAGATAAGTTTGTGGAAACCTACAATGCCCTTGTTTCGACTATCGATCAGTACACCCAAATTGGCGGTGAAGATCAGAAACGCGGCGTGCTCGCTAGCGACTCGACATTGCGTTCTATTGAGAGTCAGTTAACGGGGTTAATCCGAGGTGAACACAATGGTATGCGCCTAAGCGAAATCGGCGTGAGCCTAGACCGCAACGGTAAAATGAAAGTTGATCAAGAAAAGTTCAAAGAAGCTCAACAAACAAATAGCGCAGGCTTAGAGGCGTTGTTTAATGGGGATGACGCTTTGCTAGATTCTCTTGACGCGATGGTAGAGCCTTTCTTGAAGTTCTCATCAGGTACCTTCAGCACGCGTAAAGACGCAATACAGTCAAGCTTAGACCGAATCAAAGATAAACAAACCAATTTAGAGCGTAAGTACGAAATGTCGTACAACCGCTATCTCAAACAATTCACTCAAATGAATTCAATTATGACCCAAATGAACCAAACCATGTCCATGTTTAATGCTCAAAAATAAGACATTTGGTTCCAAATTTAGGAGAAATATTCATGCTTATGGATTCTGGTTACGATTCGTACCAACAAGTCGATCTCGACGCTCAAGCGGCAGCAGCAAATCCACACCAATTAGTCATCATGTTAATCGATGGCCTACTCGATGAAGTTGAACGTATTCGCGGCCACCTAGCCGCAAATCGTTTGGCTGAGAAAGGGAATGGAATCAACAAATGCATGAACATCTTGATTGGACTAACAAGTGCTTTAGATGATGAAAACGGCGGTGAAATTGCGGAAAACCTACGCCAGCTGTATGACTTCTGCCAAGTCGAACTTTATTACGCTAGCGTGCAAAACGATGCAAATCGCTTGGTTAACGTTGAGCGTGTAATGGGTAACATTCGTGAAGGTTGGATGAATTTTGGACAACAAGCATAAAGTATCGCCAGAGCGATTCCGTCATTTATCTCAGCTCATCCAGTTCGCCGCAAAAACGGCCGATTGGCATGCGCTCAAGCGGTACGACTTGCAGTTGCGAGAGCTTTTGATCAGTCACAAGCCTTTTTTGAAAGATCCTAAGCTTGCACCTGAAATCCAGCGAGCGAAAACAGTGCACGCTAATGCCTTCGCAGTATTAGAGAAGTCGACCAACGAGTTGAAAAAAGAGATGAACATGGTCAATGACCATCAAGAACGCGCTATGGCCTATCAATTAGCAATGACCATGGAGCTAACTCAATGATCATACCTTCTTCAACTCAGCACTCGGGTAATTCGCCAGCTAACAATGAGGGTCACATCAAGCAAGCGAACTCGGTACACGGCTTTTCTCATGGTTTTAGATCAGGGAACAAGCAGAATGGTGAGCAAGACTTTAACTCTGCGTCAGCAGTACCGAGTTTTCACCTTACGGCCTCTACTTTGAACAGCGCAAACAAAGTACAAAGTCATGGTTTTGATACTGATGACCGCTCAGCTTCAGATCCGGATGCCAACTTGACCAGTACACTAGGGTTAACAGAATCGACTGATCTTGCAGCGCAAGCTCAAGCTTTAACCCAGGGTATGATTACCATGGCAGAGAAGCAGGCTGAGAAACTAGGAAAAGCGTCATCTTTAATGACTGCGAGCGAAGTTAAGTCTGTTACTCAAGATTCGTCTAACGCTATGTTAAACACATCATCAAAACAAGATGTGAAGCAAAGTCTGCCGACTTCATCGAGTTCGCGTTTGCCTATCTCCGGTGCTGAGTTTCAAACTCTTTTGAATCAACCTGTTCAAGGGCAACCAACCGCCTCTCTACTTCAAGCACAAGCTCCTACAACACAACCTGCACATTCACCGGTTGCGACGAGTCATGTTCAAGCTCAAGGCTCTGAGTGGGCAGCGGTGCGTGTTGATACCACTGCAGGAAAGTGGGGGGAGCAAATGATGCAAGTATTACATGATCGCGTGACGCTCCAAGCTCAACAAAATGTACAAGAAGCAAAAATCCGCCTAGACCCACCAGACTTAGGGAAATTGGATTTACTTGTACGTGTTGAAGGTGACCGATTGAGTGTCCACATCAACGCCAATGCCGCAGCAACACGAGAAGCTTTAATGCAAGTTTCGGAACGATTGCGTACTGAGTTACAAGAGCAAAACTTCGTTCATGTCGATGTCAATGTTGGCTCTGATCAAAACCAAGGTCGAAATGACCCACATGCAAACGAAGAAGACGCCAATATTTTCGCCGCACGAGAATCTGGTGCATTCCAAACCACGACAACAACTAACTATTCAGAACACTGGCTAAGCACTCAAGCTTAGTGAATCTTCGAGGAAAAAGGTTATGACCAAACAACAAATGATCGCCCTGTTTATCGCCATGATCATCACCAGTGCCCTCGTTTCGGCCGTCACAATTATGGGCGGAATCTGGTACTTAAACAAACACGCTCAAGAGTCACCTGACTCTGGTTCACTGATCGAAGACTCTCCACTGTCTTTTTTGGTCACAGAACAACCGACAAGTAAAGGTCCTAGCTTCCATCCTTTGGACAAAGTCGTTTTGACCGTTAAAGGCAAGAAACAGACTCACTTTGTGATGCTAGAACTGGCAATTGAGACACGCCGTCCAGAGCGTATCAAAGAGATCGATGAATACATGCCTATGGTACAAAACTCTCTATTAAAACTGTTTAGCGACAAAACGTTTGATCAGTTACAGCAAGCGGGTGCCATCGATATTCTGCAAGACGAAGTGAAGCAAACGCTTCTACTCGCTTTTGCTAAAACAGACATCGTCCGAGAAATCGACGATGTTTTGTTGACTAAATATGTTGTGCAATAACGGAGCACAACCATGTTAGACATGAATGTACAAGACACTTACACCACAGAAGAGGAAGTGACAACACCGTCACGACCAATTGATGAAAACGCATTGCTACAACGTCATCAGGTCATGGTAAAACGCGTAGTTAACCAGCTGCGCGTTCATGCCACTTCTCACTGTAGTATTGAAGATATGCAGCAGATAGGCCTTATCGCTCTAGTCGAGGCTGGACGCCGATATGGCGATGTTGACGATCCTCACTTTCCTGCTTTCGCCGTTTGTCGAGTTCGGGGAGCTATTTTAGACGAATTACGCCGACTAGATTGGCGTTCACGTAAGACTCGTCAACAAGCCCACGAGCTCAACGACGTGACTCGAGATCTCACTCGAACGTTAGGTCGAATGCCAACGGATGCCGAAATCATCCAGGCTTTAGGGACGAATGAGCAAGATTATTACAACCGCCAAAATGCCGCTCTCGCAGGCGAGATGCAAAGCCTTGACCAACTGATGGAGAGCAGCGGTGATAGCTACATTGGCGGACAATACGATGGCATGGAACATGAACATATTCGTCGTAGTTTAGACAGTGCTTTGGGTAAGTTACCTAAGCGCGATCAACTGCTCCTGACTCTGTTCTATCAACATGAACTCAACTTACACGAAATAGCTCTGGTATTGGATCTGACACCACCTCGTATATGTCAGCTTCACAAACAAGCGCTGAAACAACTCAACCAATTAATGTCCTCTTAGGAGTCACAAGATGCAAAAGTTTTTTGGAGTGCTCACTATCCTGGTGTGCGTCTTCGGTGGATATATGTGGGCCGGTGGTAGCTTAGGTGCTATCTGGCAGCCAGCCGAATTCCTTATCATTATTGGCGCCGCTGCTGGTTCTTTGATCATCGGTAATCCGCCTCATGTACTAAAAGAAATGCGTCGACAAGTGCCAGCGACCATTAAAGGTCCAACAGAAGAGCATGAGTACTACATGGAATTAATGGCACTACTCAACAACTTGCTAGAGACAGCGAGAAACCGCGGATACAAGTTTCTGGATTCTCATATTGAGGCTCCGGAGCAAAGCTCTATGTTCCTCGCTTACCCGACGATCGCAGAAGATCATCGCCTAATTTCTTTCATTACTGACAATTTACGTTTAATGGCAATGGGACAGATGTCGCCTCATGAATTAGAGGGACTGCTAGAGCAAGAAATCGAAGCAATACAGAACGAAATGCTTTTACCTTCACGCTCACTACAGCGTACAGCAGAAGCACTACCTGGCTTCGGTATTCTTGCAGCAGTTGGTGGCATTATTATCACCATGCAAGCTATTGATGGCTCAATCGCTATGATTGGGTATCACGTTGCGGCAGCTCTCGTTGGTACATTCATTGGTATTTTCGGTTGTTACTGTGGCTTAGATCCACTAAGTAACGCCATGGCTCAGCGAGTAAAACGTAATATGACTGCTTTTGAGTGCGTTCGTGCAACCTTGGTTGCCTACGTAGCGAAAAAGCCGACATTGCTCGCCATTGACGCTGGTCGTAAACATATTCAGCTAGACATCAAACCAACATTCAACCAAATGGAGAAGTGGTTAGCTGAACAGGAGGGATAATGCAAAAACAAGAGCATGTAGTGTTCAAACGTGCCAAAGTATACAGCCATGATGAGTCGTCTCATGGCGGCGCGTGGAAAGTCGCGTTTGCTGACTTCATGATCGCCCTAATGGCGCTGTTTCTTGTACTTTGGGTTATGCAGGTGGTAGACAAAGAAGAGCGTAAAGCGATTGTTGCCCACTTGCATAGTTCAAGCGTATTCGACAAGAGTTACGGCAACCCATTTGATACGTCACAAAGTATTTCTCCTATCGACTTGGCACAGGACTCTTCTGTGCCAAGTAAACACAACTCCAACCATGTGGTAAGCTCTTACTTCAAAGGTGATGGGGATGGACCAGAAATTGATTCTTTGATTCCTGGTAACTTCGATACTCAAGAGCAACTTGCCGCACTAGCAAAAGTAATTGAGCAAATGACTGCCCAAATTAATGCGCAGGGAAATGTAAACGTCACGGTGACACCACAAGGTTTGCGTATCGTCCTTCAAGATGATTACAAACAGCATATGTTCAGCCGTGGTGGTGCAGAACTTACTCCTTTTTTTGAAGATTTACTGCTCGCACTAGCACCTGTATTTCATCGTGTTAACAACCCTCTGATCATCAGCGGACACACAGATGCAATTCCATTTAAAAAGCGTTTTGGTCGTCAATCTAACTGGGCGTTATCAGCCTCTCGAGCAGACGTAGCAAGAAATACGTTAGTTGAAGGCGGTATGCCGGACGATAGAGTAATGCAGGTAACGGGTATGTCAGATAGAGCGCTGCTTAATCCTGATGAGCCAGATTCTAGCGAAAACCGTCGTATTGAGCTGTTTGTTTTAACGACTCCTGCCGCTAAAGTGCTTGAGACCCTTTTTGGCAACCACCAAGAAAGTGAACTGCAAAAAGCGAAAGATAAGGCTGAATTTAACCAACCAGTCATTCGTCAAGAAGTCATCAATTACTCCGGCGATACCGCCACCAGCGAAGTAAAAATTCAAGAATTATAATCTTAAAAGGTCACCACTCTGATGGTGACCTCTCTAACCAAAGCCTCTGTTACTGTGACTTTTTAGTTGAGTTCTATATGCACATAACATCATCCGAAAAAAGAAAAAGCGACTTACTGAAGAAAGCCTTTTTATGGCTCATTGTCTTCGATTACCTTTTATTGGCGTTTTTCTTAACTCAGCTATCAAGTATGACACTAAACAGCGGAACCATGATCAGCTTGTTACTTGTTGTTTATAACGTCTTACTTGTTTCGCTATGTTTTCAACGAACCAACAAGCAGGACTCTTACATTATCTACCCTGTTTTGTCCGCAACGTTATTAGCATTTGTCTGCTTTCTTTACTTCTTTTTTTTAATTTAGCTCCCCGACTCGACCATTGATTTTATTTTTACTGCTTTTTCGAAGTGGTCGAGCTGATGAGTCTGAATCCACCACGTAGCCGCTTCCATCAACAGCTCTGGGTCGTCATTTTTATTAGCGAAAAACGCATAAAATGAGAGACCAACCAATTCACCTTTACTCGCGATCTTTTTGTCACAGACCTCTATAATTTTGTCTCTCAGCGAAGCTCTCATTTCTAATCCCTTAACCTAGTACATACTCACTAACCATACGGTTGAAAGAAATCAAATCAAACGAGCCTTTAATTTCAAAACGCACTCTTCCCACCTCACTCATGAAGAACTCGATTTCACAATCCAAATCAAAAGTACCAGAGGTCTCGATAGAAAATGCATTGATCTTACTGTAAGGCAAAGAAGTGTAATCCACTTTTGAGCCGGTAATCCCTTGCACATTTGCCGCTATCACTCGCTTGTTCGTAAACACCACTTGGTCACGAACTGTTTTAAAAGCAGCGAAAATAGTCTCACCATCAATCAAGAACTTAAGGAAGTCTTCTCTGGCATTAGAAACGTCAATCGGCTTAAGCTTAAATACAGAGGAATTGTCGAAATCAATCATAATTAATCCTTTGAGTGGGCGTTAGAACGAATTATCAACGTATCAGATAGCACCACTTTTGCCTACTCGCAACGCACGTTTCTGCTTGATTCGCCCAACAACGAAGCGTCACTCACTTCCACCCTTGCATCCATTGCTCAGAGTCTTTTAGGTCTTGCCAGTTCATCTCTCGGTCGCGTTTACTCATGACTGCCTCGATGACACATCTCACAACGTTACCATCTTCATCTAGTTCCATTTCCGTCACGACAAAATGCTTCTCTTTGTTTTTAGGTGAAATTGCCGTCCATTTACTGTGCAATAGTTTCTTAGGGTGGATTCTGTTCATCGCATTGTACCAATTTAACTACCATGTTGATGTATACGACTGAATACCAAGAGAGAATCAGATTTTGTTTTTGCAAACCGACAAAAGATAAAACCGCAAAAGAGATCACTCCCTTTCGCGGCTCTAACTACAATCCGACTAGGTCTTCTGACCATTCAGTCGAGGGTTTAAGTACTGACTTTGTAGCAACTGTAACCCTTTACCGACCAGAACAATCACTACCGCGCCAATCAGGACAGGCGTGAAGAGAAAACTCCATCCCTGCCCAGACGCCATGATCAAAATTGGATTTGCCCCCGCAGGTGGATGAGTGGTCTTCGTAATCAGCATCGCAGACACACCTAGCCCCGTCGCAATCGCGAGCGTGACCGGCGTGACGTCAACATACTGGCTAAACGCAATACCGATAGATGCCGTAATGAAGTGACCAATGATCACGTTTTTTGGTTGAGCGAGAGGGCTGCTAGGCACCCCAAACACCAGTACTGCGGTAGCACCAAATGGTGCCATCAGGAGTACAACCTCAGTCAGTGATACCTCAGCGTAGGACAATACGCCAATAGCCAACGTAGCGCCAAGCCCGGCAACCAACGATAAAATTAAATTATTCATAAACACCTCAAAGTAGACCGAATTGTCTACAAAATAAAATAGACAAATCTGTCTACCTTTGTCAATATGTGTTTATGGAACTTTTTGAGGACGTAGTTATGAACAAAAAGAAACAGTTATTGATCGACACAGCTTTGTCACTGTTTTATAAACAAGGCATCAACTCTATTGGCATCAATGAAGTCCTCAATGTTTCCGGCGTGGCTAAACGCACGCTATATAACCATTTTGAGAGCAAAGAAGCGCTTATCATCGCCGCATTAGAACAACGCCACCAAGTATTTATGGAATGGTTGGAGGAAAAGCTTTCTTCAGCACAAACGTGCGCGGAGGTGATCGATCAGTTATTTACAGCACTCAACGGCTGGTTTCATGGCTCTGAAGAAAAGTTGGGCGAGTTTCGCGGTTGCTTTTTCATCAATACGTCCGCGGAATTCAGTGACGACAGTGGCGAGATCGCAACGTATTGCCGCTACCATAAGCAGCAAGTCAGAGAGCTAATTCATCACTATCTCAAATCAGACAACGCTGCATTACTCGATGCCATTTGCATCATGAAAGAGGGCGCGATCACTACCGCTTACATGACGAAAGAGTACGACAACATCACGAAGAAATGCGTGACCATTTTGCACAAGCTTTAATGCGTTCAGGTATAGTCATTTGCGGATTAAGTATGCAAACCAAAGGCACCAATCGGTGCCTTTCGTTTTAGTTAGTGAGTGTACTTACAGCTCGTGCTCGGTACGAGCAATGATATCGTCTTGAGCATCTGGTGATATCGCGGTGAAGAAGGCTGAGTAGCCTGCAACTCGCACAACCAGATCACGATATTGTTCAGGGTTCTTCTTCGCTGCTAGCAAGGTCTCGCGAGAGACGATGTTGTACTGAACATGCCAGCCTTTGTGGTGGTTGAAGAAGGTGCGAATCAACATAGAAAGCTTGAGCTTGTCCCCTTCAGACTCAACTGCTGCCGGGCTTAACTTCTGGTTAAGCAGCACGCCACCAAGGATCTTATTCGCTTGAATCTTACCAACCGAGTTGTACACTGCCGTTGGACCTAAACGGTCTGAGCCAGATGACGGGCTTGCACCTTCTGCCAATGGCGTTTTCGCTTTACGACCATCTGGCGTTGCCATGGTTGAAGCACCGAATGGGACGTTTGCCGAGATACTTGATGTACCTGCGTAGTAACCGCCGCCAATTGGACCACGCCCATGACGCGTATTAACGAACTGCTCTAGCTCATCAATGTACACTTGGTAAGCGTCTGCCAATAGTTGGTCTACCGCGTCATCATCGTTACCGTATTTTGGTGCAAAGTTGATAAGACGTTGGCGAAGCTGTTCGTTCTCCATGCCATCGAAATCTTCTGCCAATGCTTTTGCTAGCTGTTGTTGTGAGATAAGGGGCTGAGTGATTTGCGCATCATCGAAAACAAGGTGCTTGATGGCAGCTAGGCTGTTACCCAAGTTCGCGATACCGACTTGCAAACCAGATACCCAATCGTATTTCGCGCCACCTTCTTTCACGGTTTTACCGCGAGCCAAACAGTCATCCACCAGCGTTGAACAGAAAATGTCTTGAGCTTGCTGTTCAAGTACGCTGTCGACTACAGTATCAATCTCAATCGATTTACGGGTGTAGTAGCGGATTTGCTCTGCCCAAGAAGCGGTCACTTGCTCAAAGTTCTCAAAGTTGCCTTTTGCTAATGACTTATCGTGTGGCAAGAAAGCTTTACCCGTTGTTGCATCCACACCTTCGTTCAATGAAGCTAGCAAGATACGGGCGAAGTTAATGAAGCTCATGCCCGTACAACGGTAACCCCATTTGCCCGGAACTGCGGTCTCGATACAGCCGATAGATGCGTAGTTGTAAGCGTCTTCTTTCTCTACACCAAGCTTGATGAATTCAGGAATAACAATCTCATCGTTGTTGAACGCTGGCATACCGAAGCCGCATTTAATCACTTCAATACAGCCCATTAAGAACTCTTGGTTTAAACCTTCATGGTAACGCACACTCAAGTTAGGTTGCGTCGAACGTAACTGACCACAAGATTCCAGAATCACCCAAGAAAGTGGATTCACTGCATCTTCAGGCTCACCTTTTTCATTCAACTTCTGACCGCCGATACACACGTTTTGATACAACGGAGAACCTGCGGAGGCTTTTGAGTGCGCGCCAGAGCGAATCTTGTTTACTTCAAGCAACTTCAACCAGCAGCTTTGTAGCAACTCTAGTGCAAAGTCTTTTTCAATCGCGCCGTTTTCGATATCGCGAACATAAAACTCGTTGAGGAATTGGTCCATACGACCGAAAGAAACCGAGTGACCGTTCGATTCGATTTGTAGCATCAATTGAACAAAGTAGCTCAATTGCAGTGCTTGCCAGAAGTTTTCTGGAGCGTGGCTCGCGACATGACGACAGTTTGCCGCAATGCTTTCTAACTCAGCTTTGCGCAGCGGGCGTGTCTCTTCTAACGCCATTTTTGCCGCCAATTCAGCGTAGCTCACCATGTGATCTTGAATCGCAAGCAGTACGATTTCGACCGATTTGTAGAACTGCTCTTTCTTCAAGCCTTCAAAGGTCGAAACATCATTGTTAGCACGGTGCTGACGAACATCCTCTAACAAGCCGTTCATGCCTAGCTTCAAGATTTTCTCGTTATCCACCGCAAGGTGCGCGTCACCCGAAGTCATGTTGCCTTCAGCTTTAATGATGGTGCTGGCTAAGATTTCTTGCTGCTCATCAGTGAACAAGCCATAACAACGGTCTTGAACAGTTTTACCGCGCCAATACGGTGTGATGCTGTGGATGCTTTGCTTATCTTCTTCAGTGACCGCAAAGCCTGCACCAGGACGGTCGGCTAGCTCATCAATTTCCGCTTCAATCCAACGCACTGTGTATTCTGGGAAAATAGGCGCAGCGCGTACTTTGCTCGCTTGGTTACCGACGATTAGCTCATCGTGTTTAATCCAAATAGTACGAGTGCGTAAGTGCTCTTGCAGTGCTAGCGCACGTTGGACAATTACAGGTTTGTCTTCGTTTGCTTGATAAGCACGAGTGTATGCCTCTGCACGCTCGGTACAGACAGGTGGCGTTACGATATTTACCAGTGCCGATTTGTGCGCTTTGATACGCTCAGGAAGGTAATTCAGGTCCATAGTTAACCTCTTACAATCACGTTAAGTTGGGTGTTTTCGCTTGCGTATTGCATGGCGCTTTCTAGCAGTTCTGGTTTGTTTAGTGGCTTGTCAGAACACTCGTAAGGCATATCGAGCAAACGGTATTTATTGATGCCGAGCGTGTGGTACGGCAGCAAGTGAAGTTCTTGGCAGCTTTCTAGTGAAGCCGCAAAATCGATGATGTCTTTCAACTCTTCGATGGTGTCATTGAACCCCGGCACAACGGGAACACGAATCACAATGCGTTTCGCGATAGGTGCCAGTTTTCGGAAATTGTCTTTGATGCGTTTCAGTGAACCTTTCGCCCAGCTAAGAAACTTTTCTTCATCAGTGTGTTTTAAATCCGCCAACCAGCAATCAATATGCGGCGCGGCTTTTTCGACATTCTTCCACGGCACATGCATGCACGATTCAATGGCGGTAGAGACTTGGTTGTCATGCAGACGCTGCGCGAGTTCTGCCACCAAATCTGCTTGCATGAGTGGCTCACCACCGGAGAAGGTCACACCACCTTGGCTTTGGTCGTAGAAAGGTTTGTCTTTCATCAAGGTGTCGAACAACATGTCTGATTTCGCCTCTTCACCGCAGACAGTCAGTGCTTGCGTAGGACAGACGTCTCGCAGCGCGATCAGCTGGTCTTCTTTGATGGCTTTGCAATTGATGATGATCTGGTTGTCGATGCGTTGAATACCATCGCTCACCGTTTCACTATCCGCTCTGGATTGAGTTGTGGCTTGATAAGCAGAAACGCACAGTTGGCAACCTTCCATACAGCTTCGCTGATCAAACAACAGTGAATGTTTTTCGCTGCGACTTTCTGGGTTTTGACACCAAGGGCAAGACAAGCTGCATCCTTTAAGAAAAAGAATGGAACGAATGCCATCGCCATCATGGGTAGAGAATCGTTGGATATTGAAATACATCTCTGCTTGCCTCTTGGTCTGTGCTACCGCTGTGTACTTAATCCGTTTCTTGCTGGTTAAGTCTTATCAGCGGCTTTTCTTTGTTCGAACTGAAAGCTTCATTTGAGCGTTTACAAGTTTCACTCAACTTTTCATTTAATGAAATTATTATAGTTTCAAATGAAATTTCAATTGATCAAAATCAAGATCTCGTTCGATTGTCAGATCTATAGTGATCCCATCATCAAAACGAAGATTTTGTTTAAGGTAGAAACCATGATTGAACTTTATTTAGATACTGCTGATGTGGCAGAAGTAAAACGCTTTAACCAGTGCCTACCGCTAAAAGGCGTGACGACAAACCCAAGCATTTTGGCGAAGTCAAAACAGGGACTGAATGAAACCCTAGCAGGCATGCAAGAAGCACTTGGCGGTACACCTCGCTTTCACGCTCAAGTCGTGAGTTCAACCGTCGAAGGTATGGTGGCAGAAGCGCGCCAACTGAATGAATTGCCTTACGATATAGTGGTAAAAGTGCCAGCAACAGAAACCGGCTTAGCAGCAATTAAGCTAATGAAAAAAGAGGGAATTCAGGTTCTCGCCACGGCTATCTATTCAGCTCAACAAGGTTTCCTAGCGGCACTGTGCGGTGCTGACTACCTAGCACCTTACGTAAACCGCATTGATGCGATGAACGGCAACGGTGTTGAAGTGGTCGCGGATCTTCAATTGTTACTCGATCAAAACCAACTACCAGCGAAGATTTTGGCAGCCAGCTTCAAGAACACTCAACAAGCGATGGAAGTGATGAAACTGGGCATCGAAGCCATTACATTGCCAACCGATGTGGCGGCACAAATGTTCGCTCACCCAGCAGTAAAACCGGCGGTTGAGCAGTTCGATAAAGACTGGAAAGAGACGTTCGGCGAGAAACTTTCATTTGAAAGCTAATTAAAAGTAGCAGCTAGACGTCTCAATGAATAATAAAGGGAGTCTTAACTCACCTGTGCGCCGGTGAGTTAAGATTCCCTTTTGTATTTCAGATAGAGAAGTAGCGCTACAGTAGTTCTCTATTGGTCAGTGACCAAAGGTACACGCGCTTGAGTAAACTGATTTTGATCCTTTTACGAATACCTCGTTTGGAATGGCGGAGTCGGTTTGGTAGCGCAATGGCTTTCATCTCGGTTTTCATTGCTTTTCCATCCAACAACACAGTAGACCTCCGATGCTATAAGCCAGCAGATCTTTCCAATCAAATGTGGCGCCCAAAATTACAGCCAGAGGCGATGAAGGTTCGATACCAAGCCAAGCTACGACCTGAAGCAATTGCCCCAACTCGACAGCAAACGCAATCAACACCACCAGTGAAACCAGCCAGTTAACGGGCATGGAGAACAAGCTTGCAAGAAAGTAGTAGAGCCAAACCACAACCAGAACATCACCAAATGTCGGACGAATAAAGCTGTCTCGAATATAGAGCGCAATAACGACCAATACGATAAAACACACCAAGCTTTTCAGTCCATTTTTTGCAGAAAATCGCAGGTGGATAGCGCACGTTTCTTCCACCATATCGCTTGGCTGACCAGTGAGAGTTGCTCGCTTAAATATCTTCATGATTCGCCTTTGCACTTTCTTCTTCTTTCTTATTTCGTGCGTACCAATCGATGTTGCGTGTAATGACCATAGTGAAGCTCAAAATCGCGAAACACAGTAATGTCCCCATAACCAATGCGTAGCTTTCTGCTTGTAGCAAGCCAAACAGTAATCCGTAGAGAGTGAGCAAACACACTCCGAATATCGCGCCGTGTTTGGTGTTGCTCAACATACCGCTCACGTACACACTTAAAAGCCCCGTCGATGCGACTGCCGACACCACATATGCCCAGTTAAAGCCCAGATGTTCACTCATCGAAATCAACAACAGATAGAAAAGCGCTAAAGCCAGACCAATAAAACCGTATTGCACAGGGTGAACCGGACGCGCTTGGAACAGCTCCAGTAAGAAGAAACTCGCAAACACTAATGTGATAACCAATAGTGAATAGTTCACAGCTCGGTGGGATTTCAAATAGTGGTCCACGGGATCAATCAAATCTACGCCCATTTGTCGCTGTTCAAGCTCGTGACAAGCGTGATTCGATGACAAACAGCTTTGGAACAGCTGCGCGATATTGGTAGAGAAGTTATTGCTCGCCCATTGTGCATTAAATCCATCCTCAGAGACTTCTGATGACACCGGTAAGTAATCACCGATAAAGCTTGGATGTGCCCAAGTTGAAGAGAGTTCAACCGTTGTTTGACTGCCGATTGGTGTGACTTGAAGCTGCCCCATCCCTTGTAGCAAGAAGTTAAGATCGAATGCCAAAGGTTGTGCTGGGTTTAGGTCTGCAAGTGTCAGATCACTGTGGAAGCCTTGTGGTAACTGATTTAACCCCGTTCCCGGTGCGACTTCGATATCAGAGCTCGCCATGGTCATGTCATCCAAACGAATCAATCCACGGCTGTCTTCAATGCCAACGACTAGGCTCATGTTGTCAATATCAAGCCCCTGCAATGCCGTGAGATCGTCTGCATCGAAAGTGCCTTTCAGTGCCACTTGTGCTTTGTATAAACGCGCGCGGTAAATGCCTCGGTACTTTTCAAAACTGTCCAGATTCGCGCTCATATCAAAAGTGCTAGGTAGGAGGAATTTACGACGCTCTTTAATCTGTACTTTGTCATCTCGGTAACTGGTTTCGGTGTAGTTAACCATGATGAATGGGCCAATGATGCGCTGTTCGCCGCTGCTGCTGCGTGCGATGTCGTTTCTGACTTCATCTTGGCGATATGAGCGTTCTGAGATCAGCCCTGTGACCATTGAAAGCGGGATTTGCAGTAAGACAAACAAAAACAGCACGAAGGCGAACTTCGTGCCGAGTTGGTTATTGAGGATCTTTTTCATGTTTCATTCTCCATTTGCTGATGGAAGTAATCTAAATCAGCAATTTGGAGAACGAATGGAGCTAATGTGGAGTTTCTATGGAGTTGGTAAAATCAGGGTCACTTTCACGCCAGCATCGACGTTTTCGACTTGCAACTGACCTTTGTGCAGCTTGATCACTTGCTCAACAAAATTCAGCCCGAGCCCAGTGCTCTTAACACCATTTTCCCGAGCGAGGGAGTAGAAGCGCTCGGTTAAACGAGGCAATGCATAGTCGGGAATGTGAGGACCTGAATTGAAAATCGACAGGCACACCTTTTCTTTCGTGACCTCAGTTTTCCATTCAATGCATCCCTCTGAATGAACAAAATCCAGCGCATTGTCCATCAGGTTAAAAACGGCTTGTTTCAGTAAGAAGGCATCACCAAGTACGGAGAGATGGTCATCAATTTGGATTTTGGCAGTGACCGACTTAGCACTCAAACGCGCATCCGCCGACTCAACCACTTCATTGACCATTTGTTCTAGCGAGATAGCTTCGACTTGTTCTAACTCGGGGCGCTTTTCAAGACGAGCCAGTTCGAGCAACTTATCAATCAATGACTGCATGCGGTCGCTTTCTCGCTCAATGTTGCCAGCAAAGCGCGTGACCTTTTCTTCAGGCAACGGCATTTGCAATATTTCACTCGCGCCTTTAATCGCTGATAACGGGCTTTTCAGCTCATGAGTCAGCGTCTGTACGTACTCTTCCACATACTGCTTACCATCGAGCTGATTGCGCATTTTCTCTAATGCATCACTTAGCGTGCCGTACTCATAAAAGATACGAAATGTCGGCTTAGAGACCTTTTTGCCCTCACCCATTTTGGTCGCGTAGTCTTCTAGCTTGTTCAATGCCGAGTGAATTCGCCAAGCAAACAATGCCCCTGCCAATAGCACTAAACCACTCATCCATACCATCCAAAACAGCACATTGCGTTTAGAAAGATCGATGAAGGGTTGTACTGAGCGATTGGATTTTGCCACCGTCACGCTGCCAATGATTTCGCCTTTGTGGTAGATGGGCGCAGCAACGTGCATGACGGTTGAAAGCGGATCTTTCGGGTCTTCGATGGTACTGCGCGCGCCGTATTGACCACGCAACGTGAGATAAACATCGTTCCATTGCGAGTAGTCTTTGCCTACGTCTTGCTGCCAAGAATCCGCAATCACAATCCCTTGTTTATCGGTGATGTAAATTCGATGGTTAATCGCTTTTTTACCGATTTCCCAAATGCGCGCTTGAGGTTCTCGCTGCCCATAAGCCGTTAATAGTTTGGAGAAGCGACTCTCAGACAACTTTCCGTTTGCAACGTCTTCTTCCGCCAATACCGCAAGCAAGTTCGCCATATCCACCAGCGTCTCTTCGGTGGTTTGACGCACGGTTGGCTTAAGTTCTTGGACAACCGTTTTGCTCACCATGTAAGCCGTCATTCCGACTAAGATGAAGTAGAGAAAAAACAGTCTGAGTCCAAGAGGGATCTTCGGCCAGCGGTTCATCATTCACCTTTAATGCAGTAAAAGTAACCAAAGCCACGCTTGGTACAGATGCGTTCAGACATCTCAAACGGCTTCAACTTATGGCGAATGGCTTTGATGTGGGTATCGATATTGCGCTCGTATGCAGCCTCTGGCGCCATGTCTGCCGCGACCATGAGCTGCTCTCGGCTCAATACATTGGAAGAGACGGAAATCAGTTTATCGAGAATCTTAAATTCGACCGCCGTTAACCCAAGCATTTGCCCGCCAACACCATAATCGAAGTTTTGCGCAACCAAACCTTGGTTCAATTGAGGCTGTTCTGGAACAGCTACAGGCTCTGGTTTGTGCTCTATCATTGGCGCTTTAGCTTTGATTCGAAGTTTAATGCGCGCCAGCATTTCGCGCGGGCTAAATGGCTTAGTCACGTAATCATCCGCGCCAATCTCCAAGCCCACGACGCGGTCAATTTCATCGCTTCTTGCTGTGAGAAAGATAATGGGAATATCAGAAAACTCACGGATGGTTTTGCATAATTCAAAACCATTGCCATCCGGTAAGCCTACGTCTAAGACAAGTAACGCGGCGGAGTTGTGCTGCAAAAAAGCTAAGCCCTCTCCTGCTGTTGCAAACCACTCTGCGTGGTAGCCATCCATCTCTAATACATGAATCAGGTTCTCTGCGATAGCAGATTCATCCTCGATAATAAGGACGGTGGGTTGTTCGCTCAATGTCTTAGCCTCATTGACGGTGTTTATCTTTATGTTGGTATTATCACTTAATTTGGGGCCAAGGCTAGTGGATTGATGCAGCAAAGGCGCAGTTCATGGATAATACTAATCAAACACACTTCTATTCAGCATAATAAATTTATCACTTAGATTAATGAGTCACCACAATTGTGAATACAATGATTTCAACCATTGATATGAACAGTGTTCATTTTAAACTCAAGTTATCAATTCGATTTTATTTAAAGGACAGTCACTGATGAAAAGAGCGCTAATTCCCCTGGCTTTACTGACTTTGCTCTCAGGTTGCGCCAGCATGTCTCCGGATGAGTGCAAAACGGCAAACTGGTACAACGTAGGTTATCAAGATGGCCGAGATGGCAACGATCCAAACATTATCAATAGCTATACCGAAGACTGTGGTGAAGCGGGTGTGACACCCGACCGAGCGAAATGGAAAGAAGGCTTTGATAAAGGCACTATCCAATATTGCTCACCAGACAATGGGTACACTGTCGGTATCGAAGGCAAAGAATATTACGGTGTATGCAGCAGCAAAGAGTTTATTGAGAACTACCAGTTAGGTCATCAAGAATATCAACGCCAGCAACGCATCCAACAAATCGATACTGAAATCTCGGTCATCGATAATCAGCTTGATGGCAATCCAGACAAAGATAATGCCAAGAGACTGAAAGAGAAGAGAAAGCGATTGGCTGACGAGCGTTCAAGCCTCTTGTCGCCAACCATCAACTTGAATCTGAATTTCTAAATCGATTGGATTTAGCTTCTAAAAATTCATGGCCCTAGCTCAGTTCTAGGGTCATGAATTGACTGTTCGGATCGAGTTCGTAATCCCCGAACGGCTCGCAGTACACAAAGCCATGCTTTTCATACAACAGGCGCGCTGGTTTAAAAAACTCCATCGAGCCCGTTTCTAAACTCAAGCGCTGCAAACCTTTTTGCTTCGCTTGCTCAATCACATGAATCAATAATTGAGATGCCACACCTTGGTTTCTTGCCGTAGGCGTGGTGCGCATGGATTTCAGCTCCGCGTGTTGGTCATCCAACTCTTTAATCGCCGCACACCCAAGCAGTTGCTCACCTTTCCATCCTGTCCAAAATGTCACTTCTGGCGCTTTGAGCTTATCTAAATCTAACGCATGCACGCTTTCTGGTGGTGACGTGGCGTACATGTCCTGTAAATGTCCTTCCAACAGCGCTATCACTTGCGGCCGTTCTAAATTGTCGATTTCAATTCTCATATATCCATCCTTGGTTTTTCATAGCTAAAGCGGCTGTCTCATAATGTGCTGCGGTCCAACTGGGCCGCCGTGGTAAAGCTCATTGGTATCTTCAAACCCTGATTTTAAATAGCACTGATAAGCAGGTATGTTGCGGCAATTCACGGTGAGATAAAGCGCATCAAACTCGGGATAATGGCGTTTGGCGAAATCGGCAAACTGTTGAATGGCTTGCTTGGCGATGCCTTTGCCTTGATGACGGTGATCCACCAGCAAAGCACGTACGCCTAAGCTGTTTTTCGGGCAAAAATCGTATTTCTCACTGTAAGCTGCATCAAATAGAAAAAAGCCAACCACATCATCGTCTGTCAAAATCAGATGCGGAAGTTCTGTAGGTTCAAGACGCGTAAGCATTTCACCCACATCCGCGACCGTAAACTGCGATTGCTCTTCTAGCACGCTAAGTTCGCAAGTTTGTTCATGTCGCTCAGGCGAATACTTTTCAATAGTAATCATAATCTTCCTTGTTGTTTTTATGCTCAATTCATACAGGGTATGTCGTAAATAGAAATACCTAGTGTCGTATTTCCCACTCGCAGGCAAACGTTTAGCACTCTATTATCCTCGCCATTCGATAGAGAGGTTTCCATGTCCCGTTTTTTACTTTGTAGTTTTGCACTCGTTTTACTCTACCCTACTGCCATTGATTTGTATCTTGTTGGTTTGCCTCAAATTGCGTCAGATCTCAACGCCAGTGAATCTCAGTTGCATATTGCGTTTTCGATCTATTTAGCTGGCATGGCTACCACCATGTTATTCGCGGGGAAAATTGCAGACTCTGTGGGACGAAAGCCTGTTGCCGTCGTCGGCGCGATGATCTTCGTGCTCGCGTCTTTTCTCGGCGGGATGGCTGAGCAACCAAACACTTTCTTGATTGCTCGCTTTTGCCAAGGCATCGGGGCTGGATCTTGCTATGTCGTCGCGTTCGCGATTTTACGCGACACGTTAGACGATGAACGCCGCGCGAAAGTATTGTCGATGCTCAATGGCATCACCTGTATCATTCCAGTGATCGCACCTGTGATTGGTCACTTGATTATGCTGAAATTTCCTTGGCCGAGTTTGTTTACCACAATGGCAGGAATGGGCATTCTCGTCAGTGTATTGGCCATTTTTGGTCTCAAGGAATCACTACCCAACCAACAAGGTGAAGAACAGGCTACGCCAGAGAGCCATCATGAGACTTTCCTCGAGCGATTTTTTATCAGTAGGCTGATCATTACTGCACTTGGAGTGGCCACCATCCTGACCTTTGTTAACGCTTCACCAATTGTCGTGATGAGCATGCTTGGTTTTGATCGCGGTGGCTATTCTTCCATCATGGCAGGGACTGCGACGATCAGTATGTTGATTTCGTTCTCTGCGCCATTGGCATTGGGGATTTTTAAACAGCGAACCTTAATGATAACCTCTCAAGTATTGCTCGCTTGTGCAGGCATCGTGCTCAGTGCTGCCTATTTCCATGATGGACAATCTCATTACTATGTGTTCGGACTTGGGCTGATTTGCGCTGGCTTCGCTTGTGGCTTTGGCGTGGCCATGAGCCAAGCGCTCAGCCCATTCTCTCAACAAGCTGGCGTGGCGAGCTCACTACTGGGCATTGCTCAAGTTTGTAGTTCCGCGTTCTATATTTGGTTTATGGGTTTCATCGGCGTTAGTGCACTGAATATGTTGGTGTTTATCTTAGTGTTAGGTAGCGTAATCAGCCTTGCTCTAATACTATTGATTCCAAAGCCTGTTCACGATACCCATTATGAAGAAATCCCTAGCGCCACTTGATTTAAACTTACTGTTCACTCTGCAATTATTGCTGCAAGAGCAAAGCGTCTCGAAAGCCTCGAAAAAGCTGAACGTTACGCCCTCTACCGTAAGTAAGTCGCTCAACAAACTTCGTCATTGGTTCGATGATCCTTTGTTTGTCAAAACACCTAAAGGTCTTGCGCCAACGCCTTTGGCACAAAGCATGGAGCAAGATCTCGCAGAATGGCTGCAAATTGGCAGCCAAATTGCAGAAAAACGCAGCGATATTACGCCTAAAGGAGTGCGTTTTGATATCACGATTGAGTCGCCATTAGTGCTCACAGTGCTGGACAGACTCATCGTCGCTATCCACCAGCGATACCCTGAAGCGAAAGTAAAAACCAGTAACTGGGATTACGATTCACTCGACGCCATCATTCGAGGAGAGGCGGATATCGGTTTTACCGGCCGAGAGAGTCACCCGAGATCGAAAGAGTCGTTGGATCTTCTGCCGTATTTCTTGGATTTTGAGATTCTATTTTATGACCTGCCGATGGTGTATTTACATAAAGATCATCCGGCATTACAGCAAGAGTGGAATCTCGAGACCTTTCTGAGCTACCAACACATCAATATTGTTTGGGAAAAAAGTGAAACTTGGGCGTTGGATGAAGTATTAACGGAACTAGGGCTACAGCGCTCTATCGGGCTGACGATGTCCAACTTTGAGCAATCCCTTTTTATGGCAGCGCAGCCGACGCATGACATGATCACCACCGCGCCGCACTATTGCAAAAGTTACACAGAAAAGCTGCATCTCGATTTGGTGTGCTTGCCAATTCCATTAGACCAAGCTCAACAAGACAAGTTACTGATTCCATTTACCATGATTTGGCATAAACGCAATCCGTACAATCCCAAATTGCTATGGTTGAAAAACACCATTAAGTCATTGTACAAACAACCTTCCCAACCACAGTAAGACTCAGGCTAAGGTCAGGTTTTCTCTGGTTATTTTTAATGACTTTCTTGCTCTGATAGCTATAACTAATCACTTTATCAACTAATAAAAATGTTCTTTTGGATCTACACTAGCTGTTCATTTACACGCTAAGGATCAAGGATGTCGACCTTCTTACTCACTGCTATTGCAATGCTGGCGTTCGCTGCCAATTCATTATTGTGCCGACTTGCCTTGGCAGAAGGGTTAATTGATGCAGGAAGCTTCACGCTCGTTCGATTGATATCTGGCGCGATTACCTTAATCGCAATGCTTGTCGTGAGAGGTCAGTGGAAAACCGATCGGCCAACTTCTCGCTTTCGCTTTTTTGCTGGCGTGGCGTTATTTGGTTACGCTGCCCTTTTCTCTTTCGCGTACTTACAACTGGCGACAGGAACTGGTGCTTTGCTTTTGTTTGGTGCCGTGCAACTTACATTACTGGCGATCTATTGGTTGCAAGGTGAGCGCTTTCAGTTTCTCGAAATCATCGGTATCGGCCTTTCAATTGTTGGATTTATTTGGTTGATGTTGCCATCTGCCACTCGCCCCGATATTAGCTCTGCACTTCTCATGTTGATTTCTGGCGTTTGTTGGGCTGCGTTTACTGCGCTCGGCAAACAAGCGCCTTCTCCAAGTAGTGGGATCACGTGGGGATTCATCGCTGCATCAATAATTGGCGTGCTCCTTTCGCCATTAATCTTGTCCTCAATCCAACTTTCTTTGAGCGGAATGTTGCTCGCTATCGCATCTGGTGCCATTGCCTCTGGCCTTGGTTATACACTTTGGTACCAAGTCGTACGTAAGCTCTCTTTGCTTCAAGCCGCCGTCAGCCAACTTTCCGTGCCAGCCATTGCTTTGCTACTCGGCAGCATCGTACTCCACGAGCCTCTCTCACTGCATATTCTTTTAACCAGCGGCATCATTCTTGGTGGGATCGCTTTGGTTTTTTTATCTCGATCCAAAAAAACAAACGAACAATCGGCAAGCCGATAAAAAGTAATAACTTTCCCTCTCAAATACCCATTCATCATCTATGCTTTTTAAAGCAGTAAAGCTCATTGCAGATGGTACAAGTGGTCTGCTTTGGTACCAGGCGAAGGATATAAGGTGAGAATTGGCTCACACAACACGACTATTTTGTTTCAAAAGTGAGAATCATCACAGATCGCGAATTTGCTCGTTTTAGGCGTTTCACCAATAACGCCAAGGGCTAGCACGAGATCAAGCCAAATACGCACTTTTTGTTTTGACAAAGGGTTTACAAAGCACACTTTTTCACCCGCTATATTCCGCCCCCCGAATTTATTCAGAATAAGATTCTGATTATTCACATAAGAAATTCATCAACTTATAACGATAAGCCTGAGCAAACTTTGACACTATGAACGACAAAATAAAATTCGCTATTAAAGTATCGCTTAGCCTGACTCTGGCTTATCTGATCCCGTTTGCCATGGGTTGGCCGCAAGCATCGACGGCCGCAACCACAGTGATGCTGATTGCATCCACAGGCAGTCGTCGTGAATCCCTCGCCAAAGGTACCTTACGCGTGTTCGGTACGTTGGTTGGCGCCGTCGTTGGCTTGTTACTGGTGGGATTGTTTGCTCAAGACCGCTTGCTGTACATGTTGAGCGTGTCGGTTGTGGTCTCATTCATTTTTTACTTCCGTAATGCCTATCAAAAAGATCCTACGCTACTCATGCTGACCGGCGTGATGACGTTGATGATGTCCAATGGCGGTGACGCAGAAGGTGCGTTTCTTTATGGCGTTGACCGCGCCTATATGACGGTGTTAGGGGTGGTGGTTTACACACTCGTGGGGACTTTCTTATTCCCGACCAAAACAGAACAAAACCTAAGACAGCTCATCGAACAACTCAACCAAGCACAACGCGCGTTGTTCACCTCTATCTTGCAAAATTTCGAGCAAAAATCGGCAGGGCAAATCTCTCCTCAAAAAGGCGGAGAAGAAAATCCAGAAGCGGAAGAGCCACAACCTCCTAGCGTGGACACTCTCATCGAACAGATGTTTGCCGCCCAAAATGCGCTCGAACAGCGTTTTGCCACGGTCAGTGTGGAATGCAGTGACGTGTCGGCCTACATGAAAGAGTGGCGCTTGGCAGTTCATTTGAACAAGCAGGTAACGCAACAATTGACCGTCGCGGCGCACAGCCACTTTAGCCACCAGCAAGACCGTGAAAGCATCAGCAACTTTGATCAAGCCGTGGCGGAAATTGACGCGCTATTTGATACCTGCCAACAAGTCTGGGACGAAAAAGAACCCGCTTATCGTGCCCAGGAATTCAAAGTCAAATACAACCAAGCGTTGCTTGAAGACGCAGCTCACCTAGAGAAAGGCTCTGCGCTTACGCTTGGTCACCTATTGGAACTGATGCATCAAAACTTGTCGCGTTTAGCGGAGAGCATTAGCTGTATTGACTCTGTGACGAACAATGTCTCCTTTGACGTGCCACTGCCGAAACCGAAAGGCAAGTTTCTATGGTGGGACGCAGAAAACTTTAAAACTGCGGTCAAAACCTTTGTTACCTATTGGGTTGCAGGACTGATTTGGATTTACTTCAATCCACCAGGCGGCTATTCATTCGTGGTCTTCTCGACCATGTTTATGTCTTTGCTGTCGTTCGTGCCTGTGCACCCGATTTTGTTGCTAGTGCTTTTCACTTTCGGCTTCTTGTTCGCGGTGCCTTCTTACGTCTTCATTCTTCCGCAATTGGATCTCGGGTTAGAGCTTGGCCTGTTTATCTTTATCTACACCTTTATCGGTTTTTATCTGTTTAACGGGCCAGTGACGATTTTCTATATGATTGGCTTGTTTGTTCTCGGTTTAGACAACAACATGTTTTATCACTTCGGGATCCTCATGACGATCATGCTGTTGTTCTACATGGTGGTGTTCATGATTATTTTCGCGCACTACTTCCCGTTTAGCTCACGACCAGAACACCTCTTTTTGACCATAAAAGAACGCTACTTCCGACATACCCGAGAGCTGTTCACTACCTATCAACAGCAGTCTAGCTCGGTTATTACGCCGCTCAAACGGGCCTTACACTTGGTGACGCTCAATGTCTCATCGAAAAAGCTCAAAGTCTGGGGTTCGAAAATCAACCACAAACACTTTGATAAAACCACGCCAGAAGCGATTGGCGCGTTTAGCAAAGCGTGTGATGTACTCAGTAATCACATCAACATCTTAATGGCCGCCGAGAAAAAGTTGATGACCAATCCACTAATTACTCAGCTTCGCCAACAGCACCGCGATTCCATCATTCCTTTGATGGCGGGCGCTTTAGCCAGCCATCAAGCAACACAAGAACTCGACTCCGTATTCGACCAATACAGTCAAGATTACCAAACATTCGAAGATAAACTGGAAGATTTTTTTAGTGAGTTGGATTTATCTGACTACGCTTATTCAGAGATAGCCGGTTTTTATATCTTGCTGAATTTAAAACGGAACGTGTTCGAAGCAATCAAGCATTGCAAGCAAACCTACGAGGATATCGATTGGGTGAACTTACAACAGAAGCGTTTTTAAAGGTGGGGATATGATGCTTCCAAAACTAACCAAACCAAGCCTCGCCATACTTTCTTTGCTCGGACTCAGTGCGTGTACCACGGTAGGACCAGATTATGTTCATCCAAAGCAGGCGCCACTGCCAAGTGACTGGTCGGTGCAAAAAACAGCAGCCAAAGATACGCAGCAATCAGAGCAACAGCTACAACAATGGTGGCAGCAATTTAATGACTCAACTCTTAATCAGCTGGTTGAGTTGGCGAGCAAACAAAACCTCGATTTAGAAGCCGCAGGGCTACGAATTGTTCAAGCACGTTCATTCCTTGGTATTTCGACTGGCTTGCAATACCCACAAGTTCAAACCGTGTCAGGAAACCTAGCGCGTGCCTACGTAAATGATCAGGGCGTGAATAACGCCACTTTGTCGTTTGATGCTGCTTGGGAAATGGATGTTTGGGGCAAGTATGCTCGCGGAATTGAGTCGGCAGAAGCGGGTTACTACGCATCCATCGCATCGTATCACGACATCATGGTCACCATAACCGCCGAAGTGGCGCGCAATTACATCAACTATCGCACATTCCAAGAACGTATTTTGCTGTCTCGCCGCAATATCGAGATTCAAGAGCGTGTCGTCCGCATTACACAGGTGCAGTTCGACTCTGGCAACGTTACAGAATTGGACGTTCAACAAGCTAAAAACCAACTCTACACCACCAAAGCAGCGCTACCGAGCCTCGAAGTGGCAATGAAGCAATCACGTACTGTGTTGGCTTTGCTACTGGGTCTGTTACCAGAAGAAGTAGATGGACTGCTACAGTCGGATGGGATGCACAAGCAAATCGCTGAGTACGAAGCCCAGTTCAAATCAACGGGCAGAAAATCGGCGCTATCGGGCACCGACGAGCGCTCCATTGTGCCACGTCCACCGCTTTTGGATACGCAAGTGGATGCTAACTTAGTGATGCGACGTCCGGATTTGCAAGTCTCTGAGATGCAAGCTCGCGCGCAAAGTGCGCAGATTGGCGTGGCAGAAACCGCTCTGTACCCAAGCTTTTCGTTGTTCGGTTCCATCGGTATCGACAGTACGGTTCCCGATGGCAGCAGTTTCAGTTTTAGCGATTCGCTCACCATGGTGGTTGGCCCAACGTTCAGTTGGAACATTTTCCAATACGGACGCGTGAAAAATAACATTCGTTTCGAAGATGCTCGCTTCCAAGAAACGCTGACGAACTACAACAAAAAGGTACTGCAAGCCGTTAATGAAGTCACCAATGCAATCGAAGCGTATGACCTGTATTTGCAGCAAAAAGATTTACGCTTGCAATCGGTCAACTCTTCCATTCGTGCGTTCAACATATCCATGACACAGTACGAAAACGGACAAATTTCATTCGAACGTCTGCTTAACTCGGTAGAAAAAATGACCCGCGCAGAAGACAGCTACGCAACGATCAAAGGTAATGTTGCGAACCAAGTTGTCGCGCTCTACAAAGCCCTCGGTGGAGGCTGGCAAACCCAAACAGGCAAGCCTTTCATCAGTGAATCGATTGCCACGCAGATGACAGAGCGCACTGACTGGGGGAAGTTATTTAAATGAAGAAAACCGCGTATTGCCGCCTTTGCGACTCGAAACTCCGGCTGAGACCAGTGATGAAAACAAAACGGAGGATCGGTAATGCCTCATGAACTCTCTTGGGGAGACGTTTACTTTTCTCCTACGCTACTCGTGCTCTTTCTCGCCGTCACGGCCACGTGGATAACGGTGATGATATTGAACAAGACACGTTTGTCTCGCTTCATCGCTTTTCCGTCTCTGACGTTTATTGCCATCATGGTCGGTTATGTGGTGGCCATCGACAGCTTTTATATTCAATTTTAGGTGCCAAACAAGATGAAAAAACTATTCGTAATCGCACTCAATCTTGTCATTCTTGGTGGCGCAGCTTGGCTCGGCTATCAAAAGTTTGAGGAATACTTTAATAACCCATGGACACGAGATGGGCAAGTGCGTGCTAACGTCATCAAAGTGGCTCCTCGCGTATCAGGCCCAATTGTAAATGTCGCGGTGCAAGACAACCAAGAAGTAAAAACGGGGGATTTACTGTTTGAAATCGACCCTGCGACTTACCAGGTTGCGTTATCTCAAGCCGAAGTAGCACTGGAGCGCTCCATTGTTAGCTCTCGCGGTAAAAAAATCGAATATGACCGCTTAAAAGACATTCGTGCCAAAGACCGTGGCGCGGTTTCTCACAAGGATCTGATTCGTCGTGAAATCGCTTACGAAGAGTCGCTACTGCAAATCAAATCTGCAGAAGAGCAACTAAAATCAGCACGCCTTAATCTCAGCTTTACCAAAGTTTATGCGACCGTCGATGGTTTTGTATCTAACCTCGATATTAGAAACGGTACGCAAGCGGTCGCAAACCAACCACTGCTCGCACTGATCGACAAAAACAGCTTTTGGGTATTTGGTTTCTTCCGTGAAAACCAACTTGCGCAAATCGAACCTGGCAGCCAAGCGCGTGTCACTTTGATGTCTCACCCAGACACGCCAATTGACGCGACGGTTGACTCGATTGGTTGGGGTATTGCGCCCAAAGACGGCACGGTCGGCTACAACCTTCTTCCAAACGTAAACCCTGTTTTTCAGTGGATTCGCTTAGCACAACGTATTCCGGTGCGAATCTCCCTACAAGAACTTCCTGAAGATGTTGATCTTCGATTCGGGCTTTCTGCGTCCATCATGGTGATGAAAGAGTCATCCGCAGAAAGTGAACAATAACTAAGTGAGAAGAGCCATGGTCATTGGTAAAAACCTCAAAAATATTAATGAAGAAAACAACTTCTTCTATCTAACCTTAGCACTAGTGATTTTGTTGCTAGGGAGTGCGATGGCACAAGTCGTAGGTGAAGGGACGATTGAACACATACTTCAGGCTTTCACGGTTCTGACGTTTATCGTCTGTTTTGCGAGCCTTCGCTTTGACAAAACCTGGTCTCGTTTCCTCTACAGCCTGTTTGGTATTTGGGTTCTTGTGATTGTGATCAAGACCGTTTTCGACATCAGAGAGATGAATGTGGTGATGCTTGCCCTCACCTTTGCGTTCTTTTTCGGCACTTTTAAATCCATCGCAAGACAGATTCTTTTCACCGGCCATGTCAACAGCAACAAAGTCATTGGCTCGGTCGCGCTTTTCTTGCTGCTTGGTCTGATGTGGGCGATTGCCTACCTCATTCTGCTTGAGTTTTCGCCTGAAGCCTTTACCGGTATGGAAGCGATTTCTTGGGGGCAGAACTTCTCCAATGCAGCGTATTTCAGTTTCGTTACCTTAACCACGCTCGGTTATGGCGACATTAGTCCTCTAACACCACTGGCTCAAGTCGTGGTGTATTTAGAGGCCATCACAGGTGTTTTTTATATGGCGATTGTTGTTTCAAGTCTCGTCAGTTCTAACATTGATCATCAGGTAAACAAAAATGGATAAACAATCGGTAAAAATCGACAGTAAGCTTTTCATCAGTAATATGGTGGAATCAGCAATACGCATTGGCTTGATCTTTGTCTTGCTGATGTTTACGTACGACATCATCAAACCCTTCATACTTCCGGTTATTTGGGGCGCTATTATAGCCGTCGCTTTAATGCCGCTTACCCAAAAATTGCAGCGTGTATATGGTGGTCGCAGAGGTCTGGCAGCCACAACCATTGCTTTACTTGGTATTGCCCTCCTTGTCACGCCACTTGTTATGGTATCAGGCTCCATTGTGGATGGTGCAACGCACGCGCTTGAAGTACTACAAAATGGTCAAGTGAAAATACCAGGGCCAAAACCTTCCGTAGCGGATTGGCCTATCGTGGGTGATAAGCTCTACGAAGTGTGGACCCTATTCGCTACTAATCTTGAGCAAGCGATTCAAACCTTTATGCCACAAATAAAGGCAGGACTCACATCTTTACTGGGTACACTGGGGGGCGTATTGGGAAGTTTACTGCTTTCAATCTTGTCACTTGCTATTGCAGCAGGTTTCATGACGTACTCTGAATCTGCGGCATCAGGCCTAAGAACCATCGCGATTCGTACCGCTGGTGAAAACGCAAAAAGCTGGACCACGCTTATCGCAGCGACAATTAAAAGCGTACTGCTTGGCGTAGTCGGTGTAGCGGCGATTCAAGCACTGTTGATCGGTGCTGGTTTCTTCGTATTTGGCGTTCCGGCAGCAGGTTTACTCACACTGCTTCTAATGATCTTATGTATCGCTCAGCTCCCGGCGTTGCTCGCAGTGCTACCTGTGATTGGCTTCATGTACATGACCCAAGACACCTCAACAGCAACCATGTTTACTGTTTGGGTCGTAGTTGCGGCTCTTTCTGAAAACCTGTTCAAACCAATGTTAATGGGACGTGGCGTCGACGTGCCAATGCCTGTGATTCTGCTCGGTGCCATCGGTGGTATGCTTTTCTACGGCATCGTTGGTCTGTTCTTAGGTGCCGTTATCCTAGCAATTTGGTATGAGTTATTTGTTTGGTGGTTGAGCATTGAGAAAGCACAACAGCAAGAAGAAATGGCAGAACAACAAGACGCTTCTGATGACCAATCAGAACCTGGACACGGTGCTGGCATTTAATAAATCAATAAGTTAGAAAGAAATTTAATCTATAACTTATGATATCAAACCGCTGCATTTCAGCGGTTTGATTCTATTTGGATCACAGTTTCGTCGTAATAAATGCGATAAAAATGACGTTCTTGTTAAATTTTCATACTTATTACACTTGGGAGTTGCAATCGGGCAATGAACGATGCACTCTCGATGACCACTAATTTGCTTAGGATAAAAACAATGAAATTGATCAAGCCTTTAACTTGTGCGCTTGCTCTCGCAATGAGTGGCATGGCATTCGCAGATGTAACCGTGAGTGTTCCTGACAACGTTTCAGTATTGGCGGCTAACGGTGAAAAAGCAGATCTTTCGGGTGGTTTTTTCGCCTCTGAAAGAACACTGACGTTACCTGATGGCCTTAACCAAGTCGTATTTCGTTTCGCCCCTTACTTCAACCAAGGTAATGACCGTTTAAGTGTTGAAAGCGATGTTATCGTTACACGATTTGACGCGACCAATGCCGAACTCACTCTACAAATGCCAGAATACCGCAACCTACGTGATGCGGAAGAGAAGATCAAAGACTTAGATTGGAAACTGGTTGATGATTCAGGCAACGCAATCGCGGTTGACCAGGACAAGTTGCTCAAACCGGGTATGCAAATCGGTCGTGATTACGTACGTGAAATCGAAGATTATAACCAAGCTGGCGGTGCAGCAGCCGTGGCTTTTGCTGGCGCAGCGACCATGCAGCCAGTCACGCTTCCTGCAAAGGTTCCTGCGGATATGAAGCAAGTGAGAGCAACTGCGGTTAAAGCGGATTCGACAGCTGAAGAGATGCTGCACTTCTGGTACCAAAAAGCAGACGCAGAAACCAAAGCTCGCTTTAAGAAATATGTTAATCAACAGTAAATCTGGTTAACTTTATCGATATTAAAAAAGCCACTTCACGTGGCTTTTTTGATCAAAAATTAGGAAACTTGGACAACTTTAGTATTGGCGATCAAGTCATGCAACAAACGTCGCTCCGGATGAAAGAACAACAATGCCAAATTTACCAACGGGATCCCCGGAATGAGCATCTCCAGCAAGTAGCTAATAACAAGCCTTAACCCTGCTGTAACTTTCGTTGCCTTACTATCATTTTTCATTACAACTTTAATACCAATCATGCGCATACCAATGGTTTGCCCATGACTCAATGCATTCCAGTTGATCATTAAAACCGTTGGTAAAGAAAGCAAGTAAAACGCCTGAGTTTCACGAACAAGCATGAGGTTATCTGCTAAAGAGAGCTGAAAGTCGTTAAGAAAAGAGTTAATACTCAATGCAATTATTAACACTACCACCATCGTAAAGAGCAGGTCGATAAAACCAGCAATGATTCTCTGTTGCTTGCTCGCGATAAAAGCATACATGGACTTCAGTCACCTCAATGTAATTGGTTAAGCGAGAATGACTGAGTGTACAGACGCGCAATGGTGAGCGCAGTTTAGGTATTGCCAACATAATATTCAACTAAGAACATACTAAATCGCGGTCGTATCTCAAAAGTAATCATTACATCTTGAGCATAACCGTATCAATTTAACAAAACGCTACCAGTAACGTTCGTAAATGATATTTCCCCCAGTTTGATGGCGATACTTTTCCAAGCCTAGCTCTTGTAAAACGGGCACGGTATCTTTGATCATTTGTGGATTCCCACACATCATGACAAAGCTACGCTGAGCTGAGAATGGCGCATCAGCGGCGTTGGACAGTAAACCCGATTCGATGAGTTCAGGAATTCGGCCTTGTAATTTACCATCAACCACTTCCCTGCTGACTATCGGTATATACTTTAATCTGCCTTCATATCGTTGCTGAAGCTGTTCAATTAGGTATTTATAAACCAGATCTTTTTCGAAACGAACGGCATGAACCAGCACAATGCGCTCATTGTGAGGCGGTAAGTTTATATCATCCAGCAGCGATAAAAACGGTCCAATCCCCGTACCTGTAGATAGCAGCCACAGGTCATGAGCCTGCTTAGGAATAGAATCATGGATTAAATCGCCATGTGCGGTGGCACCGACATAAATGCTATCACCAGATTTAAGCTTTTGGAGCCGTGGAGAAAGTTGTCCTTGAGGGTCGGCTACTATTAGAAACTCCAACCAATCGAATTGCTCGCTTGGCGCATTAACCACAGAGTAAGCGCGGCTGATCGGCTTACCTTCATCATCAAGCAAAGCAAGCTTGGTGAATTGGCCAGCTTTAAAGGAAAGAGGCGCGCCAGATATTCTCAAACTGAACAGCTCACCTGTCCAATCGATGCGTTTCTCAACTCTTGCGAGGTTGAAACCTTTGAGTTCAATCATGAGACACCTCCTATCTGGTTACTCTTAGTTAAACTTACGCCTTCAACTCGATTATGTAAAGTTTCTGGTTTACATAATCAAACCACTATTTCATTTCACATTTTAAAAACAATTTTATTACATATTAAATGATTACATCTAGAATAAATGCTCAAAGTGATAAGTCGTGTCGCAATTTGTGGCAAAGCAGATGAAAAAGGAGCAATAAAAATGGACACACTGTTAAAGGACTTTCCCGTTATCACAGAGATAAAAGTCGCATGGGGTGAAATGGATGCTCTGCAACACGTTAATAACGTGGTCTATTTTCGCTACTTCGAGACCGCACGTTTAGATTACTTCAACAAAATTAACCTGCTGGTCGACCTGCAGACCTCGCAAATTGGGCCAGTACTGAGCGAGACTCAATGCCGCTACAAATTGCCTGTTACTTACCCAGACACGCTATTAGTCGGTTCTCGCGTAATCGACATGCAAGAAGATCGCATCACGATGGAGTACCAAGTGCTGAGTAAGAAGTGGGGTAAAATTGCGACCATCGCGACCGCCACTGGTGTGATGTTTGATTTTAAGAACAACGTTAAAGCTGCGATTCCAGATCACGTTCGCCAGTCGATTTTAGACTTGGAAGGAACCGTGGGTAGTACGCATCACTTGGAGTAGCAAGAAACGAGAGATTAAAGGCGAGGTTCCCGACAGCGCTTCTTCATCGCTATCGGGAATGATGCTGAGGTACCATTCCAACTTACGCAATAAGAAAACTCGCGTCATTCTAATGAGCCTAAAGTGAATCATTCGAAACCTCGCTAAACGTAACAGTAGAGCGACTCTTTCAGCCTACGCGATAAGAAAAGCTACGTCATTCTAGCGAGCCATAGCGAGACTAAGAATCTACTTACCGCTTGCAGCAGACCATAAAGCCATGAATAAACTCAATACAATCTGAGAGTAGATTCTGAATCACGCTCGTTCCTCGCTGTTCAGAATAACAGTTCGAGTTTGGCTCTGATCTCTACAAAACCATCTAAAAAAGCGATTGCAGACAAGCCTATATGACCATCCGGAATTTCGCTTTAGACGTAACAGTAGAGCGACTCTTTCAGCCCACGCGATAAGAAAAGCTACGTCATTCTAACGAGCCAAAGCGAGACTAAGAATCTACTTGCTGCTTGCTGCAGACCATAGAGCTATGAATAAACTCAATACAATCTGAGGGTAGATTCTGAATCACGCTCGTTCCTCGCGGTTCAGAATGACGGTTCGAGTTTGGCTCTGACCTCTACAAAACCATCTAAAAAAGCGATTCCAGACAAGCCTAAGTGACCATCCGAAATCTCGCTTGAGACGCATCAGCAGCGCGACTCTTCCAGCCTACGCGATAAGAAAAGCTGCGTCATTCTAGCGAGCCATAGCGAGACTAAGAATCTACTTACCGCTTGCTGCAGGCCATAGAGCTATGAATAAACTCAATACAATCTGAGGGTAGATTCTGAATCACGCTCGTTCCTCGCGGTTCAGAAGGACGGTTCGAGTTTGGCTCTGACCTCTACAAAACCATCTAAAAAAGCGATTCCAGATAAACCTATGTGACCATCCGGAATCTCGCTTTAGACGTATCAGCATAGCGACTCTTCCAGCCTACGCGATAAGAAAAGCTGCGTCATTCTAGCGAGACTAAGAATCTACTTGCCGCTTGCTGCAGACCATGGAACCATGAATAAACTCAATACAATCTGAGGGTAAATTCTGAATCACGCTCGTTCCTCTCGGTTCAGAATAACAGTTCGAGTTTGGCTCTGAGCTCTACAAAACCATCTAAAAAAGCGATTCCAGATAAACCTATGTGACCATCCGGAATCTCGCTTTAGACGCATCAGTAGAGCGACTCTTCTAGCCTACGCGATAAGAAAAGCTGCGTCATTCTAGCGAGCCAAAGTGAGACTAAGAATCTACTTGCCGCTTGCTACAGACCATAGAGCTATGAATAGACTCAATACAAGCCTGAGGGTAGATTCTGAATCACGCTTTAAACGTAACAGCAGAGCGACTCTTCTAGCCTACGCGATAAGAAAAGCTACGTCATTCTAGCGAGCCATAGCGAGACTAAGAATCTACTTGCCGCTTGCTGCAGACTATAGAGCGGTTAGCAGAATGTCTCGATGTACAGCGCTTCGACTTTGTCTCTTGCCCATTGCGTTTTACGCAAAAACTTCAGAGAAGATTTGATCGACGGATCTTTCTTAAAACAGTTCACTCGAATGCGCTCATACAGGCCATTCCAACCAAAGTGTTCAACTAGTCGGGTGACGATTTTTTCTAAACTCAACCCGTGAAGTGGGTTATTCGGCTGCTGTTGGCTCATGCTATTGATCCGGTAAAGTGAAGTTTCGCGCTAATCTAACTCAAACTCGCCGTGCAACCTAATGTTTTAACCTTGAATTGGCCTACGACTCTCCCCTATAGTAGCCCAAACTTCTTAAAAGCCCTTTTCATTATGAAAGCCCTCAACGACCTCAATATTTTTGTCGAAACCGCGCGCCAAGGCAGCTTTTCAAAAGCCGCTAACAGCATGGACATGACACCTGCCGCCATTAGCGCATCGATTAAGCGTCTTGAAGGGCAAATCGGTTTCCCACTGTTTGTGCGTTCCACCCGAAGCCTGCGTTTAACCTCAGAGGGCGAACTGTTTTTAGACAAAACCACGCAAGCGTTGGCAACATTGCAAGAGGGGTTGGATCAGATCTCAAGTGCGCGCGGGGAGTTGTCTGGTCAGCTGCACATTACTGCACCCTCCGATTTTGGTCGCAATATGTTGCTCGATTGGGTGGATGAGTTCATCGATCTCTACCCAAATGTTTCCATTAAACTAGAGCTGTCCGATAGCTTGACGGATATGTATACCAAGCCTGTCGATATTGCGATTCGCTACGGCGAACCGGCCGACTCCAATCTGGTCGTATTGGCATTGTGTGGGTCAAACGAACGGATATTATGTGCATCGCCAGAGTACGTAGCTACACATCCAGAACTCACCTCTCCTGCCGATTTAACGCAACACAATTGCTTGTGCTACATGGTCGCGGATTCGGTCTACAACAAATGGACGCTCACGCGTGGCAGCGAGAAAGAACAAATCGTGGTCAGCGGTAACTTGTTGAGCAACGATAGTGACTTGCCACACCGGTTAGCGATCAAAGGCAAAGGCATTGCGAATAAATCATTGATGGACATTAGCCGAGACTTAATCGAGGGAAGATTGGTGCGAGTGTTACCAGAGTGGGATTGCGGCCCAGTGCCGCTCTACATGGTATGTGCCGATCGTCGATTATTGACGCCAACGATTCGGACTTTCCGCGACTTTATCCAACAAAAATGCTGCCAGCAACGCGCCAACGTGCTGGCAACCTTCTGTCATTAGGCGATAAATCGAAGAGGACGAATCTGGGTATATTCAACCCAATCATTCTCTTCCAATGTTTCAAGAAACGTCGCCATATGCGGGCTTTGCAAATGCTTATCCAAGGCCTCTTGCGATGCCCAGATTTCTTGGAACATAAATAGGCCATCAACTTTTTCGTCGAGATACAACTCGTATTGGCAACAGCCTTCTTCTTTACGAGTTGGCTCTAGTAAACCAGCAAGCAAATTCACCACCTGATCCTTACTATCTGGATAGGCTTTCACTTCTGCGACTAAGTGGATCATCGTTTTATCACTCTTTTGCGATTTATATATTGATTACGGGGTTCTACGTCACCTGTAAGTAAGCTCGAATTAGATCTCGGTGAATACGGTTTCTGCGTCCCAGCGAGACTTTGGCGTTTTCGCGTTGAAGTCATCTTCCGCGTGGTAGCCAAGCGGCACGATCACAACACTGGTATAACCTTTTTCACGCAAGCCAAATTCTTCATCCAGCACTTTTGGATCAAACCCTTCAATTGGTACTGCATCGATTTCTAACGTCGAAGCACCCAACAGCAACGTACCCACGTTGAGGTAAACTTGTTTCTCCATCCAATGGTTTGCATCTTTCAAATCAAAACGGTGCATGTTCACAAAGTAGCTACGACCACCGCGCACAGCCGCTTTCGCTTCTTCAGTTGGGAATCGACCATCTTTTTCTTCTTGCACCATTAGCGCTTCAATGTAGTCGTTATCAATGCCTGTTTTTGCACAAAACACCAATACGTGAGAAGCGTTGAGAATCTTCGCCGCGTTAAACGCGTAATTCTCTTGCGCCGCTTTAGCGATGCGCTGCTTGCCTTCTTCTGTGCTTGCCAGAATGAAATGCCAAGGCTGGGAGTTCACACTCGATGGACTAAAACGAATCAGCTCTTTAACTGCGTCGATTTTTTCTTGAGGTAGCTTGCGCGTTGGGTCAAACACTTTCGTTGAGTAACGAGATTTTGCAGCTTGTACGATATCCATGAGGTTCTCCAATTAATGAATTTAAGCTGTGTAACAGCATAACCTCATGAGATAAAGGGAAAAACCGATTTCGATTAAAAACATTTTCAAAATAAATTTGAAAATAAAACGATAAGAAAGGCTTTGAGCGTTCTCACTGAACTTCTTCATCTTTTCAGCAATAATGCATGTTTGCTCGCAACCAAACTCAACTCATGCTGCCTCAAGATAACGTTATTACATCCTTTCTGTGCAAAAAGCTCGGTCACAATCACCTTCGAATTGCCGGCGAATATTGGCACATTGAGAAGTTGGTGGCCTTGCAATGCATGATGTTGAAAGAAGCGCCTAACCTCCAAGAAGGGCTGCTTTGGTGGAGTAAAAGTGTTTCATTATTCGACCGCCGTTTGTACGTCACATTGCAACATGGTGATGCCCCAATCCATCTGCAGGTAGAATGCAGAACAGCCGATATGCCAAATTGGGCGGAGTCGGTGTTTGGCTTGCTCAAAATGCAGTTGGAAATGCTTGAGCTAAGCGAATCAATACAGGTACAAGTTCACGCCAACAATCCACTCGCGGCCGATATTTTTCTAGAGGAAACGCGAGATTCTAAAACGAGTTCAAGCGTGTTTGAACTGGTGAAACATGTTTATTTACTGCTTTCTCACCAACCCATTGAGCAACCCGAATTGCTGAGTGTTTTGAACGCCTTGTTCATCAAAAACAGCAATTACGCGCTCAAGTTAGAGCAAGCGGCAAGGCAACTGGGCGTCTCCAAACGCACCTTGCAACGTCGACTGCAAGAGAAGCAAATGAGCTACTCTCAATGCGTTGATTTCGCTAAAAGAAAGCAAGCACTCACTTTGCTTGCCGACACCCAACTCACAACGCAGCAAATCGCCTATCAACTTGGTTATGAAGAACCTTCGAACTTTCACCGGACTTTTCGTCGTTGGTATCCGTTTTCACCCATGCAATATCGCCAACAATGTTTGGATAACCGAACTCAACTAAATCAACAACCGATCCGCTTGTACTACGCCAAAGCGAATACTTTAGCCGATCACGACATTGACCAACCCGTCGGTAGAATCTGGATGGAAGTAGACAATATTGCGTTTGAAAAAGTGGTCTCAGTTGAGTGTCGAGACCGTGATGGTGCATGGCGGCGCTATCCCGCCTTCTTCGAGCGTTTTTTAAGTCATGGCACCGAACTATGGGCGACAACAGAGCTTCCTGTCGCACATCCACTGACCTTTAGACTGTGTTATGAAGTCGATGGTGAGCGCTACATTGATAACAACCACCAGCGTGATTACGTGGTCTCCAAGGGGCTTTTAATTGGCGCAACGGAATACATTGTCCCGACAAAACAACTTATCCAACTCGGTACACAGTACACCTTGTTTGTGGAACTCGCATGTAGATTAAAAGACGTGGCGAAGATCGATTGCTACGTGGGTGATGCGCCAGCTCCGCACACAATGAGCCAAACTCAGAATGCAGAAGATTACACATGCTGGGCGCTACAACTTCCCCTCACCCAAACGGCTAAACAGTGTCGATTTCGACTCTATGATCATTCTGGTAATGAGTTAGCCAAAGACCATTACCCGATTCAATACCCAATTATGCAACCACTCAGTTAAATATGTAGCACAGTTCAAATTCAGCACTTCGTGACATCATTTCACGTCTTTTTTGGCGTGAAATGACACTCTCAATTTCAAACCTTTGATTTATCGTTTCCGCATTGCTGCACAACGGAGACAAAAACCGTGTTTGAAATCTTACCTAACCCTATGAATAAAATAAAAATACTCCCTATAGCGATCGCCCTAGCTCTTTCTGGCTGTGGTAGCGATGAAACTACGCCAACCGATACAGGAAGCCACGTGGCATCTCCTGATTGGCAAGACCAGATCATTTACTTCTTGATGATCGACCGTTTTAACGACGGCGACAACACGCTTAACGATCAAGGTCAGAATGAATACGATCCTACCTCAGACAAGAAATTCAGTGGTGGAGACCTGGTTGGTGTCAGTGACAAACTGGGCTACATCGAAGACCTAGGCGCTACCTCTATCTGGATTACACCGCCAGTGGCAAACCAATGGTGGGATGCAGAGCAAAACTACGGCGGCTACCACGGGTACTGGGCGCGCGATTTTCAAAAAGTGGATGAACACTTTGGTGACATGGAAAGCTACCAAGCGTTAGCACGCGAAGTGCATGCGCGTAACATGTTCTTAATTCAGGACATCGTGACCAACCATGTAGGCAACTTCTTCACCTACGATGATCCTTACAGTTATGATCCAAGCCTACCTTGCCAAGGCTTCCGTTTGATTAAAAATGCGCTACCCGCCGGGCAAGAACTGCCGTACCCACTCAACATGAACGAGTGTAAAACAGACGGCACAGGCAGCTACCACTGGACGCCGACCATCACCGACCACAACGATCCAGTACAAGAAAAAACCTGGCAGCTCTCTGATTTGGATGACCTTAATACGTCCGATCCTGAAGTACGCGCTTATCTAAAAGAGAGCTACCGAAAATGGATTCGCGAAGTCGGCGTCGACGGATTCCGTATCGATACGGTGAAGTTTGTTGAACATGATTTCTGGAATGACTTCCTACACGCCGACGATGGTGTGATGACGCAAGCGGTTGATACCGGTCGTGACAACTTCCTCACTTTTGGTGAAGTCTTCGAAACATCTACGCCTTACCACACCGAAGGCGAAGAGAAGATGCTGACTTACATCGGCGAAAGCGGCTCGCCGGAGCAGTTAACCTCGGTGTTGAACTTCCCATTGCAAGCAACCATGACTCGCGTGTTTGCAGCAGGACAACCGACCGATTACCTACGCTTCCGTCTTGAAAAAATGATGGCGATGTTCCCGAATCCATACATCATACCGAACTTCATTGATAACCACGATATGCCACGTTTTCTATCGCAAGGCAGTGTCAACGATATGAAGCAAGCTCTGATCACAATGATGGCGGTACCGGGCATCCCTGTGATTTACCAAGGTACAGAGCAAGCGATGTCAGCGGCGCGTGATGCGATGTTCGCCGGAGGGTACCGTGAAGATGGCAACTACGTAGACTCATTCGACCAAAACAGCGAGATGTACTTGTTCATCCAAGAGCTTGCTAAGTTACGTACCGAAAACAAAGTCATGACACGCGGCGAAATGAAAGTCATTGGCAGCGATAAAGCTGGTGCAGGTGTGTTCGCCTTTACCCGCACTTTGGATAACGACGAAGTCTTAGTGGTAATGAACACATCTAACTCCCCAATGTTGATGAACCAACTCGATGTAGAGCAAGCGGGCGGCACCGTCTTCCAACAACAAATCATGTCGAATTGGGCGGACGCTCCAGAGCAGTTAATCGCCGATGAAAACGGTCACGTAACCCTTGAGTTGCCAGCCAAGTCAGCAGTGATTTACTCAAAAACAAGCAGCAATCAATCTGTAGATACCCCAGACCTCAACATCCAACTAGCGCAGGATTGGGAAGGACAAACCATCACTGGTGATATTGTTATCGCGGGTAGTGCGAACGCCAACGAGAAGTTGAACCTCGTCGTCGATGGTAACTTGGAAACAGCGCAAACCATTACTGTAGGTGCTGATGGTCAGTTTAGTGTCACGCTGTCGACTCGTCATTTTGCGATTGGCGAGCAACAGCACCGCTTCGCGATTTATTCCACCGAGAAAAAAGCAGGCATCGAGGACGTGAATTTTGTCTCCAACCTAAGCTGGTCAAACACGCCGGACGACACCATTGATGACGCAGGCGATGCGCAAGATGGCATGGGCGGTCCTAACGGTAACTACTCGCTACCAACGGATCCAACGTTCGATAAAGATAACAGCCAACTCGCAATCAACAAAGCTGAGGTATTTACCGTTGGCAGTAACGTGCGCTTGACCTTCACTATGGACAAGATCACCGATACTTGGTTGCCACCAAACGGCTTTGACCACGTTGGTTTCACCATCTTCATTGATTTACCGGAAGAAGCGGCAACCAACCTAACGGAACTGCCTAAGATCAACGCTTCTATGCCAAGCGGAACATGGAGTCGCAATGCCGTGGTCTTCGGCTGGCAAAGTTCGATTTACAACACTCAAGGCGCAAACGCGACAACATGGGGTGAAGCGGTGACACCAGCACCAATGGTCACGGTAGACAAAGCCAACAACACCATTTCGATGGACTTTGCTAGCGATGCACTAGGCCGCCCAGATTCGCTCGATGGTATCCGCTTCTATGTCACGACTTGGGACTTAGACGGTCTTTCAGCAACTTACCGTCCGCTAGAGCAAGACAAAGGCCCTTGGAACTTCTCCGGTGGCGCATCGGATGAAAGTAAGATTTGGGACGATTTACCAATCATCACCTTGTCGGAATAAACCGTTAAATAAGACACCGCCCAGCGTTATAGCAGGGCGGTCATCAACAAAAGAATGCAGAAAGACACTTCTGCTCGTTTTTATTCTAGTTAAAGAACGATTTCACCCACAGCACCAGACTGTCCCAAAGCTGACCGAACCACGAGCCCTCTTCTACCGCTTGGCTGCTGACCAAGGGATAACTCGCCACGGTACTGTCATCGCTTTTCCAAACGACCTTACCAATCTCATCCCCTTGCGCTATCGGCGCAATCAACGGTTCATTTAACACCACACTCTTATCAAGCCCAGCCGTCATTGAACGAGGCAGAGTGAGATAGGCATCTTTAGCGAAGATCGCCTCAACTTGATTGGCATTACCCTTCCAAACGCGAACTTTAGACTCAACTTGGCCCTGCTTAGCAACTTGCTTGGTGTCATAAAAACGAAAACCATAGCTGAGTAGATTCTTCGATTGGCTGATCCGAGCCTGTTTACTTGGCGTGCCCATCACCACCGAGATAAGGCGCATTCTTCCTTCTTTGGCCGAGCTCACCAAGCTGTATCCGGCATTGCTGGTGTAGCCGGTTTTTCCCCCGTCGACATCAATGGAATTGTCCCACAACAACTTATTGCGGTTGTACTGCGTAATGTCGTTCCACTTGAAGACTTTCTCGCTGTATAGCGCATACACATCGGGAACATCGCTGATGATCGACTGCATGAGTCTTGCCATATCGGTTGGTGAGGTTTGGATGCCATCACTATCAAGACCATGGGAGTTCACAAAATAGGTGTCTTGCAGTCCTAATTTCTCCGCCCAACCATTCATCAAGGCAACAAAGCCGCGTTCACTGCCTGCAACATGCTCAGCCAGTGCAACGCACGCGTCATTTCCTGATTGGATGATCACGCCGCGCATTAAGTTCGCAACACTAATTTCATCTTTCGGTTTGATGAACATTTTAGAAGAACCGGGAAACTTGGCCGACCACGCGTTTTCGCTCACGGTGACAACATCATCCCATTTCAAACGCCCCGCTTTGATTTCTTGTCCAACTACATAAGCGGTCATCAACTTGGTTAAACTCGCCGGAGCAAGGCCTGCTCGCCCGTTATACTCGGCAATAATGGCACCGGATTGAAAGTCCATTAATACGTAGCCTTTTGCCTGTAACTGAGGTGGGTTGGGCGTAACAACGGCAAAAGTAGGTACGCTTATTAAACAAGTCACAATTGTCCATCGAGCCAGTGACACTTTCATCCGACTTCCTCCATGCTCTTACTTTGTCGCAACTCTATTGAGCATAGCTCACTCAACCAGTTGCACCAGTCGCTAATCGTTTCATTTTCTTGAACTTACATTGATTTGACCAAGGTATAGAACTGAAGAGGCAATTGGGAAATAGCGTTGGTTCTTCGCGCCATTCGCAGTAAAGTAGCGCTACCCCTCAATAAGGAAATAAAGATAACAATGAACGCTCAATCATTTATCGACGCAGGATTGCATTACACTCCCCACAGTTTTACCGTTCCTCTGGATTACCAAGACGCAAGCAAAGGCACCATTAGAGTCTTCGCCCGTTCGGTTTGCCTAGTTGGCGATGAAGAATCGACCAAACCTTGGTTGGTTTACTTTCAGGGCGGGCCTGGCTTTCCCTCTCCACGTCAAAACGGCAATAATGGCTGGGTAAAACGCGCCCTGCAAGAGTACCGAGTTTTGCTTCTCGACCAGCGCGGTACGGGCAACAGCAGCGTAATTAATCACCAGACGCTTGCTCACCTCACGCCAGAGCAACAAGCAGACTACTTGAACCACTTCCGAGCGGATAACATCGTGCGCGACGCGGAATACATTCGTGAGCAATTTGGCGTCGAAAAATGGGCGATCTTAGGTCAAAGCTTTGGTGGTTTTTGTTCCCTCACCTATTTGTCTTTGTTCCCAGACAGCTTGCTGCAAAGCTACATCACGGGTGGCGTGCCATCAGTCTCGCGTCATGCCGACGATGTGTATGAAGCCACCTTCAAACGCACCATGGAGAAAAACCAAGCATTCTTCCAACAATTTCCCAATGCACAGCAACTTTGCCAAAACATTGCGAATCACTTGCTAGAAAATGAAGAGTACCTACCAAATGGTCAACGCTTCACGGTGGAACAATTTCAACAAATCGGCATCAACTTTGGTGTGAGTGATACTTTCTTACCAACTTACTATTGGCTAGAAAGCGCGTTGATTGAAGTGAACGGCAAACCACAACTTCGTTATGAGTTCTTAAACGATATGTTGGCGCAGCAAAACTTCCAAACCAACCCGATCTACGCCATTTTGCATGAATCGATTTACTGTCAAAGCTTCGCGTCGAATTGGAGTGCGCACCGCGTTCGCCAAACCCGATCAGAGTTTAATTATGAATCTGGCAAGCCATTTTACTTTACGGGGGAAATGGTCTTCCCATGGATGTTCGACCAATACGTTAACCTCAAGCCACTAAAAGACACCGCAGAAATATTGGCAGCGAAAGAAGATTGGGCTGCGCTGTACGATCAAACACAATTGGCTCAAAACAAAGTGCCTGTCAGTTGCGCCGTTTACGCCGATGATATGTTTGTTGAAATGGATATCAGTCGAGAGACGCTCGCGTTAATACCAAATTCAAAAGCGTGGATCACCAATGAGTACGAGCACAACGGTTTACGTGCCGACGGAGAACGTATTCTCGATAGGCTCATAGCCATGGGCAAACAGACCGCAGCTACGTTGAAATAAGCACGGCAGACGTTAGAAAAACGCCTTTTCAGTATGTGGTGAAAAGGCGTTTTATAGCGGTTTATGAACAATGGCGATCAGTCATTCACTCTTTGTCCCTAAACCTTTATCCCTCACAACCTCATGTATAAAACTGCGACATGTCCTTTCCTTGTCAATGACTCCGGTGATTACTTGGTGCTTCTTGCGCCTAACTTTTTTGAAGGGCCTAAAAGAGAATAACAGCATAAATTTAAACCAAAAGTATCGGCTCCAACCTACCTAACCCACTATAATTAATGCTTATAATTTGAACACATAGCGGCTTCACCTGCGGACAGGCTCCCCCTATCAAAGACCGCCAGGCCCCGCCTACTCATAATATCCGTATAATTTGTCCGTATTTCCGACTAGTTTAGTCAGGTATACTTCGTGCCGCTAAAATTTTAAGGTCGTTGACCACCTGTATTTTTAAAGGAAACCTCATGAGTCAGTATGTAGTTTGTGCGCTGTACAAGTTTGTTGAGCTGAATAACTATCAAGAGCTACGCGAGCCATTACTTGCGTTGATGGAAAAACACCATATTCGCGGAACATTACTACTGGCAAGTGAAGGTATCAACGGTACTGTTGCATCTGATCGTGCAGGTATTGATACGCTACTGGAGTGGCTAAACAACGAACCTCGTTTGACTGGCACCGTATACAAAGAGTCGTATTCTGAGACCCAGCCATTCAATCGCACCAAAGTGAAACTGAAAAAAGAGATCGTAACATTAGGTGTTGAAGGTATAGACCCTCGCCACGTAGTGGGTACTTACGTGAAACCTCAAGAGTGGAACGATCTTATTGCTGATCCTGAAGTGTTTGTTGTCGATACACGTAATGATTACGAAATCGAGATCGGGACATTCAAAGGCGCTGTAAACCCAAATACTGAAACCTTTCGTGAATTCCCAGACTATGTAAAAGAAAACATGGACCCGGCAAAACACAAGAAAGTTGCGATGTTCTGTACCGGTGGTATCCGCTGCGAAAAATCAACGGCTTACATGAAAGAACAGGGCTTTGATGAGGTCTACCACCTAGAAGGCGGCATCCTTAAATATCTTGAAGAAGTTCCTCAAGAAGAGAGCATGTGGGAAGGCGATTGTTACGTATTTGACGGGCGTGTTGCAGTGAACCACCAGCTAGAAAAAGCAGATTACGATTTATGTAACGCTTGTCGTCTACCGATCACTGAAGAAGACAAACAGTCAGAATTGTTCGAGCAAGGCGTGAGCTGTCCAAAATGTCACGGCACACACTCAGAAGAACAAATTGCTCGATTCCGCGAGCGTGAAAAACAAGTTGTTCTTGCAGAGCAGCGAGGCGAGCAGCATGTTGGTGGTGAAAGTGCCAAGCAAAGAGAAGCCCGACGTGCCGCTAAGTACGCGCAAAAAGAAGCGCAGCGTAAACAAGACTAAGCCCAACTCTCCTTATATTTAGCGAGCTGCCGTAAGGTGGCTCGCTTTTACTACGCACCAATACTCTTTCAATACAATTTTGTATCCCTCACCAATACCTCTAGTTGATTGTCTCTTTTGCCTTCGGGTAGCCCCACCATTTCATCATAAGCACTTTGATGCACTAGAACCTGCTTATTTGCTTTGATATTCCTGCACTTCTTTTGCATCTCGATCAGGGAATGAGCCCTCAAAAAGATACCGTTGTCATCAGTGATAAATTGCGCTTCTCCATCAATCACGACAGATGCCTGGTACAATGCGAGATCAAGCGAATGAATGACCAATTTGTCTACATAGAAGTATTTTTGTAACTTACTCAATGGTATTGCCATGTGTCACCTCCCTGAAAGTTACCTCTACGTTTTGTAGAATAAAACCGATCATTGGATGAGATTTCTTCGGTTTACTTGCGTACAACATCGGAAACAAAGAGGATTCCGATGCAAACAATCAATGTCGTGTGGTTAAAGCGAGATTTAAGGCTGACTGACCATCAACCACTAACTCAAGCATTATCAACAAAGCACCCAACTGTGCTTTTGTATATTGTTGAACCATTGCTATTGAACAACCCACACTATTCTGAGCGCCACTGGCGATTTGTTTGGCAATCACTGCAAGACATGGATGAAACGCTCAAAGCGTATGGGCATCGAATCACGGTGCTGTTTGACGATGCCTTAGCATGTTTCCAATCAATTCAAGCGCAATATCAAATCAACGCTGTTTTTTCTCACCAAGAAATAGGACTCAACTGCACCTTTGAGCGCGACAAACAAGTTGCCGCTTGGCTGTATGAGCAGAACATCGACTGGTTTGAGTTCGAACACGGTGCTGTTATCAGAGGTGCAAAAAACCGGCAAGGTTGGGACAAACATTGGGACTCTGTCATGAGAGCCTCAATAAGCCCTATTGAGCTCCAAACCGACTTATTGCATTCATTGGATGCAGAAGCTCTCGGCTGTTCGTTTTCGCCACCATCATCCTGGCTATCAAAATGCAAAGGAATGCAAACGGGAGGAAGCCGGCTCGCTTGGAAAACACTAGAGGACTTTTTCCATCGTCGAGGTCGTGATTACTATCGAAGCATTTCTAGTCCCACAGCCTCACGCACAGCCTGTACTCGACTTTCTCCATATCTCGCTTGGGGTAACATATCCTTGCGTGAAGTTTATCAATACCTTTTGAAACACTGGCAAGTCGCTGGGTTTCGTCGCAGCTTAATTGCATTGTCTTCACGGCTTCATTGGCACTGTCACTTCATCCAAAAATTCGAATCGGAATACGACATGGAGTTTTACTGCGTTAATCGGGCTTACGAACCATTGATTAAACAAAGTAGTACTTTCGATGAAGAAAAGTTAGCAGCATGGAAATCCGGGCATACTGGCGTACCTTTGATTGATGCCTGCATGCGCTGTTTGCACCACACTGGTTACATTAACTTTCGCATGCGTGCCATGCTGGTTAGCTTTCTTACTCACCACATGAACATGAATTGGCGAGTAGGTGTAACGCATTTAGCGCAACTGTTTCTCGACTTTGAGCCCGGAATTCATTACCCACAATTCCAAATGCAAGCAGGAGTAACCGGGACTAACACAATCCGTATTTATAATCCGATCAAGCAAGCCCAAGAACATGATCCTGACGGCACGTTCATCTACAAGTGGGTACCTGAATTGCAAATGGTTCCTCCCCCTCTTTTATTCGAGCCTTGGACAATGACCCAGATGGAAGCTGTCATGTATCAGTTGCAGCCAGATAGCCGTTACCTTGCACCTATTATCACACCAGACAACGCAGCTAAGGCAGCAAGAGAGCGCTTATGGACGTGGCGGAAACGAGCCGATGTGAAACAAGAAGGCAGACGAATTCTTGCGCGACATGTTAGACCCTCAAAAGAAAGTAGGACGCGATGATCATCTCTCAATCACAATGCGTACAAATGCAAACACACTCCAGGGAACCCGTTGTACCCTCAACTAGTAAGGAACACATTATGTTCAAACGTATCTTAGTTATCGCGGCGACACTGATGGCGACGTTATCTTTTATGCTTCCCGTCAAGGCTCATGAGCATGGCATGATGAAAGCCGATATTGTCGACGTTGCCGCTGAAAACGGCTCTTTCAATACGCTTGTTGCTGCGGTAAAAGCAGCGGGCTTGGTTGACACTCTCAAAGGGGAAGGCCCATTTACTGTTTTTGCACCAACGGATGACGCTTTTGCAAAACTGCCAGACGGCACAGTCGACATGCTCTTAATGCCGGAAAACAAAGACAAGTTAGTATCTGTTTTGACTTATCACGTCGTCCCAGGGAAAGTGATGGCTGCCGATGTTGTTAAGCTAGACAAAGCGACTACGGTTCAGGGGCAAGATGTGATGATTAAAACCATGGGCGATAAAGTCATGGTTAACGATGCAAATGTCATTGCAACCGATGTGAAAGCTAAAAACGGTGTCATTCACGTGATTGATACTGTCATCATGCCGAAATAACACCATTCAAAGGGCGGTACACTCCGCCCTTTAGACAGAACTTCTTCCACCCTTAGCACGATTCCTCTCCACTTATCCCCAACAAACCCCCACTCATTCACGATGACTATAAAAAAGATAAAAACAAAATTAAAATCAATATCTTGCAAGACAACACTGCACAATATTGACGAGGTTAAGATATCGTTATCTTTCAATTTGAGAACAGGATTCCATGTCAGTGACGTTTACTTTTCCACATGTAAATTCTTAAGCTAAATTTTGGCTGCTCAATCACATTTCGGCAAACCATTCGAAAGGGTGGGACGCAAAGCTTCCGGTCTGTCAGCATTTAAAAATCTAAAAGAATGCTCATGATAGCGGGGTTACCATGACGCAGTGTTACAGAAGTCCAATTTCTGTAGCGTTGCTTTATGCTCAGCATGCGCCGGGGTGTGACACTAGTTTGTCAGCCATAACAGAGGACATGTGATGAAATCATTTCCAACCAAATCCGTACTCGCGTTAGCACTTGCAAGCATTAGCTCAGGTGCTGCGGCTCACGGTTATGTATCAGAAACCAATGGTGGTGTCGCTGCAAGTCGCTCGGCACTATGTAAGTATCCAACGCCAGATACTAACGAAAAAAATAATAACTGCGGTGCGATTCAATATGAACCGCAAAGCGTTGAAGGCCCTGATGGCTTTCCCGAAACAGGGCCTCGCGATGGTAAAATAGCGAGTGCCGAAACCGCTTTAGCAGCTGCCCTTGATGAGCAAACTGCCGACCGTTGGGTAAAACGCACTATTCAAGCAGGTACACAAACTTTTGAATGGACATTTACCGCTAACCACGTGACGCGCGACTGGAAATATTACATCACCAAGCCTGATTGGAACCCAAACGCTTCACTATCACGAGACTCTTTTGATCTAACTCCTTTCTGTGTCGTCGACGGCAATATGGTTCAACCCCCGAAACAGGTAAGCCATCAATGTAATGTGCCTACTCGCGAGGGATACCATGTCATCCTGGCAGTATGGGATGTTGGCGACACTGCAGCCTCATTTTATAACGTGATCGATGTGAAATTTGATGGTGACAGTCCCGTTATTCCAGATTGGAAGCAAGGCGGTCAAATTATTCCTACAATGGATTTAAATATTGGGGATTCGGTTTATACACGCGTATTTGATCAAGCAGGTGAAAACTTGGCGTATAGAACTGAACTAGAAATTACCGATGCAGCAATGGGCCAAGCGAAAAACTGGTCTTACGCACTCGCGACTAAGCTAAACCAAGAACAAGCAAAACTGCAAGCCGGGCAGTATGCAGAGGATAAATTCACTCCTGTTTATGGTACTAATCCGGTGTATCTGCAAGCAAATAGCGGCCTTGAGCGAGTAGAGATCGGCTATAACATTGAAACTCCTGTCCCAGAATACTCACTCACAGTAGATGGCTTAGCAGACGAGTATATCATTGAGTCAACACCGACAACGTTGGATCTGACACTAACTGCTGAAGGCGATTTAAATGCAGAACTCACCGTTTACAATCACCATCGCGAACCACTTGCAAGTTGGGCAAACGAAATGAAAGACGGCTCGGTAGAGGCGATATCGCTCGCTTTAAGTAAATCGGAGCCGGGTCACCATATGCTCGTAACACGTATTAAGGATAAAGATGGCAACTTGGTGGATCAGCAAACACTCGACTTTCACTTAAAAGAAGAGTCAGTTACTCCACCACCATCTGATGAGTACGATTTTGTCTTCCCTGAAGGACTATCTAGCTACACGGCGGGCACAAAAGTGCTTGCCAGCGACGGGGGCATTTATCAATGTAAACCTTTCCCATACTCTGGTTACTGTATGCAGTGGAAAGAAAGCGCAAACCATTACGAGCCTGGAATAGGTTCACACTGGGAGATGGCTTGGGATAAAGTCAACTAAATCACCCTTCGAACGTTAAGTAAAAAGAGCCTCACTATGAGGCTCTTTTATAATCAAACGCAAAAATGACAATTTTCCCGGTCTAAACCATGAACACCAGATAAACTAGTGAGATGCGCTCGCCCCTCAATCAGCCCCATTTCATACCCTTCTAGTAAAACGGATTGTCGCATTGATAAGCGCTGAACATGAAAATTATCTGGTGGGGCAATCACCCTAACATGTGTTCCTGGTGGAGGGTTACGAATAAACTCTAATGATTGATTATAGTTATCTGCACGTCTTAACATCGCATCCGCCATTTTGGGGTGCTCCGCAAACAGTTTCTTCATCAGCCATGTGGTCTTAACTGGCTTTTTGGCATAATTCAGTGGGTGAGAGAGTACTACGGTTATGTCGCGAGCCCCTCGACGATAAGCCTCACGCACTGGGATAGAATCAGCGACCCCACCATCGGTATAACAACCACCAGAAAAACAAGGGGTATGCTTGTAGGCAATCGGTAATGCTGTTGTCGCTTCAATCGCATGGTGAAAATTATCACGTGTCACGCGATAGTAATCTGCCTGCCCTGTATCTACATTTGTTGTCGCTGCGAGAAAAGGAACGCCATTAAACAGTTTATTTTCATCGACGGGATACAAGCGATTAGATTCTTCAAACAACCACTTCACATCGATGAGATCCCCACCTTTAACGAAGCGAGTCGGGTCAAAAAAGCGTTTACTTGTGGCCAGCTTAGTAATGACGTTAATACTGCGATGCGGGTAGTCGGTCAAATACCCAATCAAATTTGATGCACCAGCAGATACACCGATTGCAAAATCAAACGGTTTATAACTCTGCTCTAAAAACGCATCTAACACTCCGCTTGCGAAGACGCCTCGCATCGCGCCACCTTCTACTACAATTGCTTTTGTTGCCATATTTCCCCCATTCTCCTTGCCAAAAGAGTAATGAAATTCGTGCAATCACAACAATTGAATATTCTTATTATTGAAATAGGTGAAGTCTATTTATTTCTCTCTTAGAAAATGAAAACTAAAGTTCAAAAAATCCGTACCCGTTAGAAATGTAATTGCGGGCTTAACCAAGGTGGCAAGGTCTAAGAGAAATCTAGGAGAAAACCGTTTTATAGGCTTCGCCCGCGCCATCAATGAACATTTGAGTACCAATAACCGCTAGAATTAAGCCCATCATTTTAGTCACAACATTTAGAGCACTTGGTCCAACCGCTTTGACCAATTTGTCTCCAAACAAAAACAGTACATAGGTGATCACACAAAGGACAGCGAAAGAAACGATAGTAATAATGGTTTGATCGAAACCACCCGCTGTCGCAAAGTTCATCGCGGTAGCAATCGTTCCAGGCCCAGCTAATATTGGCATCGCCAGTGGAGACACTGCAATACTCAATGCCGCCCGTTGCTGAGCTGGTGAATACGCCTTCTCTTTGGTTTTTTGATGCGTCGAATCACCTTGAAGCATGTTAAAACCTATCAAAAACACCAAAATACCGCCTGTTATTCGCAATGCATAAAGCGTGATACCAAACAAATCAAAAATTAACTTACCGGCAATAGAAAATATCGCGATGATAATAAATGCAATAAAAACCGAGCGGAGCGCAATGGAACGGATGGTTTCTTTATCTTCATCAGCAGTTAAACTCAAAAAGATGGGAATATTGGCGATAGGGTTCATGATGGCAAAGAAGCCCATAAACACCGTAACTGTATGAACAATGAGTTCTTTCATATTTTCCACTGCATTTAAATTATTGATTCTAAAAACAGTATATACGCTCTCAAACAGAACGAGTGGTGTATTCTCTATTCGTCTTCACACTTATGCACCAAGCATTGTTTTTCTTTTGAGATAGTTTACCGACTCATCAAATGTCGCTAAGGTGAGTCTTCAGCCTTTAACGTAACAGGGGATGTTAAGTCACCATGAACAGCACGATTCAAACAATTCTCAATCACCGCTCAATTCGAAAATTCACCTCACAACCGATTGAGAGTGAACAATTAGATGCCATTCTTCAAGCCGGCCTTGCGGCATCCTCATCAAGCATGTTGCAAGTCGTTTCAATTATCCGCGTGACCGACAAAGAAAAACGCACGCTATTAGCTCAATATGCCGGAAATCAAGGGTACGTTGAAAGCGCGGCTGAGTTTTTGGTGTTTTGTATTGATTACCAGCGCCATGCCAGTATCAACCCAGATGTTCAAGCTGACTTTACCGAGTTAACGCTAATAGGCGCTGTAGACTCGGGCATCATGGCACAAAATTGCTTGCTTGCGGCGGAGTCGATGGGACTAGGAGGTGTGTATATTGGTGGTTTACGAAACAATGCCCAAAAAGTAGACGAATTATTAGGTTTACCTAAAAATACCGCCATTTTATTTGGTATGTGTCTTGGTCATCCAGATCAAGCCCCTGAAGTAAAACCTCGCCTACCTAAGCATGTCGTGGTGCATGAAAATCAGTATCAAGACCTAAACTTGGATGATATTCAGACGTATGACCAAACTATGCAAAACTACTATGCAAACCGTTCGAGCAATCAAAAACAGAGTACTTGGTCACAAGAAGTCACCAGTAAACTGGCTGGGGAATCACGTCCGCATATCCTGCCTTACTTAAACAGTAAAGGACTCACTAAAAGGTGATGACCACAACACGATAGGATCAAAAAAGGCCTCTGAAGAGGCCTTTAGAATTTATCAGCAAAAACTTGCTTAGTTACCGCCTGTCGCGCCAGTGCCTGGACCCGGTGGATCTTCAGGTTCAATTGGCTCACCGACTTCCGCATCTGGAATTTGTGGTACGTCAGGTTCGATATCTTCTAATGGAATGTCGTTATCGATAGCCTCTTTTACATCAGCAACAACTTTCTGAGTATCTTCAGCTGGAATCGTTACGTAGATAACGTCACCTGAATCATTCTCAGGATAATTTGGGTTCGCCGCGATTACATCTTCTGTTATTGCTTTTGCAGCAACAGCTACAGCTTCAGGCGAAGCTGTTGGGTTCGCTTTGATGATGTCTGATACAACGTTTGCTGTTGCAACTAGCTGAGTAGCAAGTGCGCTGTTACCACCCTCACTGCCAAGTCCTGCTACTACAGATTCTGTATCACGAAGGATTTCGTCAACTGTTTTACCACTTGCATTGATATCGATACCCAAATTCTCGAATACTTTTTCAGCGATATCAGAAGAGTATACTTCACCATCTTTTAAAGAGTTAGCAACCAAAGTCGTAAATGGAGAGCCTGTTACCAATGAATCCGCCTGGGCTAGGCCTTGAGGGATTTTGTAGTCAGATGTAATAGGTTTGCCATTTGACGCGTCTTTACTATCTTCTGTGTGCGTTAATACGAAAGCACAATCACCTGGCGCATTTACAACGTTGATATTTTCAAAACGCGCTTTACCAACCATACCTTCATAGTTTGTTGTATTTTCAATCGCGTCGTATGTCTCACCACCACATACTGCTTGAACTTTCATGCCGATAACAGCTGGGTCATAAGCCTGAACTGAGTATCTTTTTACCTCAGGGTCGCTGTCACTACCACAACCTGCTAGTAGGACTGCTGCCACACTTGCCGTTAAAAGTTTGATTTTCAAAATTAGCTCCAATATTTGTTGTTATATCCGACCGCAACAGGAAGCATAACGGCAGTTGCATATAGTGTAAATAGGATGCATACAACTTTGGCATGAGTTTTTTCACATTCTTGCCTGTTTGCTTGTGCAAAATCATGCATTCATCTCAATAACGTTAAATAGACACAATTTTGTCATGTATTCGTCAGTATTTTTTCAAGTAACTTGTTGCCTTTATTGCAACCAGATGGATAATAGTTGACTATTTTTTGTGGGTCGGATTTTCACACCTTCATTAATGAAACTAAGAGCTCTAAGTCGCTAGCAGCCATTTGGAGTGTTTATTACACAAATAATTCTGAATGGACTCGCTTTCTAAAGGCTTAAAACTGCAGTAAATCATCAATATTGATGAAATGCAGTTCAATTAGAATGAATCAATTTCAGTCGGCAAACTTTCTTTCGGTAGTTATAAACCAATGAACACATTTAATAAATTTTTGGGGATATCAGTACTTCCTATCCTTCTTACAGGGTGTACTTTGCCTGGTAGCCACCTTTCGGTCAGTGACAAAACAGTCATGAGCACTGAATCGAGTGATATAGAGTCTCAGGTTACCGTTTATCCCTTAACTTTGGAGCGCGTAACGTCTTTAAATTCAGTGGACCCTTTTTCAAAACCAAACCCAGAGTTAGATATTGAAATCGCAAAATATGAATACGAAGTAGGACCTGGCGATATCCTAAATATCACTATTTGGGATCACCCAGAGCTAACGATCCCAGCGGGCTCATACCGAAGCTCAGCCGAAGCGGGTAACTGGGTGCATTCGGATGGCACGATCTTCTACCCTTACATAGGTGTCGTACATGTTGAAGGCAAAAACGTACGTCAGATTCGTGCAGACATTGCAAGCCGCCTTGCAAAATACATTGAGAGCCCACAGGTCGATGTAAGCGTTGCGGCATTTCGCTCTAAAAAGACTTATGTAACTGGCGAAGTTAACAAGCCAGGACAACAACCAATTACAAACATCCCCCTTACACTTCTAGATGCTGTGAATAGAGCTGGCGGACTGGCTGCCGAGGCTGATTGGCGTAATGCGACACTGACACGCAATGGCGTTGTTGAAAACGTCTCTTTGTATGCTCTGATGCAACAAGGCGATTTAACTCAAAACCGCCTTCTAAAGCCTGGCGATATTGTTCATATTCCTCGAAACGATGCGCAAAAAGTATTTGTTATGGGCGAGGTTAACGATCCGAAATTACTCAAAATTGATCGTAGCGGCATGAGCCTTACTGAGGCTCTTAGCAGCGTTGGTGGTATCAGTGAAATCTCCGCAGATGCTACCGGTGTGTTTGTCATCAGACGTTCAAAAGAAGAAGCTAAAATGGCGGACATTTATCAGCTAGATGTTTCTGACGCTTCTGCTTTGGTGATTGGTACTGAGTTTGATCTCAACCCTTACGACATAGTCTATGTGACGGCAGCACCTGTTAGTCGTTGGAATCGTGTGATTGCTCAGCTCGTTCCAACCATTTCCGGCTTTAATGAACTAACCGAAGGTGTACTACGAGTACGCACTTGGCCGTAAAACAACGTGCCGCAAGAAAATTATCTCTTGCGGCACGTAATCGATAGCTACTCAGCTCAATTGCGCAATATAAAGAAGCCAGCAATTCAGTTGAGATCATAAGCATACAACTTAAAGTAGGGTAAGCATTTGTTTTCTAATATTCTTGTCGTCTGTGTCGGTAATATTTGCCGCTCTCCAACAGGAGAGCGGCTTTTGCAGTCTTTACTACCAAACAAACATGTCGCATCAGCAGGAATCGCAGTAGATAAGAGCCATCTAACGGGAAAAGCTGCTGACGAGATGGCAACCACTATCGCGAACGAACATGGCGTAAGCTTAGATGGACACGAAGCACGACAATTAACACCTGAGCTTTGCGCTCAATACGATCTGATATTGGTTATGGAAAAAGGTCATTTAGAAGCCTTAACCAAAATCGCTCCTGAGGCACGAGGTAAAACGATGCTGTTTGGACAGTGGATAAATGAAAAAAGCATCCCTGATCCATACAGACAAAGTAGAGAAGCTTTCGAACATGCATATACGCTTATAGAAAAAGCAGCAAAAGCGTGGTCTCAAAAACTATAAGCCGCAAGGCTAAATAAACGCCAATGGCAAGGTATTTAAGAAGTTAAAGTAATGACAACACAAACTATTAAGCAATCACGTCAAGCCGACGATGAGATCGATTTGGGAAAGTTATTTGGGATCATTCTCGATGCCAAATGGCTCATTCTATGTACCGTAGTCCTATTTTCAATTATAGGCGTCGGCGTTGCCATTCTATCAACACCTATCTATAAAGCTGACGCTCTTATCCAAATCGAAAGTAAGAGTTCAGGTGGTATTTCAGCGATGGTTGGTGATATGGGAGAGCTGTTTTCAGCAGAATCATCAGCGACAACAGAAATAGAGATCATCAAATCTCGTATGATCTTGGGCGGTACTGTTGATAAGTTCAACTTAACGACTGTCGTTTCTCCAAACTACATGCCAATTATTGGTAAAGGCCTAGCTCGACTACAAGGTGAGCAAATCAGTCTGAGCGTTTCACGATTTAATGCTCCTTCTTACGCAGTTGGCGTTCCTTTAACTCTTGAAGTTATTGATTCTGAAAAACAGACGTTCAGGCTCTTAGAAGATGACAATAACGTCATTCTAGAAGGTAAAGTTGGTGAACTGCTTGAGAAGAATGGATACCAGTTTTTGGCGACTGAACTTGTGGCTCAAACTGGTGACTCATTCACGGTCAGCAAAATCAGTAAATTAGATGCAATTAATAAACTTCAAGAAAACTTATCGATTAGCGAACGTGGTAAGCAAACCGGGATTATATCTTTAAGCTTCTCTGGTGAAGACCGCGCTAAGATTCAAGATATCTTGAACGACATTAGCCAAAACTACTTCTTACAAAACGTTCAAAGAAATTCTGCAGAGGCAGAGCAAAGCCTCGAGTTCTTGAAAGGTCACCTCCCAGACATCAAAACAAAACTGACCGCTTCTGAAGACGTTTTAAATCGGTTCCGTCAAGAAAATGAATCTATCGATTTAGGCCTTGAAGCTCAGTCAACGCTGAAAGTAATGGTTGAGTTAGAAGCACAGCTAAATGAGCTTACATTCAAAGAAAGTGAGATCAGCCAACGCTTCACACAGGATCACCCAGCTTATAAGTCGCTACTTGATAAACGTGAAACACTACTAAAAGAGAAAGAACGTCTTAATAAACAAGTTCAAAAGTTACCGAAAACACAGCGTGAAGTTCTACGTATGACACGCGATGTAGAAGTAAACCAACAAATCTACATCCAACTATTGAACAAGGTTCAAGAGCTCAACATTATTAAAGCCGGAACAGTTGGCAACGTTCGAATCTTAGATAACGCTCAATCTTTCTCTAAGCCAATCAAGCCGAAAAAAGCGCTTATCGTTGTGCTAGCAACACTGCTTGGCGGTATGGCAGGCGTGGCTTTCGTATTAATTCGTGCAGCATTCCACCGTGGTGTGGAAACACCAGATCAAATTGAACAGATTGGCATGCCAGTTTACGCAAGCGTTCCAAAATCTATTCAACAACTGGAATTTGCAAACAAGCTTAAGCGCAACAAAGGCAGCAACAATGAGCTAGTCCTTCTAGCGGAAGCTAACCCAGCTGATCTTTCCATTGAGGCTCTACGTAGTCTTCGCACTAGCTTGCACTTTGCAATGATGGAAGCGAAGAATAACGTTCTTATGATTTCAGGTCCTGCACCATCTATCGGCAAAACATTTGTATCGACCAACTTTGCGGCCGTAGCTGCGAAAACCGGTCAGAAAGTGCTGCTTATTGATGCGGATATGCGTAAAGGTTATTTGCAGCAATGCTTCGGTCTACGTTGGGACAACGGTCTTTCTGATTACTTGAGCGGTAAGACATCCCTTAGCAACATCATTAAATCTACATCCATTGATAATTTAGATGTTGTGACTCGCGGCCAAGTACCACCAAATCCGTCAGAACTTCTTATGCACCCTCGCTTCAAGAGCTTTGTTGACGAGATGTCTGCACAATACGATCTAGTCATCATCGATACACCGCCTGTACTCGCAGTTACCGACCCAAGCATTGTTGGCGCGCTTGCAGGAACAACTCTGATGGTCGCTCGTTTTGATCAAACGACTTTGAAGGAGATTGAAGTCGCGCAAGGTCGCTTCGAGCAATCAGGCGTTGAAGTTAAAGGTGTGATTCTCAATGCAGTTGAGAAAAAGGCATCTAACTCATACGGCTATGGATACGGCTACTATAACTACGCGTACAAAAGCGAATCATAAGTTGAATTTAGATCGCTAATTAAACCAAATATGACAAAGCCCTGCTAGAAACAGCAGGGCTTTTTCTATTGCACTCTTAATTGCTTGTACGTAATCAAACTAAGCAAGACAAAGAATATTGGGTCACTCCAACCAAAACCGACAAATACTCCGATAATGCCGGCATAGGTAGTAATCACTGCCCCTAAGCCATTAGTAATCAATAATGCTTTAAACAGCTGTTTCGCAGTATGCCCTGATTCCACATTACGTAACATCAAACTCACCGCAGCGATTCCACCTAAAAAGATCGAAGTATGCTGCGATAAAAACAGCGCGTACTGGTCGTTAATTTGTACTCCATACATCGGCCACATTATGGTTGGTACAAAAAACAACGCAAAAGCGAATACCGTATATACGACACCATGAACGGTTAGAAAAGTGCGGTTGGTCATCATCTCCTTATCCTCTAATAGGCCCTTGATTGAGCGTCGTTAACGGCACATTGATATCGAAAATTTGACCTCGTACTTCGACTACGCCCATTTTTCGTAAGCGTGCGGCATGCATTTCGAGATACGCTTGCGCCGTGGCTTCATCTTCAAAAAGATAGATACCACCACCGAGTTTGTCTTTTTCGCTTTCCGTCCAGATTTTCCAAATCATGCCCGACTCTTGGTTAATCGACTTAGCTAAGTCGACCAAAGCATTCGACATCTCTTCACCAAACGGACCATGAAATTCAAAATCAACTTGTAATAATTTCGCCATCTTGAGTCTCCTCTTCTTATTGACTCGTTTTCGATGACAAGATTATTACCTTTATAAAACTGACAGAAAAGTTCATAATTTCGCCATTAACTGTCTAAAAAATTGACTCATGAGACTAAAAACGACCTTAGAACAATGGCAAACGCTACAAGCGATTAATCAAGAAGGCAGCATTCAATCCGCAGCTTTACTGCTCAACAAGAGCCATACCACATTGATCTACTCGGTGAGGAAGTTAGAAGACCAACTTGGTATTCAACTTATCGAAGTACGAGGGCGCAAAGCGGGTTTGACAGAGCACGGCAAAACCATACTGCGTCGTGCACAATCCATGCTTGAACAAGCGCGGGAACTAGAAGTCATCAGCGAGCAGTTAAAAAGTGGGGTGGAATCTCAAATCACGGTCGCAATAGATCATCTTTGTGACCCTTGTTGGCTTTATGCACCACTCAGTCAATTTTTGGAGGACAACAACACGACCTCCGTTCAAGTGGTCGAAACGTCACTGAGCAAAACAACCGAAATGGTCGTAAATGAGCTCGCTGACATCGCAATCATCAACTTACCGATAACCAACTACCCTGCCGAAGCATTTGGCGTAACAACCATGCTGCCTGTAATCGCAGCACACCATCCACTCGCTAAAAAGCCGCATGTTTCCATCGACGATTTTGCAACCACCAGCCAAATTGTCATCCGTGACTTAGGTGATTCAGACAAAACGAAAAGAGATGTGGGTTGGTTACGCGCACGTCAGCGTATTACCGTCGATAACTTCGACCACGCTTTTCACGCCGTAGAGCAAGGCGCTGGATTTTGTCGGCTACCAGCGCACTTAGTCGCAACCCGCAAGAGCGATAAAATTAACGTATTGGAGATCGAACACTCCCATCAATATCAAGTTGCGCTGCACCTCACTTTGCCCAAAGGAGCCAAAAGTGGTCCTGCGACTCAAGCGCTTTATCGTACTTTACTCAAAAGTGTAGAAACTCGAGTCTAGCAACAGTGGTATTGAGTTGAATCGCTAGTGTTATCGGCTATTGATTCTCCCTAAATATAGAGAAACGGCCATTTTGTGACGCTACACTCTCACAAAAGGTTGCACGAAGGATAGCGACCACCTACTATCACTCTGCTCATGCCTAAAGCACCCAACACTCGCGGAAAGAACTCGGTTCACGGCAATATCCTCACCTGCTTGGTTTAGCAGGCACAATCTGTTTTTACCTTCTTTTTTGCTTCTATATAGGCGAGTGTGGAAGACATAAGAAGGGTGAAATATGAACTCTACAAATAGCTTCTCGATCAATATCAATCAGCAAAAATCCATTGCTAAAAAAAGGCTCAAAGCTATCCGCCTATACGATGACGCTACGTTGGAGTTAGTTAAGCGATTTCACTCCAAACCAGAATCTTTGGCTCCCAATACAATTCAATTGGCTGACGTTCAACATGCACTCGCAAGAGAACTTGGCTTATCCAGTTGGAGTAAACTAAAAGCTCATGTCGAAGAGCTAGAAGCGCACAAACTAGCCATCAAACAACAAAAACCGCCCCTAGATGCGAAAGTAAAAACGCTACACGTTCGTTGCGGTCACGATATACAACAACAGCTTAAAACCAGTGGATTTGAAGGGACATTTTTAGCCCTGATCGATCCGCTTTGTATTGGCCCCATACCAGCAACACCGCAGAACTTCCTTGCCATTCGTGCCCAATATGTCGTAGAGACTCTGCTGCCTGTGATGAAGCGTGAAGACTCGGTTCAAGATATAGTCACATTGGAACAATCAAACCTCGATCTGTTGCAAAGTGATGTATTTGAACGAATCGTCTTTTGGGTCGAACATGACAGTTATGATCAATTGATGCTAATTCGTGCTCTAACACAGTTAGAGAATGTAGAGAATAAAGTGATAGAGATCATTGAGTTGAACCAGTTCCCGGGCACTGAACGATTCATCGGCTTTGGGCAGTTGCCTGAAGAAGCTATTCGTTCTTGTTGGCGATACCGTAAACCTGTGACAGCAAAATTATTCAGTCAGGCTAAACGGTGTTGGCACGCTATTACATCACCAACACCTATTTCCATAGTTAATTTAATTCAGCAGCATAACCTGGATTGCTTGCCCAATATATTCAACGTGCTTAAACGCCATTTGCAAGAGTTACCTAATTCACAAACTGGATTGAGCTTGACACAACACCTCGCACTAAAGGTCTTGAGCTCGCAAAATCGTTCAATTCCCATCAAAGATTGGTTTGAGCAATATCAACAACTAGAACCTCTTCCTTACCTAGGAGACGTGATGTTTTACGCGTTACTCCTCCCTCTAGCACAGTGTCAAACACCTTTGATCACGATTGAGTCACGTGAAAGGCACTGGTGGGAACAAAGCGTCCGTATCACTGAGGCTGGCAAGCAGTGTTTGGAAGGCTTAATACGAGCGAAACAATGCTATTGGGTTGGAGGGATTAAAAATACCAGTCAAAGTTATTGGAGCTGGGATCACCTCCAACTAACTACACTTGCCAACCATCATTGAATTGACAAATATGAAAGCATAAAGGGTTCGTTGGCTCTGATGAACACTCAATACTAAATTATCCCTAAAGAAGCGACCGCTAGCCTGAATATAACTTAAATAGTTATGCAGAAATGCATCCACTCAAAGAGAGTATGCACTCTATCTCTTATTAAAATTTATTGTAAATCCTCTTTGTTATCGGTTGTATATTCGATAAAAGTGTTAAAATACAAACTTTTCATCCGGCCAATTCGTTAATATTTGGTTAAAATCCCATTTTTATTAGTGATAAAGTTCACATCTATTAACCATTTAGAGGATTATTCTTTCGTATTTTCTCACTCCGCTGCTAATCTGCTCGCCGCTTTGAAGTGAACTCAAGGTGCATAACTATAAGGAGTGTTCTCATGAATACCAAGAAACCGATGTCGCTTACCAGCCGCGTAATTTTAGGTATGGTTGCGGGTATCTTGACAGGATTTGCAATTCGCACACTTTTTGCCGACAACGGATTTGTCGACGCATACATTGTTAATGGATTATTCGAAGTTGGTGGACAGATCTTCGTTGCCAGCTTAAAAATGCTTGTTGTACCGCTAGTATTTGTTTCGTTAGTTTGTGGTACTAGCTCTCTCAAAGACCTCTCTACACTGGGTCGCATGGGCGGTAAAACCCTCGCTTTCTACGTTACGACAACGGCTATCGCGATTACGCTTGCTCTAACTATGGGTACTCTATTCCAGCCAGGGGCAGGGGCAGATCTAACGGCAGCAAGTTCATTCAAATCAGCCGAAGCGCCATCTTTAGGTCAGGTGATCATCGATATGTTCCCGACCAACCCAATCAGCGCAATGGCAGAAGGTAAAACTCTGCAAGTTATCGTGTTCGCCGTGCTATTCGGTATCGCGATCAGTGCAGCGGGTAAACCAGGCGAACGCATCGCAGCATTCTTCTCTGATCTGAATGAAGTGATCATGAAGCTGGTCGCGATTTTGATGAACTTGGCGCCTTATGGGGTGTTCTTCTTAATGGCGAAGCTATTCACTGGTCTTGGTCTGGGCGCGATCGTCAATCTGGCAGAGTACTTCTTAGTACTGGCTGGTACGCTTGTCCTACACGGTCTAGTCACTTACAGCTTGATGTTAAAAGGTTTCACTGGTCTAAACCCAATTACGTTCCTACGCAAGATGGAAGACGCGATCATGTTTGCTTTTTCTACAGCATCATCGAACGCGACGATTCCAGTGACAATGGAAACAGCAAAGCACCGCATGGGTGTTGAGAACCGTGTATCATCGTTCACTGTTCCTCTAGGTGCAACTGTGAACATGGACGGTACGGCGATCATGCAGGGCGTAGCAACTGCGTTTATTGCTCAAGCTTTCAATATTGATTTAACTATGGGCGATTACATGATGGTTATCATGACCGCAACACTTGCATCTATCGGTACTGCGGGTGTCCCTGGTGTTGGCCTAGTAATGCTTGCTATGGTATTGAACCAAGTTGGTCTGCCACTTGAAGGTATCGCGCTCATCATGGGTGTTGACCGTCTTCTTGATATGATTCGTACCGCGGTAAACATCACTGGTGACAGTGCAGTAACCGTCATCGTTGCGAAATCAGAAGGTGCATTGGATGAAGCTCGCTTCAACGACCCAATGGCAGGCGTTGCCGAAGAGGAAGTGCATCTGAAGCGCGCGGAAGCTTAAATACTTCCAAGTTAAATTATCCTGTCTAAGCAAAAACCACCTTACTCTAAGGTGGTTTTTTATTTCCAATTAACCCGAAATCAAAAAGGTTTAGATAAAATTCTCGTCCCCCCGAAGGTTGTTTCAATTACTAATAGGTCAGTAGTTAGATTCTATATTAGTTCATCTAGAGGGTTAAGATAACTCGCCTATGTTTATCACTTTGAAAATGATATAAGGGACATTTTCATCATATAGAGATACAAATTCCATTATCAAATTAAAGTTCAAAACCAAATCGCGATAGATAGTAGTCTGATAATTAAGTTGGTACTAAGATACATACATCATAATTTCATGTTTAAAAATAGTCTTTTTTTATTCATATTCTCATTTCCAATACTTGCATTAGGTTTCAACGAAAGTATGTTCGATTTTTTTAAGAAATTTAAATATACATTAAGCCCAGAGATAAAAGGTACTTTAGTTCTTGATCAAAGACCTCTAAAAAATTTAACCGTTTACTTAGAAGCTAATTTTTTAAAGAATGCTTACAAAAGGAGTTCAATTACTAATGAGTTAGGTGAATTTCACTTTAAGCCAGTCATACATTCTCAACGGTTTAAAGAATCAGCTTTGAATCAAACATATTCATATATCGGAATATATACCTATATAAATGAAGAAAAGAAGTACATTTGGGAGTCTCAGTTAAGCTACGTTTCACCGCCTATATTTATAAAAGATAACTTAAATAACCTTTACTGTGAGCTTAAAAATAAAGAATTCCGATATTTTTTCAAAAATATCAATCTAGAAAGTGCTCGAGATCTAATGGTTATTAGCAACTGCAATTTAAATGGATTTTTATATAAAACAGAGTTTACGGAGGATACATAATGCCGTCTTTAACACCAAAACTTGCATCAGAGATCGCGAACATACCGTATGGAGTATACCAGGGACAAGGGAGACTAGCGTTTAGGGGAGAAGGAGGTTTTGAAAAACACTTTGCATTTTCGCAGCAAGATGTTTTTAGTGGCCGAACTGGAGGCATCACAGGATTAGATCGTATACCATTGTTTAGAAAAGTGGTACCTGGTGTAATGAGAACATCTGAAGCATTTGCGGTAATTGGTATTGGGAAAGGAAAATATAAGGGAGATTTAGTAATTTCCATTAGAGGGACGCAAAACGCCAATGATTGGGTAACCAACCTAAATGTCGGCCTTAAAGGCTCTCCAAATGGCTCTATCGCTCATGCTGGATTTATTAATTCATTTTCAAGTATCAAACCAAGCATAAAACAATATTTACAGCAATGCCAAAATTTACCTAACCGTATTCATTGTGTTGGGCATAGCTTAGGAGGAGCTCTGGCTTCATTATGTTCTGATTGGCTGAGAGAAGAATATTCATTAAGAGTGAATTTATATACTTTTGGCGCACCTAGAGTTGGTTTAGAACAATATTCCCGTAAATCTAGTAAAAGCAACGACAAAGTATACCGCTGTACTCACGGCGCAGATCCTGTGCCTAAAGTACCTGTCTGGCCATTTATTCATGCTCCACATAATGGCGATGAGTACCGCTTAGACGCTAGTACTGGCTTTAATTTAAATGCTCATAGTATGTCTAGCGAAACAAGCTTAGGGTATTTAGATAATGCTAACTCCGAAACGTGGGGAGCAATAAAAGTCAGATCTAACAAGTACTTGTATACACCTACTAGATTTAAGTTTGAGCACAGAAACCAAGCATCATTTACAGAATATTGGTCAGAAAGAATTCAAGCAGCATTAATAACCTTATTAAAAGATACTGGCTTGTTTGCAGCAATAGCAGCCCAAGCCACAGTATCTACTGGAATGACATTTTATGATATACTCGCCAGAAATATAGAAAAAGTAGCTAAAGCTTCTAAAGTAAGAGAATCACAAGTCAAAGGGCTGTTAGGCCATATGCTGGTGTTTATTGGAAAACCAGTAACAGCAATTGAAGATATGTCTGCAAAGTTTATTAGAAACGTTTTTCTTATGGTATTTGGAAAACTTTATCGAGCAGCACAAATGGCTATTAGTGCTGTAAAATAAACTTTCAACTTAATCAGACATCGAATTCAGTTTTTCTCTGGCTTGTGCTTCGTGTTCTTTAGTGATGGCATTACCGACTGAGTTCGCGGCTAAGGTAAGTGCCGCCATATCATCGGTAAAACCGACGCCAGCTAGTACGTCTGGCACCATATCTGTTGGTAGGACGAAGTAAGCCAGCGCGCCACCTAGTATAGCCTTGTGGCGAACGGCGGTGTTGGAATCTGTCATCGCGAGCCATGATTTTATGCCCATTACGGCAATTTCTTCACCCGCTTTCTTAACCGACCCTTTCATTTTTCGCCAGAATGTTTTCTCATCTGGCGCTTGCATCGTTTGATCTTTGGCGTCTTTCGGCGCCGATTTTACAGACATTGTTGTGCTCATCGTTGCCTCCGAAATTTATGACTGTGGCCAACATATTAATAAATCGAACCTGAACGCAAGATTAATAACAAGAAATGATAGTAAAGTGAAACAAAAACACAGATAGAAAAATCCCCAAACCGAAGTCTGGGGATCGTGATGTTGGGAACTAAGTTGCCGAGGGCGCTACTGAGCTATCTTCTCCAGTACACGCATCAGCATTTTGATACGTGGTTCGATAGACTCAAGCAACAAGTACTCTTGGTCACTGTGGAAACCTGCACCGATAGGTCCTAGACCATCCAAAGTTGGAATGCCAAGAATTGCCGTATTGTTTGCATCAGAGCCGCCACCCACTTCTTTCCAGTTGATGTCGATAGCCAGTTCACTTGCGGCTTCTTCAACTAATGCCATCAGGCTTTCCGTTTGCGCACTTGGCACCATAGAAGGTTTGTAAGCTTCACGAACCAACTCGATACTCACACCATCAACGAATGGTGTTTCCAGCATGCCGTTTAGCTTGCTGTCGACATCATCGTATTCTTCGTTGCTCCAGAAACGTACATCCACGATCGCTTCAGCGTGCTCAGGGACGATGTTCGCACCGTTGCCGCCAGAAATAATACCGACGTTCAGAGTAGTACCAGATTCAAAGTTGGTCATTGCATTGACTGCGAGAATCCAATTCGCCATCTCAGTGATTGCGCTGCGACCGTTTTCTGGCTCGTTACCTGCGTGAGCAGCAACGCCATTAAAGGTCATTTTGTAGCGAGCCATGCCTTTGCGCGCTTTCACTAAACCGCCATCTGCACGTGCTGCTTCTGCAACCAGTACATTCTTAGCGTTTTTCGCTACTGATTGAATCCAATCCACAGAGTCCAGAGAGCCCGTCTCTTCATCTGGGTTCATGCAGATAGCGATAGACAACTTATCCAACACCGCTTGGTCGAGGTTACGCATCGCGTATACGATGTTCAGCAAGCCAGATTTCATGTCCGAGACGCCCGGACCGTAAGCTTTCTCTGCATCTTGAGACATTGGACGAAGCTCAGCAGTACCCACAGGGAACACGGTATCCATATGACCAATCAGCATCACGTCGATTTGCTCAGCTTCCGGCTTATTTCGAACTTCAAGACCGATGCCCGCTCTGCCACAGTCAATGCGTTTTACGCTCCAACCTGACATCGCTTGGTACTTCTCTTCAAATTGAGAAGCGATGTACTCGATACCATCAGTGGTGTAAGTACCACAATCCACATTCATTAGCGGACGTAGCTCTTCTAGATATTCATTTAGAGAGAATTGCATAACTCACTCCTAGACAAACAGATTCATCACCAGCATTGCGCCAAACGCGTTCAATACTGAGATTGCAATCATAACTGGGATATAACGACCTTCAGTGCCGATTGGGCCCATGATACGACCCATGTACTGAACTTGAGAGCCCATTAGGTAGATAGCAGGCGCAAGAATCGCAATGTGCGTACCGTTCAGGATACCTTGGTCAAATAGCGTAATAACTACGCCCACCGCGCCACCCATCGACATCCAAGCACCGATCAATACCGCTGCTGCTTCACCCGGAAGACCAAACACCGCCATGATTGGAGAGAACACCGTGCCCATCAGATCCAGTGCTCCCGTGATTTGTAGCGCTTTGATGATAACAAACGCCATCAATACGTTAGGCACCGTAGAGGTAGTCGCAATCACCCAACCTTTCTTAGCACCTTCGACGAAGATATCCGTCACCATTGGTTTTTTCGCTTTAACGTCACCCATTATGCCGTCTCCTCTTTTAAGTTCCCTGATTTGTTTTGGTCTTGCTTGTCTTCTTTACCTTCCGTCATGTTCAGGTAGATACGGAACAGGTTCGCGCCGATGATCTTAAATGCGAACATCACCACAACTGCTAAACCAATAGAAGACGTTACTGCTAGAGAGCCGTCAGCCATCGTCAGTGTGAACAGCACAGCACCCGATGAGAAGAAGTTCACGATGGTTGCACCTGCAGTGAACTGGAACATGGTAAATACGTCCGTTTCACGCTTAGTTAGGTGACCTTCATCTTTTAGCTGACGCGTCATTGCCGCACCTGCATCGGTACTTTGTAGAGAAGCAATTAAAGCCAGACCAGAGTTACCAGGGATGCCCATTAGAGGACGTAGAAGAGGAGTAAGAAGCTTACGAGCTGCTTCAAGTGCACCGTAGTGCTCAAGTACGTTGATCATACCTAATGCGAACATAACGGTTGGAATCAAAGTAAGTGCGAAAATGAAACCGTCACGAGCACCGCTACCGCCAGTACCACGGAAAGATGTGGTCGCAGCTTGTACCTCGCCATCCGCACCTTCCGTTACGCCGTAAGCCACTTTACCGAAAGAGCCATTAAGCGTTGTAAAATCGAATACACCGTACCATTCGCTAGATTGCATCAGGCCAGAAAAGAACACAACCGCAAACGCCAGAGCAACGTAGCACCCCAGTGTAACTTTACGCTCAGTTTGAACAGGAATTTTCATAACATTACCTACACATGTGGAACTTAACACATATGTTCACCTGAATAATGTGCTAGAGAGATGATCAAAATCAATCCGCCTGCCGAACATTATCGCGACTCAGTTATGAAGTTTTGTTTTATGATTCCAATCACAATTGAAAGATAATAAAAATTTGTGCTAACAATTAGGTATATTAATCTATGTCGATAGCTCACGACTTCTTCATCAACTCAACAAATGATTCTGACGAATATTGCTTTCTACAACATTCATGACGTACTTCATACTTTGGCATTGAGGCAATATCGATTAACTCGAAAGTAACATTCAGCCACGAAATTTAGGTTAGGATGGCCCGGTCATATGTAAACGGTATAAACCAGAATTAACAGGACTATACGACCCATTGTTACGCTCACAATATAAAATAGCCAAATGGACACTCGCCCTCGTTCTTTGGGTGGTGATGATATGCTTAAGCCAAAATTCTGGTTTCTCGAAAAGCTGCCCGAAGGCTCACCAAATACAGAGTCAGCAAGATGAAAGCGTGAATTTATCACCATCTTGCGACCTTTCAGAAAAGCTGGTTCAAGCTTACCAACATCAGTTTGATCATATTCTTATTCCATTTTTTCTGTTTGCTTTGATTGTGGCGCTGCCGATGACAACCACAGCAATTCGCTATCTGGAATACACAGAACCGATACCGGAAAAGTATCGGGTTCACCTAAAACTTTGCGTGTTTAGAGAATAAAGCCAGCAAGGCGAGAGACCTTTCTGCCTGACTTTTGTACATATTTTATTCACTTCACATAACAAACAACGAAATTTAAAAGTTTTAGGAAATATTATGACATTCACTCGTACACTTTTGGCGTTAACGATGGCTATCGTATCTGCCGTATCTTTCGCATCAGAAAAGACCGCAGAACAAAAGCTAGAGGAAGTTACTCAGATACTAAAAGAAAACCCTCAAATTCTTGATTCATTGCACCAAAACCTTCAAGAGTACATTGCGTATCAACAGTCATTTGGCGACACCTTGAAGGAGGTTCGTCAATATCTAAGTGATGGCAAACATTCCTCTTTTGGTGCTGAAAACCCTGAGTTAACCATTATTAACGTAACAGACTACAGCTGCCCTTTTTGTAAACGTTTAGAAGGAGAGCTGGTCAAAGTTGGTAAGGAATATCCGCAGGTAAAAGTGCTTAACCTCAATGTCTCTTTTAAAGAACAATACGAGAAAAACGGCTACAACTCGGCAAGTTACGCATTAAATGTTTGGCAAAACCAGCGAGATAAGTACGAACAAGTGCATGAGTTATTGGTGAAAAAACCGGGCGCACATGACGCACGTTCCTTAAATCAAATCGCGAAAAAAACGGGGACAGAAGCACAGCTTGTCGACGACAAAGAGACCAAAGCGTTGCTTGATAAAAACTATCAGTATTTCACGCAACTTGGTTTACGCGGCACGCCTGCGTTGATCATTAATGATCAAGTCATTCCTGGCTATGTGCCGTTTGACGAGCTAGAAAAAGTCATCGACCAAGAACTGGCGAACTAAAACAACAAAGCCCTTCCCTGATAACTCAAGGAAGGGCTTTTTCTATCTAGGCTTAAAACGAAGTTCTAACTACTTGTCGCGACCCACAAACGCCACAACGACTTTGTCATTGCCAAGCGAGCGAGAGAACACGTACGCGCCTTCTTGTTCAATTACTTGATGCTGACCCGCACCAATCGCTGGGTGCGCTTTACGGAACTGACCAAGAGTTTGCCAGTGTTTGAGCAGCGCTTGCTTCTCATCAGATAGCTTCCATACCATGTCAGAACGAGTGCCTTGGTGGAAATCGTCCGCGTAAGGACCAATGTTACGACCAACTTCATCACCATAATAAACCTGAACAGCACCAGGACTCAAAAGCAGTGCATTCGCGGCGTTACGCTGCATACCGTAATCTTTGAAGCGAGAGAAGAACAGCTCGGTATCGTGAGAAGACATGTAGCTCACAGGGTTAAAGTCTTTCTCATTGGCGATAGTGTCCGCATAGCTTTGGTAAGTGTCTGCCATTTGGCTGAAACACGCCGCGCCTTTGTCTAACTTCTTCTGCATATCGAAGTTAATCAACGCATCAAAGCCGTCGTCGAAGTAAGGGCTGCGATATGCGGTATGTCCCCATACTTCACCCATCATCCAGAATGGCTGACCTGACTTACCGTTCTCTTTACGCCACTGCTCAAGGCTGCTTGATGCCTCTTCTTTCAAGCGTTTCCACACATCGCCTTCAACGTGCTTCACCGTGTCGACACGGTAACCATCAATACCAAAGCGTTTCACCCAATCAGTTTGCCACTCAATTAGGTAGTCCGAGACGGTGTAATTATCACGCTCCTCAACGCGAGTGCCAGGGTTATCCAATAGCCATTGAGCTGGCTTCACGGCTTTGTCTGATTCAGTGATAAAGTCTGGCAAACCCGCCAATGACATGGTGATATCACTGCTGCCCGGAACTGGGTATCCCGGTAGACCTGTTCTTACCCAGTCACCGCCCCACCATTTCGCCCAGTTTGGACTCTGGTAATCAATATTCTGGTGGTAGCTATGCCAGTTTTCGCCCGCTTTTGGTTTCCAATCCCCCCATTTCTTAGGTAGGTCAGCGTTTGGTTTTAACACCTCAATACCGTCAAATTGCAAATCGGCTAACGTTGAGTAACCAGTGTGGTTGATTACTGCGTCCATCAAGACTTTAAGGCCACGTTTATGTGCCTCTTCCACCAGCTTTTTAAGATCAGCTTCGTTACCGAAGTTCTCATCAATCTTGGTAAAGTCACGCGTCCAGTAACCGTGGTAAGCGTAGAATGGGAATGAGCCGCTATCGCCGCCACCCACAAAGCCGTGTACTTGCTCAACGATTGGCGACAACCAAATCGCATCGGTACCTAGGCTCTTTATGTAATCTAGCTTTTCGATCACACCTTTTAGGTCACCACCGTGAAAGGTACCAATCTCTTCTTTACCGTCTTTCTTGCGACCATAGCTGTTGTCATTGCTCGTATCAGCATTATTGAAACGGTCGACCATCACGAAGTAAATGTTGGCATTGCGGTAATCAAACGGCACTGCTTCTTTGGTTTTCTTCACTGGCTCTAGTAGCACCAAACCGCCTGAATCTTTGCTTGGTGTCAGCGATACTTGCTGATCTTTTACTTCGACCATCTGACCAGAATAGGCATCACGCAACTTGGTGCCATCGGGGAAACTGTCACCCAGCGCGATGGTGACTTCGCCGCCTTGGTAAACCTCACATTGCACTTGTGGGATTGGGCGTTTAAATTCTGTCTTGGCAGCTTTCTTAGGCTCTCGCTTGAAGCGTAGAGTTTTGGCTTCCGCATCAAAAGCAAAAGAGTAATCGCCAGTAAAACGGATTTTTAAAGGCAGTTCTGTTGGCTTTCCACAGTTCAGCGCGATAGGTTTGTTGAATTTGACCTTCTGACCATCAGGCGCGACACAGTCGCCTTCAATACCCGTGATTTTGAGCGTGTATCCGTCTTTGGTTAAGGGCACAACCAAAGGCTGCTCTGCACTTAACGGAAAGTCACGGCTGTTGGTCGTGGTAGCAATGGTGATGTTTGGCTCGGCGATGGCACTTGCCGATGCAAGCAATAAGGTAGTCGTAATCAGATTCAGTTTCATCGTTCAGTCCATTGGTTGCGCATAGGCGCAGTATTCGTGTTGTAGTTTTATTCACACTAATAGTAAATGGATGAAAAACTGAGCACATCATTCTGAAAGGCTACGCCCTAAAGCTTGTGACGCTTCACATTTTGCTTTTATGGGGGCGTAGTTCTACTTATGAGCAGGGTAAAAAGGAGTTTAAAGCTGAATGCTACCAAGGTTACGCATTTGTCTCATCGCCCAATTGACGCGGCTGATGGTGTAAGAAGTCTGAGGGTAAACTTTGATGCGATACGGATTTGGCAGCACCACCGCAAGCCTTGCTGCTTGGCGTGTTGAAAGTTGTTTAGCAGGAATACCAAAGTAGTTTTGCGCAGCGGCTTCCGCGCCATAAATACCTGGACCAAACTCCACCACATTCAAATACACTTCAAGAATGCGTTTTTTACTCCACATTGCTTCCATCAGCAGAGCAAAATAAAGCTCATACGCTTTGCGCACATAAGAGTGTGAAGGAAACAGAAACACGTTCTTTGCAGTTTGCTGAGTAATCGTGCTCGCACCGCGAGAGGGACCGTTCTCGCCAGACTCTGAGATCACTTTAAACAAGGAATCAAAATCCACTCCGTAATGGGTCGGGAACTTTTGATCTTCTGTCGCAATCACGGCCAGTTGAATGTGTTTAGAAATATCACTCAAAGGCACCCATTCATTTTGACTCTCTTCAGGAAATCCTTCAGGAGGAGAAATCATGCGGCTGATCTTCCATCCCCAAATTGGTGGATCGATGTATTTCACTATGCCAACGAGCATCACTGGTAAAAGCAAAAGCACCAATAAGATATTGAACAGAAGGGATTTAATCTTTCTCAAAGTCCGACCTAGCCTGATTTAACAAAACAATATGATGCAAGTATAGAGTATGCAGTCTGTTTATCGTTAGTGAAAACTTGGTCAAAAAAAGCCCGATTTACAATGTAAAACGGGCTTAGAATTTGATTAGACTAAATTATTTGTGCAGCTTGTAGAACACGGTTGAAAGTGGAGGTAAACGAAGCTCAAGTGATTGAGGCAGTGATTCACTTTCAACTTTTTCCGTTTTCACAATGGTCAGCACTTTAAAATCGCTGCCGCCGTATTTGCTGTCGTCTGTATTCAGTAGCAGTTCGTATTGACCTGCATTTGGAACACCTAAACGGAAACGCTCGTGTGGTACGGGCGTAAAGTTGGTGATGATCAGAATACGCTCACCTTCTTTACTAATACGCTCGTGCGCTAGGATGCTCGCATCCGCTTCGTCTTGTAGACGCCACTCAAAACCAGCAGGAACACAATCTTGATCGTGCATCGCCGCTTCATTTCGGTATAAGTGGTTCAAATCTCGCATCAGCTTTTGGACACCTTGATGACGCTGATATTCCAGTAAGAACCATTGCAACTGATCATCGTGGTTCCACTCCGCCGTTTGGCCAATTTCCGCGCCCATAAAGTTCAGCTTTTTGCCCGGTTGACCATACATATAACCGTAGTATGCTCGTAGGTTTGCGGTTTGCTGCCATTCATCACCCGGCATCTTGTTATGGATAGAGCCTTTGCCGTACACCACCTCATCGTGAGAGAGAGACAAGACGTAGTTCTCGCTGTGCGCATAAACCAGCGGGAATGTGATGGTATTGTGATGGTATTTGCGGTGAACAGGATCTTCTTTGATGTATGAAAGACTGTCGTGCATCCACCCCATATTCCACTTGAAGCCAAAACCTAAACCACCCATAAAGGTTGGCGCAGACACGCCCGGAAACGCCGTTGACTCTTCCGCAATCGTCATCGCATTCGGGAAGTGCTTGTACACTTCTTCGTTCATCCATTTTAAGGTTGCGATTGCGTCGTAGTTTTCGTTGCCACCGTCGACGTTTGGTACCCACTGATCGTGACTACGTGAATAATCGAGATAGAGCATCGACGCGACAGCGTCCACGCGAATGCCATCGATATGGAATTGTTCAAACCAGTACAGCGCATTCGATACAAGGAAGCGACGCACATGTTCACGGCCTAAATCATAGATGTATGAGTTCCAGTCTTGGTGCCAACCGCGACGCGGATCTGGATCATGGAACAGAGGCGTACCATCAAAGTTCGCTAAACCATGATCATCCGATGGGAAGTGCGCCGGTACCCAATCCAGCACAACACCGATACCAGCTTGGTGACACGCATCCACGAAGAATTTGAAATCATCAGGGGAGCCAAAGCGGCTAGTTGGTGCAAACAAGCCAACAGGTTGATAGCCCCATGAACCATAGAATGGATGCTCAGACACAGGCATAAGTTCAACGTGGGTGTAGCCCATATCCACAAGGTATGGCACCAACTGCTCCGCGAGTTCGCGGTAGTTCAGGAAATCACCTTTCTCGTCGCGCTTCCATGATCCAGCATGTAGCTCGTAAAACGATAACGCTTCATCACGCTTTTGCGTCACTGCACGGTTTTGCCATTTCGCATCTTGCCATTGGTAACGCTTGTGATCGTAAGTAATGGACGCGAACGATGGGTATTGCTCAGAGTAGAAACCCCAAGGGTCTTGTTTATGAGGAAGCCCTTCCCCATTTGGCCCTTTGAGCTCAAATTTGTATTGTACCCCCTCTTCCAGACCAGGAATGAATAGGCCCCAGATACCGTAGTCTAGGCGTTGCATTGGATGACGACGGCCATCCCATTGGTTGAAGCAACCCACAATGCTAACAGCCGATGCATGTGGTGCATAAACAAGGAAACGCACACCAGAGATGTTTTCACCGCCACGTTCTAGCGTGACAAAGTGTGCGCCCATGTAGTGATACATGTCTTTTGGCGTATGCAGATGCTCGTACTCTTGGTAGATATTGTGGTACTGGTACGGGTCATCAATAATTTGTTCAACACCATTCCAATCGACCGCTAAACGGTAGTGGGTCAGGTGTAAATCGCGTTGCTCTTTTAAGATGAAACCGCTGTCGCCATCACGCTCAAGCGCCACACGAGGTTCACCATTAACAAGCAGTTCAACCTTGTTTGCGCCCGGCATCCAAACTCTCAGCGAAGCTTCGTCGTCAATGAAAGGACCCAGCGCCGCAAATGGATCTGAGTAAGCCGCCTCAGCAAGCAGTTCGTATGCGCGTTCGTGTTGTTTCTTTATTTTCTTGGTTTTGGTGGTTTTCAAATCTTTCTCCCTAGAGCCAACATCCTTTTCAAGACCAGAGATCTGAATCAAACATCGGTTTCTCCACAGCCAACGTTGTGAACTCACAAAAAGACTCCGCTTCTCACATTCGTTGCGTAAACGGCGTCAAAATACAAAAATGCCCGCTATTGTCGCGGGCATAATAACGGTACTTCATCCTAACGGATTGTGTTTTAGGAATGAGTGACCTAGACGGAACTTTCGTACCTCTGAGCTAACAAAATTGGTAATCAGCTCGTCCATCTACGCCACTCTAGGCATCTTACTTACTCGCCTGTGCACGAACTTCAGTAAGGCGTTTAGAAATACGATTCACATCTTCACGGCTGAAGATTTCATCTAGGTTCATCGACAATTTACGACGCCAGTTTGGATACTCATCCACCGTACCAGGAATATTGACCGGTTGATCCATTTCTAGCCAGTCTTCAAGCTGCACACTAAGCAGTGCAGAGTCACCCGCGGCTACGTGCAGTTGCAGCGCTTCGCTTAGGTATGAATCCATTGGCACGTACTGAGCATCATGACCAATGCCTTCTGGCAGATAGCCATGCCAGCGAACACTGTCTAGAATGCCTTGTTTGCACTTCAAGCGGTCAGCGAATAGGCCTTCCAACTGCTGCTCATCAGGGTACAGACCAATCTCACGCCCCATCTTCAAGTCATCACAGTGCCAGAAACCGCGTAGTGTTGGCATATCGTGCGTACACAGCGCAGCCATAGACTGCTCAGCGTAGTGCTTCGGAGAAATAAAACCGCCGTCGTCTTTTGATGTTTCGAAGAAGAAGACTTTGTACGAATGCACACCCGCATCACGAAGGATATCAACGATTTCATCAGGTACAGTACCCAAGTCTTCACCGATTACAGAACACTGATGACGGTGAGATTCCAACGCTAGGATTGCTAGCATGTCTTCAACTGGGTAGTACAGGTATGCGCCTTCTGTCGCTTTCTCGCCTTTTGGAATCCACCAAAGGCGAAGCAGGCCAAGTACGTGGTCGATACGCAATGCTCCACAATGCTTCATGTTAGCACGTAGCAATTTGATGTAAGCGTCGTAGCCAGTCGCTTCTAAAACCTGAGGGTTAAGCGGAGGCAGACCCCAGTTTTGGCCTAGTGGACCAAGTACATCTGGTGGCGCACCGATGCTTGCATCCAATACTAGCGCGCCTTCGTCAGCCCATGTTTCGCTGCCTGAATCTGCAACACCAACCGCAAGGTCGCGGTACAAACCCACAGCCATGCCTTTTTCTTCGGCTAGCGCTTGCGCTTCTTTGATTTGATCGTCTGCGATCCATTGCAGGTACATGTACAAGTGAACACGATCTTGGTTGTCCTTAATGTACTTCTGAGTACCGGCTGCGTCGAATGTGCGGTATTTCTCAGGGAATACTGGCCAGCCCCACATGTTTGCATCTTCTGCATGTAAATCAGCATGAAGTGCATCGAATGCAGCTTGGTGTAGCAAGCTGTCGCCGCCTTTTTCAACAAAGTCCAAGAAGGCACGAGCGCGATCAGTGTTCTTGTCTAAATGGCGAGCTTTAAACTCACTGAATAGCAACGGAAGAACGCTCATTTTTAGTTGCGAAACTTCGGTGTAATTCACCCAATGAGAGTCTCGCGCTTTTTGTAAACGTTGTTGGAACTCTGCACTACCGACACGTTGTTGTGCTTCTGCACTTAGCGCGAACTCAGGTACAGAGCTTACGTCGATGTACATGATGTTCAACCAACGACGAGAAGACGGGCTGTATGGGCTTGCCCCTTCTGGATTCGCAGGGAACAGCGAGTGAATAGGGTTCAAGCCAATGAAGTCACCGCCACGAGAGGCAATATCACTCACCAGTTGTTTTAGGTCGCCAAAATCACCGATGCCCCAGTTATGCTGAGTACGCAGTGTGTAAAGCTGGATACTAGGACCCCATAGCTTTTTGTGTTGGTTTAGATCGTCTTGTTTGAAACACGCTTTCGGCGTAATGATCAATGACATCTCGTAAGGTGTTTTACGACGCTTACGACTGATGATCAGTTTGTGATAACCCCAAGCCAAGTTCTTTGGCAATGCAAACACTAGAGGGCCACCCTCAGCACGCTCATCACGAACAATTTGGGACTGAAGATAGCCTTCAAGTACCTCTCCTTGTTCTGTTTCTAAACGCCAGCTGAATTCACTCTCACGAGCACTCGTACCTAGGTTTAGTTCCACTTCGACTGGTTCGCCGTCGCGTAAAACAAGAACAGGGGCTAGTACGTCTTTTTTATGTTTCTTTTCAGCAGAAGCCAGTAGTTTTTCATCACTGCTAGTATCGTAGCCAAGCGAAGCGAGCAAGCGGCGTAGCGTCTCCTCAGACACTTTCGCCTCATCTCCCCAAGCACTGACATAGCTATCAGCCAATCTCGCCATTTCCGCGACTTTCTTTAATGCTGTTTGTTCTTTCATCGCTTTCTCCGAAGGTAATACCAACACCTTCCATGTAGGGTTTTATTGTTATCAATAACTTCTTTTGGAAAATGACCAAAGGTAGCGCTTGGCTACCTTGGTCTTAACTAGGTTCTATTAGCGTTTCACCGCTTCAAGTTTCCAGATATTGTTCACGTAGTCGCGGATTGAGCGGTCTGACGTGAACTTGCCAACAAGGGCGGTATTAAGAATGGCCTTCTTCGCCCAACCAGCTTGATCTTTATATTGTTCGCTCATGTCTTCGTGCGCTTTCACGTAAGATGCAAAGTCCGCAAGACATAAGTACGGGTCACCGCCGTCTAGTAGGCTGTCGTATGTGGCACGCAGTAAGCCCGGTTGGCCTGGTGTGAACTCTTCACCCAATAGCAAGTCCATTGACGCTTTGAGTAAGTGATCCGCATTGTAGTAATCAAATGGGTTGTAACCTTGAGCTTTCAGCGCTTTCACACCTTCAACATCTAGACCGAAGATGTAGATGTTCTCATCGCCTACTTCCTCACGAATCTCAACGTTTGCACCATCCATTGTACCGATAGTTAGCGCACCGTTTAGCGCCATCTTCATGTTACCTGTACCTGATGCTTCTTTACCCGCTAGCGAGATTTGTTGAGAAACGTCAGCCGCAGGGATAATGATTTCAGCCATGCTCACGCGGTAGTCAGGGATGAATACCACTTTCAGCTTGTTACCGATGCGAGGATCGTTGTTCACCTTGTCTGCAATCTTGTTGATTGCGAAGATGATTTCTTTCGCTAGGTGGTAACCCGGTGCTGCTTTTGCTGCGAAGAACACAACGCGTGGCGTACACTCAAAACCTGGTTCATTAAGAATACGATGGTACAGAGACAGTACGTGTAGCAAGTCTAGATGCTGACGTTTGTACTCGTGCAGACGCTTGATTTGAACATCGAAGATTGCATTAGTATCGAGCTCGATACCCATGTTCTCTTTCACCCAAGTTGCTAGGCGTTCTTTGTTCTCTTTCTTCACTGCCATGAATTCTTTTTGGAATGTCGCGTCAGTAGCGTACTTCGCAATACCTTCAAGTTGCTCTAGTTTCGCTGGCCATTCTGGGCCGACTTTCTCAGTGATAAGCTGAGACAGACCTGGGTTACAGAACTTCAACCAGCGACGTGGCGTAATACCGTTCGTTACGTTGTGTAGACGTGTCGGGTACATTTCGTGGAACTCTGGGAATAGGTCTTTCTTAACCAATTCAGAGTGAAGTGCTGCTACACCGTTTACTGCGTAAGAGCCGATTACACATAGGTTTGCCATGCGAACCATGCGGTGGAAACCTTCTTCGATGATAGAAAGCTTCTGTTGCTTCGCGACATCACCCGGCCACATTGCACGTACGTCTTGTAGGAAGCGGTGGTTGATCTCGTAAATGATCTCCATGTGACGTGGTAGCAGGTGCTGGATTAGCGACTCTGGCCATGTCTCTAGTGCTTCTGGAAGTAGCGTGTGGTTGGTGTACGCAAATGTCTTAGAGCTGATTTCCCAAGCCGCTTCCCAAGCTAAACCTTTTTCATCCATCAGGATGCGCATTAGTTCAGGAATCGCAATCGTTGGGTGTGTATCGTTAAGCTGGATAGTCTCTTGCTTAGGTAGATCCGCTAGCGGGTAGCCCGCAGCTTCGTGGCGACGTAGGATGTCACGTACAGACGCTGCTGAGTGGAAGTACTGCTGCATTAGACGCAGTGTTTTACCTTTCTCGTGGTTGTCATTCGGGTAAAGCACTTTAGTGATGTTACCTGCGTCGATCAGTGCGTGCTGAGCTTCGAAGTAATCACCATTGTTAAAGCTTGCTAGTGAAAATGGTGCAATCGCCTGACATTCCCAAAGACGTAGCGGGTAAACCGTGTCTGATTCGTAACCCACAATTGGAAGATCCCAAGGCATTGCTCTTACTGTCATGCCTGGTACCCATTTGCGAACCTCTTTACCGTTCTCGTTAATCACTTCAACGTGACCGTAGAAACCGATCTCTTGCGCAAGTTCTGGACGCGCAATTTCCCAAGGGTAGCCTTCTACACCGCGCCATGCGTCAGGTGCTTCTTGCTGGCGACCATCTTTGAATGACTGTTTAAATAGACCGTATTCGTAATGTAAACCATAGCCGACAGTTGGGAATTCTTGTGCCGCACATGAATCCATGAAACACGCAGCCAGACGACCAAGGCCACCGTTACCCAATGATGGGTCGCGCTCTTCTTCTAGCAGATCAGTTAGGTTGTAACCCAGTTCAGCCATTGCTTCTGTTACTTGTTCATACAGACCCATGCTGATTAGGTTGTTACCCGTCAAACGACCGATAAGGAATTCTAGCGAAAGGTAGTTAACGCTCTTCGCACTTTTAATGCGTGGATCTTCTTCTGTCGCAAGCAAATCTAGAGTAGTAAATTCAGCCAGAGCATGCCCCATTGCTAGGTACCATGCGCGGCTGTCTGCGTTTTCAATCGTATGAGCGTAAGTTACAGATAGGTGTTTCTTTACGCTTTCTTGGAACGACTTCTTGTCAAATTGTTTTTGTTGAGTAGGTTTCATTACGAAATTCTCACGTCTTTTGGTAATTCATCTGCCATACATCGTGCATTTACCTCTGTGAATAAACATCCTCCTAATTCTCATCCTTTGAAGGAGGAGGGCTGAGGGCGTAGAGGGGGTACCATTGCTAGGTTAGTGATCCAAATCTCAACAAAGTGAACTTTGCACCAGTTCTTAGTGATTTTGATCACAATGGAATGTGAGAAAGGTTAAAACCCGTTCATGACGCTTTTTATAGTCCACTCATCTGATGATGTGAAAATTGTAATATCGGTCACATTAACTCGGTCAGCGTAGAAGAACTTTTCGTAATCTATGTGCAACGCGATCTTAACGCTAACGAAACAAACGATATTTAAGTGACGACAATCACAAATAAAGGGCGTAGTTGATGGTAAATCCATCAACCCTTGAGAATTAGGAAGTGGATCAAAGTAACGAACATTTCTGATGTCGTAACATCCCACTCAGCTCACAGGATTGTACGCTTTTTATACAAACTAGAATTAGGCGATGTGAGTTATTTCTAGTTTTCGCTAGCTTTTATATCTAAGTGACCGTATGGAATGGTTTTTCAGACGGACGCAAGCCCCAACAGTAGCGACATTATCCGGCATTCAAACAGTGTTTTTGATGCTGATGACATCATTCAGTAAGACGGCTTTCAAGGGGGCTTTACAAGAATGATCACGTTGCTGTCATTTGGGTATACATAAATAAGGACATAACTACTAATGTGGATTCCATCTAAGCTTACTCGACCAGGACGCCTGCACAATGCCATCGTGCGCCCACGAGTGTTGGACTTACTACAGCAAGCGCCTTACTACAAATTGGTTTTATTCCGATCCCCAGCAGGTTACGGAAAAACGACAATGGCAGCGCAGTGGCTATCCGATAAGCCAAACGTCGGTTGGTACAGCATTGATGACAGCGATAACGACGGCTTTCGCTTTGTAAACTATCTGCTTCAAGCATTAAACAAAGCCACCAACTTCAGTTGCGCTAACGCACAAAAACTGGCGGAAAAACGTCAGATCTCGTCTTTACGCTCCCTATTTAGCGAAGTATTCGCTGAAATGGCTGACTTTCATCAAGAGTGCTACGTGGTACTTGATGACTACCATTTAATCACGAATGATGAAATCCATGAATCCATGCGTTTCTTCTTAAAGCACATGCCAGACAACCTCACCGTTGTGGTAACCAGTCGTGCAGCGCCGCCTCTGGGCACTGCAAACTTACGTGTTCGTGATTTAATGATCGAAATCGGCAACGAGATGTTGGCGTTTGATACCGAAGAAACCACTCGCTTCTTTAACCAGCGTATCGCCGATGGTATTGATGAAGACATGGCGAACAGCCTAAGAACCTATGTTGAAGGTTGGCCATCGGCGATGCAGTTGATCGCATTACAAGCCCAACATCAAAACCGCACATTGGCACAAACTGTAGAGTCGGTATCGCAGTTCAATCACGCGCACTTGTGGGATTACTTGGTCGAAGAAGTGTTTGACTTACTCGATCACGAAACTCGTCACTTTTTAATGCAAGTATCCGTGCTTGACCACTTCAATGATGAGTTAGTGTTTGCCCTTACCCAACGCGAAGACGCACTGGGAATGATTGAATCGCTTAACCGTTACGGCTTATTTATTTACCCGCTCGAAGGGGAACAGAACTGGTTCCGGTTCCATAACTTATTTGGCGAGTTTTTATCTCATGAGCGCCAAGCTCGTATTCCTCAGCAAGAAAAAGATCTCCACCGCAATGCTGCTATCGCTTGGTTACAACAAAAAGCACCACACCAAGCGATTCATCATGCACAAAAATCGAATGATAAGGACTTAGTGGTAGAGATCCTAAACGAATTCGGCTGGAAGATGTTTAACCAAGGCGAACTCAGCACACTGGAAAGCTCAATTAACAAGTTGGACGATGATCTGTTGTTCAGCCACCCAAAACTTACGATGCTCCGAGCATGGTTGGCTCAAAGTCAGCATCGTTATAACCAAGTGGGCCACCTGCTTGAAGAAGCGGAAGAGGAACACAAAAAGCGTAACATTGCGTTAGATATTCATTATCAAGGTCAAGCAAACGCGTTGCTTGCTCAAGTGGCTATCAACAGTAACCAACCAGAAAAAGCTCTCGAATTAGCGGAGCTAGCGCTTAGCCAACTTGATAACACAATTTACCGTAGCCGAATTGTGGCGACTTCGGTTGTTGGTGAAGTTAACCACGTGCTAGGTAAACTAGACCGTGCTTTGCCGATGATGCAACAAACTGAAAAGCTAGCTCGTCAGTATCAGGTATATCACCAAGCGTTATGGGCAATATTGCAGCAAAGCGAGATTTTAATTGCACAAGGTTACGTGCAAGCTGCCTTTGAACTACAAGATTCCGCATTTCGTCTGATTGAAGATCAGCAGCTTCAGCATGTTCCTCTTCATGAATTTTTGCTGCGTATTCGCGCGCAAGTACTTTGGTGCTGGAACCGACTTGATGAAGCGGAAGAATGCGCGTACAAAGGTCTGCAAATTCTCGAAAACCATTCACCAAGCAAGCACTTACATAGCTATTCGATGTTGGCGCGTATTGCGATTGGACGCGGTGAATTAGACAAAGCAGGTAAATTCATTGAGCATATACAGCACTTGATGAAACAGTCGACTTATCACGTAGATTGGACTGCAAACGCTTCACTATCGTTGATTCTATTTTGGCAAGCGCGCGGGAATACCGATGCAATGCAAGAATGGCTCAACACTGCGGTTCGTCCTGAATCGGCATGCAACCACTTTTCTCAATTGCAATGGCGTAACATTGCTCGCGCCCACATTAATTTAGGCCAATATACCGACGCTCGTGCTGCGTTAGATTTTCTCCAAGGTGAAGCTCGTCGCACTAACCTAATCACAGATACTAATCGCAACTTAGTGGTTGAAGCGGTCCTTTCTGCTCGCCAAAAAGATGAGGAGCAAGCCAAGGCTCTGTTAAAAGAAGCATTAGTAATGACGAACCAAACTGGCATGGTCGGAAACTTCCTGATTGATGGTGCAACCATTGGCGGTCTGCTGGAGAAGTTGAGCCTCCGCCATGAACTGGGCGATCTTGAGCGTCACCGTGCTCAACAGTTAATGAAGGACATTTCATCGAATCAACGTAGCCGGTCGATTCACTTTGATGAAGACTTTATTGAAAAGTTGGTGAATCACCCTAATGTGCCAGAGCTAGTACGTACCAGCCCATTAACACAACGCGAATGGCAGGTTCTGGGACTGATTTATTCAGGCTTTAGTAACGAGCAAATCGCACAAGAGCTGGATGTGGCAGGTACGACAATTAAAACCCACATTCGCAACCTGTACCAAAAGCTTAATATTGCTAATCGTAAAGAAGCCATTGTGACAGCTGAAAATTTGCTACAGTTAATGGGATACTGAACTGCTAGATAAACGGGTTAAAACGTAAAGTAAAACACAAGGGTTGGCGTAACACGTCAGCCCTTTTTTATGACTGACAGTAAGAGAAGTGCAATTTGCAAAGCACGTAAGTAACGTTGTTCATATAAAAAAATAGCCAACCGCAATAATCGCGATTGGCTTATATTTAGTGTGAACAAATTGTATTCACTAACAACGTCAGTTGGCTAGGTGACCCTCGGCTTAAGAAGGGTCGAGCAGTATTATGCATTAATCATGCCAAAATGCAAAGACTTATTTTTGGGCACAAGATCTCATATAAGCTGGATTTGTTCACGCGCAAATTATCAAAATGCAACTTTGTAATGCAAATTGCAATTGCATAATGCAACCAAGACTGATAATTGATAGTAGAGTTAATCATCTCAAAAATGTAAACCAAGCATTAAAAGCTCGTTACGGCGACATTGTCTCTTGGCGGGTAATAAAGATAGGCAATAGATTGGATATAAAACCAAGTAGTTACAGCACTATTTCATACTTTTTTCATCGCAATGTTTGTATACTCTCTGCCATCGAAACGACTTAGCATTAGAGCAATGAACTACTTAATTACTTTCTTCAAGGGAATCGCCATGGGTGCAGCAGATGTTGTACCTGGTGTATCTGGCGGCACCATCGCGTTTATCACTGGTATTTACGATACGCTGCTTGAAAGCATTCGACGCATTAACCCCTCACTTTTCTCTATCTGGCGAAAAGAAGGGGTTAAAGCCGTGTTTAATCACATCAACGGATTCTTCCTTATCGCTCTGTTTGCCGGCATTTTCACCAGTATTGCAACGCTAGCAAAGTTGATTACTTGGCTTCTTGACACACACCCGATCCCACTTTGGTCATTTTTCTTTGGTCTAATTTTGGTCTCTGTGTATCACATTATTCGTCAGGTTGAGCAACGCGATCTTGTCCGCTTTGTCATTCTGCTCGTTGGTGTCGGGTTTGCTTATAGTATTACTGTGCTCAAACCTTTACACATGGAACCAACGGCCATTAACACCTTATTCGCTGGAGCTATCGCGATTTGTGCAATGATCTTGCCGGGTATCTCTGGCAGTTTTATTTTGCTGCTGATTGGCATGTATGCTCCTGTATTAGCCGCAGTGAAAGGTTTTCAAGTCGATACATTAGCGCTATTTTTGTCTGGCTGCGTGCTCGGTTTACTGTCCTTCTCTCACTTATTGTCGTGGTTACTACGCAAGTTCCGTGATTTCACCCTGATGTTTTTGACTGGATTAATGATTGGTACGTTGCCAAAGATTTGGCCATGGAAAGAAACCATCACTTGGCGCACCAATTCGAAGGGCGAACAAGTGCCATTGCTACAGCACAACCTATCACCATTTGAATTTGAACACGTGACATCACAACCTTCTCAGTTAGTACTTGCTGTCGTGATGATGCTTGCAGCCATTGCTCTGGTTTTGGGTCTAGAGAAATTCGCAGATTCAGATAAATAACTTTGGTATCAAACACATACTGAACCAAATAAAAACGGAGCCAATTGGCTCCGTTTTGTTTTTATCTATTGGCTAAGGGCAAAACATCTCAATTGAAAACTCTGCTGTATTTGATGCAATAAAGTCCGTCGCGTTACTAAGAAGCTGGTCACCGAGGTATAACGCACAATTTACCGAGGTCACGAGTTGGCGAGCGGCGCATCTGTGCTACGATGCTCGTAATGTTAAGTGATAAATGCTGAACCTTAATGAAACTGTTACAAATCGCCGCTGTTTCAGCCGCATTAGTTGCGGGATTTTATGCCCCGACTCTAATAAAAAACTTTTCTTCTTCCACTCAAAGCAAGTCAATAGATGAATACTGCTTTCTCTCTACAACCTCTTGCGTCCAAGAAAATGTTACGATGACGCTAAACTCAGAAACTGCTCAACCCTTGGTTCCTACCACTCTAAATGTTGAGTGGCATACAAGCGATGCTAAGCAACTCATCCTAAGTCTTTCAGGAAGAGAAATGGAGATGGGTGAGCCTAAGTTTTTGCTGAAGCAAATCGCTCCTGGCCAATATCAAGGTGACATCATTCTCCCAGTTTGCACGGAGGATGCAATGACTTGGGTTGGTGAACTCAGTGATGGAGAGAATACCGTTTACCCTGCTATAAAAATGCAAAGATAAGGAATCGTTATGAGCCGCAATTGGTCCCTATTTCTCGTAGCTGCTTTCGCACTCGGGTTTGGCGTAAAGAGCTATTTAGATAATCAGAAAACGAAGCCAGAGCAAGTGGACAGTTCCACCTCTCAACAAACAGTATTGTTTGGGGAAAATAACCAAGCCATCAATATCTTCGATGTGAATGACCCTCGCATCCGAGTCGTCTATTTTGGCTTTACTCGCTGCCCAGACGTTTGCCCAACTTCTCTTGCAATGCTGGCAGGAGCACTGAATCAAATTGACGACGCGCAAAAAGCACAACTACGCCCGATGTTCATTTCTTTAGACCCAGAGCGTGATGAGGCCGATGCATCAGCAAAATATGCCCATTACTTCCATCCAATGATTGAAGGCCTATCGGCACCACTTGATGTAACGACACCTTTGGCACACAACTATGGTGTCATTTTCCGCAAGACAGAATTGGAAGGCTCGGAACTAAAGTACACGCTGGATCATAGCTCTTACTTTTACTTCTTGAAGCCGGATGGCACGTTAATCACTAAAGTACCGCATACGCTCTCGCCGGCACCGATTGTTGAAGCCATTTCAAAACTAACGACCGAAGGCTCTTCAAATGACGGTTAAGTCAGCGCTGAAGCAATTTTTCAATTTCCTAACTCATACCAACCCCAATGTCGAACAAGACGTCGATACGATCATTGACGCCATTGGGGGCATAGAGAACCTGCTAGAAACTGGTGCATGTGCGACTCGGCTGCGTCTTACCCTCAGAGCGACGTCCGTCATCGATAAGAACGCACTCAAAAATCATGGCGCGCATGGCGTCGTGATATTGGATGATCGTCATGTCCAAATCATATACGGCTTAAAAGCCAACACGTATTCGCAAATTATGGAAGAGCGCATCACAAAACAAAGTTAATATTTTTGCAGTATAGCTACCCTCTTTAAAAAACGGCGGCTATACTCTTTTGGCTTAATTAACTCACTTATTTATTAACCAACGAAGAGGACACAAGATGATTGTATTGAATAACACTAACTGGGCATCGCAAGGGTAACCCTAACAGCACCAACTCTGTGGCATAGCCACAACTCCCCTTCTCTGCCCGGTCTTCACCGGGGTCAACTCTATCCGAATTAGACCCTAATGCGATTTGTATTAAGGCGCTTTGTTGCGTCTGGGATAATTCAATGATGAATCAAACACATACTTTTTGTGACACATTAGTTTCAACTTCAAACCCTCTAAAACAATTGGGTTGGAAACCATTTTTTCAGCAACAACTGACATTAGACGATTACGACAACACTATCTTTGCTCGTGTAATTGCGCATCACCGAAGTGGTTATTTATTGGCAACAGAAACTGGGCAAGTTCATCTTAATGCCCACCATTCTTTACCCAATATGACCGTCGGAGACTGGGTAATCTTAAATGAAGATCAGCAATTTGTTCGCCTACTGGATCGCTTGAGCCTCTTTAGCCGCAAAGCCGCTGGCAGCAAAGTGGCAGAGCAACTCATCGCAGCCAATGTGGATACAGTGTTTATCGTCTGTTCCCTTAACGACGACTTCAATTTAAGTCGTATTGAACGTTATCTTGCCTTGGCTCATGAAGCCGAAGTCGAACCCGTCATCGTGCTTTCCAAAGCCGATTTGTGTGACAATACTGATGAACTAAAAAGCCAAGTACAGAAGCTCGACCCTCTATTAGCGATAGAGACAGTCAACGGCTTAGAAATAGAGAGTGCTTCTAAACTCATGACCTGGTGCAAAGAAGGACAAACCCTCGCTTTTATCGGTTCTTCAGGCGTTGGCAAATCAACTCTTGTTAATGCATTACTCGGGCAACAAGAACAGGCAACTGGGCATATTCGTGAAGACGATAGCAAAGGGCGACATACAACTACATCGCGCTCTATCCATCTATTACCTGATGGCGGCATCTTGATTGATACTCCGGGAATGCGCGAGCTTCAACTAGCAGATTGTGAATCGGGGGTCAGTGAGGCATTTTCTGATATTGAGGCTCTCGCTCAGCGTTGTCGCTTTGGTGATTGCCAGCATCAAACTGAGCCGGGTTGCGCAATTCAAACTGCGATTGAAAATGGCAAACTGGAAGTTCGTCGTTTCAATAACTATCAAAAACTATTGCGAGAACAAGCCTTTAACGGTGCGACTTTGGCAGAGCAACGAGCTCAAAGTCGACAGTTCGGGAAACTCACTCGAAATGCCATGAGTGATAAGCGCAGGCGCCAACAAAGTTATTAATTTGTTGCGTTTGAGTTGTCAATAAAATCAAAGGAGACGAAAGTCTCCTTTTTAACAACTTTATTAAAAACCATTACTCATAACTAATGATAATTTTCAACATAAAAATCTTATTTAAATAACATTGAGCAAACATTTAATCCAAAAACAAACTAAAACTAGACACAAAATATTACCAAGCTAAGATATGTGATATTCAGCAAGAAAATGGCTGAATTTATAAAAACAGGATAATTGATAATCATGTGTCTTAGTGACCAGAAGCAATGCTCACCCCTTGCAATACAAGGGCATTATCGCCGTGTAATGATGGACTATTGCCCTGCCACTCTGGCATAAAATTGCAGGAATGATGTATGCAACACAACAGCCTCGTTGCCCGATATGCTCGTGGTAACCTCGTCGTCCAGATCCTTGTCGGTATCGTCTTTGGTATTTTGCTCGCGACAATTTCTCCAAGCCATGCCGAAAGCGCGGGATTAATTGGTAGCCTTTTTGTCGGTGCGCTTAAAGCGATCGCGCCAATTCTTGTGTTTATTTTGGTTGCCGCTTCAATTGCAAACCAAAAGAAAAACCAACACACTTACATGCGCCCAATCGTTGTACTGTACCTGATGGGTACATTCTTCGCGGCGCTATCAGCAGTGGTTCTAAGCTTCCTTTTCCCGACCAATTTAACGCTTGTCACCGGCGCTGAAGGTGCAACGCCTCCTCAAGGTATTGCTGAAATTCTACGCACATTGTTGTTTAAACTGGTCGACAACCCAGTAAATGCACTAGTAGAAGCAAACTACATCGGCATTCTTGCTTGGGGTGTGGGTCTGGGTCTTGCACTACACCACGCATCGGCAACAACGAAGGCCGTATTTGAAGATCTAAGCCACAGCGTGTCTCACATTGTGCGCTTTATCATTCGTCTTGCACCATTTGGTATCTTTGGCTTGGTTGCTTCAACGTTTGCGACAACGGGCTTTAGCGCACTAGCAAGCTACGCACACCTTCTGGCGGTTCTTCTTGGCGCAATGATGATCATCGCACTCGTTGTAAACCCGGCGATCGTGTTCGTTAAAACCAAACAAAACCCTTACCCACTTGTATTCCGTTGTCTACGTGAAAGTGGTGTAACTGCGTTCTTCACTCGTTCAAGTGCGGCGAATATTCCAGTAAACATGGCACTATGTGAGAAGCTAAAACTGGACGAGGATACATACTCAGTATCTATCCCTCTAGGTGCGACCATCAACATGGCTGGTGCTGCAATCACTATCACAACGCTAACGCTTGCAGCTGTGCACACTATGGGTATCGAAGTTGATCTACTGACTGCGCTACTGCTCAGTATTGTAGCTGCGGTTTCTGCATGCGGCGCATCAGGTGTTGCAGGTGGCTCTCTACTACTTATCCCACTTGCGTGTGGCCTGTTTGGTATCTCAAACGACGTAGCAATGCAGGTTGTAGCGGTTGGCTTCATTATCGGTGTGATTCAAGACTCTGCAGAAACTGCGCTAAACAGCTCAACAGACGTTGTATTTACGGCAGCAGTTTGTAAATCAGAGCAGCAAAAAGCTCAGTAAGACTGACAGAACAAATAGAAAGGGGAGCCGATGATGGCTCCCCTTTTTTGTTTAATTGCGCTCAATTACGCGGTGACCAAAGCCACCTCTTCAATTGAGAAATGCTTACTTGGCTCAACAAACTCTTGCTGCGCAGCAATAGTTTGCAGCTCCCATTCGCCTGCATGGTACGTTGCACTTAACACCCCGTAGCATGCGTCATGACAATGTTGGAAAGCTTGCTTGGGAGACCAGCCTTTTAAGAGTCCCGCGGTAAAGATAGCTGAAATAAGATCGCCCACGCCAACAGGTTGTTTAGCAAACTCAAATTGAGGACGCTTCGCAAGGTAAATGCCTTCTGGCGTAGCCAGTAGCATGTTAAAGCTGCCATTTTCTAGGCAGTAAAGGTGCTTAACTAGCACAACTTTTGGACCTTTCGCTAGCGCACGCTGGCATGCGGTGATCGCATCGTCTAGTGAGTGGATTTCCATCTCAGCAAATTGACTTAGCTCGAATTGGTTCGGAACGATCACGTCCGCCATTGGCATCAAACGAGTCAAAAGATTTTCAGCAATACCCGGAGCCACAATGCAGCCTTTGTCTGGCGCGCCCATCACAGGGTCGCAAACATAAAGTGCGTTCGGATTCGCTTGCTTCACTTTCGTCACGGTATCTTCAACAGCAAGGCACTGCTCTGCGCTGCCTTGGTAGCCGGTCAACACCGCTTGGCATTTTTCCAATGCACCGATGTTTCCAAGACCACGAACTAACTCGCTGATGTCTTCAGCCGCAAACGCTCGCCCAGTCCAGCCTTCTTGATACTGCGTGTGGTTAGAAAATTGAACGGTATGAATTGGCCATACTTCAAAACCCATGCGTTGCATTGGGAAAACGGCACTGCTGTTACCAGCATGACCAAAAGAAACATGAGATTGTATAGAGAGGATACCTTGCATAGTACCTTACCTCTTATTGTTGTTATCGATAGTTCAAAGACAGCGGCAAGCGCCAGTTTTGCGAAACCAGTAGTGTATCCGACAAACCAAGATTCTCTAACTCAATTCTCCTCAATATCTTCAGAGTAAGTTGGAGTGCTGGTTTTCAACACCATCTTCTTAATTTCCATTTTGTCTTTATTCAGTGCGATTTCTAGGGTATCTCCTTCCCTTATCCCGAGCTGAGCCAGGATTGCGCTTGGAATGACTACGGCGGTATCGTCACCGATTTTAACAGGTTGACTTATCATCTTTCGTCCTCCAAATGTCGAAAATGAGTTTTCACGTCATTGGATGTCTAGCCTCAAATACTTTGAGCTGACTTGGATTTGGCGTAAATGCCTAAAAACAAAGAGCCTTCCACACCGCGTTTGGGAAGGCTCTTTCAGTATTATTTTTTAATTTGCTAAAGGCTCATGCTTCGCAGCAATCAGACCGTAAGCACTCCAGCCAAGGAAGGTTACGATAGAGCCCCACATCATCGCTTCGTAGCCGGAGCCGTAAAGCGCGTAGAAACTGTACAGAGAGCCAATCAGAGCGATAACGTTGGTGGTTTTCATCTCGCGCTCCGGCACGTGCGCCACTTGCTGCATGATGAAGATTGCGCCCATACATAGAATGTAAGGAATAACGTTTGTTACTACCGCTAGGTTAACCAGCGCTTCGAACTGCTCGTTCAGCGTTGGAGAAATCGTCATTAGAGACAATACAGATTGGATAATAGTAATCGCGATCATACCTTTGATTGGCGTACCACGTTTGTCCACTTGAGAGAACAATTTAGGGAAGAAGCCCGCATCAGAAGACGATTTGAACACTGACGCGATAGTGAATTGCCAACCCAATAGAGAGCCCGCACAAGCCAATACCGCCATACCCGCAACCACTTTACCAGCGGCAGAACCTAGCATCACTGTCCATACGGTTGAGAATGGCGCTGTAGAAGCGGCAAGCTCAGAGTTTGCAACGATACCAGAACAGATGTTTGTCGATACAATGTAAACCACAGCCGCGATTAGCGTACCACCTAGCACTGCGATTGGTACGTTCTTCTCTGGGTTTTCTACCGCTTCAGAGTTCGCACAAGCTGATTCAAGACCAAGGAATGCCCATAATGTCATCGCAATAGAAGCACTCACTGCCTCACCAAATGGCAAGCTGTGTGGGTTCCAAGCTTCAATGTACATGGTTGGGTTAAACCAGAACCAACCAACAATACCCAATGAACACACTGGTAGGATTACGCCCCACACGGTGAATGTACCAATTTGACCTGTGATTTTCGCACCACCGAAGTTAGCGAAAGTACAAATCCAAAGAATGGCGATGGTGTACAAACAGGTTTCGACCGGAGATAGGGTCACTTCAAAGAATGCGGAGCCGTAACCCACACAGGTAATCGCGATCGCAATATTCGCAATAAGGAGCGACAAACCGTAAGTCCAGCCCGCCATAAACGCACCCGATTTACCGAATGCGTAAGACGCGTAACCGTTCATACCGCCGTCTCGTTTACTAAAGCGACCACATTTTGCAAACACATAAGCCAACGCCAAAGAGCCCGCCGCCGTGATCAGCCAAGACAACACTGAAATGGTACCCACTTGCGCCAGTTTACTTGGCAGCATGATAATACCGGAGCCAGCCATATTGATGAACGTCAGAATGGTTAACTGCACCACCGACATTTTTTTAGTTTCAGTACTCATAAATTATTCTCCACGAATAAGCGGTTCGCACCGACGCCGGAGCGTGGTGCGAACGGGTAGATTAATCTTTTAGGACATAACAATGTGCGGTAGTGCGACCGTTAACATCTTCAAGGTACACACCTTGAATTTCTGGCGCGAAGCCTGGGAAGCGGTTAATGCCTTCTTCTAGAGATAGGAAGTAATCCACCACCTGTTGAGTCCAGACTTCACCAGTGATCACACAGATAATGCCTGGAGGGTAAGGAAGTGCGCCTTCAGCGGCTACGCGGCCCACGGCCTCTTTAAGTGGTAGGTAATTGCATTCACCACGGAAGTATTTGCGTGTTGCTACGTCAGGTTTGTGAACCATTTGTGGGAAGTACTCGCTGCGGAACATCGCTTTTTGTAACTGTTTCACGTTCAGCTCTTTGTACATGTCATGCATTTCCTGACATAGCTGACGGATGGTGTAGCCACGGTAGCGTTCTTTATTCGCTTCGTAGACGCTTGGAAGTACGATACTTAAAGGGGCATCATCACGGATGAATTTTTCGAATCGGTTAATTTGAGCCACAAGGTGACGGATCTTACCCATATCTTCCGCAGGAGTGAGTAGGAACAAGATAGAGTTCAAGTCGCACTTTTCAGGGATGATGCCATTTTCACGAAGGAAGTTCGCTAAAAGCGTTGCAGGAATACCAAAGTCTGCGTAGCTGCCATCTTCAGCAATACCTGCTGTGGTTAGTAGCAATTTACATGGGTCAACGAAGTATTGACCTTCACCGTACCCCTCGAATTTGTGCCAGCTTGCGTTTGGCTCAAACATGAAGAATTTCTTGTTCGTTGCGATCACGTCAGTGTCGTAGCCGCCCCAAGGTTGGCCTTCGACTTCATCTGGAATGAACGGACGAATCAATTCACAACTCTTAAGGATTTCTTTACGCGCTTCGATACCTGTCTTAACCGCATCGCGCCATAAACGCAGACCTGCTTCGCCGTCGTGGATCTTCGCGTTCACATCAAGCGCAGAGAACAGTGCGTAGAATGGTGAAGTCGATGCGTGCATCATAAACGCGTTGTTAAAGCGTTTGTGGTTACAGTAACGAGCTTGACCTTTGATATGGCGGTCTTTTTTGTGGATTTGCGATGTTTGAGAGAAGCCAGCTTGTTGTTTGTGAACAGACTGAGTCACGATCACACCTGCGTCTTCTGGTTTCAAATCCAGCAGCAGTGGTGAACAGTCTTTCATCATCGGGATGAACTGCTCGTAACCAACCCATGCAGAGTCAAACAGGATGTAGTCACAAAGGTGACCTATCTTATCCATTACGTAGCGAGCGTTGTAGATAGTACCGTCATAAGTACCAAGTTGGATAATAGCAAGACGGAAAGGACGTTCATCGCGTGCACGTTCTGGGTCCACTTTCGCGATTTGAGCACGAATGTATTCTTCATCGAAACAGTGTTCATCCATACCACCGATAAAGCCCCAAGGGTTACGCGCCGTTTCTAAGTAAACTGGCATACCACCCGCTTGGATTAACGCACCGTGGTGGTTCGATTTGTGGTTGTTACGGTCGAACAGTACCAAATCACCTTCAGTTACCAGCGCGTTACAGACTACTTTGTTTGAAGCAGAAGTGCCGTTAAGTACGAAGTAAGTTTTGTCCGCGTTAAATACTTTTGCAGCGTGCGCCTGCGCTTGATGTGCAGAACCTTCGTGGATCAGTAAGTCACCTAAATCCACGTCCGCATTACACAAGTCACTACGGAACAGGTTTTCGCCGAAGAAATCGTAGAATTGTTTACCCGCTGGGTGTTTTTTGAAGAACTGACCACCTTGGTGTCCCGGACAGTCAAACGCTGAGTTACCCATCTCAACATAGTGCGTTAATTGCTTGAAGAAAGGAGGAAGCAGACGACATTCGTACTTGGTTACTGCTTCGTTGATTTGACGACAGTAGTACTCAATAGATTGTCTTTCTAAATCGATAACGCCAGTTAGCCAAACGTAATCTTCAGCCGAAACTGGGTTTGCATCCGTTACTAAGAAAACTGGAATACCGTAACCCGTTTCAGAAATCATTTTATGCAGACCTGCTTTAATGTCTGCTGAAGTAATAATAGCCGCACCAACGTCGGTTAATTCAACTTGCTCTAAAGGTTGTAAATGACGATTAAATTGTTCATCTAAAGATTCAGCTAATAAACTGAAGTCTTCTGGCATGTAATTACTAACACCTATAATTAAACGTTTCATTTGGAATATCTCTTTTTTGTTCTTTAAAATTGACAGGTACAGATATTACAAACGAAAAAGATATTTAAAATTCAAAAAACAAATTTCGTGATTAAATTTTCATATTTAAAAGTCTTATTTTCTCGAATTAAAATTTCGCGATCTTCATCACTTTCCAATTGATAGCCCAATGATATTGAAACCAGGCTTAAAAGGAAAAATAATTAAAAATTGTGTGACCACAGCCATTGTTGTTAGAAATAAAATATCAAGAAAATAATTTTTTGAGATTTCCATCACTATATAATTATTAGGACTATATTATTAGGAATGATAAATATTTTAATTTTAACTAAATTTAAACACATAATAAAAAAGCCATCAACACATGTATTGATGGCTTTTTACTTTAGGTGCAAAGGAAACACAATTCAATTAAATAAATGACTATCTAGTTTGACTCCATCATTCGACCATTGCTGATAACGTTTTACAGACATGCCTGACGAGTACATAGTGTGTTTACAATCCATGCACTCGACAAAATACAAGCCACTCATGCCAGCCATAACGTGCAGTCTACGGCTATCGCAACGCTTACAGGACAAGCGTTTTACTTTGGTATTGACGTCAATACGACGAGCAAAGTTTAACGTTTCGTGAGAACATAAAGCCTCAACAGCACTATCTTTAAATGGATGTTCACTCAACAAGTAATTAATGGCGTAATCATACACCGGGGGGATTGAAGATTTTCCACTTTCAATATTACTTATTTTAGCGACGGAAACACCTAATAAAGAAGCGAACTCAGCCTTACTGTACTCTAAGATAAACCTTGAAGAGATAAATTTATCTGCACTAATGATTCTCAACATACACAAATCTCTAATATAAATAAAAACAGAGATAAAAAATTATCTCTATTTATTATGAAACATGTAATGAAAAAGTTACTTCCTAGTGTAATTCTGCATATTAACTATGCTATTTTATTTTTACGTTATCTTGCGCCTAATTAATCATAAAATCAATAATCGACACCTAAATATAAAAGAACAATTTAAGATTTATAATACATTTTTTAATTTACATTATTAGATAAAGTAATGAGTACTATTCACCTATAAATCGGGGCATCAAGTATTGCTCTTCAATCATTATTACTATCAATTGAAAAGGCTTGATCTAAGCCCAATAGCGGAAGTAAATAAAGAGGGAAAAACCTCTTTTTTAAGGTAAACAGATCCCATCTTAGTTAAGTACTAAAAATATGTTGAAAAATCGCATAAATAGTATGCACATCAGTAAAATGACTGCTTAAGTAAGTTTACATTCTGTTGTCGTGACTGATAGAGATACTGGCAAAAGAGCAAAAGAAAAGCCTCACTCTTGAGGCTTCTGGATAAGATAGGTTATGGTTGAAGGAAGTTTTGAGTGAAATCGAGCGCCTCTTTAGAGAGCTTTTTTTCGTTGGGCGATGTGCTTGCCTGGTCTTCTGCTGTTACCGTTGTCATGTTAGGCTGAAAATCTAGTGTTGATGCCTCCTCCCAAGCTTCGGAGGCGTCTTTATTCTCATCATTCAACACCGCATTGAGCTCCTCTTCCGCAGGAAAATACGCTTCGCGTTTGTACACTTTGTTAAGGGCTCGAATAATAGAGTGCTTTCTCACCATTCCTGATGCCAGCTTTCTTTGCAACGGCTTCGCTATGGACTGCAATCCAACGACAACATCAACACCAATATTGGTTGCCACTTCATCACGCAACGTACGTGCAGGTTGGTAGCCCATATTGGCAGCAAGAAACAGCCAAACGTAAGCAATTGCATTACCCGTTTTACCTTTATCCTTCCACGCTTCGCCAGCATGATACATCGCTTTAGCACTGCCACTTTCCGCGGCCCGTTCCAGCCAGTAGCAACCTTTAACCATGCTTTTTTCTGTACCAATGCCATTTAGGTAACATAAGCCGACTTGGATCTTGCCATCCGCACTGTCTTTTTCCGCCGCTTTCATAAACCAGTAAAGCGCATCTGCACTGCGTCCTGCACTATTGTCTGGTGAAAGCTGCCATTCCCCCATATAAATCATGGCATCAATGCAGCCTTCTTCGGCGGCAGTTTCAATCAGTTGGTTACCTTTTGGGATATTTTTTTCAGTTCCTCGACCAAAGACCAAGGCCTTGCCCGTCGAAAATTTCGCTTCGGTATCCCCTTCCATTCCCGCAATTGCGGTACGCCAGAAGTTTGCCTGCTCTTTTAAAATCACATCTTCGCGCATGCGTTCACTTAAGCGAACAATGCCGTACATCCCCGTCACATTGTCTAGTTTAGCGGCTTTATCATACCAATACAGCGCTTGGCGAATGTTGTCCTTTTCGGCTTCTTTCGCTAGAAATAAAATGGTGGGGATATGCCCGGTTTCTGCTTTGAACTCTCGCTCTTTACGCTCTTGCTCTCGCGCTTTATGCATCGCCTTTCGATAAGCGGCTTCGCGAGCTTTCCTCTCTGCCTCGAGTCTCTGTTTCCGCATCGACAACGAGATCATCCACACAAATATCAGGACGAGTGAAAGGCCAGTTGCCGCAATGGCAATGCCCATACTACTCATAAATAGCCTCTTTTGGTTTCAGGGCCCAATTCAACTCCCTTTCAGGGAAATCTTATGATTACGCGCCGACATAACGCCGACTACCTTCATTATATAACGACCACTTAGCGAAAATCTGAAGCTTGCGAAGACTTAATGGCGGTATTTTATTCAACATCACTGCAACTTATTTTTAAAAGAAAAATATAGCCCTCATTTTTATAGAACTTAATCACGGTTTTGGGGCTGAGGCATTCTCATCCCCTATCATCCCCCCTTACTCATCCCATAAAAATTTACATTTTAATGATGTGCAGAATCTCTCACTATGCGCCTGTTTTATTATTTAATTTGTGAACAAAATCGACTGTGACAGAAAATTTGCATCTGTAAAAAACTTAACAGCCTGCTCTCACATTTTGCTGATGATTCAGTGTATTAGCATCTAATTGAACATTTCCTTTTTTGGCATCTGCCTTTCTAGCGTGTGCAAAACCTTCTTGATGATTGAGTCAGCGAAGGCAGCGCGCAGCTCAATATCAATTCAATAACAATGGATTTGTAAACGTGGACAATAAGACATTTAAATTATCAACAATTGCCAAAACCGTACTGCCTTTGATTTCCGTCGCGGTAATCAGCGGTTGTGGTAGTGATAGCACGAACGAAGATACGACGAACCCTGGCTCAGGCTTGTACCCTGCGGGAGAGAACGAAGTCGTCATTTATTACAAACGTGATGTAGCATCAGCTTCAACAGCAAGCGACTACGAAGGTTGGGGCTTGCACCTATGGAACGGTGAGGGCTGTACCAGCACAGATTTAGACGCAATGGGCATTCCGGGAACAGGAACGGATTGGTCTGCGCCACACCCATTCGATGGCATCAACGACACCTACGGTGCTTACTACGTACTGAAAGTGAACCCAGATGCCTCTGACCCACACGAATGCATGAACTTCATTCTGCACAAAGGTGATGAGAAAGCATTCGGCAGTGCAAACTCAAAAGTGGAGCTGACGAAAATCGGCGAATCTAAAGGGTTGTTTGGCTTCCACGGCAGCAGTGAGCTTTACTACGAGCCAATCGAAGAACGCCCTGTTGATATTGATGGTCAAAAAGCGCATTGGCTAGATGCCAACACCATCGCGTGGGAAGCGGCGGCCAATGCGGATTCCATGAAGCTGTTCTACAGCCTTAGCAATGACATCAAAATGGATGAAGATAAGCAAATCTCTGGCGGTACAGCGGTTGAGCTGACAAAGGCTGGTGAGTTGTCTGATGGTCTGAAATCACGCTTCCGTCACCTTGCTAGCCTTCAAGCTGCGGGTATCGATGTCGATGACGCGACCTTGCGTACGATCCTGAAGTCACAAATCGTTATGGTGGCTTACAACGCAAATGGTGACGTCATTTCTGCAACTGAAGTGCAAAAACCGGGCGTTTTGGATGCGGTGTTTGCCGATTCCAAGACAGGTAACGCGATCGGTCAAGAACTCGGTGCGATTGTGGAAGGCGGTGCCGCAACCTTCAAACTATGGGCACCAACTGCCCAAGATGTTGATCTGATAATCTACGATGAAAACTTAGCAGAAGAAGCGACCGTTGCCATGACGGAAGACCCAGCAACAGGTATCTGGGTTTCTGAGGCACAAAGCAACGTTGTCAACAAATATTATCGCTACCAAGTTAAGGTATACCACCCAACAACTGGCGTCGTTGAAACGCGTTTGGTAACAGACCCATATTCAATGAGCTTGTCTAAGAACTCACGATACTCGCAAGTGGTTGATTTAGATGATCCAAGCTTAATGCCTCAAGATTGGAAAAACTACGCACGCCCAACGGTTAAAAAAGACGAAGACCACGTCCTTTACGAGTCACACATTCGTGATTTCAGCTTTAACGACAGCAAAGGCACACCAAGTCTTGATGGCAAATATCTGGCGCTTACAGAACCTGAGCGTGAGTCTGTATCTCACTTACAAGCTTTAAAAGATGCTGGCCTAACAACGCTACATATCTTGCCAGCATTTGATATTGCAACCGTGGATGAAGACGCTGACAAGCGAGTCGATATCACCGACACCGTGGGTAAACTTTGTGGCATCAAGCCAGAAGCCTCCATTTGTGAGACCGAAGATGACGGCAAAGTAATTGAAGAGGTATTAAATAGCTACGACCCAACAACGGGCAAAGCACAAGCGTTGATGAACGATCTTCGCATGCTAGACAGCTTCAACTGGGGTTACGACCCTTACCACTACACCGTGCCGGAAGGCAGTTATGCGACCGATCCTAACGGGTCTAAGCGTATTCTTGAGTTCCGCGAAATGGTTCAAGCGACGCATAAAATGGATCTGAAACTGGTCATGGACGTCGTGTACAACCACACAAATGCATCTGGTGTGAACGAAAAATCAGTACTGGATAAGATTGTCCCTGGGTACTACCACCGTCTAAACGTCAACACTGGCGGAGTCGAAAACTCAACCTGTTGTGATAACACCGCAACCGAGAACTTGATGATGGGTAAACTAATGGTTGACTCATTGATGGTATGGGCGGATGACTATAAAGTCGATGGTTTCCGTTTTGACCTTATGGGCCACCAGCCGAAAGATGTGATGGTTTACGCACTTGAAAAAGTCCGTGAAATTGACCCGAATACCTTGTTCTACGGCGAAGGTTGGGACTTTGGTGAAGTCGCGCAAAACGCTCGCTTCGATCAGGCGACACAAGTCAACATGGCGGGAACAGAAATCGGTACTTTCTCTGATCGTCTGCGTGACGCAGTTCGTGGCGGAAGCCCGTTTGATGGCGGTGTAGATTCTGAAGGTAAGCACCCACTTCGCTTTAACCAAGGCTTTGGTAACGCCGCTTACCCTAACGAAGAAACCAAAACTGACGCAGAGTCGGTGAATGGTCGTTTACACAACCAAGATCTGGTTCGTCTAGGTATGGCTGGTAACTTGGCTGACTACATCCTTCTTGATTACAAAGGCGAAACCAAGCTGGGTAAGAACGTTGATTACAATGGTGCGCCTGCAGGCTACACAAAAGTGCCATCAGAGAACATCTCTTACGTGTCTAAGCACGACAACCAAACATTGTGGGATAACAACGCCTACAAGATTGCGACAGGCACTTCATCTGCCGAGCGTGCACGTATGCAGTCTGTGTCCCTATCAACGGTGATGCTTGGTCAAGGCATTCCATTCATCCACATGGGTTCTGAGCTATTGCGCTCTAAATCTATGCAGCGCGACTCGTACGATTCTGGTGACTGGTTCAACCGTGTATTCTTCGACGGAAGCGACAATAACTGGAACGTTGGTCTACCACGTGAAGACAAAGACGGTGCAAACTGGGAGCTGATCAAAACCATCGTTGGTGACAGCACGGCGAAACCAGACTCAACCGACATCGAGCTGACTAAGCAACAATTCCTAGAGCTACTAAAAATCCGTAGCACAAGCGAACTGTTCCGCCTAGATACCGCGCAAGAAGTGATGAACCGTGTGGACTTCCGCAACGTAGGGAAAGACCAAGTGGAAGGCTTGATTGTGATGTCTATCGACGATGGTACATCAGCGGGTGCCGATTTGGATTCGAACTACGATGCTGTCGTGGCCGTTGTGAACTCAACATCAACTGAGAAATCTTTCAAAGTTGCTGGCGCAACTGGTTTCGAACTGCATGAAGTTCAACAAAACTCTGCGGATGACATCGTCAAAGGTGCAAGCTTCACCAATGAAACGTTCACAGTACCAGCACTGACAACAGCGGTATTCGTGCAGCCACAAAACGGCGCGCAAGGTGCTGGCCTACCAGTAAACACGGATAACAAAGACGTATCGAGTATTCCTCCTTACGGCGAAACTGTTGTTTACGTGAAAGGCACGATGAACGAGTGGTCTGATAGCAGTGATTGGGCGATGACCTTTATTGGCAACGGTATGTACTCTGTAACTGGCGTTCTTGAAGTTGGTGAACACGAGTTCAAATTCGCGGACTCTGGTTGGGCAAATCCAAACATCGGTTGTGATGCTGCGAATATAGCTTCTGGTTCACTAGAATTAGGTTCAGAAGGTAACTGTAAGCTGTCTGTTGCTGAAACAGGTAAGTACAACTTCACTCTGAACGCGCTGCATGTTCAAGATGAAAGCGTAGAAAAACCGGTCGTGTCAGTGACCAAGTCAGCAGATGCACCAACATTCGGTGAAACAGCACTTTACTTACGTGGCACTATCACTACATGGGATGCTCCAGCACAAGACTCAACAGCGAAGTTCAGCTATGTTGCAAATGACGTTTATTCGCTAGACATTGACCTAGCGGCGGGCAACTACGAGATGAAAGTTGCGAGCGCAGACTGGGCAGCAGACACCAACTTCGGTGGCGAAGGCAGTGTTGAGCTTGGTAAAGCGCTAACGATGGAAGTCGGTGGCGGTAGTGCAAACCTGAAAATTGCGATTGCAGAAGCAGGAAATTACAACTTCCACTTCAACGCGGCTGACAAGTCGGCGCCAATCGTGACGGTAACGAAAAACTAGTTTCATTTAAAAACATCCGTAATGAAAAAGGGGAAGCATCACGCTTCCCCTTTGTTTTGTTGGCGTCACTAAATGGTGGATACCAAAATCAAAAAGGTGTTAGTTTCCCCAAATCTGTTCAACAAACTCAGGATGATCAATGAATGGATTACGATTGCCCTGAAAATCAAACACTTGTTGATTGCGGTTTCGTTCTTTTTCACTAACGGGATCATTTTTGTGCCAACGTTTCAGCATGTTTAACATCCAAGGTTCAAAAACCGTCGAACTTGAACCATCAAGGACAGCATCCGCATTGCTTGAATTGCCTTCCCAGTTACCTACAATATTTTCATAGCGGGTTGCCATGTAGAAATAGGCACGAGCAAAATCGCCTTTAAACTCATCGATCGGCTCAAACACCGTACCGGAGTAGCCCAGACTAGTGCTTGCTTGGCCAAGTTTAGAGCCATTACTAGACACGTAGGTCGCGGTGCCCACTTCACCAAATGGCCAATTACTGCGCTTCGCGTTTACATAACCATCAGTTGCAAACAAGTGATGACCGTCTGAGTTCATCGGCTCAACCTTACCGCCAAACCAGCTTTTCGGAAAAGAGTGCTCACGGTTGTAGCAATCCCCTTCCGTTTTGTATTGGCCACATTGGTCTGTGACTTTGGTAAAGCTTACTGTATCGCTACCAGATGGCTTTTCAGAATACATATCGAGAATAGAGCCATCATTTTCGTAATAACGATCAATATCGGCATCTTTTACCAAGGTCCAGACCGCAGAATAGCCTCGGCTGGAGTGATTATTGATAATGTTAAACAACGCTGTTTTTAGAGCGTATCCCGTCTTACCAGATGCCGCTTGATAGTAACCATCAACCACTGGTGGGGTCGTCGTTGTGTCACCTAAGTTAAAATTGGTGGTTTCACTTTTCGAGAATTCAGCGCCAGAAGCAAGAGTCTTATCTCCCACCTTCAACGCGTAAGACCCCGAACCATTGCCACAGCAAATGCCGTCGCCATAGCTGTCTTGAATCGTAAATTGGTAGTTACCATCGGCCAAACACATGGTCTTTTCAACAGAGGTTGACGACTCATACCCCTGACCAGAGAAAAGCACTTGCGCTTGGCTATTTTTCAACTCCCAGCTAGTTTCTGAGCCATAGTTGTCCGTCGTGAGTGTAAGAACCACCTCATGATCACTACAACTTTCTACAGGAGGTTGTGTACTCGTCTCAGTCGGTTGAAAATTATCGACGTAGACAACTTCTGAGCCATCAAAACTGGCTTCATCGTAAAAACGCAAACCGACGTTGATGGTCTTGTTCGAGCTCGCTGTGTAGTTGTGCGCGAGCTCTTGCCACTGGTTTATCTGTTGTGGGTTCGAGTAATTGTGATAACCATCAACCACCAGACGTGCTTTTACATTTCCTTCGGTATGATAAACCGAGACAGAAAACGGATAGGTTTTCCCTTGCTCCACATTAATGGTTTGCAAAAAGTCGGTGTTGCTTTGGGTACCTGTATTCACGACGACCTGGGCAGCCAGACCACCCGATTTGATTTGCTCGCTGCTTGGCGACACTGTAATGCCCGCGTCAATCTCTGACCACTGCGTAGGTACATTGCCATTCCACTGCTCAAAGTCACCGTTGATAATTTGGCTATATGCAAACGGAGAGCTAACAGCAGCAAGGAGACAGAGGGAGTTCGTTATGGATTTCATTATACTTTTCCATTAGTTATATAAATCCCAAACACGATAAACATATTAGTGGGGCATAAGTAATCCTTCAGTCACATTTTTACGTTGCACAAGTGTTAATTTACTTTTTAATGTGCAGCTTATCTCACAAATATCCATCTGCTGAAAACAAACGCCAATACAAAAAGCGAAGCAACTTGTTGGCTACATCGTCGCAAAACCATTAAGGGAAAAGTAAAACAGACAGAAAAAAGCCAAGTGTGCGCCTATGGGGGTCAGCAACAACACTTGGCTTGTTTATAAGAAAGCTTGTGGTCAGCTCAACTGGTGAGCATCAATTCTGAATAATTCCTTAAGGTTTTACCGCAAAGAATCGTCCTTGTAGTGGCGACATCAGAATCTGATATTGACCATTACTCGGAGTAATTTTTTCATTCGTGAGCAAATCCACCAACTCACCAGTACCAACACTCTCCTGAGTAAGAGTGACGCTTCTAGCGCTCTCTAAGGTATTTAGCGCAAACAAGACTTTGTCCGAACCAGATTGTTTCAAATCCACATAACTGCCGTTACTCGCAACTAAATTCGTGCGTGACCCCTGATAAAGTGCAGGATGCGCATCGCGCATTGTCATCAGCGATGTCACATAAGATTTGAGATCGGCTTGGTTTGCATCAAGCGTCGCCGTCACGCCTTCAATTTTCGCACTGCTGCGCGCAACGTGATCATCGCACAAACCTTGAATGGCGCAGGTGCTGTTGTCTTCTTTTACGGCAAAACCATCCACTTGATCCCCGATTTCATCACCGTAGTACAACGTGATTGGCCCTGTGTACGCCGCTTGGAAAGCAAACGCGGCTTTATGGCGTAACCAATATTCTGCATCATTCATATCCGCCAAGTTTCCGCGCTGTAACAAGTCACCAAAGCGCACTAAATCATGGTTGCCGATCATCAAATTCGGCTGCGCATGTGTTGGATATTGGTTGTGTGTGCTGTAGCCGTTGTCTAACCAATCCGCACCGCGACCACCCACGCCGCTCTCATTCACGGCCAAAGTTTCAACGATGCGATATCGCATAGGGAAGTCAAACGCAGAGCACAATGCTGGATCGCTGTTCGATCCATACGCCTCATTCGCGATTTCAGACTCCCCTTTCCAAATCTCTGCCACCATGTAACCCAACGGATTCACTTGTTCGCCTTTGCTATTGGTGTACGTCACACTTTGTGAGGCTTCATCGACGGCTTTACGAAGTTGTGTCCAAGCGTCTGTCGGAACTTGATAGGCTTGATCTAAACGCCAGCCGTCAATCTTCAGTTCTTTGATCCAATACGTTGCCACTTCTTTGTAGAAATCGAGACTGGCCGGGTAATCAACGGGATTGCTCGATCCCGATGGCAACAAACCGGAAGGAGATGGTTTGATCAAACCATCTTTGTGATGACCAAATACACCATCAAAAAACACGTATAAGCCGCGTTTGTGTGCTTCCTCGACCAAGGTTCTCGCCGTTTCTAAATCACCAAAACGTGGATCAATGGTGAAGTAATCCGTTGCAAAGTAGCCCGTGGCATCCAGACGATCGGCCCAGTGTTCTTGGCCCGCTATCGCTTCCGATTCAAAAACTGGCGTCAACCAAATCGCGTTCATCCCTAAATCTTGGATGTAATCGAGTGAATCAATCACTCCTTGCAAATCGCCGTTATGATGGCTGGTGCCATAACCTGTACCGTGACCAATGTTCGCATCACCATCCACAAAACTCTCTACCATGATTTGATAAGTACGAAGTTGGTTACTTTGCGCCATGACATTGGCTTGGCAAGCATAACTGGTATCCGGTAGCGGAGTGCTGCTATTAGTGTCGCCACCACCAGAAGAATTACACGCAGATAAAGCACCAATCACACTTAACGCAAGCAACGATCGAGACAGGCGATGGTTACGTAGGATATTAAGCATTTTATTCTCCCTAACTTACTCAAATAAACTACGGAAATTTGAGTAATAAAATTAACCCCGACATGTGTTTCATGCAGGGGTTAATAAATAAAAATAGATTTTAAATAATTGAATTGAATATTATTGGCACTTATTTACCATGACATGAACAGGTTTGCCTTTTCCTTCAAACTGAAGACTCCATACATATTTACCATCTTCTTTAATATCAACCGAAGTATCCGTACCGTAACCACCAAATGTTAATGGTGTTAATTCACCAACGTTCATTCTATTACCTTTTGCGGTAAATTGTGGGAACCACAACTCGGTCGCATACTGCATTTTGTAGGAGCCTACTTTTTCTTGAACCACGGCTTGGTAGAAATTATTCCCTTTGTAGGTGTATTGACGCTGAGGCACGTGTTTCCAATCGGAATCCGCAAAAGTACCCACCACAAATAGTGGTTTAGAAATAGGTCCTTTCGCTGTGCTATCTGGGTTGTCACACGCTTTCATGAAAGCAACCACTTCGTCTTGAGACATATTAACAACAGGCTCTGCGGCCGCTTCTGGTTCTGCAGTCGATTGACAACCCACTAAGGCAACAAGTAGAGCAGCAGCAAGAGAGGTCTTCATCATGTTCATTTCACGTAATTCCTTTTTAGTATATCCAAAGCAAAATAAACTCAACGGTTAAAAGAAATATTAATCGTTATTAAAATGGAAATATCAAACGCCAAATAAATATCGTCAGATTGTGAATTTAAATCACTTCGAGAAGTTTGTTTATTTCCTAAGTACACAAAATAAATTAGGAACTGCCATTAATTATTGATCCAACCTATATAAAAAACAAAGTAATAAAAATAATTATGTGAATAAGGTAACTCTATGTAGGGGTATTTTTATTGGTTTATTTTCTATGAAAAAGGTCAGCATTTCGCTGACCTTTTTTATCTGATTATTTTCTATTTACGGCTTTCACAAACACTTGTTGCGCACCTTCGATACCCAGTTCTTTTGCTTCATCAAGCAAAGTGAGCGCTTTCGGAATATCATTCGCTGCGACTGCTGCTTCAATTGAGCTGTAGTAGTAGCTAGTAAGGTCCGTACCTTGGGGAATGTTATCGTTTTTCGCAACAATCTTAGTATTCACAATATCATTCGCGGATACCGAAAAGCGGAACTGACCAAGTGGGCTATGTTTCGCTAGAGGGTCTGCAATATCTGGCGGCTGAGTGTGGCGCGCCATGGCGAAGGCTTTTGCAGGGTGTAAAACTTGTGTACTTCCTTTTAGATCGGCGGAAGTCGTGTAAACCAACACATGCAGATCGTTACCTGTCATGTCTGGAATCACATTGAGATCAAGTACGAATTTATCATTGTCCAACAGTTTTGCTGGTTCGTACTTAAACTTTGAAAAATCTGCTTGGTAAATGGTTTCTCCTGCCGAGTTCATCACTGCGACATTAGGAGCATAAAATTGAAGTTCTTTACTTACGAATGTCTCTAATTTGATATCGAGACTGCCACGGTTACCTGGAAGAGCAAACGCTGCAATAGCGCCAGCACTGTTACCATCCAACAACATTTGGCTTTTATCAGTCAAAGCGAATTCAGTAACCACAGGCACGTTAAGCGGTACCCATTGAATATCACCCGATTGCGTGATCACTTGTTGCTGACCTTTTGGACTCATCTCTACTTGTTCTACAGACGCACAACCAGTAGCCAACATGCCCAGCAGTACGGGAGCAAGCCATTTTTTCATTACTGTCTACCTCGACTCTTTATTGTTTTTTAAATAAATACAGCCAGATAAGTTCTGGCTGTATCATTCTAGGACAATTTAGGACTTAGTGGTTAGATGATTACCACCAAGCTTCAGCTTGTACACCGAACTGGAACGTATCGTCTGAACGACCGTTGTCAAATGTGTTTGAATTGTCTTCTTTGTCAGCCGTTAGGTAAGAAGCGTAAACACGGATTTCAGGACGAGCCCAGAAGCTAGAGCCAGCAGACCATGCTTGAGCAACAGTTAGCTTACCGTATTTGTTTTCTTCGCCGTCGTTATCGTCGATAGCGTAACCAGCTTCGAAGATAGTTTTGTGGTTGTCATCCCATTTGTACATTGGACGAACAACAACAGACATTGTTTCCCACTTGTCTTGGCCAGCCCACATGTCTTCACCAACACCGTACACTAGCTGGTGACCCATTTCCCAGCTGTCGCCCATGCCGATTACACCCCAGTTGATTAGGCGGTAACCAGATGCACCGTTATCAGCTTCTGCGCCGTACCAGCTACCGTCGCCGTAGAATGCCATTGTTTTTGAGTAACCTTCAGTACCGTACTGAAGCACTGTTTTGTTGAAACCAGCGTCTAGACCTTGAGTCAATTCTGCTGTGAACATTACGCCGTTTTTCGCATCTTTAGTGCCGTTTGGCGCAGCGTCAGTTTCGTTAAGAATTGCGTAGTTCAAGCCCATTTCTAGAGAGCCGTTGTCCCATAGAGGAAGACCTGCGTAACGTACGTCTAGAGTGTTTACGTTTGTTGCGCCACCATCGTTGCCTGGGTCAGCGATATCGCCGCGGTCGTTACGAACCCAAGCGAAAGAAACTTTACCAGGACCAGCTTCGATACCTTCAACACCAGCGCCCGCGCCAGAGATGTTCCAGTAGTAGAAGTCAGAGATATGAATGTCGTGACGTTGGTAGTAGCGTTTACCTGCCCAAAGCGTTGCTTCAGGAGCAAAGTTTAGTAGGCCTTTAGCTTGAACGTTGAACTGACGTAGTGCGAATTGTGCATCGTCTACACATTTCACTTCGCCGTTATCCAAACCACAGTTAGCAGAAGTGCTTTCCCAGTCGTTTGAACCGTTAGAAGTCATTGCAACCATAGAGTCTACGTAGAACGTTTTGCCGTTGTTGTTGTAAACTTCTTTACCTAGTTGAATCTCGCCGTAGATATCGCTTTCATTACCTAGACGACCGATCTTGTTCTTTTCGAATGTTAATTGTTGACCACCGTCAGCGTTCACGCCAACGCCAGCACGCATGTAACCGTGGAAATCCACTGCGAATGCAGAACCAGCAGCTAAAGTTGCAGCTACAGCAGCAGCAATTGCACTTACTTTTTTCATTCTTAACTCCATTAAGGGTATTTATAATTCTGTCTTCCCTGCTCACTCTTTTAGGTGAATATAGGCAGTAAAAACACACCTAAAGAAAGAGAGGTAAGATGGGAACGAATCCCCGTTTGTTTCAACAGTTGTGAGATTACCCGAGGCGTACAAGGATGACTTCCTCCGCCCTAAACTAATTTAAGGGGGATGAGAAGGGAGTAGAAAATTTACCGAATGGTGTTTTTTCGAGTCAGATCACCAATCTAGGGAGGAATTAGTAAGTTTGTTCGGTTTTGAGCCGCTACAAAGTGATAGCCATTTCATATTTTTGACTCTAAGCCGTCACATAAAGTAATTAAATTACACGAATATTTTTATATTTAGGGTGGTTGACCTTAGTAAGACAAAGTTTTTAACTTATAGTTTCCTAAAGGTAGCAATAAATATTAAATAAAGTATCTCCGATGACACGACTTCTCTCTCGCCCCTACCCCCTGGGCGCAACATTGAATAAAGAAGGCTGTAACTTCTCTATTCATGCTCCAGGCGTAAAAGACATTCAACTGGCATTGTTTGCAGACGATGGCAGCTACGAGCTTCACGGTTTACCGAATGAATACGCTGGCATACGTCATACTTTTATTCCAGATATTAAGCCGGGGCAAAAATACGGTTACCTTGTCTCCCACAAGGAAGAGCCACTGTTAATTTCTGATCCGTACGCAAAATCAATAGATAAAGCCCTCCACTATCACCCTCCGTACTCTCCAGCCAAAAGTTTCGATATGCCGAAGTGCGTCGTTATCGAAGATGATTTTGACTGGCAAAACACGGATCACCCGCGTATACCCAGAGAAGAGATGGTGTTGTTTGAGACGCACGTCAAAGGGATTACCCAACGCCACCCAGAGGTTGAGGACAAGCTGAGGGGGCGCTATTTAGGTCTTGCATCACCTGAAATGCTGGCCTTTTACAAACAACAAAACATCAACACGCTGCAATTGCTACCTGTCGCAGCATGCATGCATGAGCCTCACCTACTAGAGATGGAAAAGGTCAATTATTGGGGATACAACCCTTATCTCTTTATGGTGCCCGATCCGCGCTACGCAGAACAAGACGCCGTTACGGAATTAAAAACAACGATTCGCGAATTGCATAAAAACGGCATCGAAGTGATTCTCGACGTGGTTTACAACCACACTGCTGAAGGTGGTGAAGGCCCTACAATCTTCAACCTGAAGGCCCTCGATTCCTGTTTTTACATCAAACATGGCAACCACTTCGCCAATTACACTGGCTGCGGAAATACAGTGGATCTCACCTACCAACCAGCCTTAAACCTTGTGATGGATACATTGCGCTACTGGGTTAGCGAATTTAAAGTCGATGGCTTCCGTTTTGACTTGGCTGCAACGTTAGGTCGACAGGGCGATGATTACACCCCAGAAGCAGCTTTCTTTAAAGCCGTTGCGCAAGACCCAATTTTGCGTGAAACCAAATTGATTGCCGAGCCTTGGGATATTGGTCCAAATGGCTACCAAGTGGGTAACTTTCCATTTGGTTGGAACGAATGTAATGACAAACTGCGTGATATTTCCCGCAGTTTTTGGCGCGGTGATCAAGGCTATTTAAAAGAGTTTGCCACTCGATTAATGGGCTCTCGTGACATTTATAGTGCAGCGAACTGGCCATACAAACTCACCGTAAATTACATCACGTATCACGATGGCTTCACACTGCAAGATTTAGTGTCTTACAAGCACAAACATAACGAAGCCAATGGCGAAGAAAATCGCGACGGTCACGGTGACAATCGTTCAGAAAACTACGGTGTTGAAGGCGAGACGGAAAATCTGATGATTATCGCCACGCGTGAAAAGCAAAAACGCAACCTTATTGCTAGCTTGCTGTTTGCCTTCGGTATCCCACACATTCTCACTGCTGATGTTCTGTCTCACACCCAAGGCGGTAACAATAATGCCTATTGCCAAGATAACGAAACCAGTTGGCTGAACTGGGAAGAGACAGAACGTAAGCAACATTTCAAAGCATGGATGTCACAAATGGTCGCCAACCGAAATCAATACATGGTGCCATTTATCCGAGCTTTCAGTGGCGAAAACCGCAATAACAACCGTATTTTCTGGCGCCGTACAGACGGTCGCTTAATGGAGCACGATGATTGGAACCGTTTAAGCTCTGTCGCACTTCACCTTGGTATCGGTAAAGAAGGGCAAGAGCTGGTCTACCTCATCAACCAAACTAACGCCACAGCGCGCTTTAAGCTCCCCAATGAGCGAAAGCAAGAATGGGTGACGATCTGTGATACAAACGTACGTAACCTCAACCCAGGACATGCTGAAGGCGAAGTCTTGCTGTCACCCACCTCGATGGTGATTTTGCACTATCAACCAAACCAAAGCACACCAAAAGGTGAGCAAACGCATAGCTAAGTTATAAACGTTCCAAAAAAGAAAAGCCGATGCATCTCAGTGCTTCGGCTTTTTTGTTGGTTAGATGTGCCTAACTCATTATTCGCAAGGCGGTGCTAGGTGGATCAAAGCCAATCCACCCAGTGACGTTTCGCGGTATTTCTTGTTCATGTCCTTGCCCGTTTGGTACATGGTTTCAATCACCTTATCCAACGAGATCAAACATTTACTATTACGCTTTAGTGCCATGCGAGATGCATTGATCGCTTTCATTGCACCCATTGCATTACGCTCAATACACGGTACTTGCACTAAGCCACCAATTGGGTCACAAGTCATGCCTAGTGAGTGCTCCATGGCGATCTCGGCCGCAATACAAATTTGCTCATTGCTGCCACCACGTAGCGCGGTCAAGCCAGCTGCCGCCATAGAAGAAGAAACACCGACTTCGCCCTGACAACCCACTTCGGCACCCGAGATAGACGCATTGGTTTTGTACAAAATGCCAATCGCACCGGATACAGCAAGGAAGTCTTTAAGCTGTTTAGTATCGAGCTCTTTGATGAAGCGATGGTAGTACATCAATACCGCCGGAATCACACCCGCCGCACCATTAGTTGGCGACGTTACGACTTGTCCACCAGCCGCGTTTTCTTCACTCACCGCAAAAGCAAACAGGTTAATCCAATCCATGATTTCCATTGGATCGTTTTCGATTGCTGCATTTGCTTCAAGCTTCTTCAGCAAGTTTGGCGCACGGCGGGTCACGTTCAAGCCGCCATCCAAGATACCTTCTGTCTCGAAACCGCGTTCCATGCAACGCATCATCACACGCCAGATCTGTTCTGCACGTTGATTGATGGCTTCCATATCCTGAAACGCTTGTTCGTTTTTCAGAATCATGCCGCCGAGGCTCATGCCGTTCTTCTCAGCCTGTGCCAACATTTCGTCCGCGCTGGAGAATGGGAACTCAACTTCTACGGGTGCAGTCGCATTGCCATTTTGCAATTCATCCGCCGTTGCGATGAAACCACCACCGATAGAGTAGTAAGTTTCAAACCCAACCTGATTGCCGTGCGCATCTAACGCAGTAATCGTCATTCCATTCTCATGCAAAGGAAGGTTCTCTTCATGGAACAACATGTCCGTTTTGTAGTTGAATTCGATTTCATGACGGCCATCGACAGACATCATGCCCTCTTCAATCGCCTTGCGCATCGCTTTGTTCGCAGAAGCGATTTTGATGGTATCTGGTTTGTTACCCAACAGACCCAAAATCGTTGCACGGTCTGTATGGTGACCAATCCCCGTTAACGAGAGTGAGCCATATAAATCGATTTGAATACGAACCACTTTTGCCAAGTTCGATTCAATCAAACGAGTGAAGTGGTAACCCGCGATCATTGGACCATTTGTGTGAGAGCTAGAAGGGCCCACACCAATCTTGTAAATATCAAAGATGGACAGCATAAACTTACCTATTACGACAATGCAGCATAAAGCCAATCAGGGAGAACCATACAAGCGGCGATGGTCGCCACAGCGAACACCAATAGCCCGTAATGGCTTGCGGTTGGCTTTGCAAAAAGATGTTTTTGATTATTGATAAAGATTTGTTGCTCGGCAGTCACAGCGCCCCAACGACGGCTCACTAACACACCAAACAAAAGGAAGACGAACGTACCAATTGGCGCGAACCACGGCCAAGCCACGTCGAGATACATGGCAGTAAACACCGCAATCACACTCATGATACTGCCAACGATCACGCCTTTCTCATTGGCTTTCGCCCAGAATAAACCAAGCACGAATGAACCCAAACGGATACCAACGAAGATGGAAGTCAGACTGGCGATGGTTTTGAGTACCGATTCATTCGATACCGCCAGAAGAGCTGGCACTACCACCATGGCCGCAGCAAGCAAACTCATCTTTCTTGCGACTTTTTCGTAGTGCTCATCATCGGCACTTTTGCGAACGAAGCGCTTGTAGATATCGAACGTTGCGACGGTCGCCATCGAGTTGTAGGTCGAATCCAAGGTCGACATTGCGGCCGCTGCCAATGCGGAAATGATCAAACCAACCACAATTGGGTTAGTGTGGTTGAAGACGAAATCCAAAATCACTTCGTTGCTGTTTTCAAACGATTGATCTTGATAGAAAACACTCAAAAGAACACCGAGTACCGCGAAGAACAAGTACACGAAAAACGCACCGTAACCACACAACAGCATCGACTTCTGCGCCGTCTTTTCACATCTCGTCGCTAGTGTGCGTTGGATGATCAATTGGTTGGTGCCGTACACACTCAAATGCAAAAAGCTCACGGCAACCACGCCAGCCCAGAGTGCTGTATCCACGCCCAAATCAAAGTCTAAGTTGATGATATTCAAGTGATCACGAGAAAGGTAATCTGCCGCATTAATCTCTGTCATTAGAATGGCAAAGATAGCGATGCTGCCTGCTACCAATACTGCAGATTGCAGCATATCGGTCCAGATAACCGTGGAAATCCCGCCCGCATAGGTATAGCAAGCGGTGAAAATACTAATGTAGATAATGGCTTCAGAAATACTGATAGGCAGAACTTGCACTAAGATCAGCGCCACGGCATACAAAATCACACCCGCAGAGATACATTGAACCACAATGAACACAATCGAGTTGATGGTTCTTGCATACACCCCAAAGCGGTGCTCAAGGTATTCATAAATCGAAGTCAGACCCAGCTTATAAAAGACAGGTACAAAGAAAATAACAGTGAAAAAGATAACGATGGGATAGTTAAGGTGAATACTCATCGCTTCCATGCCAGAGCTATAAACCCAACCAGGCATCCCTACAAACGTCATCGCACTAATGTAAGTCGCAAGTATCGAGACACCTGCCGTAAACCAGCCAAATTGCTTTCCACCGGTGGAAAAGTCGCCACCATTGCTGTAGCGCTTATTCACTAAATAGCTGATTAGTATGGTAATTGCTACATATAACGCAATTACCACAAAACTTGAGTACGTAACCATTTTAAGGTTTTCCTAATTCTGGGTAGCTAATTATTATGCCCAGATATTACTGTAAAAAGGCATTTTTAAACGACAATCCCACTGTAAGTGTGATTATTATCACCAATATAGGCGAAAATGTATTCAAAATCGCCAAAAACGCCGATTAGTGAGATCCTTGTCACTAAAACCCACAAAATGGGTACGCATTCATTTTAAAATTGATTTTGATCACGGATCTAATAACCTTAAAAAAACTATGATTCATCCCGACACGAAATCGAAGATGATCCAAATAAGATCGTGTTCATTAAGTTTGAATAGCAACAAATCCTAAGTGAAATAGAGGTTTATCGGTCATGAATGCCAAAAGACACATGAGCGAAGTTCCTATGATTCAAAGGGTAGCTGCCTATCTAGCGATACTGGTTGGTTACTTTTTCTATTGTTATAACTTTGTAATTATTGACTACGTACGCCCATACATCGTTGAAGCGTATGATGGTATTAGCCTGTCAGACACTGCCCAGTTCTATACGTGGCAGTCGGTTGGTGCACTTATCGGTGCATTGAGCTGTGCTTGGTTCGCAACAAAATTTGGTAAGAAATCCACTCTTATTACCATCACAGCCCTAAACGGTGGCGCAACGATCATCAATATGATGTTCACCGACTACACAACATGGGCAGCAATGCGTTTCATCATTGGTTTGTCACTGGGTGGTTACTTCACCGTGGCAGTAAGCCTTATGATCGGCCTATTTACGCCAACGGTACGTGGTAAGTTGACGGCATTCGCGTCTTCTATGTTCTCTGTAGCACTGATGGTAATGGGTGCGTATGCAGCATTTATTGCAAGCATTGATGCACCATGGGAAAGCCTAATGCTTGTAGGTGGTATCCCACCATTAGCAGCCGCTGTGGTCATGATCTTTGTACTACCTAGCGACAGCAAAGTGATCGCTTACGGTGAAGAAGAGCAAGCAAAAGTAGAAGAATCAAATGCACCAGCGAAAAAAGGCTCTTGGGGCGAAATGCTAAGCAAGCCTTACCGTAAGATCACACTAACGTGTCTATTACTGGCTGGCCTTAACTTCTACGGTTTCCAATTCTTTGGTGGCTTCGTAACCACATACCTACGTGATGTACGTATGTTCGACGGTGCAACCATCGGTCTCATCTTCTCTATCTCAGCATTTGGTTCACTGTTTGGTGCGTGGTTCTGGGGTTGGGTAGCTGACAAATTCGGTCGTAAGGTGAACGCGTTTGGCTTCATCCTAGCGGGCATCATGGTTTCAATCTTCTTTGTTGCACCTGGCGACATGGTGATTGGCGGCCTAAACATGCTGGCTCTACTTGGTCTGATTTACAACTTCGGTCTGTCTTCTTCAGCGGTATGGGGTGGTTACTTCTCAGAACTGTTCCCAGCACACCTACGTAGCTACGGCGCAGCGCTATTCCACGGCGGTCGTATCCTCGGTATGTGGGCACCAATGGTACTTATCTTCATCCAAGAGCGAACCGACCTACAAACCGCAATGTGGGGTTCACCAATCGTATGGATCCTTGCTGGTCTTCTATGGCTATCACTGCCAGAGACACTAAAAGGCGGCGTGTTCGATAAGAGCAAAAAAGCCGAAGCAGCAAAAGCGTAACTGAATTTCAAAAACTCCGGCTGGCTCCCCGGCCGGATGAAAAAACTTAATTTCGAGTCCTGTTCCCAAAGCCGACTCGACAGCAAATAAGAGAGTTTATTATGTCTAAATATCAAGAAGCGAAACGCGTTGTACGTGAATACTTCAGCGCAATGGAAAACGCAACTCACGAGAACGTGGCAGAAGTACTAAAAGCACACACTTCAGAAGATTACCTATGGCGTGGTGTTTACCCATTCCGTGAGCAACAAGGCGCTCAAGCAGCGGCTGACGTTTTCTGGGCTCCTTTGATGAAATCAATGACTCGCATGCAGCGTCGTCAAGACATCTTCATCGGTGGTGAGAACGAAGTAACATCAGGTGAAATCTGGGTAATGAGCATGGGTCACTTCATGGGTCTATTCGACGCTGAATACCTAGGCATGCGCCCAACTGGCAAAATCATGAACATCCGTTACGCAGAATTTAACTGTGTTGAAAACGGCAAGATCACTAAGACTGGCCTATTCCTAGACCTTCTAGGCGCGATGGACCAAGCGGGTTGTTACCCACTACCACCATCAACAGGTAAGCATTTCGTATACCCTGGTCCTCGTAACCACGACGGTCTACTGTTCGAAGACGCAGCACCAGAAGAAGGCGTAGCAACACTAGCACTAGTGAACAAGATGGTTGATGACCTATCTGCACTGAACGACAGCGGCGCTATGGGTTGCCCACCAGAAGTTCTTGAGAAGAGCTGGTCTAAAGACATGATCTGGTACGGTCCATGTGGTATCGGTGCGTCTTACACAATTCCTCGTTACCAACAGCAGCACCAATTGCCGTTCCGTAACAACCTGAAAGACAAGAAGTTTAACGGCCACGTATGTCGTTTCGCAGAAGGTAACTTCTCTTGTTTCTTCGGCTGGCCAAACCTATCTAACACGCCAATCGGTGGTTTCCTAGGTATGACTGGTGGTGAAGTACGTGCAGACATGCAAGTGGTTGATGTTTACTACCGTGACGGCGACAAGCTATCTGAGAACTGGGTACTGATCGACCTACCTTACTGGCTAAAACAGCAAGGTCTAGACGTGTTCGAGCGTACTCAACAGATCCTAAACCCTTCTCTATAAGAAGTCCTAGGGGCGGACTGTAAACCCGCCTTTATGTTGCCTGAATCCCCTCTCGGTTCAGGCGACATGCTCCCAACTCGTGCCTCAAGGATGGGGCACAACCTCAAGATAGAACCCTTATTCAAAACGGGCATGAACGCACGGTGGCTTTCTGCGCCCTGAATAATGAGATTGATGATGAAAAAGTCGACCCTTTCTGCAGTGATTTTAGCAGCGCTTACTTCTAGCTCAGCCTTTGCTGCACACACTTTTGTTAATGACGCTGGCGACAGCCTAACCATCGATGGCCGTTTCGATCTTCGCTACCAAGACCGTGGCGGTGATGACAACGGCGAATGGAACAGCGGCAGCTCACGTTTCGGTTTGAAAGGCCAAATGGGTCTGGATAACGGCTGGACTGGTTTCGGTCACGCGGAATGGGGCTACAACTCTGGCGCGAACGGCGACAACATTTACGACCGCTTGCTATACGCAGGTGTTGATCACGAAAAATACGGCAAGATTGCTGCGGGTACTAAGCAGTGGTCTACCTTCTACGACGTAGCATGGTACACCGATTTAGGTCGTGTATTCGGTACTCGTGGCTCAGGTGTTTACAACCTAGCTGACTGGGGTATCGCATCCGGTGCTGGTCGTGCAGAAAACTCAATTACGTACCGTAATTCAATCAATGAAAAAGTGAGCTACGGCTTTACTTACCAAACCACGCGTGAAGATGTTGCTCTAGCAAGCAATGCGACAGCCTCACTGAAAAACGGCATGGGTGCGTCGATCACTTACAAACCGGTTGATGGCGTAACACTTGGTGCGGCTTACCATCAAAATGAAGTTGCGGATCTAGACGCAAGCGTGGTTAGCGTAGAAAACGGCGACAACATGCGCATCATGCTATTGGGCGCAAACTACAGCAACGGTGGCTTCTACGCGGGTGCGACATTCCACGTTGGCGAAAACTGGGAAGCAGTGAGCCAAGGCGGTACGGACGTAATGTTCGATACCCTAGGTGGCGAAATCTACACTTACTACCACTTCGATAACGGCCTACGCCCAACGTTGAACTACAACTACATGGAAGATCGTGGTGACGAGACACAAGGTTACGAGCGTAACTTGCTGATCCCTGGTCTTGAATACCACTTCCAGAAGAACAAATTCCTAGTTTGGACTGAATACCAGTTCGACCTAGGTAAAGATCAGTACGATGGCAGCAAATTCGAAAACCGTGATGATCAATTCGCGGCAGGTATTCGCTACTACTTCTGATAATACTCATCGCTCACCACCTATACCCAAGTAACCTTAAGGTGGTGAGTGATGAAGTTCTTATCAACACTAAGCAAAGTTATCTTGAAGCCAAGTAGTCATCACTTCACTAATAATTAAAGGCTGCTCAAGCGTAGATAGATGCCCACACTCAGGGATAACATGAAGCGTGACGTTTGGGATGCATCGCTCCATGAGCAGATGATTGTCTAGCGGACAAAGCTTATCTTCTTTACCTGTTATCACCAACGTAGGAGCTTGAATGTCCGCCAATAAAGGTCGAGCATCCGGGCGAGTTGCTAACGCTTTAGCATGTGCTTCAAATGCCTCCAAACCTACATTGACCGCCATGCCTTCTATACGCTCAGTTAACGCTTTGTCTTGCAAACGGCTTGGATGAATCAGCACAGGCATTAGAGTATCAGGCGTAATGCTTTCAAATTCACCACTTAACGCTCGACTAACCAGTGCGTCGCGCTTTTGTGTCACCTCTGGCTTTTCATCCGCCGCGTTGGTGTCCATTAGCACCAAACCTCTGACTCTATCTGGCGCTTGGCGGTACACCTCAAAGGCAAGAATCCCACCCATTGATAGGCCACCCAAGACAAACTCCTGCGGTGCGTCTTGCAACACTTTCTGCGCCAGCTGTTCCATTGACGGCAATGAGGCCAGCGTCGGGCATGAAGGCTCAACCCAACTTGGCAACGCTCGGTTGACTTCCTCAAACAATGTGCCATCACAAAGTAGTCCGGGTAGCCAAACTAACGAGGTGGGTTGCGTCATTTTATTCTCCTGCCAGCGGCTTTGGTTGATCAGACCCAAGAATGCAATACGTCAAACTATTACCACGCAAGTTCGTCAGTGAATAAGACGCACCTTCTGGAACATTCAGCACATCACCGCGCGTTAAAACAACATTAGCTTGTTCGCCTTGATGCGTGAGGACCACCTCTGTATCGCCATCAAAGTTGATAAGTACTTGTTTTTCTTCTCGGCAGTGTTGAGGAATCGAGCCACCTTCAGAAAGCTCATAAGCCATGATGCTCACTTCATCTTCACTCTTTACTTGGAAGTCATAACTCGCCAAAGGATGACCCGTTAAGGCGTATTGTTTCACGTTGCTTCCGCCGAAATCGCCTTTGATTTCACGATAATCTTTTTGCAGAGCGACAAATGGCATCATCTCTTCTGCGGTGTAGGTATCGAAGGTCGCGAGCTCTTCTTCGGTAAGCAGCGGCATCAATTCTGATTCTTGTGGCACCGGGTCGCCATTAATGGTGTCCACGAGTGTGCCATCGGCTTTGAGGTATAAACCATAACCTTGACTGTCTTTAATAACGTTTGGATGCCAAATAACGCCGCCACCTGAATCGTCGCCGCCAAGTACCGAGAACATAAAGCCGTAATCGCGGCCAACCACTTCAAATCCACGGAAGAGATTGGTTGGAATCGAGATGACGTCACCGTGAGACAACACCGCCTCATGCTCTCCATCGTTCCCCCAATAAAAACGGAACTGACCTTTGAACACCAAGAAAAGCTCGGCGGTACGATGAGAGTGCAACGAATTTTTGATGCCCGGCGGTTGGCCTGCGGCACCAATGTTAAAGCCCGCCGTATCGCGAATATGAACATGTTGACGACTGCTTTCTGCCACCCCAGCACCGATAATGCAGAAGTTATCTTTCAGATCACTGCCTGGCGTGCGCGCATCAATAAACGCACTCGTACCCGGAATCAGTTCCATGTAGCGGACCAGATTATTATTCATTTTAGATTGTAGAGTCATTGTAAATCCTTGTTGTCCTTGTTTGGACCTAGCCTTTGAATTGTTAGTTACAAACCGAAAGTGTGTTACAGACCTAAAGGTCGCCCACCATCAACCGCGATGGTATTGCCTGTCGAGAAGGTAAGAAGATCTGCCACGGCGTACACGGCTTGAGCGACTTCTTCATCATTGGCTAAACGCTTAAGCGGTGTGGATTGTTCTTGTTGATTACGCCATGCGTCATCCAAGCCTTTGACAAACTCAGTGTCGACAAGCCCTGGAGCAACAGCCAGAACTCGAACCTCGGGAGACAGAGCGCGAGCTAAAGAACGGGTCATGTTCTCCGCGGCAGATTTACTTGCACAGTAAGCAATGTTGCTCCCCATCGCAGTCTGTGCCGCGATAGAAGTAATGTTCACCACACAACCATTGGCTTGCTTAAGCCAAGGCTCAAACGCTCGAACCATGGCAAAAGGCGCACGGACGTTCACTTGGAAAATTTGGTCAAACAGCTGGTCATCTAAACTTTGCAAATCAGAGTGCGCGACGAATTTCGTCATCCCCGCACAGTTGACCAACAAATCCAGCTTGTCGCTTATTTCACTGACTTGATGTTTAAGCTGTTCAATCGCACTAGAATCTGCCACGTTCAATTTGAATGCTAGATGCTCGTTACGTGGCAGCGAGGAAAGCACATCCTCGGCCGCTTTCTGATTACTGTTGTAAGTCAGAATTACGCGATATCCCGATTCAGCTAGCTTGCGACAAATGGCGGCACCCAGTCCGCCACTGCCGCCTGTGACTAAGGCAAGTTTCGACATATTACGCCTCTTCCACTTTGCCTTTGTAACGGCGTACACGAATATCCGCTTGCTCTTTGTGACCGGCAAAACCTTCTAGTGCACACAAGCGAGAGCAGTATTCACCGACTTTTAAGGATGCCGCTTCCGTTACACGCTGGTAAGTACAAGTCTTGATGAACTTACCTACCCAAAGGCCACCGGTGTATCGCGCCGCTTTCTTCGTTGGCAGTGTATGGTTGGTACCAATACATTTGTCGCCGTAAGAGACGTTGGTTTCACGACCTAGGAACAAGGCACCGTAGTTGGTCATGTTATCTAGGAAGTACTTAGGATCTTCCGTCATCACTTGTACGTGTTCAGAAGCGATATCGTCTGCCACTTCCACCATTTCTTCGTAGCTATCGCATACGATCACTTGTCCGTAATCTGCCCACGCTTTACCCGCAACTTCAGCCGTTGGGAGAATGGTTAACTGACGTTCGATCTCTTTAATGGTTTCTTGCGCAAATGTTTCGCTATTGGTCAACAATACAGCGGGAGAGTTGTAACCGTGCTCAGCCTGACCAAGCAAGTCTGCCGCTGCCAATTCCGGGTCACAGCCTTTCTCATCAGCAATGACCAAGGTTTCCGTTGGCCCTGCAAACAAATCGATACCAACGCGACCAAACAACTGACGTTTTGCCTCTGCTACAAATGCGTTACCCGGCCCTACAATCATATCGACTGGCGCAATAGTCTCCGTGCCCAATGCCATAGCTCCTACCGCTTGAACACCACCGAAGCAGTAGATTTCATCCGCACCCGCCATTGCCATCGCAGCGACAATCGCGACGTTCGGCTGGCCGTTAAACGGAGGCGCACAAGCAATAACACGTTTTACGCCCGCGACTTTCGCCGTCAGTACACTCATGTGAGCGGATGCAACCAATGGGTATTTTCCACCAGGGATGTAACAACCCACGCTGTTTACTGGAATATTTTTATGCCCCAGTACCACACCAGGCATGGTTTCTACTTCGACGTCTTTCATTGAGTCACGTTGAATTTGAGCAAAGTTTCGAACTTGTTGCTGAGCGAACTCGATATCATGACGAGTCGATTCATCAAGCGCATCCACACAGGCTTGGATTTGCTCTTCTGACAGGCGGAATTGCTCCGGCGACCAGTTATCAAACTTTTCAGACAACTCACGTACAGCGCTATCACCTTTCGATTCAATATCAGCAAGAATGTTTTCGACAATCTGACGCACTTTTGCGTCATTTGATGCTGATGCTTCTTCAGTGATTCCGTTTTTTAAAATGCGTGCCATTGGGTTTCTCCTTGAACATTGAGGCTGACGAACGGTTATTTTTATGCTTTTGGATACGAATGCAAAATCAGATTAAACACTTAATTAACATTTGACAAGTTAAGTCAACAAACCACAAAAACAATCCTTAAGCCTTTGTATTTATTAGCTTAAACAAATAAAAGCAAGTAATAAGGACCTTAATTAAGTTTAATTTTCAATCAAAAATGAGTTTTAGATCACATCATTTTTACTCATCATTTACATTTCTACATGTTAGTTTTTGCATACCTTTGCAAAGGAGAGAATCATGAGCAATTTTAAACAACGTCTGAAGCAAGAAACGATATTAGGTACATTTGTTAAAACCCCTCACCCTCACATTATCGAAGTATTGGCACTGGCAGAGTTGCCTTTTGTGGTACTGGATGCAGAGCACGCACCTTTCGATCGCTCCTCGCTTGATCTGTGCATCATGGCGGCCAGAGCGAATGACCTCGCGTGCGTGGTACGAGTACAAGACAACGCTCCTTCAACCATTTTGAACGCGCTTGACTGTGGCGCGGCGGGTGTACAAATTCCCCATGTTTGTACTGCTGAGCAAGCGACGCAACTGGCGAAAATCTGCCATTACGGAGAAGGTGGCCGAGGGTATGCTGGTTCCAGTCGAGCAGCGCAATACGCCACTAAGCCCATGGTTGAACACTTAAAAGACAGCCGTGCGAATACGATTGTCATTGCACAAATTGAAGACCCTCAAGGGGTTGAAAATGTTGAAGCGATTGCCAATGTTGAAGGAATTGATGCGCTCTTCATTGGCCAAGTTGATCTCACTGTCGCTTATGGTGCTGATAGCGTTCATGATGAGAAAGTCGCACAAGCAAGTATGCGAGTAATCGAAGCGGCCAGAGCCGCCAATAAACCTGTTGGCATGTTTGTCGCGACGGCTCAACAAGCTCGGGAATGGCGTGAACTCGGCGTTAGCTTCTTTTGTGTTGGGTCTGAACACAAAATGATCATTGATGGCTTCAAACAAGAGAGAAATGTGATGAATTCTTGAGTTTTCTCTGATATTTACGCCTTATCAATGTAATGCTCTAGACACAGAAATCCCCTAGCCCATACACTCAGCACGTATGAGAAGGTTCAATGGCCTTAAATAAGGAGTATCACCATTAAAGCGAAAGTAACTTCGATCGACGTCGCGAAGATGCTCGGCGTCTCTCAATCGACGGTATCTAGAGCATTCAGCCCGACTGCGAGTATTAGCGAGAAGAAACGCAAAATGGTGATGGATGCCGCAGCTAAGCTCGGATACACACCGAATGCCATCGCCCGAGGTCTGATTTCGAATCGTTCAGGCTTAGTGGCGATTGCGTTAGATAGCGAATCAAACCCAATGTATGACATGCAATCTCGTGCTTTGGCTGTCGAAATTCAAAAGCGAGGCGGACAAGTTGTGCTTTGCCCTATCGACAAAGACGACCTCGATCTCGCCATTTCACGCGCCATTGAATACCAAGTGGACGGACTCGTTATCGCCACCAGCCGTTTAACCTCACGCGCGTTTGCCCAATGCGAAAAGTTTGGCGTTCATTTAAGCTTGATTAACCGCTACGCCGAGGGTATTAATGCCAATAGCTCTGGTATTGATAACCGATTGGCGGGCCAACAAGCAGCCGAGTATTTAACGCAGAAAGGCGCAAAACAGTGTGCTTATATCAGTGGCGATGCTGGCTCCATGACCAGTGAAGAGCGTTGGCTGGGTTTCTCTTCAAAATTGCAAGAACTCGGCTCCCCGTCACCAACCTTTATCCAAGCCAAGTACAGCTTTGAAGCAGGCTTAGAAGCGGCGAAAGCGATCTTGTCGCACACTAGCAAACCCGATGCAATTTTTTGTGCAAACGACATCCTCGCCATGGGTGTGATGGATGGCTTGCGACAAGCCGGAGCAAAGATCCCCCAAGACTTCTCTGTGATGGGTGTAGATAACATTCCGATGTCTGCATGGCCGAGCTATGATTTGACCACCATTGCTCAACCAGTCGACAAAATTGTTAAACGAGCGGTTGAAGATTTGATGAATCGAATCAACGGCAACCTGGATGCAACTGGCGAATACCTTTTCGAGCAAGGCACCTTGCTCGAACGTAGTAGCACCACTTAATAAATCCATTTTTATTCATTCTTCATAAACAAAATGTCTTGCTTTCGAGTAAGGCACTTTCTGTGATCACGATTAAATTTTCACCAATCGTTATTTAATTCCTCATCAATTCATCAATCTTGTTATTGACTTGTTACTTTAATGTTTTATTTTGGATTCGTATGCAAAATGGATATGAATTGCTCAACTAATTTATAAAAACATAAAAAGTTGTGTGACTTGCCGACGAATGCCCATGGCAGGTCATACCAGAAACAAGGAAGAACGATGAAGAAAGCAATCCTTACTTCACTTACCGCACTGGGACTTGCATTTAGCAGTATGAATACGTTTGCAACCAGTGTTATTCGTCTTGCTCATGACAGTCAAGAAACCTCTCCCGTACACAAAGCAATGCTCTATTTCGAACAAGAAGTGGAAGCTCGCTCAAACGGTGAGATAGAAGTTGAAATCTATCCGGCAAGACAACTAGGCGATGTGCGTGAGACGACTGAACTCGTGCAGCAAGGCAACTTACAAATGACGTTTGGTGCGTCAGTTTTACTCTCTCCCTACGTCCCAGAGTTTAACGTGCTCGACGTGTTCTACCTTTTTGATAGCGAAGAGCAAGCACACAAAGCGCTCGACAGTGAGAAGATCGGACAACCATTGTTGAATGCTATGGAATCAAAAGGCTTTCATGGACTTGGCTTTATGGAGGTCGGCTTTCGTAGCGTGACCAACAACAAACAGCCAATTGATAGTATTGAGGACCTGAAAGGGCTAAAGATTCGCTCGGCATCTAACCCCACTCAAATAAGCGCGTGGAAATCTATTGGTACTGCGCCAACACCTCTGTCTTGGGGAGAAATTTTCACCTCGTTACAACAAGGCCTGATTAACGCTCAAGAAAGTGCTATCTACTCTATTTATGCCGAACGTTTTTACGAGGCACAAAAGTACCTCTCTTTAACTAACCATATATACACCAACTACGTGTTGTTCATGAACAAATCGTTTTGGGATTCACTGCCGGCCGCACAACAAGCGCTGATCAGTGAAGTAAGCAAAGAAACCATCGCAAAACAGCGTGAGCTCGCCGCTAAGCAAAACCAAGAAGTAATCAAAGAGCTCGAAGCAAAAGGCATGACGGTTAACATCGTCCCAGACGAGGTACGCAGCATCATGAAAGAAAAAATGAATGCAGCCGTGTACCAAGATCTGCGTAGCAAGACAGGTGAAGACTTGTTTGACAACGTGATTGCCGAGATAGAACGCCTATAACTCCCACTCTTTTGCACGATCTGGCAACAGGTCGTGCTTTCTCGTTTTGGAGGTGAACATGAAGTGGTTTCGCTTACTAGACAAATACCTAGAACCTACCCTTATCGTTATCGCGATCTCGACGATGACAACTTTACTGTGCTTGCAAATCGCACTACGCCTATTTGACGCAACGATCGCGTGGGCTGAAGAGCTGGCACGTTATTTATTCGTATGGGCGATGTACCTGAGCATCAGCTATTGTATCCGAGATGATCGACACATCCGCATTCGTGTGTTCATCGATAAACTTCCGGGCAATTGGACGCAATTCAGTTTGATTGTTTCTGATCTTATCTACCTTGCCTTTAGTGCCACTGTCGCCTGGTTTGGATTTAAGGTGATCAATCGCAGCCTGCAACTCGGTCAGATTGCACCCGCAATGGAAATTCCTATTGCGTGTTTGTATGCCTCTGTTTTAGTTTGCGCACTATTAAGCTGCGCGCGCCTAGTGACAAGCATTTATCAACGTGTGAACGCGTGCTCCACCAGCAATGAACGAGTTCGCTTTTCTCGCCAACGCTATCGCCATATCAAAGCAAAGTACCGTACTTCTAACCGACTATTGGAGTTTAACGCATGACGTCTGCACTTTTGTTTGGCAGCTTTGGTCTGCTTCTGCTCATTGGCGTTCCGGTCGGTATTGCTCTGGCGGCAGCCAGTATGGTCGCGATACTCAGTCTGCCGTTTCTTAACATTGAGTTTTTAGTCCAAGGAATGGTAACAGGGCTCGACTCTTTCCCTCTCCTCGCCGTCGTTCTATTTACCTTGGCAGGTAACCTTATGAGCCAAGGAGGGATCTCAAAACGATTATTACACGTGGCGGAGGTCTTCTTTGGCCACTTTACTGGTGGGCTTGGCATCGTCGCCATTGTGGCGTGCATGTTCTTCGCTTCCATCTCTGGTACGGGGTCTGCCACTGTTGCCGCTATCGGCCTGACGATGATTCCCTCGATGGTGAAGAAAGGCTACGACCGCAGCTTTGCCGGTGCCTTGATAGCCTCTTCCGGCGGAATTGGCGTCATTATTCCACCCTCTGTGGTGATGATCGTCTACGCGATCACTGCTGAAGTCTCCGTCACTAAGATGTTCATGGCGGGAATCATTCCTGGCTTGGTCGTCGGTATGGTATTGATCGGCTACTGTCTAATTGTCTCAAAAATGCGGGGCTACACAGGTAACGAACGCAAAGCGACTTGGGCAGAGCGTCTTGCTGCGCTAAAAGAAGCCAGCTGGGCAATGCTACTCCCCGTGATCATTCTCGGCGGTATCTATTCTGGCATTTTCACGCCTACCGAATCAGCCGCCATCGGAGTTCTCTATGGCTTATTCTTTGGCATGTTTGTTTATAAAGAACTCAAACCAGCGCAAGTGGTGAAAATCATTCTAGAGTCGTCACTGTTAGTTGGCGCTGTGCTCGTCATTGTGGGTGCGTCCGTGACGTTTGGCCGCATATTGACCCTAGAACGTCTGCCGACTGAAATTGCTCAGTTCATTCTATCGATTACCGAAAACAAACTTCTGATACTGCTTTGCATCAATGTCCTGTTGTTGCTCGTCGGTACCTTTATGGAAACGCTGGCAGCGATTGTTATTCTCACACCAATTCTGTTACCCATTACGTCAGCACTCGGCATGGATCCCGTTCATTTTGGTATCGTGATGATCGTGAACTTGGCCATTGGCTTTGTTACGCCTCCTCTGGGTGCTAACCTGTTTATGGCAAGTCAGGTAGGCAAAGTACCGATAGAGTCGCTCTCTAAAGCCATCATGGGTTGGATTGGTGCAATGATAGTGGCCTTGATGTTGATTACTTTCATCCCTGCCATCTCGCTATCGTTACCTGCGCTTTTATCCTGATCGTAGCACTCATAGAGCGCTTATGACTGTTATAGCCACTAGATAAACACCTTTCTAGTGGCTTATTCGTTATCTACTTCCGATTTAATAAAAAAGACCTAAAGCATTCGTATGCAAAAGGAAAATTTGAAAGATATAAGGATAATTGACACCAAAATAGCTGAATATTAGCGATAAAGTCTATTTGGGTGCCTTGATCTGCATGATTATCAGTTTTGGCTTAATCATTTGTTTCCATTCAAACAGATCAAAATAAATTAAGCGATTAAAAAACAATAAGATACTAGGAAATTCATACAAAAAACTTTGACCTCCTTTCTTATTAACACGTCTCGATAAGAGATAGCTTCCATCTCTCCTGTACTTTTTTAGTTTATTTTCCGCTCAATTGTTAAAAATCTGATCATCAGCACGCTATTTAAACAATCGAAAAACAATCCGTTGACAAAATGGCAACATGATATATTTTGAATACGTAATCAAAACATAATTATTCAATTACGGAGGTGATTTATGGCCATGGTTGGCTTCGATGAAAAGTGGCGTGACTTTCCCGACTACATTCTTGGTATCACAAAAGAGATTTGGGAAGACCGAGGTTTAAACACCTTAGAACACTACTACTCTCCCGACATTGTTGTGCGTACTCCACTCTCTATCGTTCAAGGAAACGAAGGGGTGATCAGTGCAACAATGGCGACACTGGCCGAGTTTCCCGATCGCACGCTATATGGCGAAGACGTCATTTGGTCAGGCACCCCGGAACAAGGCATGCTTTCTTCTCATCGAATCATCTCTACTGCAACACACAGTGGCAACGGCTTCTACGGGCAAGCCTCGAACCGCAAACTTCGTTTCCGTATTATCGCAGATTGCCACGCTATCAATAACCAAATCAATGACGAATGGTTGGTTCGCGATCAAGCCGATATCGCGAAACAACTGGGTATGACGTCAGAAGAGTTTGCACGCCAACAAATCGAATTTGAAGGTGGCGTGGAATCAAGCCCATTTCCGTTCACACCTGAAGTCGACATTCCTGGACCTTATTTGGGCGTAGGCAACGACAACGAATATGGTCAGCGCTACGAAGCAATTCTCAGAAGCCTTATGAATGCCGAGTTCTCTATAGTACCGAAAGAGTACGACCGCGCTTGCATCGGCGAATACACTGGAGGTCAAACTGCCCTATCACACTCGGAAGTCGATCATTTTTGGATGGCACTTCGTGCGTCTTTCCCAAATGCTCAATTTACCGTTCACCATCGTATTGGCCGAGATGACGACATGATGTCACCACGCACTGCAATTCGATGGTCTTTGCACGGTAAGCATGAAGGGTATGGGATGTTCGGTAAGCCTTCTGGGAAAGAGGTTTACATCATGGGGATCAGCCACGCTGAGTTTGGTCCTTGGGGTCTTCGTCGCGAATTCACTTTGTTTGACGAGACCGCAATCTGGAAGCAAATCCTGCTACAGCAAGGCTAACGGCTGACTAAACACTATTTATTAAAATCACAGACAGTAAGGAAGCAACATGTCACTCAACATCATCGAACAGTTCTACCAGAACTACTTCAAAGCCGCAGACATCGAGCAAAAACAGGCCGCTCTGCAAGCTTTGAACCCTGACGTAAAATGGTGCGTGGCGCACCCTGTGAACGATCTTAATGGCCCAGATGCAACCCACGAATCTTTCCTCTCACCACTTGTTAATGCTTTACCTGATGCCGAGCGCCGACCAATGATTGTGATGCACGGCGAATACGAAGGCCGCACTTGGTACAACTCTACCGGCTACTTTATCGGTACATTTGAACAACCACTGTTTGGCATCCCAGCAACAGGGAAAACACTCTACTTGCGTTACACCGAAATGGTGTGTGTGGAGAACGACCAAATCACCGAATCTTACATGATTCCAGACTTCATCGATGCGATGAATCAAGCAGGCTGCAACCCTCTTCGTAAAAGCTTAGGTCACGATGGCTTGGTTCCTTCTCCTGCAACTTCTAACGGTATTCAACAATCTGTTGTGTCTTTGGAAGAAAGTGAAAAGAGCGCCCAGCTGGTTGAAGATATGCTGTCTTGCTTGGGTCGTTTTGATGGCAAAGATCTTTTCTCGATGGATCTTGAAAACTACTGGCACAATGACTTCATGTGGTACGGCCCTGCTGGTATTGGTACTACGCGCGGTATCAAAGGTTTCCGTAACCACCATCAAGCGCCATTTGTGTTTGCGTTCCCAGATCGAAGTGTCGATATTGAGGTCAATTTTTTGGCCAAAAATGACTACGTATCCACAGGTGGTTGGCCACATATGCATGGTACTCACACTGGTTACAGTGGCTGGCTCGGTCTTGCCCCAACCGGAAAACACATCGAACTTCGCGTTATGGACATTTGGCGACGCGAAGGCGATTTACTGAAGGAAAACTGGGTGGCGATCGACATCGTTCATATCCTGCTGCAACTTGGCTATGACGTGTTTGCACAAATGAAAGAACAGTTAGAAGGACCTAATTATGCATGAGTTTGGCGCACTTAACTGGAGCATCCTTGGGGGATACATCGCCCTCACGCTAGTACTGGGGGCGGTAATTGGAAAGCGAGTCACTTCAGCTAGCCAATTCGCCTTGGGTGATAAGAGCATCCCTTGGTGGGCGATCGGTATTTCTGTCGTTTGTACTTACGTGAGTGCCATGTCGTTCCTTGGCGGGCCAGCTTGGTCTTACAAAGAAGGCCTGTCGGTTATCGCGATTCACCTCAATTATCCGCTGGTGATCTTCTTCATCGTGGCTGTATTTATGCCATTTTTCTACAACAACGGTTTAACGTCTATCTACGAGTATCAAGAGCGACGTTTTGGTAAGGCTTCACGACTGACATTGTCGTTTATCTTCCTTATCAAACAAGCATTGAGCTCGGCAGCGGTACTCTACGCGACAGCAATGATTTTAGAGTTCATTACTGGTATCGACGTGATGTACTGCATCATGATAGTCACTGCAATTGCCCTTATCTACACCGTAATGGGCGGTATCGCGGCCGTCATTTGGACCGATGTGATTCAAGCAGTAATCTTATTTATTGGCGCATTCATCATCATTGAAGCTGTATGGAATGGCATGCCTGCTCCAATGACGGAGGTCATGGCAGAACTCAAAGCGAAAGGAATGACCGATGCCCTACAGACAAGTTTTGACCTAAGCCAAGTAACGACGGTATGGGCTGGCGTTATCGCAATGACGATGTTCCACACCACCGTGTATGGTGGTAACCAGATGATGGTACAACGTTGTATGGCCGCTAAAAACATGGGCGATGCGAAAAAGGCAATGTTGATGATGGGCTACGTGGCCTTCTTTATTTACTTTGTCTTTATCTTGCTTGGCGTACTGTTCAACGCTTATTACGACGGTAAAGAGTTTGAAAACGGCAACACCATCATTCTTCATTATGCGAGTGAATATGGAATGCCAGGCTTGATGGGCATCATTGCCGCTGCGATTCTGGCGGCAAGTATGTCGAGTCTCGATTCCGCCTTTAACTCAATGGCGACCGTTTCTGTGGCTGACTTTTACAAACGCTTCTACAAGCAAAACGAGTCGGAAGAGCACTACTTAAAGGTATCGCGTTTCTTCACGGTGGCGTGGGCGATTTTGGTCATCATTCCAGCGATCATGTTTGCCACCAGCACAGGCTCGGTACTGGAAGTGCTGAGTAAGGCAGGCTCTTACTTTGTCGGTGCGAGCTTCTGTATGTTCGTCCTTGGTTTCTACTCAAAACACATTACGGAAAAAGGCTTGTTAATTGGCGTTGCTGCTAGCTTCTTGGTGATTTGGTATGTAGCCGTTGCGACCGATATTGCGTGGCCTTGGTATTGCGTGATTGGAGTCCTTGTGAATGCCGTTGTCGCTTACATTGCTAGCCTTCTCCTGACGGGTAAACAAGATGAAATGCATCTTTACACAGTGAAAGGCCAGCAAGCGGAATATGCTCGTCTAAATAAACCAATCAAGGAAGATGGTTGGTATGTCGTTCCCGGCAAAATCGATGCTCCATGTTATGGCTTACTAGTGATGTTTGTATTCTCGATCGTGATGCTTTGGGGGATCAACGCGTTTACCGACAACGCTCCTATGCTGATTAACTTTATGCGTGGCTGCTCTATTCTTGTCGCTACCGCTTGCATCGGATACATGGGGTATTCACTCCTCTCCCCAAAACGTAAAGTTGCAGTCAAACAAGCAAATTAATGTTCTTTACGTAGATACTGTACGTCCAACAAACGGACAGTATCTACGCTCTAGATCTAGTGCTAGCTCAAAGCAAACCAAATGGGTTAACCCACATTTTGCTTTTTAACACTCCAAAGCCATTATTCTACTTAGGATACCCCGTCAGAACATTTATGAATACGTACCTATTTATGCTAGTCTTATGACCTCAATTACTGGCAACTAAGTTTTATTCATGAAATCAATTAAACACGTAGTCACATCAAAAGATGTGGCAAAGATGGCAGGCGTCTCTCAATCTACTGTATCGCGCGTGTTTGTTCCGGGTAGCTCAGTATCCGAAAAGACCAAGCAAAAAGTCTTTGAAGCGGCTAAAGCCCTTAACTACCGCCCTAACGCCTTTGCACGTAGCCTGACCACAAACGAATCGAAATTGATAGGTTTGGTGTTTCCTGATGCGGATTACCCTATCCATATGAAAACACTGCAATTAATTTCCAGTGAGTTACAGAAAAAAGGTTATTCTGCCGTATTGATTCCATGGCAAGTGGATGAAGAAGAGGGCCACTCAATCCCAAATATCTTCCAGTATCGCGTCGATGGTGTCATTGCTGCTTCCGCAACCTTCAATAAGTCCCTTTATGAAGAATGTGAAGAGTTTAATATCCCAATTGTTCAATACGCACGAGTTGTTGAAGGTACTAGGAGTAGCTACGTTATCAGTGACAACTACGAAGCAGGCCAACAAGCTGCGCAACTTCTGCACAAAAGTGGCGTGAAGAACGCGGTTTATTTGACGGGAGAAGTGCCAACCTTTACGAATGACGAACGTCAAAGCGGCTTCTGCTCTGAATTTGAAGACCTAACCGGCAAGACGCCACGCATCATTGAAGCCAGCTATGACTACGCGAGCTCACTTGATAAAGTCCGTGCCATACTGGCAGACAAAAATCGGCCTGAAGCGGTGTTCTGTGCAACCGATAACCTTGCGATGGCGGTCATGGATATCGCCCGTATAGAATGCGGGTTGAGCATTCCTCAGGACTTACAAGTCATTGGCTTTGATAATATTCCTCAGACAGAATGGTTAAGCTATCAATTAACCACATTCCGCCAGGATTTCCGTCGCCTCGCTCGCGAGTGCGTGAAGATCATTGTTGATCAAATTAATACGAAAAACGGCAGCCTAGTAAAAATGATGGTGCCAGTGAAGTTAATCGAGCGACAGACAACAAAAGCTTAAATAGCTATAGCCAGCCATTCGGTTGGCTTTTTATTTGCCCCTGACTCCCAAACGGCTCATTTAGTGTTGTAAGAATTAATGAACCCATGTATATTTATGAGCCATTACACTATATGAACCAAAAGAAAAGGGGCTCATAATCCTTATGACCACGTATCTTTACACTCGTTATTCGCCAAAAAATCGAGCTTACCAAGAGCACCTTAATACTCTAAAAGCTTTTGCGCCCGAAGCTCAGCATTTTGAGGATAAGGTTCGTGGTTGCATGCCTCCAACCGAGAGAGAGGCATTCTTACAACTGCTCGATTCCGTCAGAACTGGGGATACGATTGTGCTCTGGTGGCTGACCGCATTTGGTCGCGACTTTAGTCAAGCATTGAACACAATAAAAATGCTACTCGATAAAGGGGTAACATTGAAAACCGTATGTGAATCACTAACTTTTGAGCCAGGTTCTGTTCAAACTCAAACACTACTCACAGTGTTATCTGGATATGGGAAAGTGCAGACTGAACATCGCCTGTTTGCCGCAGAGCAAGGGCGACAGGCCATTAAAGAGCAGCCAGAATTATGGAAACAGAAGTTTCGCGGCCGCCCCGCAAACAAAACCAAACACCAACAGATCGCAACGTTACTGCTAGAAGGCTACACATTGCAAAACGTGGCAGAGCAATGCGAAGTCAGTCTATCGACTGTGAAGCGGGTCAAAGCAAAGCTAAATGAAGTGGATGACGAAGGTGGCTTAAGATCACGACGCCAAAAAAGTTGTTTGAATGGAGACCCGTCATGAGTCGCCCAATCAACTTTCATACTATACTACTCGCCTGTCTTATTATTAGCGTTGGCTAGTTGAGCATGGGGCTAGTCATGCCCTCTTTGCCATGGATAGCAAAAGACTTTTCCATCTCCCTCGACCAAGCTCAACTACTTGTGAGTATTTATTTGCTCGGCTTTGGCCCCTCTCAATTTATCTACGGGCCAGTGTCAGATGCTTTAGGACGAAAAAGAGTATTACTTACCGGTTTACTCATCGCGATGTCTGGTCTGCTGATGATTATTTTCTTCAGTGACACATTTACAGGGATGGTGATGGGGCGCTTTTTACAAGGGTTAGGTACAGGATGCTGCGCGGTACTCGCGAGAGCGTCGACTCGAGATAGATTTAGCGGGGATGAACTCCCAGTGGCAATGTCTTACATCGCCATGGCGGCTTCAATCACGCCACTTATTGCACCTGTGATTGGCGGCTTTATCAACTTCCACTTCGGTTGGAGTATGGTGTTTATTTCTCTATTGGGCTATGTCTCGCTGGCCTGGGTAATCATCGCCTTTAAGTTCACAGAAACCATCACAAAACGTTCTGTCATTCCGTCACCCCGAAAAATGTTGCTCCAATACAAGAGCTTAATTACATCTCGTTACTTTATGAGTTTCGCCAGTATCAGTTGGTTAAACTTCAGCTTAATGATTACGACAGTCTCTGTGATGCCATTTATCATGCAAGATCAAATTGGCATGACCTCCGCTCAATACGCGATGTGGGCGCTCATTCCCGCTTTGGGTATGTTATGTGGTACCACGATTTGTAACCGAGTAAGGCCAATTATTGGCAATAAAAAAATGCTGCTTTGCACCCCATTTCTTCACCTCGCTGCCGCAATATGGTTATTTTTCTGCCCTGTTGAGCCTCTATTTCTGATGCTAGGACAGCTATTAATGATCTTGGGTAATGGTATTGCCCTACCTTGTGCACAAGCGATGGTAATGCAACCTTATAAAAAGCAAGCAGGTGCCGCAGCGGCAATGTCTGGTGGTGGACAAATGGTCGTCTCCTCATTGGTCAGCTTAACTCTGGTGCAGCTTGGATTGAGTCAAGCATGGCATCTAGCGATCGTTATCGTAATATTTGCATCGCTTACCTTCACCAACATTCAACGTGGCTTCAGTGCAGAGCAACCTTCAGAACGATAACAAAAAACATACTATTGTCCTTATAGTTACGACAAATCGTATAAACTTAAATTTAGGAAAAGTTGGCGGATACTAACATGATGTTGCATTTAAGAATGGGCGCCTTAACACTCGCCACATTGATATCCGCTGGCACTGATGCGAGCGCCAACGAGAACTGGCAGTTCGAGAGTGACAAGAATGGAATCACAATTTACTCCCGAGAACATAGTGACGGTTTAGTTGAGATCCGTGCCCGGATGTTCACACCCACCAGCTATGGTGCATTTTTAACGCTACTGGAAGACAGTGACAATATCCCGAACTGGATTGACAATGCCAGTCATAGCCGGGTTTTAAATCAGATATCGGCCACCGAGAACATCGTTTACACCCAGTTTAAAGCACCATGGCCTGCCAAAAATCGGGATATGGTCACCTACTCAAAGTACTGGGTCGATGAGCTGGGATTCACGATAGAAATCAAAAGCGCACCTGACTCATATCTTGCTGAACAAAATGGTTATGTTCGAATTCGCTCGGTTGATGCGACTTGGGAGTTACAAAAACTCACAAACGATACAACACTCGTGGAATACAAGGCGTTTGCTGACCCCGGAGGTCTATTGCCAAACTGGCTGATCAACAAACTCTCAAAAGAAAGTGCATGGGCGACATTTAGTAATTTAAGAAAAGAGTTACCTGAATATCAGCAATACTCTCATCCTCAAATAGATGAGTAAGCGTCGCTCTTCCCACTCGCTTTTTAATACGGTACATAATAACAAAAGGCGGCTTCAAGCCGCCTTTTTCTACGCAATGTGTTACTGCTGTGCAACCGTTACAGGTTTAGTTGCACCGCGGTAATCAAACTCAAAACCAATACCTTGGTCTGTCACGTCCATCGTCATACCACCAACAAGCTCGCCTTGTAAGCTTTTGACAACATCATCCGGAACCGGCTCCCCAGTGATTGACGACGCACTCTCTAACACTTCCAAAATACGCTCTGAATCAAAATCAAAGCTGAACAAGCCATTTGGAGAAAGTGATTGCGCCATCACTTCTTTGCTTGCTTCCGCAGCACTATCACCACTGTAAAGGGTGAAATGGTTTTCGTTTAGACGAGCAAACACGTCCACCTTCATGCCAGTATGCATTTCTAATAGGTCACTGACATTAACAGGTTGGTTATCCGGTTGAATTTGCAATTGAGCAAGTTCAGGAACGAACATTTGCGCAGTTTGAATAAGCATCATTGGATCATTGGCAGAAAGAGACAACATACCATCTAGCTGGCTAAATACTTCACCATGCTGAGCATTAGTATCTACTTTGATATCAAACATTTGCAGGCTTAACCCTTTAAGGCCATTAACCATGCCTGACCCCATGCTTACAGCGGCTGCTGGATTCTGGCCGCCCATCTCTTGCTGCATTTGTGTCAATAAAGAGCATTGATATTGAGGCTGGGTCAAGTCAGCCCAAATCTGACCAATCGATGGCGCTAGAGTATTAATGTCTAAACCAAGCGCCATACTAAAGAAACTCTTATCACTTTTAGACTCAGCCAATACACCACGAATCGACTTGAGCGCATCTAGAATCACTTTATTGTTGGACTCAACAACAAAAGAACCTTTAATGAACGCCTGATCGCCTTTCATCTTGTATTCTGCAAACGCGACGGACTGAGGCCAGTTTTCTGCAACTTGAGTAAGCTCAGTATGGCAGGCTGGTGAACGCATTTCCTCAATAGTTGGTTCAGGATCTATTGCATCCAACGTGCTAATTTGACGAGCAAACATATTGCCATCTTTCGTCGTCAAACCTTTAATCACTTCGCGATGATCAAAGTAACCAAAAGAGTTGTTGTTTTCACCGTATTTGGCTTGCAACGCCTCAAGACGTCCACTCTCAGCAATATTTTGACTTGGTGCTTCAAGCCCTAATGCCATTTTAATCGGGTTTTGAACGCCCAGTTGCGGAACATCAACCGTTAACGTAAGCACGTTATCAACCACGGCTACAACCAAGCCAATACCGTCCTGCGGGTCAATTGAATCAGTCATCTCGTAACGACGATACTCGACTTCACCAAGCTTAACCAACTCATGCTTAGCGCCGCTCATCTGCTCTTCATGATCCAGTGTTTTCCATAACGCGGCAGGGTCTTCAATATCCACTTTGTACACCGGTACCATACCAATTGTGTACAACACAGGATTAATGTTTTCCCCGGTGCCCAAATAAGCTTTTAATGTTTCTGGCGACGCAGCACTCTCTAGGTATCCATCGAATAAGTTAACTGCAAACTGCTGTTGTGGAGACAGTGGTTCATCGGCAAAAAGTTCTGCAATCGAGCCTTGATTCGCCGTACCGAATGCGTTCATGTATTTATAATGGTTAAAAGGTTCTGTCTGATACGTCACCATAAGTGAATCTGCAGGAACTTGCGTTAACAGTGAGCCTGCATCACTCGCGGTAGTATTGTTTTGGTACAGGTAGCCAGCGCCCCCTGCTGCTGCGACCACTGCTGTAGCCAATAGTAGTTTTTTCACGACCAACTCCGTTGTCATAGTTATGTGTTCCTAAACGAAATGTAACGCTTAGGTTTAAAGCCAATGAATAGTGCTTTATATCAACCGCTATCATAAACAAGTTATCGATGTAATGAATGTCGGTTTGATAAATTATCCAACATTTATAAGGCAAACCGTGAAGTAAGTTGAATTGCGTGCGGATGCTATTGGCAATATTCACAATCCAATTTCTCGGATAACCGCCTTAAAAATCATAATATTCAGTTAAATGAAGCGATTTGGAGTAATTACGACCAAAATCAGCAGAATATTAAATCTTTATTGAGTCTTTTATCTAATATCTGAAAACGCCTCACGACCTGACACTTCTTTCCAATTTGCCTCTGGCGGTCCCTACTCGTTTTCCTTACATTCCTACTAACTCAGTGACGAGACGTATACCAAATACGAGCAATAGAAGACGATGAAAGACCAGTTGACGATCTCTATATCAACTATCAATGGCTCAAGACATTGGTACTTCAGTAAAAGGATGCAACGCAACATAAAAACGTTTTTCGTTTTTTTTGTTGTTGCTCTGGCCGCGACCGTAATCTTAATTCATCACTTGTACACTCGCGTTGATAATGCAGCGTTAAAACAAGCTGAATTGACAGAGCATTCACGCACCATGGGTGAAGAGCTCAGCACACTGAAAACACTTAAATCAGAGCTAGAAAATGACCTTTCAGAACGGGAAGAACGGGTACAACTTGTTTCGGAACGTTTGGGTGAATTAGAGAAAGTGCTTGGGGTTGGAGAACATACCTCGACAAATAACTTGGATGCTAGGCTCGATGCAGCAGCGATAACCTCAAACGTTCGCATGGTGTTATTAAACCAAATACCAAGTGGCTCTCCAGTCGGCAACGTACGACTATCTTCCGGATTCGGTAAGCGTATCCATCCGGTGACAAAAGTTGCCAAGATGCATCGTGGGCTCGATTTTGCCGTAAATATCGGCACCAAAATTTATGCCCCTGCCGATGGGGTAGTGGAAGTCACCCGCCGCAGTAATAAAGGCTCTGGTAACTTCCTCAGGCTACAACATTCTTTCGGTTTTTCGAGTTCTTATTCGCACTTGAAAGCGTTCAAAGTAAAAAGTGGTCAGTTCGTCAAAAAAGGGCAACTGATTGCAATTTCCGGCAACAGTGGGCTCTCTTCTGGCCCTCACCTGCATTACGAGGTGCGATTTGTTGGGCGAGCACTGAATCCGAAACCATTTGTCGATTGGAGCCTTAATGATTTCGAAGACATTTTTACTAAGGAGCGAAGAATACGATGGGAATCTTTAATCAAAACAGTGGAACAACGAGTAGCTCAGCAGCTTCAACTCTCATCGCCAAAGGCTGTTCTCTTAGCGGAGAACTCAAAGTAGAAAACGATGTCCAGATTGATGGCATCGTCGATGGTCAAATTAACGTGGAAGGCACTCTCGTTGTCGCAGAAAGCGGGCGAGTAAACGGTGAAATTTACGCTAAACAGCTGATCATTAACGGCATGATGGACGGAAACTGTCACGCAGAACACATTCAAGTGCTTGCCAAGGGACGCGTAAGCGGTAGGATCTGGAGCAATAACCTCAGCATTGAACCTGGTGGCAAATTCTTTGGTGAAGCAGCCGAATTACCTGAAAAGGAAGTGGTAACGTTAAAGGGTAAGGCTCAAGACAGTGCGATCACAAAAGAAAACAACACCAACAATGAAAAGCGACTTTCGCGTAAATCAGCATAAAAGCTTTGATTAAAGTGCTTAAAAAGACGGCTTTCACGCCGTCTTTTTATTACTATTGCCACGATTTTCGTCAGAAACTACGTGATTATTCGGCCGGATTTAAAACCATCACCGAGCGTTTTGCTTGTGGACCAAAAGCTGATTTTGCATGCGCTTTCACTTCATCTAACGTCACACTTTTAGCCACTTTCTCAACGTCAAGTAACACATCGACGCCGTAATCATGCACCAAATAACGAGTATATGCCCATGATCTCTGTGCTGGGTTATCATCCAATCCTTGCATCGCGACTGCCAGTTGTTTCGCGGCCGTATCCACTTCTTCTTGGGTAATATTTGACGCTAAATCATCAAACACTTTGCCCAGTTTACTCTCTAAAAGAGCCACGTCTTCGGGCTCGACTTGAGACTCCAAGAGCCAATCAGAGATGGGTTCGCGATCTTGTGTCATGGTGTAAATGCTCGGGCTGTAATCAAGGCTAGACTCTTCTCGCACAATATCCAAAACACGTGCATTACTAATACGTTGCAAAATATCTTCGATAACCGTGTCTCTTGCCGTACGTTGGTAATCGCTCGTATTAGTCAAACGCATTACATACAACGATGAAGGTTCATGCCCATCCGAAACCACAGTTCGCTCCGGCACTTCCGGGTTAAACGCAACGTGATAATCAATCGAACGACTCGGTTTCATTTCGATAGAGGCCACATATTTACGCAAAAGTGGTGTAATTTCTTCCGGCTCTACGTTTGCAACAATAACCATCTTAAAACCATCATTGGTTTTGAAAAGTTGCTCATGCACCGCTAGTATCTGCTCGGAAGTCACTTGTTCAACATCATCACTGGACACTATACGATGACGACTACCCGGCAAATAAGAATTGCCGTTTGCTTTTTGAATCAGTTTTCCCATCGGTGATTCAAAAAAAGCGCCGCTCTGCTGTTTAAACTCTTGCTTCGCTGCTGCCATCTGGCGCTCGTCGACTTTAATCTCCGTCGCTAGGTTGTATAGTCCATTCAAAGCATCAGTTAGGTGCGTATTTGGCGCCGTAATTTGTGCTCCGTGACTGGTCGCATCAAGCATCGCGCCAAGCGCAATGTTGTTTTTGCGTAAGTAGCTATCTAGCTCTGAACCAGAAAATGCCCCTAACCCACTGCGTATTGCCGTTGTTGCTGCGATTTCATAAGCGGCATACAACGTCGGATCAACAGCGGCTTTACCACCTTGGCTCGCATAGTAAATATACGCTCGACCACCCGCTTTAGTATCTTTTTGGAACCACACTTCGACACCGTTTGATAGCGTATAGACTTGAAAACCACCCGCTTCCTGACGCATGCTCGTGATGCTGCCTTCCTGGGTAGGCTTTAAGAATCCATCCACTTTGTCATACATCTCTAACGGTTTTTCGCCAGTTTGAAGATAGGCACTGTTTAGAGCGGCAAATACACCATTGAACTGTTCTGACGTTTCGCTTTTCCCCAAACCAATAAAAAAGCTTGGCTGCTGAGATAACAAAGCCGCCAATTGTGTGTTAATGCTCTCTAAATTCTCGTTGTTGATGAATTCTGCCAAACTCTGGGCATAACTCTCTTTTGATTGGCTGACACTGTCTTGTCCAATTTGAAAAACACGTGCTTCTGCGTAACTGTTTGGCTTACGCTGACTCCAATCTGAATCAATATTTGCAAGTTCACCTTGCCAATTTGACATAACGCTATCTAACTCGGATTGAGTCGCACCATAATCTCTCAACGACGCCAAGGTACGAATGAAAGTCTGGTGCATTTGTTCGCGGCGATCTGGTGCAAACGAAATCCCTGCCGACATCATACGCTGATAGTTAGAGTAATAGGGCTCTGCATAAGCGTATTGAAAAGGTTCAGCGGCATCACTGAGTACACGGATCAAACGCTGTTGAATGAGTTGTGTTGCGACTTCATCACGCCACACTTCATGTTGTTGCTCAATCGTCGTGCCGCCACTTAGACCACGCTCAATCACTAAATGAAGACTTGGTGATTCCATCGTGTTACTTGGCAAGATTCTGTTTTCGTTGTTCACTCGAATATCACGGCGCTTCTCTATTACCGTATCCGAGGTACTTTCCCAGTTCGAGAACTTGCTTTTGATAATCTTGGACAGTGAATCTACGTCGATATTACCAGTCACAATCAACTCGGCATTTTGTGGCTGGTACCATTTGTCGTAAAACGCCTTTAACTTACTTGAGGAAGCATTTTGAATCGCTTCGCGAGTACCAATTGGGTCATGCTCACCATACATAGTGCCTTCAATCGAGGCTTGGTAAGCATGCATAGAAAAGGACTTATCATCTGGATTAGCACGTCGCCATTCCCCGAGAATCACCCCTTTTTCTTTCTCTACTTGCTCAGGAGCAAACTCAAGTCCGTTACCGATATCTCTCATCCACTTCAGGGCATCTTCTAGCTTCGTATTATTCGCAAGGTCAAGTTGGTAAGACGTTTGCTGATAACTGGTAAAAGCGTTGATATCAGCGCCAAAGCTACCACCAGATTGCTCAAAAAGTTTGACAACGTCGTTACCGGTAAAATGCTCACTACCATTAAACGCCATATGCTCAACAAAGTGAGCGTAACCCTTTTGAGAAGATGTTTCTTGGAATGAGCCGATATTCATCACCAAACGGACCGAGACTTCTTGGTCTTCTGTTGGATAGAGATGGTATTTCATACCGTTCGATAACTGGTCCACGTGCCAGTTGGCGTCAGGTTGAATCGGCGTCGACTGTTGTATCAGAGCACACCCTGACACTAATAACGCGGGGACTAACAATATACTGCGCATAACGATTGCCCATAACAATGATTAAGCTAATCAATATATATCCGGTGCTATAACCTTCACATTTTTAATGGATTATCAGACACGCAAATGTGATAAAGATCACCATTTATTGAAATCAATTCTCATTTACAAAAATCGACAAATCCTTACTTTACAAATACATAAATAATATCGTTCCAAATCCTTTTGCTTATTTGGTGTAAAACTCAAATTCGCGACATGGAGTCAGTATTTATTTTGAGCAATAAAATATAATTATTGAACAGATTCGAATCTGACTTTCTGCTGCATATTCAACAGCGCAGAGAGCACTGATGAGAATAAAAACACAACAACTATTATTCAAAGATCTATTATTCGCTTTATGTTCAAAAATCTATCATTAAAAAACAAACTGGCAATCTCTGCCAGTGCCGCCATCATTCTAGGGGGAGTGCTGGTAGAGGGGCTGTCTTTTCGAGATTCATTAAATAGGCTCGATGTCGAAGTCGCACAGCGACTAGAAAGCACTAGCGCATCTTACAATCAATACGTAAAGGACTGGCTACTCTCTAAAGAGCGCGCACTGACTTCACTCTCTTCTGATTCAGAGAAACGTTCTCTGGTTACGCATTTGAAACAAGTCCGAGACTCTGGCGCGTTCGATAACGTTTTCCTCGCTTACCCGGACGGGTCACAAGACAACGCTAATGGGGTGGTTTTGCCACCAGGTAATAACGATCCTCGTAAGTGGGGCTGGTACACCAATGCAATCGCCAACCCATCGAAAGTCTTTATGGATAACCCGACCGTCGCAGCTGCCACGGGGGCTAACGTCGTGTCGCTCGGTAAAGCCCTGCAATTGCATGGTCAAACCGTCGTTCTGGGTGCTGACGTAGAGATCGGTGATATCCTGAACAGTCTCAACCAAGTGATCCTACCGGGTGAAGGTTATATGTTTATTGCCAATGAACAGGGCAATATTTTCACTCATAACAACGGTAAACTGCTGAATCAACCGGTTAGCAAGCTGGGCCTCAACAACAACGACATTACGTCTGCCGCACGTTCAGGTACAGAGCGTCGCGTCTCTATTAACGGCACCGAATATGTGATTTACGCGCGCCACATAGAGGGTACCAAACTCACAACGGTCACAGTGTTAGATCAAAACTCGTTGGTTGCCCCACTTTACGATGCAGTTTGGGATCAAATCATCGCAACCACTATCGTCGTCGTTATCTGTGTGGCTTTGTTTAACCTGCTATGTAACATCTTGTTCCGTCCGCTCTACAATGTTTCGAATGCGCTTGCGCAAATCGCCAACGGTAGCGGCGATCTGACTCAACGCATCAAAGTAGAAAACCGTGACGAAGTTGGTGAGCTGGCTGAAAACTTCAACCAGTTCGTTGAAAGTTTGCAGCAACTTATTGGTCACATTCGTCACCAAGCGGAAGAACTGAGCCAACAATCGGAGCTGAGCACGACTCGCGCGAATCAATCGGTTTCCGATCTGAACCATCAGCAACAAGAAATCACTATGGTGGCGACCGCTGTGACTGAAATGGCATCAGCAACGCAAGAGATTGCAGCACATGCAGAGCAGACGGCTAAAGCCGCTCAAGACTCTTCAGCAAGCACACAAAACGGTCATGAGTTGGTGATCAATTCCAAATCGTCCATCAATAATTTGTCTTCTGAAGTCAACCAAGCGAGCGTTGTCATCGGTGAGCTCAACCAGCACGCGCAAGACATCTCAACCGTGCTATCAACGATTCGAGACATCGCAGAGCAAACCAACTTACTGGCTCTGAATGCGGCGATTGAAGCGGCGCGTGCAGGTGAACAAGGTCGCGGTTTTGCCGTTGTTGCAGACGAGGTTCGCGTGCTATCACAACGCACACACACCTCAACCGAAGAGATTCGCTCGACGATCGAGACCTTGCAGCAAACCACACAACGCGCAGTGGCCATCATGGATACAAGCTCTCAGCTCGCGCAAGGTTCGGTGGAAGATGCTGATCGCGCAGCACTGGCTCTGGATGAAATCAACGCGGCCGTTGCGCTGATCAGCGATATGGCAACGCAAATCGCGACCGCCGCCGAAGAGCAAACGCACGTAACCAATGAAATCACGCAAAACGTCACGTCCATTAAAGATGTGACCGATCACTTGGTAGTTGGTGCCGAAGAATCGATGAATCAATCTGCTGAGCTGAAATCGCAAGCTGAGGATCTCAACTCGAAAGTAGCAACATTTAAACTGGCTTAAACGCCACATTAAGGACGCTCTTAAAAACAACAAACCCCGCTAGCGACTTTGTTACTAGCGGGGTTTGTTTTTATGGATCGACGTTTTTATTGCAGATAGCTTTCGAAAGACGTAAACCTACACCGCCACACACATCGGCGTGCCTGAGATTGGGTCGTTAAATACTCTCGCTTGTAAATCAAACACCGATGCCAACATACCTTCTGTCAGTACCTCTTGCGGTGTTCCCTGCGTGACTAACTGACCTTTTTCCAACACCACCAAATGATCGCAGTAACGGCACGCTTGGTTTAGATCGTGCAGCACTACGACCACTGTTTTGCCTTTGTCGTTCATCTGCCTCATGAGTTTCATCAGCTCAACTTGGTGAGAGAGATCCAAGTAAGTGGTTGGCTCATCAAGCATCACTACGTCGGTATCTTGCGCCATTACCATCGCAATCCACGCCCTTTGCCTTTGACCGCCAGACAGCGATTCAACTGGCTTGTCAGCAAACTCAATCACGCCAGTATCTTGCATTGCTTGCTCGACTAAGGTCTTGTCTTGTTGACTTAACCGGCCCCAATGAGAGAGATAAGGCGAGCGGCCATATTCGACCAGTTTTCTGACGGTAATACCTTCAGGACTGACAAGAATCTGCGGCAGCAAAGACAACGAACGCGCCAAGCGTTTATCACCGTAGCTGCTTAGTGGTTTGTCGTCATACAACACTTGGCCAGAAGCGGGTTTATTGATGCGTACCAAGGTTTTTAATAGTGTCGATTTACCGCAACCATTTGGACCAACTAGTGCGGTAATTTTACCTTGAGGAATCGACAAAGAGAGATCTGGAATGATGGTCTGTTTGCCGTACGCGACGGATAAGTTCTGCGTTCGTAACATGCTTACCAACCTCTATAACGATACAAAAGAAAAATGAAATATGGTGCGCCAATAACAGATGTCAGCACTCCCGCTGGTAGCTCAATTGGTGGCTGTAAGCCTCTCGCTAAACCATCGGCGCAAATCACCAACAAAGCGCCAAGGGTTGCAGCGGCTGGAATCAACAACTTGTGGTTGTGGCCAAACAGCAAACGCGCAAGATGCGGCGCAAGCAGGCCAACAAAGCTGATCGTGCCTGCCACAGACACACTGATACTCGCCAATAGCACGGCAGCAATCAACGCAATAATTTGGATCTGTCTTGGTTTCGTGCCAAGTGTAGTGGCGCTTTCTTCTCCCAGTCCCATAACATCTAGCCGCCAAGCCAGCCAAAACGCCAATGGTAGTAGCAGCAATAGAGCACTCCAAATAAACGGCACTTGTTGCCAATTTCGTCCCCACAAACTGCCGGTTAGCCATACCATCGCCGTGTTGATTTCGATAGGGTGCACAATCAGAAGAAAATCGATACCGCTGGCTAAAAATGCGCTGACAGCAACACCAATCAGCGCCAAACGTGCTGGTGTTGGTTTCGACCAGTAAGCCAGCACAGCAATAAAGCCAGCAGCAAGCAAGCCTCCCGCCATGGCGACCATCGGCAACATTGCCACTGGCGCATTCGGATACAGCACCAAACAAGCGGTAGCGGCCAGTCCTGCTCCGGCGCTTATCCCCATTAAATCTGGTGAGGCAAGTGGATTACGGATGACGCCTTGAACTAAAACGCCTGACAGCCCCAACCCAGCGCCCACGCCAATGGCGAGCAACATTCTCGGTAATCGATATTGGTGAATCACAAAGTCCGAGTCAGAGAAAGAAAACAGCAATGCAAAAACCTGTTGAGCCGACATGTTCGCCGCGCCAACAAACAGCGTGAGAGAAGACACAATCAGCAACAATCCAACTAATGCAAACAGTTTGGTTTGATTCATCATGATGATTTCCTCATTGCAATCGCGATAAAGCAAGGTGTGCCCAACAGCGCGGTAATCACGCCCACTGGCGTTTCAGCCGGAAAAGCAATCGCTCGTGATAAAGCATCTGACCACGTCACCAATGCCGCGCCACACAAGGCGGAAACCGGAATGAGAATGTGATAGTTGTGACCAACAATCGGGCGTACCAAGTGCGGCACTAACAACCCGACAAAGCCAATTGGCCCAGCAATCGCTACGCTAGTTCCTGCCAACAGCACAACCGCTAAACCACTGATAAATCGCGTAAGACGAATGTTACCACCTAGCCCAACAGCAACTTCGTCCCCCAACGCGAGTAAATTTAAGTTTCGCGCTAAGCCCATGGCGAGCACCAAACCTAAAGTCGCAAAAGGCCACAGTTGCTGCCACTGTTCAGAATCTACCGCGGAGAGTGAACCCGTTAACCAATGCAACACGCTGTAAGCCATGTCATCCGCCAAAATTACCGACGCACGAGTTAACCCTATCAGCAGTGCACTGATGGCAATGCCCGCTAGCACTAAACGCAATGGGTGAGAACGCGCGGAAAAAAAACCGCCCAACAACATGACCGCACCACCACTTAGTAGCGCGCCGAGTATTGCGTTGATGATTGGGTTCAATTGACTAAAGAATGGTACGCCGATGGACGCCAAGGCCATAAAACAAGCCGCACCAGCATTAATGCCGAGAATGGATGGCGACGCCAAAGGGTTACGAGTTAATCCTTGCATCAGCACTCCGGATACCGCAAGCGAAGCGCCAATTAATAACCCAGCATAGGCACGAGGCGCACGCAACGTCGCGAGGATTTGATGCAGCATATTGCCCTCATCAAACGCAAACCAATAGCTTGTCAGATCATTAACGCTCAAAGAAAAGTTGGACCAGCCAATCATTGAGGCTGCATAGCCTGAGAGCGTACACAACGCCATAGCACAGACAAACAAGCTCGCTTTCCAATGCGATTTGCTAACCGAAGACGCGCTTTCCGAGCTTATCGCCGCACTCATGAGCGCTCCAATAACGCTTCAAGATTGCGGGCAATTTCTTCCGCAGCCAACATGCCGCGATTTAACGACCACAGTTCAGGAGAAACCTCAACAAGTTGCTGTTTTTTCGCAGCAGTTAGCAACTTAAACAATGGATTTTTGCGCCACTCATCCACAATATTTGGTTGAGAGTAAAGTCCAACTAACAACCAATCAGGGTTGGTTTTTAGTAAAAGTTCGAAACTGGTTGGGATATACGCTTTTTGCTCAGATGGAGCCAGCGGGCTTTGGATGCCCAGCATACTCAAAACGCCCCCAGCGTAAGAAACCGGGCTATGCAACCACATCCCTTTGTCAGAAACCACACCAAACTGAATGGTTTCTTGTGTTGCAAAATGCTGTTTGAACTCCGCCATTGTCTGTTTGTGCTGCTCAATTCGTTGTGTCATTTTCGCTTGTTTGCCAATTGCCACGCCGATTTTGTGTGCGGATTCGAGATTTTCTTGATATGTCTCACCACGGCTTTTTAACAGCAAAGTTGGCGCAATTCGCTGCAAATCTTGATAAATCGCGCGATGACGTTCTGCATCAGCAATGATCAAATCCGGCTTGAGCACCGCAATCGCCTCTAAACTCGGTTGCGAGCGCATGCCGACCGATTGCCAAGGACCAACCTTGGCACGAACAGCAGGAATGACTCGTGTGGCATCGTTGTCATCGGCGACGCCTACAGGTGAGACATCGACTGCCGCTAATGCATCGACAAACGAAAATTCTAAAACCACAATACGTTGAGGTATCGCTTCTAGCTCAAAAGTGCCTTGCTCATCTTGCACGCTGCGCGCCTGAGAAAATGCGCTAAATGACATCAAAGCTGAGCTCAACAGCATCAGAAAAACGGTTGAAAAGTGTTTGATCGTAAATTGTTTTTTATTTTTCATCTTGCTTTTTTCCAGTCCTAAGAGTTTTCCATTACCTAAGATCGGCAAAGTCGCCAAGGTAAATTGGCGACTTTTCTTTTCAAACTCGGTGAACGAAACGCTTAAAACTGATAGTTCAGATCCAGTGTGTAAGAGCGTCCCGGAGCTGGGTACCGACCAACTGGGCTTGTATCAATCCCGCGGAAGTAATACTCCTCGTCAAACAAGTTGTTCACCGCAACATTCATGCGTAACTTGCCTTTGTCGTCTTTGTATAAATCCGTCCCCAAGTTGAAGTTCCACACCATGTAAGATGGTACTTTACCCGTTGCGCCAGTTGCATCTTCGGCACTGGTGTTGGCGTTATCGGTATACGAATCACTAAAGTAGAAGCCCGATAGCGTGGTGTCCATGCCGTAAAATGCGTAGGTTGCATCCCAACCAAGCTGATGCTTAGAGGTGTAAGGCAGTTGATTACCTTTATTCGCGCCTTCTTCTTCAAGCGTAGCGTCTAGATAGTTGTAGCTTGCGCCTAAACTCAGTGCAGGTAGTGCTTCAGGCACGTAACGAGCAGAAAGCTCTATGCCTTGGTGAAGTGTTTTTCCGATGTTATCGAAGGTCTGCGTTGAGCTTTGCCATTGCAATTGATCTTCAAAGTCGATGCGATAAAGTGCAGCGTTAAAGCTGGTCGCATCTTGGGTGTAACGCGCGCCGACTTCGTAGTTCCAAGCCAGTTCGCTACCTTCTTCACCCAAACCTCGGATGTAGGCAATTTGTGGCGCACGAAGTGATTTTTGCGCGTTCGCATACGTCACCCACTGGTCAGTTAAGTTGTATGCCACCGTCAAACCTGGCAACCATTCCGTCACGGTGTTGTCTGCCGTTTGTTTTTTACCACGATCGGTAAACGTCATTCGAACCGACTCAACACGCAACCCAGGCGTTACCTTCAATGTATCATTGAACAAACCAATTTCGTTGCTAACGTATCCAGCAAACGCGTCCGTATCTAGATGCCAATCACGCGGAACGCTGGTTGCACCACCGGCGATTGGAGTCTGAGTGAGTTTGTAGTCAATGTCTTCATTAACATAACGGGTACCCACGATCCAGTTTTGAGTAACGGATTTACCTTCGCCAAAGTACATCGCCATTTTTGGCTCTATACCATACACGGTAAATTCACGTGGAGAGGTACGAACGTCCGTCGCTGGCAGAGCCGGATCCGCCCAATGGCCACCCGCGCTGTTAAAGCCCCACTTGAAAAGACGCTCTGACTTATGGCCAAACGTTAGCACTTCTAGCTCGGCACTGTCGGCAAATGGCAAATCGTGGATGTACTTAACACTCCAGCGCGTCGACTTACCTTCATAATCATCGTAAGGACGTTTCGATTGGTGACGATCTTGCTCGTAATCTTGTGGCGAAAGTGCGCCCGGCATTTGCGTTTCAGCATCGTAACGTTGCAGGAATGCTTGAATCTCTTGAGTGTCACTCAGTAGCCACTGTGCTTTGGCTTGGAAGTTCTTCACGTCCGTATCGGAATGTTCACGGAAGCTTTCACCTTTTAGGAAGTTACCTTCCAACTGTAGTGCAAATGTGTCGCTTAACCAGCCGCCCGTGCGTAGGTAAAAATCATTCAGCGGCGCATCACCGCCATCAAACACGGTAAGGCGGTTACTGATTTCAGTTTGCCACGTGTGTGGAATCGGTTTGGTCACTAAGTTGATCACACCACCGACGTTGTTTGGGCCGTACTGTACTGCGGCACCACCGCGTACAATGTCAATACGATCAAGCATCGACAGTGTTGCTGGGAAGATAGACTGACCAGTGTGACCATATGGCGCAAGTGTTAGCGGTACACCATCCATCAAGAACTGAGCATGACCACTACGGCTTGCTTTCAAACCACGTACGGAAATGTTAGGCAATACGCCCGTTCCGCTTTCATCCTGAACTTTAATACCCGGCACGCGCTGTAGCGCGTTATCAATCGAGCCTGCGGCGGTTTTCTCGATTTGATCGCGGGTAATGACGGTACGAGCACCTGGGTACTCTTTGACGTCTTCAATTTCAGATTTACCAATCACGCTACCAGTGACAACGACGGTTTCCATCGCGGTAGTTTGTTCTTTTTTAGCAGGAGCGGCAACCGCGCTCATGGATGTGGCAGAAGCGATTGCAATCGCAAGCACACTGTAAGTGGTAGACAAACCAGCACGTACACGCACTTTACCATCCAAATTCTGGTAAGACATTAAGATCTCCTTTGCGAGAAATTGAGCCTCGGGCAGAATACATCCCGTAGGCTCTCGGGGCTAAACATCCTCAATATGAGGAAAAAAATCGGCTAACAGGCGCTAACTACGCACAAAAAGCCTAGAACTGATATCCGTAGCTGAGCATAAACTCGGCTGGTGCGCCGTAGCCAATCTGGTTTAAGCCAGACGTGCCGTTTGTTGCGCCAAGAATGTATTTCTCATCCAAAATGTTGTAAGCGTTCGCTTGGATTTTATGACGACCAGTGGTGTACGCCGCCATCAAATCCACCGTTGTGTAATCGCCAAGTGCGACAGCTTCGTCGTTACCTGCGTAACGGTCGCCCACGTACTTCACACCACCGCCTAAACGCCAGTTGTCATTCAATTGGTAAGTGCTCCAAAGAGAGAACAAGTGGTCTGATACATCGTTCGGCTTTTTGCCTGTGGCTTTGTCTTCCGCGTCCAAGTAGCTGTAACCCACAGAGATGTCCCACTGTTTGGTGATTTGACCGCGAGCCTCTAATTCAATACCTTGGTGACGCACTTCAATTTTATCGATCACATCGCCGTCCACGTTAGTTTGTGGTTGCTCTTGATCAATCTGGAACAGTGCCGCATTCAACATTAATGCGTTATCCAAAAGGTACGCTTTCGCACCCACCTCTTTTAAGTCGGTGTGGAAGAATTCCGCCAATTTTGGATTGATGTAGATACCAGCGTACGGTAACTGCCAAGAGCGCGCTAAACTGGCGTATACGGATGTGTCGGAATTGATGCGGTATACCAAACCAGCACGGTAGCTGACTTTGTCATCATCCAATTTTTCCTTATCTGAGCCCGCTTTTTGTTGTTCGAGCTCCATCGAGTCGTAACGCACGTTACCGATCAAAGAAAGGTCGCCCCACGTATAGACGTCTTGCACATACAAACCTGTCGTGGTGGTGGTATTGTCACGAAATGGCTTAAAGCCCGGATCAGGCGTTGGACCAACGACTGGGTCGTAGATATTTTGCGGAGGAAGCGTTTTGTCACTTGCCAACGTTAGGTCGATATCGATCTGGTTGAAATCTGCACCCACCATCAATTGATTGTCCCTGGTTTCCCAAACCAACTCAGATTGTAAAGTAGTCGTAGTACGTGGATCGTAACCAAAGTTGTTGACGGTTTGAGACACTTCATTACCCGTCACTTTGCCCTGACGCGTGCCTTTTTGCTCAAGTTCGATATGGTTGAACGCCGCTCGGTTGTTCCATACCCATTGATCATTCAGACGCCATTCGTAATCCACCGCAATACGGAGACTGTCTGACTCCTGATAGTCGTTTGTGCCGCCAAAGTAAGTGCTTACTGGCAAATCAACTGGCTTGCCATTTTTTGATGGCACACCACGATATGGCACTAATTCTTGATGGGCGTATTCCACGTCAACATCAATGGTGTGACCATCCGCTGGTAACACACGAATGGTCGGTGCAATGAAGAAATCGTTTGAATCAACATGATCAACGTACGAGTCGGCTTGACGGTATTCCAAGTTAATACGCCCGTTGACCTTATCTGTAAACGCCATTGAGCTGTCGACCTGACCAACATACTGGTTGTTGCTGCCTACACTACCGTTTACGTGAGTAAAATTCTCACCGTTAGCGCGTTTCGTAACCAAGTTGATGATGCCCCCAGCCGAACCACGGCCATACAAAGCACCCGCAGGGCCTTTCACAATTTCAACGCGTTCAACGTTCGCTAAGCTGCGGTAAGACTGCAACGTACCGTCATCTCGCAAGCCATCACGGTACATATCGTTGAGTGAATCAAAACCACGGATCATGAACTGATCGCGGCTGCCTTCGCCCAAGGTGTTATTGACCCCGGCTACCCCATCTAGCGCATCCACTAAACGCACCGCGCCTCGGTCTTGCATTTCTGTTTTCGTTACTACGGATACCGCTTGTGGCACATCAAGCCATTCCACATCGGTTTTGGTGCCTGATTGAGGCATGTGTTCAGCATAACCTTCGTACTGATGACCGAAGACTTGAATCGTTTCAGTTGCTGATGGGGTTGAGTTCGTCTCTTCTGAAGCCACTGCGCTTGGTGCTACTAATGAAGAACCAATCGCGACCGCCAAGGGGGTCAGGGTCAATAATTTATTCATTCCATAATTCCGTTTAGTTGTTATAAAGCCAACGGATGGAAATAAGAACAAATATTATTTCTATTTGCAATATTAATTTTATGCTCTATATTTATTTACCCTAAAAACACAACTAACAACAAAAAAAACCAAATATCATAACAATAAATACTAAAACTTCTGCCCTCCGTCTCGAGAGAGGCACATTGGAAGACGACCGTGAGCGACTTTATCAACGTTAGAAGAAAATGTTAGAAAATTAGGAAAGCTCATGAAATCTACGATGATTATCGTAAGTCATGTCGTTAACGATGCAGTCACTCACGGCTTTGTGCCTGCAGCTAAAGCGATGGACCTTCACGTCGTTCTTATCACCGACCATAAGCTCAGCCATTTAGAGTTGGCGAGTCATGATAGTCACTTTAATCCGGATACCATTCTAGAATGTGATGTCTTCAACCCATTAGAACTCATCGAAACCATCACGGAGCATGAATTAAAGCCAGACGCTATTTTCAGCAATAGTGATCACTTACAAACTTCCACCGCCATCTGCGCGCAATTTTTTGGCCTCCCATCCAAAGATTGGTCTGTCACGTTAAAGGCCAAAAACAAACACTTAACTCGACAAGTGTTAAATGAAAAATCCTTACCCAACACACAAAGCTGTTTGCTGCATCGCCATTCGAATGTGGCATTAGGCATGGCCTTCCCTGTCGTAGCAAAACCCAAAGAAGGCGTGGCAAGTTTAGATGTACAGCGCTGTGACTCCCAAAGCGAGCTCGATGCTTACTGCGAGGCGTTTTGGCAAAAGCACCCAAACGCCGCCATTCTGGTGGAGCAGTTTCTTCAAGGACCGTTGGTTACGCTCGAAACTTTAGGAGACGGTAACCAACTTATCGCCGTGGGCGGTTTTGATGTGTCGCTCTCTGAGCCGCCTTACTTTATCGAAACCGCCGCAGACTGGAACGGACCAAACGGCATTGCTCACCGAGAAGCTTGCTTGGCTCAACTGAAAGCGTTCGGCGTTGGTTTTGGAGTTTGCCACAGCGAATTTATTATTACGGAAAATGGCCCGGTTCTGGTGGAAATTAACTACCGCAGTATTGGAGATGGCCGCGAATTCTTGCTCAACAATCTCGCTCCCTTCGGTTGGTTTAGCACGATTTTGGGTCTGCATCTGGGTCGAAGATTGGACGGCGATTACCAAATTCATGGCTCAGCACACGTGCACTATGTGGTTGCGGAACACAGTGGTGTTATTGATGGAGATTCGACCTCCTTCATCCAACACGATGGCGATGTCATCACCCAGCAACAGGTACTAAAAACCGCGGGAGAACACTTCCAACAGAGTTATTCCAATAAGGATTATCTCGCCCGAATTTCGATTGTCTCACCATCAGGGCGAAACCTCGACCAAGCGCTGCAGAACGCGCTTAGCAATTTCGATCTCGCTCCGACTCGTGAGGTGGCAGCATGAATGACAACGCTTTGTATCTAACGCAACGATTGATCGACACTTGCTTGCGCGAAGACATGTTTGGCATTTTGTCGAAGGCCAAGTTCAGTAGAGACGCGCCAAAAGGGGTAATTGTTCCTCAAGACGAGCAAGTCTGGCTGATATTTGCCAACTCTGATTTCACGTTGTATTTACCTGTTGCGCCAACGTATTACATGCAGCACTGGCGCTACGGTCACGCCAATGACGAAACACCACCAGGTTGGTGGGTGGAGAAAAATGGCCAAATCGAGCATCAACAACATTACAAAGAGTGGATTGCGCTACTAACGACACTGGCGCATGAGAGCTCTCACGAGTTGCTGGCGGGATACCTTCAAGAACTGGAATGTGCAGAGAAACACAAAGCGCTGTGTGACCAAGCGTTTCATCATCACGCAGACCACATTTCTCAACCAATATCCGAGCTTGGTTCTTGGCATCAAAAACTGCTGCTAGCCGACCAGATCGCTTCTTACCTTGACCACCCGTACTATCCAACTGCGCGGGCGAAGTTTGGCCTGAGCGATGAAGACCTTGCTAAGTACGCGCCCGAGTTCGCACAAAGCTTTGCTCTGCATTGGATTGCGATTGAAAAATCACTGGTAACATTAACCAGCGGACAACCTGATTGCTGGCCAACAATGGAGCAAGTGGGGCTTCCTGCTGATTTTGCACTGAGCCACGTTCTGTTCCCTGCACACCCGCTCACCCTGCGATCTTTAGAAGCCTTACCCGAAGGTGTGATAGAAGCGCCTTTAACGTATCTAGACGTGACGCCGACGCTTTCCGTTCGTACTGTGGTCGTCAACGAGGCACCGCACATTCACATCAAGGTTCCGCTGATCATGCGATCGCTAGGCACGAAAAATATTCGCTTAATCAAGCCTTCAACACTGTATGACGGCCACTGGTTTGAACACCTACTCAGCCACCTTGAACAAACGGACGCCGATTTAAACAGTCGCTTGTTCCATTGCAACGAAAAACACGGTGGACACGTCGGCGATGATAAAACCTTCGCGTACATCGTACGTGAGTACCCACTTACTCATTGCGAAGACAAAGCGTTAGTTCCGGTTGCAGCACTAGCAAGCCCAATGCCTGACGACCGCTTGTTCTTAGAACATTTGGCAGAACATTACTATCAACAAGATACGCTGGCGTGGTTCCAAGATTACGTCGATCTATTATGCCAAGTGCACCTCACCTTGTGGCTTCGTTATGGCATCGCATTGGAGTCCAACCAGCAAAACGCCATCATTGCATTTGATCAACAGGGCAAAATGACGCTCGCGATGAAAGACAACGACGCGGCGCGAATTTGGCCAGAGCGCTTCCACTTTGCAACAGAGCATGCTGCCCAAAAACACGGCGCAAAACCACTTCCAGTGGATTGCGATGAACTGCTCGATCAACGCATCAAAGTCGACAATGAATTGGCGCTCGGTCAGATGTTTACCACCATCACATTACAATTGGATATCGCAGCGATTGTAGAAGCCATGGCAGCGAAGGGCATTGCCTCTTCAGCATCGCTTTACGCCATCGTGGCCAAAAGCATTGCAGAGCAACTCAACCGATTGGAAGGCGAAGGGTTAGAGACAAAACTGGCTCGCGAGTTACTGCAAGAGGCACCTGATTTGTACGCCAAGTACTTGTTGAGCTCTGGCAGTTTGCTCTCGAAAGAAGCCTCCGGCGCGAGTGACATCAATAAGTTCTATGGTTTGTCGGCCCCGAACTTCTTACTGCTTTCTAGCGAAGAAGCGCAGCGCGCCTACTTAGAAGCCATCAAAAAAAGCGTACGTTAACGATTATGACCAAACTCATCTACAGTGTGTTGTTGTGCCACTTTATCGCTGCGTTTGCCGCGTTAGGTATGCCGCTATTTCTACCCGTCGTGTTGCCAACATTAGGCGCAAGCATTGATGCGGACTGGGCAGGGGTATTGTTTATCCTACCTACGTTTTGCACTGCGTTGGCGGCGCGATTTTGGGGCAACTTTGCCGATCGCTACGGTCGCCGCCGCTCACTCTTGCGTGCGCAACTTGGCCTTGCAGCAGGGTTTGCGCTGTGCGGCTTGGCAGACAACCTCGCCATGTTTGTGTTTGGTCTTATTGTTCAAGGAACCTTTGGCGGCACCATGGCCGCCTCGAACAGCTACTTATCTAGTCAAATTAAAGAAGCCAAAACACTCGGCAAGTCACTCAACAAAACCCAACTATCTGCTCGCTTGGCGCTGATCGTTGCGCCCATTGGGCTCGGCTGGAGCTTGTCAGAGACCAACCCGCTCAACGCGTACCTGTGGTTATGCGTTTTGCCTTTAATTGCTTTGGGCATCACGCTAACACTGCCAGCGGATAAACCCGCCGACCAAAACCTCGAAAAGCCAAACTCAGAACCTCAGCAAGAAAAACCGGTTGCACAGAAAAACGCAATGCATGCCATTCGTTGGATCTTCTTTGCTCAATTCGGGTTTGCGTTTTCTATGGTGGTGACCTTTCCTTATTTCTCGCCGTTTGTGCAGCAATATGGCTTCACTAACCACGCATGGATCGGTTTTTTGTACGCACTGCCGCATGGCGTCTATCTGTTGCTGGCAGGAAAAATTCACGTGTTGTCAGATGGGTTGAATCGCCATCAACCGCTGCGCACGTTGTGGCTTGGGTTTGCATTGCTTGCCGTGAGCTCTGCCTTGCATTTGATTGCGTCCGAAACCGCACTCATTGCTGCGAGAATTATCTTCGGCATCGCGATGGTGTGTTGTTATCACGGATTGCATCAGCATCTTGCGAGCAATCTGGATCGCAAACTCAGTGGCAAAGTATTTTCTAGCTTTGATGCCATGTCCAAATGGGGTGGCGTGGCAGCGGGATTTTGCGCTTCTTTCATTTCTAGCTTGGGGCTACTTGAGGTTCCTTTCCTACTTTCTGCGATAGTCAGCGTAATCACCTTGATCGCGCTGGTTCTCCACTCAAAATTTGGAAATCAACATGTTACAAACTCAATCCTCTCAGACTAGCGAGTTGCGCGCGCATGAGGTGCAGCTCAACCGTGAGAAAGCCCAACTCAACACGATAATGGGTGTTCTTAATTGTTACTTACGTGAATTTGCGATACCGAATCAACAAGTGGAATGGCACTACCAATCGACATCGCTACCCCAAACGTTAAAACGCAACTATTCCGCCAAACAACGGGTAGCCGTTCATCTGTCTCAACAAAATGGTCTGTTGGTTTTGCCGATTCACTACGCGAGCAAACTGGGCAAAATCAAATTGGCAGAACTGCCTTGGGCGAAAATGCCGGGTTCTGGTTGGGCGAAATTGGATGCCACGCAAACTCTTACGCTTTTGCTTAACTATCTAAAGCAGGTATTGGCGATCCCATTTAACCATGAGCTGATCGAACAACTGGAAAATAGCGTGCTGGTTACCGAGCAGTTTCTCAACGTCGCGCCCAAATCGCATCACAACGAATTTATCGCTTCGGAACAATCTCTGATTTGGGGGCATACTTTCCATCCGACCCCGAAAAGTCGTTCGGGCGTCACCATGGATGATCTCTTGGCGTTTTCTCCAGAAGTCGGCGCGCAAGTCCCGCTGTACTGGTTTGAAGTGGATACGTCCTTACTTGATGTGCTGAGTTCTGACGGAGAAGCTAACCCTGCGCAGCGCATGCTACAACAGCTCGCGCCACAACACACCGCCAGCAATGAGAAGACCCTCTACCCTTGCCATCCTTGGGAAAGCTACACCATTTTGAGCAACCCAAGCGTGAAGCGTGCCATTGAGCAAGGCAAGATCACACCACTGGGTTTAGGTGGTGAAAAGATGCAGCCGACCTCTTCAGTTCGTACCCTCTACCACCCAGATATGGATTGGTTTGCGAAATTCTCCATCAACGTACGATTAACCAATTGCGTGCGCAAAAACGCGTGGTACGAACTCGACAGCGCCGTGCAGCTCACGTCGATTCTCAAACCGATTCGAGAAAACGAACAGCTGCACAACCCCGTATTTAAAGTGATGACGGAGCCTTACGCCACCACGTTGAATCTAGAAAGTGTCGCTGAGCGCAATTGGGATGACAACACCAAAGCACGCGAATCGTTTGGGATTTTATACCGCGAAAATTTCTCGCTGAGCGAAGTCGACATCTTAAAACCAACCCTCGCTGGCGCTCTGTTTGCTTACGACAAAAACGGCAACAGTTGCATTGCTCAACGCCTTAAAAACAAAGCGCGTACTACGCAAAATCGCTATTCCGACATCGCGACACTGTGGTTTGAACGCTATTTGCATTGCCTAATTCCGGGTGTGTTTAACTACTACTTCAAACACGGGGTGGCGTTTGAGCCACATTTGCAAAACACCTTGATTGGCTTTGAACAAGAGATGCCGTGTTGTGTTTGGATTCGTGATTTGGAAGGCACCAAGTTACTGCCGGAGTTCTGGCCAGCAGAAACTTTAACTGACTTGTCTGAACGCGCGCGACAATCGGTTTACTACAGTCGCGAACAAGGCTGGAATCGCATCGGATACTGCACCTTTATCAACAACATCAGCGAAGCGATTTTCTTCATCGCAGAAGGTGACGAGCCACTAGAGCAAACGCTATGGAATGCGGTGCAAAGTGCCATTGTGCGTTGGCAATCAGTGAATGGAAAACAGCCGGAACTAGAAGCGTTGCTGAATGGCGGTCACTTCCCGAGCAAAAATAATTTCACCACGCGTTTGATGCAAAAAGCCGATAAGGAGTCGGGCTATACCCAAGTCGCCACGCCTTGGCAGCAACACGAAAAAGGAGCGCAACATGTCTAATTCCCTCTCTCTACCGACACTCGTTTGCCAACAAGTTCACACACTCGCACAGCAGCAAAGTCAACCCTTGTGCGCATACGTGTATGACCTAAGCGCCTTAGAAGAACACATCAAACAACTGCGTCACATTTTGCCGAGAAATGTCGAGCTATTTTACGCAGCCAAAGCCAATCCATCGGGCCCGATTCTTAAAACGCTCGCGCCGTATGTCGATGGTTTTGAAGCGGCATCTGGCGGGGAGTTGACACACCTCCACCAGCAACAACTCGATAAGCCATTGATCTTCGGTGGCCCCGGAAAAATGCTAAGTGAATTGCAACAAGCGATTGAGCTTGATGTTGATGCAATTCATGTCGAAAGCCTCACCGAGCTACAACGCATTGGAGCACTAACCGAGCGCCTCAACCGCCCTGCTTCGATCTTTTTGCGTATGAACATCGATATTGGCGACATCACGCTCAGCAAGTTGGCGATGGGTGGCAAGCCGACTCCATTTGGCTTGGACGAGTCCGAGCTGAGTAATGCTTTGATGTTGCTGCGCGATTTCCCGCAAGTGTCACTGAAAGGATTCCATTTTCACTTGATGTCGCATCAGCTCGATGTTGAACGTCACTTAGCGTTAATGCAGCGCTATTTCCAAGTCGTGAAAGCGTGGCAACAAGAGTTTGAACTCGGTGAGCTGATGATCAACTTGGGCGGCGGCATGGGGATTAACTACCAAAACCCTGAGCAACACTTTCCGTGGATGGAGTTTTGCGACAAGTTGGAATTCCTCATAGCCAAGGAGCAAGTGCAACATTGGACACTGCGTTTTGAATGCGGACGGTTCATCACGGCGGCATGTGGTTATTACGTGATGGAAGTGCTGGATATTAAGCAAAATCTTGGCGAAAACTTTGTCATCGCGCGCGGGGGAACTCACCACTTCCGCACGCCAGCAGCGCAGAACCATGATCATCCATTCGTCATCCTGAAAAACGAGCAGCACCACGAGATTTCTCACCCAATTCAGCATGCACAAGCAACTTTTGTTGGGCAGCTTTGTACGCCCAAAGATGTGCTGGCACGCAATCAACACGTCGCCCACGTCGATATTGGTGATTATGTTGTGTTTACCTTAGCGGGCGCGTATGCGTGGAACATCTCTCATCAAAACTTCTTGATGCATGAACCGCCGATCTTCCACTATTTCTAAACAGCATACTTCGCTTCACTCAAGCCCCAATCATTGGGGCTTTTTTATTCCACTCGGCACAAATTCATTGCCATTAACCGCTTTGCGAAATAGCAATAATGCGTTTTATCAGCTCGTCGGGTTCCATTTTGGGATTGCGGTAAAAACGGAAGATTTCCGAGTTTATCGCTTGCTGAGCAACCGGATTGACCGCCATCGAATCAATCATACTCGGCACAGCGAGGTTGTGCTTAACGCCGTAGTGAAAGTCTTGATATGACTGGACCTGACACGGATTAAAATCGCTGATGTCGATATCGGTGCGTACCGGAATCGAGCCTTTTACCTTATTGAACTTAGCTTGAAACTCGACGTCTGCCAGCGCGCTTCCGGTTTGCTGAGCCGCCTCGGCAGAAAACGACTTGCTCGACATAAACACCAAGCTGTCCATATTGTAGAGGAATACACCATCGCTGTCAGGCGTTGGGTAACAGCCGATCTCTTGCGGAACTGAGACTTGATTGGCGAGCAGCTCACCCAAAATCCAATCACCGCCGATTTGAAACAGCGCTTGACCGTCGGCTAGCGCTTGGGTCGCCGTATCCCACTTACTGTCGGGTAATTGGTTGTCGATCAACAAACTCAGGCGGCGAAATTGCGTCAGCGCTTGGCGCAGTGTATCGCTGTCGATGCTGTCGCGTTCTAGTTTAACCATTGCATTGGTGTAGAACTCAACGCCGCCAGTGGAGATCACTAAGTTCTCGAAAAGTTGGGCGACTTGCCACGGCTGCTCACCGACCGCGATCGGCACAATGCCATTTTTCTTAGCAAGCTCCATGGCGGCGAACATCTCTTGCCAGTTTTTCGGCGCGGACAGATTCAGTTGTTTAAGCAGCTTGTGGTTGACCCACAACCAGTTCAAACGGTGCAGCGTAAGTGGCAGGGCGATATAGCCGTTTTGTGTTTTATTGATTTCAATAGACAGCGGGTAGAGCACCTCGTCCCAGCGCTGCTCATCCGCTACCGCGTTGACGTTGTGCAAAATACCGATGGCATCCCACGCCTTAATACTTGGCCCTTCGATTTGCGCGAAGCTCGGTGGATTGCCCGCCAGCGCGCGAGCTTGCAGTACAGTCATTGCGCTGTCGCCACCACCGCCTAGCACCGGGCTTTGCAGCAGCTCAATATCGTGCCGTTTTAGCTGAGCTTTAAGTGTTTGCAGCGCTTGCTGCTCGCCGTCAGAAGTCCACCAATGTAAAAACTCTACCCCTTGTGGCGACTCAGCGTGAGCAACGCAAGGGGCGAGCAACAGTGGGAACAAGAATGCCAGTTTGTTCATAGTCAGTCTCTCGGGAAAGTCAGCGTGGCGCAGAGGCCGCCAAACTGAGAATGGCTCAGCAACAAGTTGCCGCCATGAGCCTTTGCAATACTCTGTGAAATGGTTAAACCCAGCCCACTGCCTTCTTTATCGTTGCTAGCGCGGAAGTATGGCTGGCAGAGCTTTTCAAGTAGTAAATCGTCAACACCATCACCGTGATCTTCAATTTCAATATGGATCGACTCTGGGCTTTCACTCAGCGTAATGTCCGCTTGATGGCCGTATTTGAGCGCGTTATCGACTAGATTCTGAATGCAGCGCTTAATCGCTAACGGTTTACCAGCAAAGTGGGTGCGGATTTCGCCGTGGATGCGAATCGTGTCCGGCGCATCGGCGACATTGGCGGAAATGTGCTGAATCAGTTGGGTGAAATTGATCGGCTCGATTTCCTCGTGGATATCGGTCTCTTTAATGCATTGCAATGCGCCTTTGACCATCAAATCTAGGTCGTTACTCAGGCGGATAAAGCGTTCTCGGTCGGCGTCGTCATCCAGCATTTCCGCCCGTAGTTTTAGGCAAGCAATCGGCGTTTTCAGATCGTGTGAAATGGCACTGAACAGCATCTCGCGGTCTTTAATGTGGCTGTCGATGCGTCGGTTCATTTTGTTAAACGCACGTACCGCCGCTTTCAGTTCGTTACTGCCGCGCTCAGAGACTTCGGGCACGTCTAATCGGCTCGACATCAGGGTTGCGGCTTTTGCCAGCTCTCGAATTGGTTGAATTTCTTTGCGAACGATAAACCAGGTACACAGCAACAGCATTAGCGCGGACAGCAATAGCGTCAGCCATTGGCGCAGCTCAAAATAGTTAGTCTCTAGGTTGATGTAAGGCGCGGGTAGCACCGCCGCGAGATAAAACCATTCGTTCTGCGCGACTTCGACCTGCATCACCAGAATCGGTGGATTGAGGTCACCAAACGAAAGCGAATAATGCGCCCACAATAGCGGCAGTTCATCGATAGGTAGCTCGTTGTTGAACACTTTGAGTTTGTCGCGCTGGGTGAACTCCACCTCGATATTAGGAATGCCGCTCAGCTCGCTTTCTAATACCTCGCGAACTTGGTTGATGACCAACGTTTTGCGCTCGCTCTCCGGCAGTGGGTCGACGTCAATCTGGTGATTGTTGAGTGAGACGAAAAAGCGCGTACCACCCATGTTGCGTAGTTGATTGAGCACCAAGTGGCGATATTCCGAAGGGAGGGTTTGAAAGAAAGCGATGGTGGAAGAAGCGCTCAATGCTAAGCTTTTGACTGTCGTGGTCAGGCCTTCTTTATCGCGTTCGCTGGCGTGTTGATACCAGATAATCCCGGATAATACCTGCGCCAGAATGATCACCAGCAACAAGAACACACTGGTGCGAACGACCAGTGATCCCGTCCAGCGTTTAATTCTCATAATGCACGTCCGTGGTCAGCATGTAGCCTTTGTTGCGCACCGTTAGGATCAGCGAACGGTCTTTATCTTCAAGGTGATGACGCAAGCGGCTGATCTGCACGTCAATGCCGCGTTCAAACGGGTCTGCATCGCGTCCCCAGATCTCGCGCGCAATGTCATCGCGAGACAATATGGATTGCGCGTGGTTGACGAATAAACCGAGCAGCGACAAATCCGCGCCACTCAGTTGCTTAACCTCACGGCTAGCAACGTGGGTCAGTTGCCGGGTTACGGTATCTAATAACCAATCGTCAAAACGCACTTTACGCGTCAGTTTGCTATTGGCGGTCGATTGGCTGCGTCTCAGAATGGTTTTGATGCGCGCGAGCAGTTCACGCGGACTGAATGATTTGGTGATGTAGTCATCGGCGCCCATTTCTAGCCCTGCGACTCGGTCGGCTTCTTCAGTGACGGCGGTCAGCATGATGATCGGGATATCGGAGTTTTTGCGCAGTTTCTGGCACAGGGTAAAACCGTCTTCACCGGGCATCATAATATCGAGGATGATCAAATCAGGATGGTGATCGTTGAGCAGTTGCCACATCACGCCGCCGTTTTCTGCGCAAAGCACTTCAAACCCTGCGCGACCAAGGTAATCTGACAATGCTTCGCGAAGGTCGAGGTTGTCATCGACGACCAGTATCTGCTTGTTTTCCATCCTACTTTCCCTGTGTCCGTCCCTGTGCCTGCCCCTGAGTTTGGCGCTGGCCAATATGATGCATTCTTAAACGCACATTCACAATCGAGCCGATTGCAATTTTACTTCTCGGTGTAAGAGATTTGTAAGCGGCCACTTACAAACTGATTGCCTTTTGTAACCTTAGGCGCCGCCTTGCTCGCTATGATCATCCTGACCTTACGTGAAACAACATGACCTGAAGGAATCAGGTCCTACAACACTGGCATTCGTCAGGAGGAAACCATGTTTGCAAGTATATTTGGACAACTACAAAAAATAGGGCGGTCGTTGATGCTGCCTGTGGCGGTGTTACCGGTGGCTGGCTTGATGCTGGGTATTGGTAACGCGGGGTTTGCGTTTATTCCAGACGCGGTCAACAAAGTGATGCTCGCCGCCGGTGAAGGCATGTTCGGCAACATGCAGTTGATGTTTGCGGTCGGTGTGGCGCTCGGGTTGTCAAAAGGCAATGACGGTGCCGCTGCGCTCGCAGGCTTAGTTGGCCTAATTATTATGAACGCATCGCTCGGTATTGTGACAGGTCTGCGCGGCTTAGAAACTGATGCTACCATCATGGGCGTTGAGACGCTGCAAACCGGGGTGTTTGGCGGCATCTTTATCGGTGCGGTCGCGGCAATCATGTACAACCGCTTCTACAATATCAAACTGCCGGAGTATTTGGGCTTCTTCGCGGGTAAGCGATTTGTGCCCATTGTCACCGGTTTATCGGCGATCGTCGTTGGTGCGATTCTCGCGTTTGCATGGCCACCTGTCGGACAACTTCTTGATGCATTCTCTCATTGGGCAGCGTACCAAAACCCTGTACTTGCGTGGGCGGTTTACGGCGCGGGCGAACGTTCATTACTCCCGGTTGGTTTGCACCACATCTGGAATGCGCCGTTCTTCTTCGAAGTTGGCAGCTATGTAGACCCAGAAACCGGCAAAGAGTTTACTGGTGAGCTCACTCGCTTCTTCGCGGGCGATAAAACCGCAGGTTATCTGTCTGGTGGCTTTATGTACTCCATGTGGGCGCTCCCAGCAGCGGCACTGGCGATTTACCACTGCGCGTCTCCAGAGCGCAAGAAAATCGTCGGCGGTTTGATGATGTCTGCGGCGTTGACCTCGTGGTTAACTGGTATCACTGAGCCAATCGAATTTACTTTCCTATTCGTCGCGCCAGTGCTGTACGTGATCCATATTTTCCTTACCGGTATTGCGTTTGCGATCACCGCGTTTTTGGAAATCAAACACAGTACGGACTTTGCGCACGGCGCGATCCAGTTCTTCCTTTACTACCCAATGTCGACCAACGCGTGGATGTTCATCATCATCGGTCCAATCTGGGCGACGCTGTACTACGGTTTGTTCCGCTTCCTAATTGTGAAGTTGGATCTAAAAACGCCGGGTCGCGAAACCGACACTGCAGAAGTGAAGATTGCCGGACAGCCTGATGAAATCGCGGTGGATGTAGTAGCGGCATTGGGCGGCAAAGCCAATATCAAGTCAGTCGATGCGTGTATCACTCGTCTGCGCGTATCGGTGAAAGACATTGCTAACGTTGATGTTGCTAAGCTAAAAGCACTTGGCGCGCGAGATGTATTAGTGATTGGCGACAGTTTACAAGCGATTTTCGGTACGCAGTCTGACTCAATTAAGTCAGAAGTGCACAGCGTACTCGCCACCTCCTGATCTTACCTCCCCCAATATAGGTAAGATTTGCCAACCTCCTTGTGAGGTTGGCTTTTTCGTTTTCGGAGTAAAAAAAGCGAAGCCAATAACCAGCCCTACTTCGCCGCCGCGTTGGTTAAATTGCCCAGCACGCCGCTGATTTTGTTCAATACCTCGTCGCAGCCTTCAATATGATGGCGCTGTTTTAAATACATCGGATCGTTGTAAGCTAACCACGTTTTGCCTTCAGCATCTTCATACACCAACACTTTTTGGGGTAAATCGAGCGCCACTTCCTGCGCACAGATCATCAGTGGTGTGCCCACTTTAGGGTTTCCAAACACGATAACTTCAGTTGGTCGCAACGTCATATCGACTTTCGTGGCATTCTCTTGGTGGTTAATGCGCGCAAAGACGTTCAACCCTTTTTCTTGCGCGATAGCGACAAATTTATCCGCCGTATCTTTTGCTGAATGCGTGCTCGCAACGGTTACCACGCCCTCACCAGCCAACGCACTCAATGACGTCAACGCCACTACCAACCCGATGATTACTTTTTTCATTTGTCGTCCCTTCCTCTCTCTGAGTCGAAAACTAAATATAGAAAAACCAAGTGTAGGAAAACTATAGAAGTCAAATTCCGCTCTCGCGAATTGCACTCTACCCACTCAAGAGTCGACCGTGTAACACGGATTAATTGATTCAGATTAATAAAGCGTTAACTAGCTGAGCATCAAAAGCGTGAAATACGTAACATTTGCAGCCTATTTTAGTAAGAAAGAGAAAAGTAGTGACACGCGATCAATTTGAGTTATTAGCACCCGGTGGTGATTTAGATTCCATCAAAGCCGCCATTGCCGCTGGCGCCGATGCAATTTACTGTGGGCTCGACCGCTTCAATGCTCGTAACCGAGCGACCAACCTCACCTTAGATAACTTAAATGGCGTGTTAACGTTGGCCCATCAGCACAGCTGTAAGATTTTCCTAACGTTGAATGTGCTGATTTTAGAAAGTGAAATTCCAGCGATTGTTCGCTTACTCAGCCAACTGAACACCACCAAAATCGATGGCGTGATCGTGCAAGATCTCGGTCTGGCCTACATTCTCAAACATTACTTTCCCGATTTGGATGTGCACGCTTCAACGCAACTAAACACGCATAACGAAGGCCAGATCCTCTTTCTCAACCAGCTCACCGCAAGCCGAGTAAACTTATCTCGCGAACTTAACATCGATGAAATAAAACATCTGGCGCAATTTGGTCGCGAGCACAACGTAATGATGGAAGTGTTTGTCCACGGCTCATACTGCATCGGATTCTCCGGAATTTGCTATATCAGTTCCGCTCGCAATGGTGCATCAGGTAACCGTGGACGCTGCAGCCAACCTTGTCGCGAACAGTACGAAACGACCAAAACGGGCAACAACTACCCACTCAATATGAAAGACAACTCCGCCTTTGGGGACTTGAAAGCGCTTGCCGATGCTGGCGTGTATTCATTAAAAGTGGAAGGACGAATCAAGAAATCACACTACGTCTATACCGTGGTCGATAATTGGCGTCAGCAAATCGATCGCTTGTGCGAGGGTTTGGAACTCGCTGAAGACACCACCGAGTTATACACGGTATTCAACCGCGATTTCTCCAACGCATTTTTGCAAGGTGATTTCGGCAAGGCGATGTACATCGACAACCCGCGCGACCACGCTGTAAAGCATTTTTCGAAGGTTTATCAATGCCAGTCTGCTGATGATGTGCAAGCGGTGAAAAAGAAACTCTACGACGACAAAACCGCGATCATTGAGAAAGTGGCAGAGCAAACCAAGTCGTTCGATGTCACTTCAACACAAGTATCCGGCAGCAGCTTGAAAGGGTCGATTGATGTGCCAACTCTGCCAGCGTTACCTCAACCAGAACCTCGCCAAGGTGCGCCAAAATTATCGGTTCTGATCTCGTCAGCACAAGAAGCCATGCTGTGCGAATACCAAGACATTGATGTTTACTATCAATTGCCAATGGGATTGTCTGGTGAACTGAGCGCGATGATTGAGTTGTTCCAAGCCAACCCAATGCTCAAACCTTGGTTCCCTGCCATTTTGATTGGCGAAGACTACCAAGCAGTTCGTGTATTTTTGGAAACCATCCAACCTGAATTGTTGATCACCAACAACTCAGGCGTCGGCATGATCGCAAAAGAACTCGGCTTAGGCTGGGTGGCAGGCCCACAAATGAACACGGTGAACTCATACGCGTTTAAATGCCTTCAAGACGAGTTCGCGGCAAGTGGCGCGTTTGTTTCTAACGAGCTGAATATGAAGCAGATGCGTCACATAAAGCGTCCGAAAAACATGCGCAGCTTCTACAGCATTTATCATCCAAATACCCTACTCACGAGCCGCCAATGTTTGTTCCAACAAACCGAAGGATGCCGTAAGGTGAAGGTCAACAAAGGTTGTTTGAAACGCTGTGATAAACGCACGTCTATCATCAACTTAAAAGACAATCCTTACGTGGTGCAAAAACAGAAAGGCAGCCACAATTCAATCTACAGCGAGCACAACGTCTTAAACCTGCAAGTGCTGCACGATCTGCCGCAATTGTTTACCGATGTGTTGATCGATCTGCGTGATATCCAGACCGAAACGAAAGTCTCAGCAAGCAAACCTGAGTTGATTGACGCGCTCTTAGCTCTACTTGAAGATCACAGTGAACAAGCCGTCCAAACGCTGAATGCCATGATTCAACCAACAGCCAACGCGCAGTATTTAAAGGGGTTATAGGCGGTACTTGAAAGTTAAACAACGCATCCACTCTCAACATATCTTGAACACATACAGTGCACTGACTACAATAGCGCACTTTTTACGGAATTTAGGTCACACAAAATGACAGACACAGCTAAACCAGCTCTACCAGATCGCCTAGCGGGTAACCCACGTAGCCCATTCTTCATCAAAGAATGCTTCGAGCACCAAATCGGTATTCGTATCAACGGCCAAGAGCGCACAGACGTAGAAGAATACTGCGTGAGCGAAGGTTGGGTGAAAATTGCTTCTCCTAAAGCAAAAGACCGTTTCGGTAACCCAATGCTAATCAAACTTAAAGGCGAAGTTGAAGCGTACTACGTGTAAGCTGACCACGCTGAATATCTTTGAAAGCTCGAGTTTGACTCGGGCTTTTTTAATGCCTGTCATATCCCTTCCTCATTTAATCTCTTCCCTCTTATTTTCAGTACAAAGTAGGGTCTGTTTATCTTTCGAGATTAAGTTTTGTTCGAGATAAAATCGTTTTAGGCGAGGCAAGGAGTGTGTAGCCTAGCATTCTAAGTAAATACTCCTTAACAAAGCATAGAACGATTTTAGCCGAACCCTTTGGGCAGCGTTTGTTGGTCATTTCTCCTGCGTTATCAGCTTTTTCATGTAGGCTAACTACACATCAAAGCTTCTGCCTTGCACAAACACCCAACAATTCGCTGCAAAAATCAGCTCGAAAGGTCAACAGACCCTAAACTCGATGTAAATCGCTGTTTTTATCTGATTGTTGTCTAAAGTTTCTAGAGACATAACTGCAATAGTGATTGCCAAAAGAAACGACACCTTTTGAATACAGGGAGAGGAAATGGAAAGCCCACTTGTCACACTCAAACACGCCAGCAAAAGCTTTGTCGATGGCAAAGAGACACATCGCGTGTTGGAAGGCGTCGACTTTACGTTGAACACAGGAGCGAGTGTTGCGCTGACGGGTGCCAGTGGTAGTGGCAAAAGTACCTTACTCAATGTCATCGCTGGCTTTGAGCCGCTTTCCGATGGTGAGTTGTGGTTAGATGGTGATAACACATCGGCTTGGAAAGACCCGCAATGGAGCCGATTTCGACACCAAAAACTCGGTGTTATCTTCCAGCAATTCAATCTATTAACGCCGCTCAACGTGCAGCAAAACATCGCCTTCCCTCTGCATTTGAATCAACAAAAATGGAACGACTGGTGCGATTATTTGGTCGAGACTCTGGGCATCAGCCAACTGCTCGATAGACATGTTTCTGCCCTTTCCGGTGGTCAACAACAACGAGTCGCTATTGCGCGCGCCTTAGCACACAAACCTAAACTGCTACTTGCTGATGAACCCACAGGTAACCTCGACCAAAAAGCGGGGTTAGAAGTGATGAAACTACTCAGTGAAATCACCACCCAAGGCAATACGGCAGTGCTGTTAGTCACCCACAGCCCTGAATGCGCTGAGTTTATGAAAACACGGCTGCGATTAGATAATAGTCAGCTACAGAACAGTCATCACCAAAACAAACATGAGCTTCGCCATGAAGGAAGCTAAGCAACCAAATACCAGATTCACTCATACTCGACTCGCTCTGAACCTGTTTGCGGCGCACTATCGGCAGGCGCCACTGCAAGCCGCCGCAATTCTGATCGGTATCGTGTTGGCTGTGACCTTGTTTGTTGCGGTACAAGCCATCAACCTCAATGCCAAACGAAGTTATGCGGAATCTACCGAGCAGCTTAGCGCACAAGCTCAGAGCCTAATTATTCCCCCAACAGGGCAAAACTATCTGCCTGAATCGCTCTACTTCACCCTTAGACAAAACGGGCTCAGTGCAGCGCTACCTGTAATCGAAGGGCGAGTGAGAGATGAACAAGGGCGACGCTGGTCAGTACAAGGTAGTGAGTTGATTGCCGCCATTTCTTCGCGGTATCGCTATTCACCAGAAAATCAACAGAACGTGTCTTTGTTCGACAGTGCTTTACCCTTGCCTGAGCTTTTAGCCGGCAAGCCGATCGTAATGATGAGCCAATCTCAACATCAAAACTTGGGGGAGGTAGAAACCCTAACTCTGGACGACATTCCAACCCAAGTGGTGGTGCTACCCGACGAATGGCAGTTAGGCAGCCGAATGTTGATGGACATTGGTTTTGCCCAGCAACTGCTCAATAAACAAGGACAGCTCAGTTACATTGCGGTTTTCCATTCGGGTGATAAAGGGAATAAAGGCACGCAAGCAAATTGGCAGAAGCGGGTTGGCGATCAAGGGCAATGGATTTCCAACAATCAAAGCACAGACCTTGGCTCGCTGACCGACAGCTTTCACCTCAATCTCACAGCAATGAGCTTACTTGCCTTTTTAGTCGGGCTGTTCATTGCTTACAACGGCGTTAAGTACAGCTTGCTTAAACGCAATCGGCTGTTAGTGCAGATTCAACAGGCGGGCGTTGCGCCGAGCATTGTGCTCTCTGCGCTGTTAGTTGAACTCACTCTTCTCGTTACCATCGGCGCTTCCCTCGGTTTTGTCTTGGGCATGCAGCTTAGTCATTGGCTACACCCGACTGTAGCGCTGACTTTAGAACAACTTTATGGCGCGACACTGCTGCCCGGCACTTGGCAATGGCAATGGTGGGCGCAAGCCCTGCTGCTCACGTTAGCCGCAACCCTGTTGGCGTGTTGGCAGCACTTTAAACAGCGCGTGCGCCAGCCGCTCTCTTCTCATGGCGGATTTTATCAAGCACCTGAAGCCTCTAACGAAAACCAATTGTTCGTGATAGGTGCTGCGTTGACGGCTCTCGCACTTGCAGGGTTATGGCTGAGTGAGCACCACCGATTTACCATGGCGTGGCTCGGCGTGCTTGTGGTGTCGATTCCTTTGTATCTACCTAAAACACTCAGCGTGTTAGCCAATTGGTGTGAGAAGCGCACCACTTCCGGTTTGATGCAGTATCTGTTTGCTGAGCTACGCGAGCTGATTTCTCCGCTTTCTCTCGCCATGATGGCACTGCTACTCGCCGTTACAGCCAATATGGGGATGAACACGCTAGTGGGCAGCTTTGAATCCACCCTAAAACAGTGGTTAGAACAAAGGCTACACGCCGACATTTACGTCAGCCCTGCCCAAGGAGAAATCGCTGATGTAGAGCGCGCATTAGGGCAGTTCGACAAGGTTGAGACCGTCTACAAGCAATACTACGTCGATGATAACCTGCAAGGTTTACCGATTTTGCTTGGCACCAAAGACAAAGACACCTTAGAGCAAACCATGGTGTTCAAATCGCATTTGGAGAACTTCTGGTCACGCTTTTACCAAGGTGAGTTAGTCGCTATCAGTGAACCAACCGCGGTCAAACTGGGTTTATCACTGGGTAGCGCGCTCACGCTTGATGCCGTTCCAAATAAGAACCTGCTTGTGGGTGCGATATTCCATGATTACGGCTCACCCAACGGTGAAGTCTTATTCGCACCAAAGTTATGGCAAGAGAGCGGATTTACCGACTTGCCAACAAGCCTTGGCATTAAAGTCTCGGGGGACCCACAAATCGTCTATGAGCAACTGCGCGAGCAATTGAATCTGCATCCAAGTCAGCTCTACGATCAGGCGCAAATCAAATCCATCGCTTTGGATATATTCTCGCAGACCTTCGCCATTACGCGCGCGCTCAACGGCGTAACGTTGATGGTCGCGGTGATTGGTTTGTTCAGTGCTTGCTTCATGTTGCTCGACGCACGCAAAGCCGCCATTGCAAGGCTGTACGCACTTGGTGTTAGTCGTCGTAAATTAATGACCATGGTGGTCGGACAGATCGTCGCTTTGGTCAGTTTTACTCTGGTTATCGCCCTGCCCCTCGGAGCAATGGTGGGTTATGTGCTGACAGACATCGTCACCTTACGCGCTTTTGGTTGGAGCTTAAATTATCTGTGGAATTGGAGTGATGCGCTCAGTATTGCGGCGATCACCATCTTGGTGGCGGTGATTGCAACCTTGATTCCGCTGTGGCGATTGGTCAGCAAGCCTGTCGTATCCAGTTTGCAAAGCGAGGTGTTGTGATGGTTCGATTGGCAAGCAAGCTTACTCTACTCATAAGCAGTTTATTCCTGTTCGGTTGTGAAGATGCCCAACAAAAAAATATGGGCACGTTGCTGGGAAGCGGAGATACGCAAAGCGAGAGCAACCTATTCACTCCCGTAGAAAAAGGGATTGAACTCACCTTCCCGGCAGACCATCAAGCACACCGGGATTTTCGTCATGAATGGTGGTACTTAACCGCTAACTTAATTGATGAAGATGGCAACCCACTTGGCGTTCAATGGACACAATTTCGCTTTGCTGCTGCGCCACCAACGGGCGAAGATGACGTGAAGAAAACCGAATGGCAAGCTCAACAAATCTACATGGCGCACAGCGCGGTCACGACAACGGACAAACACTACGCCGATGAAAAATGGTCACGCGCTCAATCCTCTCTAGCAGGTGTTGATAGCTCTCCATTTCGGGTTTACCTCGATGATTGGCAGTGGACCTCTTCAACCAACGACCTCTTCCCTGCCACATTGAATGCAAACTCCAAACAGTTTGGCTATTCGCTGACGCTTACCAGCACTGCGCCTTATCAAAAGCAAGGCGAGCAAGGTTACAGTACCAAAAGTGGCGATGGTCAGGTGGCTTCGTATTACTACAGCCAACCGTTTATTGATGTCTCCGGTGAAGTCACGATCGATGGCAAAACCCATCAAGTATCCGGCAAAGGCTGGATAGATCGAGAGTGGAGCTCGCAGTTCTTACTCGACTCACAACAAGGCTGGGACTGGTTTGCCCTAAGATTGAGTGACGAGACGAGCTTGGTGGTGTTCCAGTTGCGGGATTCCAAAACCGGAGCAGCCAGTTACTCCAACGCAAGACTGATGCAGCAAGATGGCTCTGGCATCGCCATTTCTCAAAAAGACATTCAGTTAAAGGCAACTAAGCAAACAGAAATCCAAGGGCGAAAGTATCCAACCGAGTGGCAAGTATCGATTCCTAACCAGCAAATCGAACTTACGGTTTCTGCCCTCAACCCGAACGCGAAAATGCCCCTTTCTGTGCCTTATTGGGAAGGCCCAGTGCGTATTGAGGGCTCTCATTCTGGGACAGGTTATATGGAACTAACGGGGTATTGAAAAGTTGAGTGATTACCCCAATTATTCAGCTAGTACAAACACAGGTAACCGAGTGATACACTGCACCTCAGTGTCATCCAATGAATAATTGAAAGGAAATATGATGAACCCAATTATCGCCTTGCTAAAAGAGAACAACATCAGCGACGAACAAATCAACGAGATTTTTCAGACTCTGACGCAAAACCCTCTAGCGGCAATGGCAACAATCAGCCAACTAGGCTTGCCACAAGACAAGCTACAAATGCTGATGGCGCAAGTGATGCAAAACCCTGCGCTAATCAAAGAAGCGGTAGACGAATTGGGATTGGATTTCTCAAAGGTTGAAGAAGCAAAAGAGAAGCTTCAAAGCCAAAACCAAGGCAACTAAGCCTTTGCCATTTAGCGCTGAATATAGAAAAGGCCGTTAACCCGAGCATTTGGGTTAACGGCCTTTTTTGTTAGCTAATTATTAGCGATTTAAAGACGCGAATTGTTCTGCGGTCATACCGTAGTAAAGCTTGTCGTCAAAGCCTTGCTCTCGTTTGTAGTAGTCTTTCTGACGGCCTTCTTGAGTAAAACCATTTTTCTCTAACGTTTTGTAAGAACCAGCATTAGAAGCGTAGCAATCCGCACTGACTTTGTGGGCGTTTAGCTCAGTAAAGCCAATCTCGGTCATCATTTGGCAAGCGCGAGTCGCAACACCTTTGCCCCATGCGCAAGTAGGTAACTGATAACCCACTTCGTAGTTGCCAGTTAAGAACATCACCGCGGTCACTGCACACATTCCCATGTACTGACCTTGTTGGTCGCGAATCACGAACGTTGGACTGTCTGGCCAAACACCTTCTTTGATCGCTTGTGCCGTATTTTCAATAATAGGGCCAAAGAAACCCTCATATAAGCTGTTGTCAGCAGGTGCGAAGAATAGATACTGATTGACCTTATCGTCGTTCAACATCTCGATAATATCTTGTAGATCAGAGCCTTGAATCAGTTGGATAGTCAAAGATTCATTAAATGGGATGGCTTCGCCTTGTTTTAGTTTTTGATATGACATGTGTTACCTCGTTATCTGCTGAAAATAGTAGCCCAGCGGATAAGAGAAAAATTGGATTTTTGCGACAACTTTCAGGCTGATTAGTAATGTATTACGACTCAAAATCGCCATAGATATCGATGGTTAAGTCACGCTTTTTCAAGTATTTGCTCGGCGTTTTTCTTAGCTGATGTTTGAGGGTACGAATCAAATGCGATTGGTCACTGAAACCAAATTGCTGTGAGAAGCTCGCCCAATCAATCGCTTCTTGTTGCTTGTAGAGAGTCAAAATCATCTGCTCCAGACGTGCCATTTGTTGATACTGCTTAACGCTCAACCCCACCACCTGCTTAAAACTGCGCTCAAGCGTTCTGCGAGAACAGGCGCACTGTTTGGCTATCTCATCAATATCCATCACTAGCTCAGGTGAGCGTAGCGCTTGAGCGTCCATCACGGATATCGCTTTTTGCGATGCCAAAAACGGTTTGGTGCAACAAGGTTCGATATCTAACGCATCTAAATGTCGCTTGATATAGTCCAGCAAACATTGCGGTGAACCTTGCAACTCTAGCTGCCATAACCCTTGTTGAAAGCGCACATCAAACGCCACGTTAAGCCACTCAAACCATTCGCATTGGTTAATTGCTGCAACTTGGGATGCCTCAGTAAACCGTGACTCAATGGCATACAAACCCTCTGGGCGAAAGGTGATACCAATACGCTTGATGGGAGCCGTATCTTCCAACAGCAGCAAATGTTCGTTAGCCGTTAATAAATGGCAGCCTTTGCCAGTAAGCTTTGTGTCTCCCGTGTCGTAGCTGTAGTCTTGCTCTGATGGCGTAAAGAGTAAATGAGCGCGCGGGTTTGGGATAAGGTGCGGCTTGGGGTCAATGACTTCACCCTCTGGCACTTCCAAGTACCAAATTTGATGAATGAGCCAGTTGTACTCTGGCAGAGACTGTTTCCAAGCTATCATGATTGTCCTAGCGGTTAGTAAAGATAATGAGCGCAACGTTTTTGCTTAAACATCTGTTCGTTGAGTGTGACTGATTGATGCTCATCTCGCCACGCATTTCTCACCCTGCTCCCTTGCAAGCTTGTTGGATTGCGGTAGGCTTTGAGCAGAGAATACAAGCTGAACAGAATAAGGAAATACCCCGATGCGCGTCGACTACCACCAACGACTGGTTCCTGTGATTCGCTTTTTAGAACAACACTTTAATGAACCACTCAACCTGCCAGAAGTGGCCGCGCTGGCGAACCTTTCTCCTTATCACTTTCATCGCACCTTCAAAGCCGTGCAAGGCGAGACATTGGCTGATTTCATTCGACGTTTGCGTCTAGAAGCCGCCGCCGATGACTTATTCAAATCCAAGCAACCAGTATTGAACATTGCCCTAGAGTACGGATTTTCTAGCTCACAGAGCTTAGCCAAAGCCTTCAAACAACATTATGGCGTTACACCTACGGCCTTTCGTGACTGCGAAAACTATCAGCAATTTTCTGAATTAGCACGAAACAGCAAGATTGGACACACGTTGCGCAAGAATGGAAACGAAGTGACACCAAGCGATTCATATACTGGCTCTGAACTCACCAAATGGAGCACGACAATGGAAACGCAAAACTTTGAAAAAGCAAAACTGGCTTACATTCGCGTAAACGGCCCTTACGGCCAAGGCTATGAAGAGCCATCAGGTCGCCTGTATCAATGGGCAGGAATGAAAGGTTTGGCAGGCAATACCTGCATCTTCATCTACCATGACAACCCAGAAATCACGCCAGACGAGAAGTGTCGCACTGATATCTGCTTGATGGTGCCAGAAGATACCGAAGTTCCGAAAGGCATTGAGCTGCAAGACTTCCCCGGCGGTCAATATGCGGTGATGCGCCAGCACATTACTGACCCGAGCCAATACTCAAAAGCATGGGATGATGTCATGAGCAAAGTGATTGAATCCGGTATTGAGAACGACGATCGTCCTTGCTTTGAACTTTACCACAGCTTCGACCCACAAACGCACCATGCAGACGTTAGCTTCTGCACTGCCATCAAGTAAACCAAAAGCCTGCATCGTTGCAGGCTTTGTCATTTCTTACTCTGGTTGCTTAAATCCGTTCTTCCAAACGCTGTTTATCTTTTAATCCAATTACTTAGAACACGAACGAATACCTCAATATTTTCGTGATCCTACTTCGCGTTTTGACCACGCGCGCTCATTCGCTCGGCTGAGTTGGGATTCATTTCACAGATTATTCATGAAGCGAACCTAGACTGAAAAAATTCTATCGACCCCGTTCGACCTACAACGCTAGGCACAATAAAAACTAGGTACTACAGCACCTCTAGGACATTCCATGAAGAAGAACTTACTTGCCATTGCTCTTGGTAGCGTGATTGCGCTGACTGCTGCCCCATACTCTATCGCGGCTAACGATGCTGCTGTCCAATCTTCCGCCGATTACTCACAGATCGTCACTAAACGCCAGGTTGTCGACCAACTTCTCAACGACGCAGTACAAGCATTCAAATCCCCTGCGCGTATCTCGCATGCGGGTTTTACCGCCAAAATGCCGAGCAACATGGAGATTGTTACCGACCGCTTACTAGAAGCATACAAACTTGAGCCGTACCGTACTGACCTACTGATTTCTGCAGCAAACGCGCAGATCTACAACAAGAATGCAGACCGCGCGATCGAACTGTTCGAACAAGCCCTTTCTGTCGCACCAGACGATGTGGATTTGCACGCTTACTTAGCGGTATGGCAACGCTTTGAGGGCAACCAAGCGGAATCAGCGAAACACATGGCGACACTCACGAAGCTCAATGCAGGTAAAGCGGTAGACATCCAACGCATCTTCGACACCGTAGACCGCGTACTTGCAACGCCACTAAAAGAGAAAGCCGACAAAGGCAAATTGGATGACAAAGGCGCAATCGTCACGCTGGGATACGCGCTGAACCCAGATGGTTCGATGCACCAAATCTTGGTTGAGCGTTTGGAAACCACGCTAGCCATGGCAAAAGCAAACCCAGACGCGTTGATCGTATTGACGGGCGGCGTACCGAAGAACCACAAAACGGAAGGCAAGTTAATGGCAGATTGGCTGATTAAAAAAGGCATCAGCAAAGATCGAATCATTGAAGAAAACTACGCCACCAGCACGGTAGGTAACGCCCTATTCAGCAGCTACGCGTTGGCGCGTCATAACATCAAGCACGCGACCATCATAAGCTCAGCGAGCCACGTGCGCCGTGGTCAAACCTTGTTTGAAATCGCAAGCTGGCAAACTGGCCCGCAAGACATCACTTTCGACACCGTGAGCTACCCAGACAAGCCACTGAAAGACTTAGCCAAAGCTAGCGATGGCGAATTGCTTGGTATTTACCGCGATGCTCTACGTACCTACGGCATGTGGAGCTACCGCTCTTACCCGCTAGAGTCGCGTTAAGTATTCTCGACTCATACCAATCAAAAAAAGCCTGCGTACTTGCAGGCTTTCTTGTCTTTGTGCCGTGATAAGAACTGCTTAAATTGCTTCGCCGTTTACCGTTACTGCCACATCAATGTTGCCACGAACCGCGTTTGAATATGGGCAAACTTGGTGTGCAATGCGCGTTAGTTCTAGCGCTTGTTCTTGTGGCATGTCTAGCTCTACCGCTAGGCTCACTGTTAGTGCAAAGCCGCCGTTATCGTTCGGGCCGATGCCCACTTCCGCTGTTACGGGTGCACTCTTCAGGTTCACTTTACCTTCACGTGCTACGTGCAAAATCGCGTTAGAAAAACACGCTGAATAGCCCGCTGCAAAAAGCTGTTCTGGGTTAGTTGCTGCGCCTGTGCCGCCCATTTCTTTCGGGTATGACAGCTCTAGATCGAGAAGACCGTCATCAGTTTTTACTTGACCATTACGACCAGCCAAAGCGGTAGCTTGAGTTTTGTATAGAGTAGTCATGCGAGTGTCCTCTTAATTTAAGTTGTGCGCAATTTAATTGCTTGCAATCTTATATCGAAGTAAAGATCGTTTGCAACTATATTGTGCGCAATTTATTTTATGACTTTCTTTCTCTGTGATCAGGTAGGCAACGCCAATGAGCCAGTGTTACACCGACAACACCATGACCGACGACGATAAACTCTTACTCGAAAACCAAGTTTGCTTCCCGCTCTACAGCGCTGCAAACGCAGTGATCCGAGCTTACCGTCCGTTGTTGGACGAGCTTGATCTGACTTATTCGCAGTACTTAGTGATGATGGTGCTGTGGGAGAAAGACGGTGCCAGTGTGAAAGAGTTGGGGTCACAACTGCATTTGGACTCAGGCACACTCACGCCGCTGCTTAAACGCTTAGAAGCAAAAGGCTATGTAGAGCGTGGTCGCAGTGAAACCGATGAGCGTGTTCGCGTACTCAACCTAACAGAACAAGGTCGTGATCTTAAGGAACAAGCCAAGTCAGTGCCAAACGCCATGATGTGTAAAATCACCTTAGAGCTAGATGAAATGATCATGCTGAAGAAGCTGTGTGGCAAAGTGCTCGACAATCTGAGCTAACAAAATAGAAGCATCCGCTTCCTCACTTCCTATTAGAAGGAGCCTGCCGAGATGCAGGCTCTTTCGATCTTAGCCAGACGATCCACTTAAGGTCATCATCGGTATTCTCTATTGCTAATCTGCCTTCATCTTCAATAAAACCTATCAAAGCAAACTCACTTACATCGGATTTCCCTATCAAGTGAAATAGGAAATGGCTATCAATAGGATAGCTACAAGCGATTTTCCTTAAACACACTCCGATGAGAATATACTTTCCGAAAGCAACAACAGCTCAGCTTAAAACATTCAAAGGAAAGTAAATTATGATTAATACTCAAATCAAACCATTTGCAGCTACAGCGTACAAAAACGGCGAATTCGTTGAAGTAACAGAACAAGACGTTCTAGGTAAATGGGCAGTATTCTTCTTCTACCCAGCAGACTTTACGTTTGTATGTCCAACAGAACTGGGCGACCTAGCAGACCACTACGAAGAGCTACAAAAACGTGGCGTAGAAGTTTACTCAGTATCAACTGACACACACTTCACTCACAAAGCATGGCACGACAGCTCAGACACAATCGGTAAGATTCAGTACTACATGCTTGGCGACCAAACAGGCAACATCACAAACAACTTCGGTGTGATGCGTGAAGGTCAAGGTCTTGCAGACCGTGCAACGTTCCTAATCGACCCAGAAGGAACTATCCAAGCAATGGAAATCACTGCTGAAGGTATCGGTCGTGACGCAGAAGACCTACTACGCAAAGTGAAAGCAGCTCAATACGTAGCAGCGCACCCAGGCGAAGTTTGCCCAGCTAAGTGGAAAGAAGGTGAAGAGACACTAGCTCCATCACTAGACCTAGTTGGCAAAATCTAAGCCACTGAAATTTAAGTTCTAATCAGTTCCCGATTTCCTTTTTCTGATTAGAACTGAATTAGAGAGCACTTCAGGTTAGATACCTTGACGACCTTCTGCCTGATTTGCTCTCTCCCCCTCAGGTTTTATCTACAGTAACCACTTTTTAGTTTTAATTAAGGTAGTAACAACTATGTTAGACCAAGCGATCCAACAACAACTCAAACAATATCTGGCTAATGTAAAAGAAGAAGTTCGTTTAGTGGTTAGTCTAGATGAAAGCAAAGCATCGAATGACATTTTGTCTCTAGCGAACCAAATCGCAGAGATGAGCGACCTAATCACGGTTGAACGTGACGACAACGCAAGCGCACGTAAACCAGTGATGGCGGTAACTAACCCAGCTAAAGGCACAGCACTACGCTTTGCAGGCTTGCCAATGGGTCACGAATTTACCTCTCTAGTATTGGCACTGCTTCATTCTGGCGGTCACCCAATCAAACTAGAACCAGAAGTGATTGAGCAAATCGCAGCACTAGACAAAGATCTAGACGTAGAAATCTTCATTTCATTGTCGTGTCAAAACTGTCCGGACGTGGTTCAAGCGTTCAACATGATGGCGGCGATCAACCCGAAAGTAAAAGCAACCATGATCGACGGTGGTTTGTTCCAAGATGAAGTGAAACAACGCGACATCATGGCAGTACCAAGTGTATTCGTGAACGGTGAGCTATTCGGTCAAGGCCGTATGTCTCTGACTGAAATCCTAAACAAAGTGGATGACGGCGCGAGCGAGAAAGCGGCGAAAGCACTGAGCGAAAAAGACCCATACGACGTGCTTGTTGTCGGCGGTGGTCCTGGTGGTAGCGCAGCTGCACTATACGCTGCTCGTAAAGGTATTCGTACTGGCGTTGTTGCTAAGCGTTTTGGTGGTCAGGTTATGGACACCATGGCAATCGAGAACTTCATTTCGGTAAAACGTACTGAAGGTCCAAAACTAGCAACTGACCTAGCAGAACACCTAAAAGAATACGACGTAGACGTCGTGACTGAGCAACAAGCTGAGAAGCTAATGGGCGCAGCACATACAGAAGATGGTTTGATTCACATCCAACTTGAAAGCGGCGCAACGCTGAAGAGTAAGAGTGTCATCTTAAGCCCTGGTGCACGCTGGCGTGAAATGAACGTTCCGGGTGAGCAAGAGTACCGCAACAAAGGTGTCGCGTACTGCCCACACTGTGACGGCCCACTGTTCAAAGGCAAGAAAACCGCAGTTATCGGTGGTGGTAACTCAGGCATCGAAGCTGCTATCGACCTTGCTGGTATTGTAGAACATGTAACGGTTCTTGAATTTGCAGACGTACTTCGTGCAGACCAAGTGCTTATCGACAAAGCGAACTCACTACCAAACGTAGACATCATCACGATGGCGCAAACAACAGAAGTAGTGGGTGACGGTACTCGCGTAACAAGCTTGAAGTACAAAGATCGCAACACAGATGAGATCAAAGAGATTGAATTGTCAGGTATCTTTGTTCAAATCGGTCTAGTACCAAACACAGAATGGCTAAAAGATTCAGAAGTAGCCTTATCTGAGCGCGGCGAGATTGAAGTCGGTAGCCGTGGCGATACTAGCTTAGAAGGTGTGTTCGCAGCGGGTGACGCAACAACCGTTCCTTACAAGCAGATCATCATTGCGATGGGTGAAGGTGCAAAAGCAAGCTTAGGCGCATTTGACTACCTGATCCGTAAGCAAGGTTAATCTCCAATTTCTTGAGCACAAAGCGCACGGTGCTGTGTTTTCTTCCCCGGAAAACCAATCGGGGCACCGTGACAGCGATGAGTAACAAGAAATAAAATCAAAAAAACCTAGAAGCCCAAAGACTTTGCCAGCAGGTATTAACTGCTGGCTTTTTTTGTTTGGGGAGAGGTGTAAGCAAATCCCTCAGCGCTCCGAGTTCAAACTGGAGGGAATGGCTCTACAATCACGGATAATTCAGTTCACTCCACCAGCATCACAACGCGCTGCGAATAGATACTGAATACTCGCTTAGGCTCCTTCAGAATGACGCTGTCCGTTTAGCGTTCTCTTCCCGTCATTCCCGCGAACCTAGGTGAGACTCGGAATCTACTCACCGTAAACTCGATCGAAAATGAGTAGCACGAACAAACAAAAGGTGAAACAAGGTTGCAAGCACCTTACCCAACATTCAACCAGCAACCCCACCTAACCTCCCCTTGTATCAAACTCCGAAGCTCTCAACACGCAGAGCTCAAAAGGGAGGAACTGGTTCTGTGCTCGCGGATAGTTCAATTCACAACGCAACATAACAACACACTGAAAGTAGATTCTGAATACTCGCTTAGGCTCTTTCAGAATGACGCTCTTCGTTTAGCACTCTCTTTCCGTCATTCCCGCGAACCTAGGTGAGACTGGGAATCTACTCACCGTAAACTCGATCGAAAATGATTAGCAAGAACACGAACAAACAAAAGGTGAAACAAGGTTGCAAGCCCCTAACCCAACTCTCAGATTCAAAGCACCAAACCCACCGAATCTCTCAATGTATCCAGATCCAAAGATATCAACCCTAAAAAATTTTAAAAAAGCCCTTTACCTCAACTTTACTTGAGGTTTTAGCATATTCATCGTTGGCTAGAAAATGACAAAAAGGAGCACATCATGATCCAACTAGAACATATTAACTTAGTCGTGAAAGATATCCCTGAAATGCTGAAGTTTTACCAAACTGCATTTCCACATTGGTACGTGCGTGATGAAGGTAAAGGCGAATGGAGTGGAAAGCCAAGAAACTGGCTACATTTTGGCGACGAGTATCAATACATAGCCATGAGTGACCATGGCGAAGGAGAAAACCGCGAGTTGAGCGGGCACCAAGTTGGGCTAGCGCATTTTGCTTATGTGACCAACAACGTCGATGCAATCATCAAAAGACTAACCGATGCAGGTTATCCGATTGCCCAACCTGGTGCTGATGAACCATGCCGCAAAAATGTGTATTTTGTTGACCCTGCCGGTTTTGAGATTGAATTTGTTGAATACCTGGCGGATGACCCAAAACTTCGTAACCTGACAAGCTAAAAGAGATGTAAATAATAAAACGCCAGCAGATAGTGACTGCTGGCGTTTTATTTTATCTATCAGGCTTCTTTATCGCATTAGCGCTGTTTGGCAAAAACCTGAGTCCAGTAATATCCGTAGCGTGCAGAATGATTTTCGACAAGCGACGCGCCCATCTGATCAAAATCCGCACTCATGATATTAAGGCAGTGGCCTTCACTCGATAACCAAGCATTCACGACGGCGTTAATGCTGCTTTGCCCTACGGCGACATTCTCACCAATGGCGCTCCAAGCATAACCCGTTGCGTTAACTCGATCTGACATCTTGCTGCCATCGGAGCCTGTGTGGCTCATGAAATCGCTGTTCGCCATATCGCTTGAATGTCGATAAGCGGCGCTTTCCAAATCGTAGCTCCAAGTCAGGGCCCCAACAGGTGGCATGGTGGTTGCGCCACACTGTTGTGTAGTAGAGCGGGCGCTGTTGACCGCTGCAAGCATCTGCTCGGCAAATGTGCCTTGTGACGATGTGGAACCTGTGTTTTGTGAGCCGCTTTCTGCTGGGGCTGACGACTCCCCGTCGCCGCCACATGCGCTGAGAAGTAGGGCCAAAGCAGGCACTAAGATCTTAGTTGGCATTGTCTTTCCTTTATGAGTGACGAAGAGCAAACTGCGCTTTTCGATAATAACGCCCAATAAACTAACAAAAACCAATAAAAGCGCCATATAGCTTAGGGGGTTTTAACCAAAGACTCACATGAAGTTTTCAATCGCCTTGGTTCGGTCGATAAATCGGCAACGTTTCAGCCCAAGTATGGAATGGCGTTTCATCCATATCCTGTATTGCTTGAGTGATAAAATCGATGAACACCCTAACTCGTGCAGGCACATATTCCCGGTTGGCATAGAGAAGATACACGCCATTTCCTGCTTGGCGCATGCTCGGAAATATCGGCACTAAACGCCCCGATTTAAGCCAGTCTCTCGCGATAAAATGAGGGATCTGAGTTAATCCTAAGCCTTCTGCGCAAAGCTCTGCCATGGATTCACCGTCATTTACAATATAGTTTCTTTCGGGGTCATATTCACTCGCACCGTCTGGTTCTGGCATCCGAATCGGCAACAGTTTCCCCGTTTGTTTAAAACGAAAACGAACCCAAGAATGGTCATTGAATACATCCGGGCCACTCGGAACACCATGGCGCGCTAAGTAATCCTGACTGGCACAAATGATAAAATCGATAGGGCTCAGCTGACGCACAATCAATTGACTATCGTGAACGACACCAGAGCGAATCGACACATCAATACCTTGCTCAATAATATCAACGTAGGCGTCATCGTAATGAATATCGATAGTGATGTTAGGGTAGCGGCGGCAAAACTCTTTTAATAAAGGACGAATATAGAGGCGACCGTACGAGACTGGCACATTAATCTTAAGCTGCCCTGAAAGCGCATCATTGTGACTTTTTAATGAATCCTCACATGCCGCCAGCTCCTCCAGTACAAACCTAGCAGTATTTGCGTACCTACGACCAGCTTCTGTCAGGCGGCTCTGTCGCGTAGAACGTTGAAAAAGCTGTATACCCAAATCGCTTTCAAGACGATGTATGGCTTTACTCACGGTCGAAGGGTCAGTGCCATACACTTTGGCAGCCGCAGCAAAACTACCGCCATCTAAAGTGGCAATAAAAAATCGTAGGGACCGTATCTTATCCATATAACCAATGAACTCTATTCATGAATTTTATTCACTTTAGTAAAGACCAAGTGGCTCTTCAATCACTAATTAGCCTAAATATAATGAACCTCAATAACTTGATGCTCTGTTAACGAGGAAAAAACCATGGGTAAAAACGGATTGAAGAATGCACTACAACTATTGATAGCGACACTAGTCCTATTCTTTGGGGTGCTTCAAACAGCACATGCCGCAGATAAACGAATTGGTATTCTGGTTTACGATGGCGTACTGACCTCTGATGTTACTGCGCCTTTAGAGGTTTTTGGCGTCGCAAGTCGTCTCACTTGGTTTAGTGATTATGACGTGCTCACCATTTCCGTCTCAGATCAGAAAACCATCACCACTGAAGAAGGATTAAAAATTGGTGTGGATGCTTGGATTGGTGATCTGCCGGAACTCGACGTATTGGTTTTAACATCCAGCTATGACATGGATGCACTAATCGAAAATAAAGATCTCATTCACTTTATTAAAACTACCTCAAAGGCGGCAGATTGGATGGCAAGTAATTGCTCTGGCGCGTATTTGTTAGCCGAAGCTGGCCTTTTAAACGGCAAAAAAGCAACAACTTGGGCCGGAGGTGAAAACGGCTTTCAAAGAGATTACCCAGCAGTCAAAGTACAAGTCGACCAGAATTTTGTCATTGATGATGGCGTTATCACTTCGAACGGTAGCCTAGTTAGCTATCAAGCTGCTCTTAAGCTACTTCACCTTATGACTTCAGAGTCTAAAGCTCAGGAAGTCGCAGATGCCATCCAGTACTCACGTTTTTCCAACCAACCATTTTAAGCGTGTAAGAAAGTAATCAGAGCCACCCTTCGATATTTCGAAGGTTAACTCTTCGAATTTATCTTCCTAATCGAACAACCCTTTTTATCACTGTAAAAGCGATAAAAAGGGTTGTCGTTCATCTGGCAGACACAACGTGCTCTCCAAACTTTTTATCTTAATGCTATGGAAAAACATAAACGTTACGAAGCACTGACGAAAGATCGATACCAAGAGATTTACCGTCTCGCGTATTGGTTATGCAAAGATCACCACCTTGCTCAAGATTTAGCGCAAGAAACCTTTCTGAAAGCGTGGCGATTCTTTGATAAATTAAATGACCCCAACGCCGCGAAGTCTTGGCTCATTACTATTTTGCGTCGTGAGAATGCTCGGCGCTTTGATAGAAAACAGTACGATTTTGTCGACATTGATGAGTGTGCAATACAGACAAAAACCTACCCTGGCAGTGACTACGACATGGCCCAAGATTGGCTTCAAAAACAAATGATGATTCTCGAACCCAAATACCGAGAGCCGTTGCTCTTGAGCTTAGTGGCTGGGTTGAATCATGATGAAATTGCCCAAGCCTTGAGGCTCAACCACAACACAGTGGCGACTCGATTATTCAGAGCGCGTAATCAGATCATCGCACAGAAGGAGAGTCATTAAGACACAAAAAGTAGTCAATCATGTAAACTAACTGGCTATGCTCCGGTCTATTTCATAAGTCGTTACACAACTCGACGCTTTAACGCTTTACATCAAGCGCGACTAGATGAACACTTCTTGTCAAAGTACAATAACAGCCGACATAGAGTAGAGTCAGTAAAACATTATGAGTAACACGACGGCGAAAAAGCCGAATCCCTTATTTGAAATCCTTTTCAACGTATTTATCCCTTCCTTCATTTTGATGAAGTTTAGTGGCGATGAGCATCTAGGGACAGCAATGGCGCTGGTTGTCGCTTTGCTATTTCCTATCATTTATGGCGGTATGGACCTTGTCCGTAACAAGAAATTTAACTTTATTTCTGCTCTGGGCTTTATCAGTGTTCTACTAACTGGTGGCATCGGCTTGTTAGAGCTTGATACACGCTGGTTAGCACTAAAAGAAGCCCTGATTCCTGGCCTGATCGGTTTAGCGGTTTTGGGTTCAACGTTTACCCGCTACCCGCTGATGCAGAAGTTAGTACTGAATGACACTGTGTTGAACCTCGCGTTGATTAACCAACGTTTAAAAGAAAATGGTAAAACCGATGCGTTCGAACGTTGCCTTATGTCTTCTAACTACCTGTTTGCAAGTACTTTTGCGTTCTCATCTGCAATGAACTACTTCCTTGCGACTTGGATTGTGACTAGCCCTTCTGGTACTGCTGCCTTTAACGAAGAGTTAGGAAAAATGACGCTGTACAGTTACCCAATGATTGCCATCCCAAGTATGTTGATGATGTTCGGTATTTTTTATTACATTTGGCGTCAAGTACGTGCGATGACATCGCTCGAAACAGAGCAAATCTTCCATCTAAAATAGCCCTATCATTACAAATAAACCCATAAAAAAGGGAGGATTTTATCCTCCCTTTTCTCAACAGGCCCACTGTAATTCACAGCGTCAAAATGATTTTTCCTGACACTGCTGACGAGCGTCGCTCAACCATTTCAATCGCTGTTTGAAAGTCCTCTAACGACAGATCATATGCAACGTTTAACTTTATGTCGCTGCTAATAAAGTGTTCTAACATTTCAGCGAACACCGTCTTTCTCCCGCCTTTACCTACCGATTCTTCCCAATACCGCAAAAAGAATGTACTAAAGTCGATGTTGTTGGCCTTCATCGATTCAAAAAACTCAGGCGTATAAGGCGTTAACGACAATGTTCCGTAGTTGATGTATTGGCCGTTTTCTTTCAAGGTACGAATGAGATCCGTGCCAGCCTCACCACCTATCGCGTCCAGAGCGACCGTTGGTTGTGGCAGTTGGCGCGTTTGCAGCTGCGCTTGTAAGTCTTTCTTCGCGTCCAACACTGGAATGGTATCGTACGGATACTCGTCTCGCTTTGAGGTCACAGCAATCAGTGCAAAACCCAGTGAATGGGCGAGCTGGGCAAATATCTTACCGATCGCTGACCCTGCTGCATTGATGATCACCACATCGTCTTTGTTCAACTTAGCTACTTTAGTGGTGATCACCCACGCGGTTAACGCGTTGATGTACAACTGACAGGCATAGCCGTTCTCCAAACTCTCAGGTAGCGGAAAAAGATTCTCAGGCGAGGCATCTATGTAGTATTGCCAAGTACCACTCATCGCCACCAACACCTTTTGCCCAACTTGAAGGTCAGTTTGACCAACTGCACTGACTTCCACCACACGCCCAACCGCTTCAAATCCCGGCACGCGAGGTGGTACGTGAACGCGGCGGTATTGCCCAACACCATGAATGGAAAGCAAGTCACTTGGGTTAATATTGGTGGCTTCCAGTCGCACCCGAACCTTGCCCTGAGCAAGCGGTTTGAGGGGCTCTTTTTCCAACGACAGCGACGTTTTGGGTTGACCAAAACAGAATTGATTCACTCGAGTATTTATCGTTGGTGCCATTGTTATTCATACCATGTAATTGAAATTCAAAAAGGAAGTTTCGCGACTTCTACTCAAAAGCATTAAGTGAAGTCGAAGCTCTGTATTTCTACCTGCGCGATGCGCCGTTCACTCTAAACTGTTGTGGCGTCATATCAAAATAGGCTTTAAATGCTTTGATGTAGGATGAGTCATTTTGATAACCCACTAGGTCTGCAATGGCTTGGATTGGCAACGATTCATCTAACAAAGAAAGCGAGTAAATTAGCCGAATTTGTTGCCGCCAAAGTAGAAATGAAGTGTTGAATTCCTTGGCGAACAGCCGTGATAAAGTACGCTCAGACGCCCCAATTTTCTCCCCCCACTCTTTTAGCGAACAGCTCAACGCTGGCTCGTCAGTCAGTCGCTCGAAAATCAGTTTTAGTCGTCTGTCTTGTGGCAGCAATAACTGAAATGTCTGCACGTTGCGTTTCAAAATTTGATCATGCAGCACCGCCAGTAAATGCAACACTTCTTCGTGGCTTGTCTCACCTTCACACAGTCTGCGGATCTCTTGTAAAAGCTCATTTAAAAACGACGTTAAAGCAATGGTTCTCACTTGTGGCTCGTACGTCGCACCAAACTCAGGGTTGAGGTAAATACCAACAAATATCGTATTGCTTAGAGCAATCGACTCGTGTTGAACACCCGCAGGAACAAATAACGCAGAGGTGTGCGGAACCAAGTGCTGATAATGCTCAGTTTGTGTTTGCAATAACCCTTTGATAGGAAAGATGATTTGATGCCAAGTGTGTTGATGCAGCGCATCAATGTAACCTTTTGGCATGTCGATGGTTTTCACTAAAACAGGAGAATGGGGATTCGCGGCCATCATCTCATTGGAGGTGACGACGCCTGACTTCGAATCAATTTGGCGAGTTAGCATTGTTAGTTGTCTTTTCATCCCTACACCGACACAAGTTTACTAGGCTATCATGCTCCGCATCGCGAATGAAGGTAAACACTTTATCTCTCATTCAAATAATAAGGAGGTTACATGAAGAAAATCGGCGTCGTAAAAGCTGTGCTAGCAGGGAAAACCGTCCCTTATGCTCATGGTGCGCAAAGCGCAATCAACAAACAAGTGCTGCCTGAGCGCCAGCATGCAACAGAGCTCGGTTTTATCAGTGATGAGCAAGGTGATCCGCGCTTTCATGGTGGCATTCAAAAAGCGCTTCATATTTACCCAAGCGAACACTACCCAATCTGGCAACAAGAATTAGGCGAAAGACCAATTTTCCAATCCGCCGGCGGCTTTGGCGAAAACATCAGCTCCGAAAGCGTCACCGAATCCACGATTTGCTTGAAAGATAAAATTCGCATCGGCTCAACACTACTGGAAGTGTCGCAAGGTCGCATGCCTTGTTGGAAACTTAACGTACGCTTTGACCAACACGACATGGCGAGAAGACTGCAAGATACGCTTCGAACAGGCTGGTATTTCCGAGTGCTGGAAGAAGGCGATATCGGTGCAGGTGACGAGATTATTCTGTGCGAAAGACCTTATCCAGAATGGCCATTGGCTCGTATCATGGGTGCGGTTTTCACTGGCTGTTTAGATAGAAAAGAACTCACTAAGCTGTCTGAGCTGCCGTTAGTCGAGTCTTGGGGCAAGCTGGTCGAGCGCCGTCTAGAAACTGGTGAAGTCGAAGATTGGGAAATGCGCTTGATTGTCCCAACTGCCGTTAATACTCAAAAGTAAAATTTGTAAGCCATGCTCTGAACCGACTATGCCGTCAAGAGCGTGTTTTTTTGGTTTACTTCGCACTCGGGGCTGGGCGTTTCGACTTACCTTGGAACTGCTTAATGCTCTTCTTAGCATGAGTTCGGCGGTTGGCTTTTTTATCGCGTGGCGCGCGTTTGCTCTCGCCAGTTGATGGCTTATCCGTTACTGGAAAACCAACCAGATCTTGCACTAGCAATGCACGTTGAGTCAGGTGACGAATCGCGTTTAGTGCGTCCATTTCACCATGACAAACCAATGACACCGCCACACCTTGTTGGCCTGCGCGAGCGGTACGTCCTACTCGGTGAACGTAAGTTTCTGCATGCATTGGCAGTTCAAAGTTGATCACTACAGGTAATTGCTCAATGTGAATGCCACGCGCTAGTAGATCGGTGGCAATCAACACCTGAATTTGCCCAGATTTAAACTGCGCCAGTGCTTCTTCTCGCTCATCTTGACTCTTATTGCCATGCAGCGCATTGGTTGAGATGCCCGCTTTATTCAGCTTCTTCGCTAAGCCATCGGCGTTCTCTTTCGCACCAATAAAGACTAATGCCTGAGCCCACGCGTTTTTTTGAATCAGTTCAATCAATGCCTTGGTTTTACTGCCTTTGTTGACGAGGTACAGCGTTTCAGCAATATCTTGGTTGGTGCTGTTTTCTTGATGCGCTGCAACTTGCTTTGGTGCCTGCATAAGCAGCTTCGCTTTACCCTTCAACTCATCTGAAAACGTTGCCGAGAACATCGCGGTTTGACGCTGATTGAAGGTTTGCATCGAAATCTTTTGTACGTCAGGCCAAAAGCCCATATCCAACAAACGATCCGCTTCATCCAATACTAGATAATGAACATTGCTCAAATCCAGGCCATTGTTTGCTAGGTCAACCAAACGACCTGTCGTCGCGACAAGGATATGAGGATTTGTCGCTAGCGCCTGCTGTTGTTGCTCTTTATCAACGCCGCCACACAAGCACACTGTTTTAATGCCAATAACTTGACCAACTTGGTTAACTGCTTCACTCACTTGCATTGCCAGCTCACGCGTTGGCACAAGAATCAGCGCCTTTTGCTCTGGATTGACACCCAGCTTTTCCAACAAAGGCAAACCATAAGCAAGGGTTTTGCCGCTGCCTGTATTTGCCAAAGCCAATAGATCTTGACCAGCCAACAGCTCAGGAATGGCCAACGCTTGAATATCGGTCGGTTTCTTGAAGTCTTTTGGCAGTGCGTGAATCAGCTCAGAACTCAATGAGAGAGTAGAAAATGGCATTAGCGAAACCTTGTACTTTTGGTTGAAGAAGCAATAAAAACAATGAAGATGCGGTAAAACGCAGGCGCGGACTTTATCACAATCTGCTAGGTGAACCATCCTATTTTAGGCGCTTAAACCAAGCGTCGCCTACGCAAATCGTCAGAAAACTAAAAAGCGCAAAAAAGCCGTTAGTCTGTACTGCCACAGAGCTAACGGCTAAAAACCCTTGAAGAGAACGCTTCATCAGCCTTTCACTGCGGCTGAAAAGAAATGTGCAGTTTATTAAAGCACAGCTTTACGATTCGGTAAGAACACTTCACCCAACATGCAACGAACCGAACCACCACCAATAGATTCTATGGTAGAAACGTCGAATGGCAGCAATTTACCGTGCGTTGCCAATTGGTTTCTTTGTGCTGGTGAAAATGCATCGTACGCCGATTGCGACATCGCAATCACCTTATCGCCGTTGATCGTTTCCAGTTGCAGAATGTTACCGCAGAACTGGTTCATCTGCTCAAGCGAAATTGAGATGACTTGCTTGTCTTTGGCGAGTGACTTCATTACAAAACGACGCTCAAATTCTGGGATCACTTCGTCACAAATCACGCAAAACTGTTCGCCAACCGCCATCATCACATTGGTGTGATAAATCGGCGCACCAGACGGCAAACGAGTTTGGAAAGAAATCACTCGTTCATAGCCAATACGATCGGCGTAATCTTCTAAAACCAGACGATCACAACGTTGTGAGAGTGCGGCGTAGACCGTTTTATTTAGGTGGTCAAACACCATCACACCCGTGCTTTCTAAATACGCTTGCTCATCAAGATATTCAGTTAGACTGCTGCGTCGATGAACTTCTCGCCCAGCTTGCGCTAGTGCTGCCACAAGCGCATCGGGACGTACTTCTTTTTGACGGTTTTCACAGGCCATTGGAAAGGTGTACAACGTGCCATCTGGCGTAGTGCTAAACCAATTGTTTGGAAATACCGCGTCTGGCGTCGCAACATCTGAAGTTGGATAATCAAACTCAACAACTTGAACGCCCTCTTGACGCAGCGTTGCAACCATACTCGCGAACTCGGCCATTACTCGACGTGAGACTTCTTCTTGGCTGAGTGACACTTTATGTTGGAACTCATTATCTTGTGCGGTTTCTTCATTAAAACGAAACTCTTTCGGTGGCACCATCACTACGCAGTTTGCGGTTTGGCGCTGAGCACTTTGCGTGCTTTCTTCTTTCCCATTAGCAAATTGGGTCACTGATTCGTGTAATAGCATCCAATACATTCCTTATCACTAGAATGAGGAGATTGTAAATTTATTGTTAACTTCAGTTTTGCTGTTTTGACAATTAATTTAATTGCACAAAAGTAATTTTTGCTGCATTAAGTTCATTTTTCCTTAAATTTTATTGTCACTTTGCAGGTTTAAGCTTTTATGGCACCACGATGAACATGATAAGAATTCATCATAAGAATCAGAACCATAGACAATCACACCCATAACCAACTAGTTACATTTAAGACACAATCGGTTAGACTATTTTTTCGCCCCTCTCGTCAATCGGTCTGCTTTATCGAGGAGCAGGCAAAAAACTCTCATACACGCGGTTTCGTCCAAAGCAGCGTGAATCGATGGATTTAGCCACCCCAAATGGCACTGTTTTAACTTTAGGATGAGTTATGTTTAAACGATTTGAAGGCTTTACAGAGCCGTTCCCCAAATCTACACCGGATCAGCCTCCTTCAGGGATGTTCGCTTTTCTGCGTTATTACACTCGTGGTTATGAAAAGCCTTTGATCATCATGTCTTTGATGGCCACAATTGTGGCTGTTGTTGAGGTAATGTTGTTTGGCGCGATGGGACAATTGGTTGATTGGTTGTCTACCAGCAATCCAGAAACGTTCTTACAAGACAACAAATCGGATTTGATTTTCTACGGAGCCTTATTGCTGGTTGTCATGCCTATATTGGTGATCTTGTACTCGTTGCTCGTTCATCAAACGTTATTGGGCAACTACCCAATGTCTATCCGCTGGCTTGCACACCGGTATTTGCTCAATCAAAGCTTGAACTTCTATCAAGATGATTTTGCAGGTCGAGTCGCAACGAAAGTCATGCAAACCTCATTAGCTGTGCGCGAAACCGTAATGAAAGCTATGGATGTGTTTGTTTACGTTACGGTTTACTTCACCAGCATGATCATTATGTTAGCGACGGCAGACTGGCGTTTGATGATCCCAATGATCGTCTGGTTACTCGCTTACATCGCTATCCAAATCTATTTTGTCCCTAAGCTCAAAGACGTCGCTTCAGCGCAGGCCGATGCACGTTCGACAATGACAGGGCGCATCGTCGACAGTTATACCAATATTCAAACCGTCAAACTGTTTTCTCATAGCCAGCGCGAAACCCAATATGCCGAGCAAGGCATGAAAGGATTTTTGAATACGGTCTATCGTCAAATGCGCCTAGTGACCGGCTTCGACGTCGCTGTAGAGATCTCAAACTATATTTTGGTGTTTTCCGTTGCTGCTTTATCGATTTACCTGTGGTTGGATAGTGCCATTAGCGTTGGCGCGATTGCGATTGCTGTTAGTCTTGCATTGCGCGTAAACGGTATGTCGATGTGGATAATGTGGGAAGTTGGCGCCCTCTTTGAAAACATGGGAACCGTTGTCGATGGAATGAAAACGCTCTCTAAGCCTATTGATATTAAAGATAAACCAGGTGCAAAAGACTTGGTTGTCACTGAAGGAGGCATTCACTTTGATAACGTCAGCTTCCATTACGGTGAGAACAAAGGCGTAATTAGCCATCTCGATCTCAACATCAAACCAGGAGAGAAAGTCGGCTTGGTTGGGCGCTCCGGCGCCGGAAAATCAACTCTGGTGAACTTGTTACTTCGTTTCCACGATGTCGAAGACGGCAGCATTAAGATCGATGGACAGAACATCTCAGAAGTCACACAAGACTCTTTGCGTTCAAAGATCGGTATGGTGACCCAAGATACTTCTCTGCTACACCGTTCAATTCGAGACAATATTTTGTATGGCAATCCAGATGCGACAGAAGAAGATTTGCTGAAAGCCACTAAGCAAGCGCATGCCCATGAGTTTATCGAAACTCTGACCGACCCATTTGGTAATGTCGGATACGATGCGCAAGTTGGTGAACGTGGTGTGAAACTGTCTGGCGGCCAACGTCAGCGTATCGCAATATCTCGTGTGCTACTCAAAGATGCACCATTGCTGGTATTGGATGAAGCAACATCGGCTCTAGATTCAGAAGTCGAAGCAGCGATTCAGGAAAGCTTGAATGAATTAATGCAAGGGAAAACGGTTATTGCTATCGCTCACCGATTATCGACCATCGCACAAATGGATCGCCTCATCGTGCTAGATAAAGGCAGCATCGTTGAACAAGGTTCTCATCAAGAACTCATTGCGAATAACGGCATTTACGCCCAGCTTTGGGCGCATCAAACTGGCGGATTTATCGCTGAAGAACTAGACAATCAACACGCTTCTTAACGAGTGATAAGCTCAATAAAAACGGCGCTTTAAGCGCCGTTTTTTATTTAAATCCATGGCTAGATGCTCATATAGCCATTGTGGTTTCTCATATATGAAACACTCTCCATGATAAAGCTCACACTTTTTCTGCTAATATACCGCCTCGTTGCGTATCCATTGCAATGAACACAATACAGAGTATTGAGCCGTCTTCATTTGTCATTTCACTTTTTGAGAAACAGCTATACTCAATAGATGGCTTAGTTATTATATTAACAATAAGGTAATTAGCTTATGTGTAAATGTGGTTCAATGCAGATCGTACAACTCAAACCAAGTTGGGCTGACAAGCTATTTGGCTACTCAGAAAGATGGAAATGCCAACTTTGTTGTAAGATCTACCGCATCTAAAATTAAAAATAGAATCTTAGTTTTTCTAAGAAAAAGCAGTGGCCCGACAATGATTGTCGGGTTTTGTTTTTCTGAGCATTCATTTTTTGTCCCTTCTCTACAAGATTACTCATCACGGCAAAACCTAGCATCTTAATGTGACTTAGGTATAGAATCAGGCCCACTTATTCTTTCCGATATTCATATATAACTGGTCACTATGAACAAAAGTTTGCTAACGAATGTCCTCGCTATCGCTTTGATGGCTGGAGGTCATCAATTACAAAACGACTATCTTTGGTATGCAGGGCTGTTTGCGTTCTCAGGCGCCATCACCAACTGGCTTGCCATCCATATGCTGTTTGAGAAAGTGCCTGGATTATACGGTTCTGGCGTGATCCCCGCGCGATTTGAAGAGTTTAAACTGGCTATCAAAAACTTAATGATGGAACAGTTTTTTACTGAAGCGAACATTGACCGATTCTTGAATAAAGAAATGGCGGGCGGTGTGAACATCGATCTTCAACCAGTAATTGAGAAAGTAGATTTAAATCCAGCATTTGATTCCCTAGTGGAAGTAATTGAAGGCTCTCAGTTTGGTGGCATGCTAGCGATGTTTGGTGGCTCGGAAGCGCTACAACCCATGCGCCAACCTTTCGTCGAAAAGATGCAAGAATCCATCATTGAGTTGAGCAAGAGCGATAACATCAAAGAAGCACTGAAAGAGCAATTCGAATCTCCTGCAATGATGGATGAGATAAAGCAGAACATTGAAGGTATCATCGATCAACGTTTAAGCGAATTAACACCGGCATTAGTTAAAGAAATGGTGCAAAAGATGATCAAAGAACACCTTGGCTGGCTAGTCGTTTGGGGCGGTGTTTTTGGTGGTTTAATTGGCGTCATCAGTACCTTTATCGGGGCATAATCGCTCACCGATTTATTAAAAAAGGAGCTTCGGCTCCTTTTTTAATCGAGAAAAAGTAATATACCAAGCCACGCTAAATAAGGAGGCTCAACACATGCCTCGCCTAACCAAGGAGCTCGGGATTAACACCAAATCCCGTTTTATGTTCTTCTATGACCACTTCACTACGAGTTTGAATCACGCCCGGAAGCGTGCCTAACTTACTCGACATAAACTCCTGATACGCTTTCATGCTCTTAACACGAACTTTTATCATGGTATCGAAATCTCCAGAGAGCGAGTAGCACTCTTCAATTTCAGGCATCAATTCCACCGCTTTCGCAAACTTTTCAAAAATAGAAAAACTGGTTTGGTCTAAACGAATATGGATGAATACTTGCACATCCAGCCCCAACTTTTCCGCATTCAACTCCGCATGATAACCATTGATATACCCTTCTTTTTCTAGCCGCTTTACACGATCAGAACATGGAGAAGTCGTTAAGTTAATCAGCTTTGCTAGTTCTACAACTGGAATTCTGCCTCTCGAATGAAGCACTCTCAAAATATGTAAATCAATCCGGTCCAATTGATAACTCATTAACCCACTTCCTTGTAACCACTTAGAAAGCATCACATTAATCGTTGCTCAAACAATTGCAAACCATCAAATGCACAGCATGTGAAATTCAGCAGAGAATAACCAGAAAACAACGAAGGAGGGAAAGAGCTATGATTATTGCCGCTCACTTAGTAACCGTGATATGAAGAGAAAAAGCAACCTAGCGGCTCCCGCGGAGTCGCAAATTTGAAAGCGCATGATACGCCTGTATAGATCTGTCGTTCGGGCAACGCCCCCCTAATTAGCCATTAATCATGGCTATCACTCAGAATTAGAGTGCGGCCGATGTATGCCGTGTAGGATGTGGAACAACCTCTCCAATTGCACGATGATTACAACAACGGCAGTAGTATTGAGGCTCCATCTCGTAATAATGTTCACCTGATACAAATTTCGCCATCAGCTGTGTAAAACTCACCATTTTGCCTGTTAACGAGTCAACAGACTGAGGCTCGCAACGCTTCATAATCACTTTATGTTGCGTTGATTTTCTACAAGCTGCGCAATATATATCCGGCATTTCTCTTCTCCCTACTTTTTCGTCCTACTGACAATTGACATATTTTGTTCAAAATAATTCCACAATTAAAAAGCTCCTTTAATTTTTTGTGCCCTATCTTCAAAAAATTGAACGAAAGTATCAAAAAACTGAGACATTGGTCAGACCTCAACTTTTGTACCATCAATATGAGCAAACGTGCTTATGTGTGTAATAATACGACACATTACACATAAGCAATTGTTCGGGCTTATTATTTAGTAAGGCGCATGACAACTTTACAGCTGGCTAGATCGAGCTTTCGAGACGCCTTGTTATCTTGATTTACCCCGCAAACCAGTTGCTAGCAGCTATAGCCGTCTCATCAAGGAAGAAATGCATGACGATACAACCGATTCTCACTACCGAAAGACTCGTCCTCCGGCCATTCAATATCGATGACTGCCAACAAGTGGCTTTACTCGCTGGAGATAAGCGAATTGCCGACATGACAGCAAACATCCCTCATCCTTATGAGCGACCGATGGCGCAAGCATGGATAGATAGGCACGATCCGATGTATCAGCAGCATCAAGGCGTGGCGTACGCTATTACCTTGCGAAACACTGGGGAGTTACTTGGTGCGGTGAGTTTACCGCGTATAGAAGAGGGATATGTCGGATGATCATCCATGAAACTTCACAAAATCTGCCCAAGAACAACCCTTTCTTGCTAGGAACTGTATTGTTGTCGCTGTTCTATTTTTCCTACCTAGCAGACAAGATCGTCGAGTTTGGACTCGTAGCACTCACAATAATAGGATTGAAACTGCTCTCAACGTACTTCACGCGCCGCGCGTTCAATCCTAAAACGCTAGATATCGATGCAAGCACCAACACCTTGAAGTACCGCCAGGGCTCAACGGTTTACTTCCGTCTACCTCTTGATGACATTGTCAAAGTCCAAATACAGAAAGAGTTCTTCTCTAGCAAAAGTTTGATGCTCTACACAGTCAACGACGCTTACCAAGTGCCGAATTCAGACAATTTCGATTCTCTACAGTTAAAGGATTTAATGAAACAACTTGAAGAGAGAATTGATGATCAATCTCGCTAAAACGAAAAGAGAAGACATTCTAGAATGTTGCCAATTTGGTCTCTAAATAGAAAGACAAAAAAGCCAGCAATAACGCTGGCTTTTCTCTGTGTTAGTCTTGTGCGACTTTCACGCGAATTTTGCTTTTTTCTACGTTCGTCAAATTCAGTGCTTCAAGAGCAGAAATGGCTTCTGCTTCGTCCGGCATGATGACAAAACCGAAGCCTTTCGACAAACCCGTGTCTTGATCAAGCACTAGCGAACACAGTTCTACTTTGCCGTACGCTGAGAATAATTTGCGGATATCTTGCTCGGTCATGTGACGAGCCAAGTTTCTTACTAAAAGTTTCATAATGAACCTAGTTGGTTTGATAACGGTTCGATTCTCTCAGTTTCTCTCTGGCAAACCAAGTGAATAATATGACGGCGTTGACTAGATCATTCTAAGTACATCTGTTTAAATGATTTTCCGTTCATTTTTCACCCATAGGAGAGTCGGCATGGAAACGAAACGTCTCAAACTCATCCCTGCTTGTTTAGAACGAGCCGAAGAGGCGCATCAAGCTGTCGTTCGCAGCCAAAAGACTCTCGAAGTCTATCTGCCGTGGGTGCCTCATGTGCTGACATTAGAAGCGATGATAGAAGGGACAGAGAAAGCCATCGCAAACTTTGAAAACTTCGAAGAAGAGCTGCGTTACTACATCATTGAAAAGGAAAGCGATCGCTTACTGGGTGCGGTCGGCTTGATGATTCGAGATCCCGACGTACCATCCTTTGAGATAGGTTATTGGTTAGATAATGCTGCCGTTGGCAATGGTTATGTTGCCGAGGCTGTGCTCGAAGTTGAGCGCTATGCGTTTGATGACTTGGGCGCCAAGAGAATCGCAATTCATGCTGATAGCACCAACCAAAAGAGCCGGGCTGTAGCCGAGCGCTGTGGTTATGAGTTCGAAGGAGAGCTCAGAAACGAACGTCTTACCACATCGGGAGAGCTGAGTAACACCGTTATTTACGCCAAAATTCGTCGCGACTAACACTCCAATCTAACCGAGCAATGCTAAGCTCTGATCTCAAGCTACCACCATTAACGTTAATTAAGTTTCAGATAAAACAAAGCCCGCTAAAATAGCGGGCTTTGTGTTCATATACGGGAAGTTACTAGTCTAGTTCAACCAGTTTTTTCTCGAACGACTGGTGTTGGTCTAACACGTCTTGCGCAGCACCACCCGTTGCTTTACTTACCACAATGATGGCAAGCGTAGAGAAGATGATGCCCGGTACGATTTCGTACACATCAAACCAACCGCCAGTTAGCTGCTTCCAAACTACGATAGTGATACCACCAACAAGAATACCTGCTAACGCGCCGTTACGGTTCATACCGCTCCAGTAAAGGCTAAGTACAACCGCAGGACCAAATGCCGCACCAAAACCAGCCCAAGCGTAAGATACAAGACCGAGTACTGAGCTATCAGGCGTCATCGCTAGGAATAGCGCAACAAGCGAAATAACGATAACACCGATACGACCAATCATTACGATTTCTTCAGAAGACGCTTCTGGCTTGAATACTTGCTTGTAGAAATCTTCTGCAAGCGCTGAAGATGAAACAAGGAGCTGTGAGTCAGCGGTACTCATTACCGCCGCTAGGATTGCTGCTAACAACATACCCGCAACGACAGGGTGGAATACTGCGTTAACCAATAGCATGAAGATCTTCTCACCGTCCTCTAGTTGAGTACCCGGATGACCCGTAACCCAAACCAGACCAACAAGACCAACAAGCATTGCACCAACCATAGATAGTGCCGTCCAAATCACTGCGATACGACGTGCAGTCGTTAGATCTTTGTTTGAACGAGACGCTTTAAAACGCGCTAGGATGTGTGGCTGACCAAAGTAACCAAGGCCCCACGCCGCTAGAGAGATAATGGCAATCGCAGACAATGGTTCGCCTTTCGCGTCATTCCATAGCGTTGCAAGTTCTGGGTTGATGTCATGTAGATCAGAACTTAGCTGACCTAAACCACCGTCCATTACCGCTATAGGAACAATCATTAGCGCAGCCGCCATTAGCAGACCTTGCACTAAGTCAGTCCAAGATACCGCTAGGAAACCACCGAATAGTGTGTAAGAAACGACACACACCGTACCGATGATAACAGCGTAGGTATAATCTAGACCGAATACCGTCTCAAACAGTTTGCCCCCTGCGACCAAACCTGAGCTGGTGTAGAAAAGGAAAAATAGAAGAATGAAAAACGCAGAGATTGTCTGAATCAGTTTCGACTTATCGTTGAAGCGACGTGACAGGAACTCTGGCAACGTTAGCGCGTCAGTTTGGATACTGTAGGTACGGAGGCGTTTTGCACTGATGAGCCAGTTTGCCCATGTACCAAGAAGTAGACCGCCGGCTAACCAGAAGGCCTCGATACCCGCAGCGTACGCATAGCCAGGCAAGCCTAGCAGCAACCAACCACTCATGTCTGAAGCACCTGCAGATAATGCAGCAGGCCACGGACCTAGGCTACGGCCACCTAGGAAGTAGTCAGATGAATTGGAAGTCCTCTTATACGCGTAAACGCCAATAGCAACCATAATCAGTAAATACGCCACAAAAGTGGACGTGATAGCAAAGCTATTTTCTATCATTAGATAGTCCTCGTTATAATTATTTCCTTCCTTGCCTGCCCTGATATTTTACCGTCTCAGCAATACATCAGAGTATAAAAAACCAATCTGGACCGGCTCTCAGTCCAGTTACTCCAGATTGGCATTACAAGTCAGGTTAGTGAGTTTCGTTCCCCAACTCGAGTAGAGTTGCGTTACCACCCACCGCGGTAATATTTATCGTTCGAGTGCGCTCAGTAATGAAGCGCAACGAGAGATGAGGATCATGAGCCAATTTCGGTGACTCTAAATCCGTTTCAGAAACTAAGCCGACGATTGCACCGTCACGCTTAGCTAGTTGAAGATTGAGCGCATGCTCAACCTGTGAACGCCCAACATAACCCACACTACGTACATCGCTCTCAAGCAACGGGGCAGACGCATCGTACGCAACAACCTGGACTAAGTTAGATGGGAAGTTTGCCAACGCTACAGCTTGCTTAACCAATTGGTTTAGCTCTGCATTGTCACTGCAAACGACCACACTGTTGCCTGCAATTAAGGCACAGGTGATCATCGCAAAAGCACTGTATAACGCATTATCAGCAGGCTCGATGTTGTTTTCACAAATCACCAAAGCCACACCGCGTCCTGCGGCATACAGTTCGTTAGTTTCCCCTGTAGGGCCAACTAACTGGTGAGTTTCTGCAAGAAGAGCTGATGCTTGTTGCAAGTGGTAAGAAACCACTTTGGCAACGGTAGACTGCTGCCCTTCTAGTGCAGATTTAAATGCCAGAACATGCTCGCATTTGTAATCAAAATCAGTCAGATTCCACTGCTCCCACGCAGAGAATGCATCTTTAAAATAGGTGATCTGATGAACCATAATGCGACTCCTTATGCGTTTTCTGCTTGAGCAAGAAGATGTTGAGTAAAGCGGAATAGGTAGTGTGGACCACCAGCTTTCGGGCCAGTACCCGACAAGCCTTGACCACCAAACGGCTGTACACCAACCACAGCGCCAACTTGGTCTCGGTTGATGTAGCAGTTACCTACTCGTGCATGTTTCTCAATCCAACGGTACGTGGTTTCGTTACGGCTATGGATACCCATCGTCAAGCCAAAACCCGTTCTGTTGATCTGCGCAACCACGTTCGGTAATTCAGACGCTTTAAAGCGAACAATGTGCAAGATTGGACCAAATTGTTCTTCTTTCAGCACATCGATGCCCGAGATTTCAAACGCACTTGGTGAGACAAAGTCACCATGCTGGCACGATTCATCCAGCTGTAGCTGAGCGACTTTAGTCTGTGTTTTGCTCATTTGCTCAAGGTGAGCAAGGAGTTTTTGTTTTGCATTGCTGTCGATAACCGGACCAACATCCGTTTTGTGTAGGTAAGGTAAACCAACATACAGCTCATTCATCGCACCTTGAATCAGGTTGATCATACGGTCTGCTACATCTTCTTGTACAAATAGAACACGAAGGGCAGAACAACGCTGACCAGCAGATGCAAACGCCGAACGAATCACATCACGCACCACCTGCTCTGGCAATGCAGTACTGTCCACGATCATTGCGTTTTGACCACCTGTTTCCGCAATAAACGGAACCGGTTTCGCGCTGCGCTCCGCAAGCGTGACGTTAATGCGTTGCGCCGTTGCCGTTGAACCAGTGAATGCCACACCAGCAATAGCATCATGAGAAGTCAGTGCATGACCGATCTCAGCGCCGCGACCAGTAAGTAACTGAATCACACCAGCAGGGAAACCCGCATCAAGCATTAATTCAATAGCGCGAGCGGCAATTAAGCTTGTTTGCTCAGCAGGTTTTGCAACCACAGTGTTACCTGCAATCAGTGCTGCCGTTACCTGACCAAGGAAGATAGCCAACGGGAAGTTCCAAGGGCTGATACACACAAACACACCAAGACCTTCACGGCTAGAAATGCGTTTCACACCGTCAAAACCTTCTAGCTCAAATGGCTGTAGGTTTTGCGCTTGTTTCGCGTAATAACGACAGAAATCCACTGCTTCACGAACTTCATCAATGCTATCGTGAATCGTTTTACCCGCTTCTTTGTGACAAATCGCCACCAGCTCAGCCAGATTTTCTTCCATTAAGTCAGCAAGCTTTTCTAAACAAGCCGCTTTTTGCTCAACAGGAACACCTTTCCAATCAGAGAAAGCACTTTGCGCCGCATCAATTGCAGCGGAAACGTGATCAAGAGTTGCAAATGCCACTTTGCCGACTTCAATTCGGCGATCGTATGGTGCGGTGATGATCTCAGCCGCATTTTCCTTGATCATGCTTTCGGCAAAGCGTTCACCATTGATCATCGGGCCTGCAACCCACTGGTTGTCCATGAAGCTTTCGACCTGAGCTTCAAATGGCTTCGCTTCACTGTCGATGTCAATGTTGACGCCATATGAGTTCTTACGCTCAGGGAAAATATCGGCAGGCAATGGAATTTTGTCGTTGTGTAGCGTGTCAAAACCCGTCAACACATCCACAGGGTGATGGGTCAACTCATAAATCGGACAACGCGCATCAACTAGACGGTGTACAAACGAGCTGTTCGCACCATTTTCAAGCAGACGACGAACCAAGTACGGAAGAAGATCAGCATGGCTACCGACAGGAGCATAAATACGTACTGGCTGACCGTACATTTTCATAACATGGTTATACAGTGAATCACCCATACCATGCAGGCGCTGGAACTCGTATTCTTTGTGCTCCGCCATGACAGCAATTGCCGTAACCGTGTGAGCATTGTGGCTTGCAAATTGTGGGTAGATATTACCGCGAACACCTTCGCTAAGTAGGAAACGAGCACAAGCTAGGTATGCAACGTCCGTCGCTTCTTTGCGAGTGTATACTGGGTAATTTGCATAACCCGCTTGTTGAGACCACTTGATTTCGCTGTCCCAGTACGCGCCTTTAACCAAACGCAGAGGAATAACGTCACCTTGCTCTTTTGCGAGTGCATTTAGCCACACCAAGACTGGTAGCGCACGTTTTGAGTAAGCTTGAATAACCAAACCAAACTTGCCCCAACCTTTCACAAGATCGCTACGGTACACTTTCTCAAATAGCTTCAGAGAAAGCTCAAGGCGATCCGCTTCTTCTGCATCGATTGTGATTGCAACGTCGACTTCAATTGCACGTTTCAATAGCTGCATTAGTGAGTCATACAACTCTGTCATTACACGTTCTTCATTTGCGACTTCGTAGCGCGGGTGTAATGCAGAAAGCTTGATGGAAATCGAAGGCGCAGGGCTGGTGTCGTTACCGTAAGTCTCGCGACCCACCGCTTCGATCGCCATTAGGTAATCTTTGAAGTACTTGTTCGCGTCCGCTGTAGTTAACGCCGCCTCACCCAACATATCAAACGAGTAGGTGAAACCTTTGTCGCGCATTGGACGACCGTTCTTCTGCGCTTCTTCGATCGTGCGACCACGAACAAACTGGTGACCCATGATCTTCATTGCCTGATACATGGCTTTACGAATCACAGGCTCAGAGAATTTATTTACCAGACGGTTTACAGCCTGACCTGGGCTCTGGGTGCCTTGCTCACCAAGACCAACCACTTTACCTGTTAGCATGAGGCCCCATGTTGATGCGTTAACAAACACAGAGTCAGAGTTCTTCAGGTGAGATTTCCAGTCTGCGACACTCAACTTATCTTTAATCAAAGAATCTGCTGTCGCGGCATCTGGGATGCGCATTAATGCTTCTGCAAGACACATCAGCAAGATACCTTCTTGAGTATCTAAGCTGTATTCCAGCAATAAAGCATCAATCATCTGGATTGACTTCTTATCGGCACGAATGGCTTCGATAAGGTGGGTCGTTTGGGTAGTGATCGCCGATTTTTCATCCTCTGTCGGCGTCGCTAGTGGCAATAGTTGCTCTAGCCATTGAGACTCGTCCACCATATATAATGGCGAGATCAGTGACCACAACTTATCAAGCGGCTGCCCGATAAATTCCGGTGTCAACACGTTCGTAGCTGTAAACATGTGTGTTCCTCAATCTCACTCCTCGAAAACCGCTTCGAGGATTATCAATGGCTGGCAGTGTATTTTGAGGCCGATAAGAATACTTGTCAAAAACTACGACATTTTTGCCAAAAACTCGCTTTTATAACAAAACATCCACATAGTCACATTCAAATAGGTAATATTTTGTGTTGTAAATTTTAATTTTTTCATTGCATTCACAACAAAATATCAAGAATATCAATAAGATTTTTGTGAAGAGCTCGTTCTAAGAGAAAATGTAGGATCAAGTGGCATATCAACCACTGCAAAGAACAGAGAATTTAAAAAAACGAGAGATAGGTCACGTGAATAAAACATAAAAAAACCATGCATAGTGCATGGCTTTATTCTGATTGATGATTATTTGACCTAAAAAAACGCGTTGTTATCCAACTTGTTTTTTATAACGGGAAGGTGATATTCCCTGTAAGCGAGTAAAAGTATGAGTAAAAGTACTCTGGCTTGAGAAGCCAGTAAACTCGGCAATTTGCCCTAAAGAAAGGTGCCCTTGCTCGATTAATTCACGAGCCATGTCGATACGCTTTCCGAGAACATATTGATGAGGTGTAATCCCCATCTGCTCTTTAAACAAGCAATGGAACTGACTTTCCCCAAGAAACACTCGCCCGGCCAATTGAGCCACACTAATCTTATGACTCAGGTGCTGCTCAATGTAACGATCAATCGCCTCCAAATCAAAGCGCGACTCTTTTCGACTGGTCTCAAATGCCGAGATATGGCGCTGCATTAATGCAATCACAGTGTCGTTACACGCACGACTTAACAGCAGGTCATCCGGATGGTTTCGCATTTCCTGAACCAACATCTGTATCAGCTTCTGAATTTGACTATCTAACTGGAAGTAGACATGGTCTCTCTCCAGGTTATTGATTTTTTGAAGCATTTCAGGATCATCATTTGTCGGTTTGGGCATATTCAGCACCAAAATATCCGATTGATTGATGACGCCACCGAAAGCATGATCAGAGCATGCGGTGACCACACAACCTTGACCAGGGCCGACAAGATTACCTCGCCCGCGCACTTCAAATTCGGCTTGCCCTTTTAAACCAATCACGATCTGCGTATAAGAATGATCGTGGCAATCCATATAAGACGGAAGTGTGATCAGCTCCGCCGGCTTCGGCAGCATAATCTCTTGATATGAAAGGATTTTTTGGTTATCTGAGTCACTCATTTTAAACAGTCGTCTTTACACGGTCAGCTTACGTCTTCGCATCATATACCTTCTTTGTTGGGTTGCAACTTTTACCCAACTCAATCGACAAGATCAAATCAGCATGATCAAGTTCATTTACATGATCATAGTTCCGGAACGATGATCATGCGAGGTTAATTTACGGTCAGTGAGCAACCAATTTTATTAACAAAAACGGATAGATAGGCAACACCTTACGTATACATAATCAATCAATGTAAAGATCCTTATTACCGAACAATCTGTTATTTTGTAAAACACCGTGCTCCATATTAGATAACTCGTCCCTGAAACGGATCGAAACCCACTCTTAAACTCAACATAGAGGGATTTCCCCCCTTACTAATATGCTTCTGATTCAATACATTAGTTATCGAGCTTTAAGATGCATACGATCTAAAGCTCTCGGTATCTCATTGATACCTCTAACTTACTTAGCAGACCCTCGCTAGGTAATTTAGAACCTCTTCTACACGTCGACAAGATTATATCTTGTGTTGCCAGCCCGTCTTCAGGCTGGCTTTTTTTTCGCTTCTCAACAATGAAAACAATGGCATAAGCTGATATCATAGCGTTTGTCTCACTGTCCCTCTCATATGCTTAGGTGCTGCTCTTTCGCTCACAAGTGATATGAACGTCAACCACATTACAACTGAGTTGTAGGAAGCATGATCAAGGACGATACGAGTTGTAAGCCGAACATTGGCGGACATCCGTGAGCGCACATATCTGTAATGAAACAGACCATTTTCCCAATTAAACTCTTCGTTCCATTTCGTCGTTGTCTATGACTACCTGACGAAAACATCGAACACCACGAATTTAATTGGATTGAGCGCCAATCAACGAACGTGTTCTAGCAACGTAACTGCCTACTTGGCAACATCAATACGAGCCATGTAACACGGACGTCTCTGTATTGGTAAAAGCAGTATGTAGTGAGTCCTTTTGTGAATATTTCAGTCGATACCATAGAACAATCCCTCCTTAAACAGCTACCAGGTTGTTGGGGATGCAAAGATAAAGATTCGGTATTCCTATACGTAAACCAGGAATACGCAGAACTGTTAGGGCACACGTCGCCCGAGGAGTGCTTGGGTAAAACTGATTTTGATATGGCCAGCCCAACCACTGAATGCGCGCAAGAATTTCAACGCCAAGATAAACACGTTCTCGAAACTGGCGAGTCACTAAAAATTCTGGATATCCACCCTTATCCAGATGGCCGCTGGCGAGCACATATATTTACTAAAACACCGTGGCGAGATGACAAAGGCGACATCGTAGGCACCATTTTCTACGGAAGGGAACTCACCGACACCGCCGTGATTGAAGTCGGGTATTGGGTTTGTCGTGCAATCAGTACCAACCCAAATCAACAATCCATCTTTCGTTTCTCTGACTTACAACCAAAACCAGAGAAGCTCACATGCCGCGAGCAAGAAACGCTTTTCCTCTTGCTCTATGGCAAAAAGCCTCAATTTATCTCTCAGGTCATGGGCATATCAACAAAAACCGTTGAAGGTCACGTCGCACGCTTACGTAATAAGTTTGCAGCGAACAGCAAGAACGAGCTAATAGATAAAGCAATGGAAGCAGGCTACGGCTCTGTTGTACCCAAAACGCTGCTTAAGCATCAATTATCGGTTGTGTTGAATGGAGAGCGATAATTCGCATCGCTTCTACCTACAAAAACACCGCCCCAATTCGGCGGTGTTTGTTTATTCATGAGGGACCATAAGCCTATGGCGCTAGACGATCAATGTCCCAACCTCCATCATGCTGGGAGAAAAGAAAACGATCGTGAAGGCGATGCTCGCCACCTTGCCAAAATTCGATGCTCTTTGGTTTTACGCGAAAGCCACCCCAAAAGGTTGGTACTGGTATTTCACCCTTAGCAAACTTCTGTTTTAGCTCTAAAAACTTACCTTCCAACACACCTCTGGCAGAAATACGGCTACTTTGTTTGCTCGCGATTGCGGCCAACTGGCTCTCTTTAGGACGAGAAGTAAAGTATTTCATATTCTCTACGGCGGTAAGCTTTTCAGCCACACCAGTAATATGAACTTGGCGCTCTAACGGATGCCAAGGGAAGTGCAAACTAATATTGCTGTTATGCTCTAGCTGCTGGGCCTTGCGACTGCCTAGGTTGGTGTAAAACACAAAACCATCTTTGTCGACGTTTTTCAATAGAACAATGCGTTGAAATGGCATGCCATTTTCATCAACCGTTGCAACTGTCATCGCAGTCGGGTCCGTTAAACCCGCTTCAACTGCTTGCTCTAGCCACAGATTAAATTGATCAATAGGATCAGCTTTCAAATCTTTACGACGCAGCCCACCTTTGGTGTACTCACGACGAATATCAGCAAGTTCCATCTTTACTCCTTCACTCGTTTTTGTCGATTGTGCTCCCGATACTGAGGAAATACAAGGACATCATTGTGCTTGTTATCGTTGCCGCTCACAGCATCACAGTGCTTCATTTGATACCATGACACAAAAAACCAGTGAGCCGATCGTGAACTTACTCAACCCCAAAGCCCTACGTCATTTTTTACTGCTACTGTGTGCCGTTGGCATTTCAGGGCTTGCGCTTACTCATCATTACGCAACTCAATACCAACATGATCAATGGCAACAAAAGCTAGAGAGACAAGCCGCGCAAGTGTCACAAGAAGTGGACTACGAACTGGCAAAGTTTGAACAGATACCAAACCTATTAAGTCACGACCCAAGACTACTCAAAGCAGTAGAGCGCGGAACGCCCTCTCAAGAGCTCAACCTATTGTTAGCAGATTGGTTGAAGCAAAGCTTGGCCGATACGATTTACGTTCATGACCGTACCGGGTTAGTCATAGCCTCAAGTAACTTTCAGCAAGAAGATACGTTTGTTGGCTCTAGCTTTAGCTATCGCCCCTATTTTAAAAATGCGCGACGCGGTGAGCCCGCTCAATACGTTGGATTAGGCGTACGCTCGAATAAACGTGGGTACTTCTTCTCATCTCCGCTGTGGGTAAATGAGGAAGTCGTTGGCGTGATCACAGTAAAAGTGAATTTGGAGCAATTAGAACAGCGCCTTTCGCAAACCACGACTGACGTACTCATTACAGATAAACACAATGTCGTGTTTATGAGCAATTTACCAGACTGGCGCTATCGTGCACTTTTCCCACTGTCATCGAGTGCAATAAATGAACTTACCGAAACGCGTCAATATGGCGATACCTTACCCGAATATTTTGGTGAGTTAACGGCACACAGTGGTGTCACAGAGTTTGATGACAATCAATTACTTCTATCACCGAATTACCTCGCATACGCAACACACTTATTGGATAAAGGGTTTCGCGTCGTTGCCTTAATTAACCACAACAGCGTTCTTGCCGCCGTTTTACAGGCCGATATCGTCTTCCTGATCTTATATGCGCTCATTGCTCTAATTGCGTTAGCGTGGTTCCAAACCCTAGTTAACAAAGCACGCCTTGCCCATCTCAATGTGAGCCTAGAAGAAAAAGTAGTGCAACGGACACTAGTTCTGAGTGAAGCCAACCAAAAACTACAACAGACCATCCGCCAATATGAGCAAAGCCAACAAGAGCTTAAACAAACACAACAAGAACTGACGCAAGCCGCAAAATTGGCATTGTTGGGCGAGCTATCAGCCAGTATTAATCATGAGATAAATCAGCCACTTTCCGCACTAAGAACCTATACCGAAAACTCGCAGCGTTTGTTGGCAATGGAAAAATACCCAATGGTCGCTGACAATTTGGGCAAAATGCTGACACTCAATGACACCATTTCGGAAGTCATTGCCCGCTTAAAAGTCTTTACTCGGAAAGCCACGCACGATTCACACAATGAAATCTCAGTACTGCACGACGCGGTACATACTGCCACCAGCATTTTGAGCAACAAGCTTATTAAGCAAGGAGTAACACTAAAAGTTCCGGCCATCGACTATGATGTGAAGCTGGCCATTCACAGCGTTGAATTAGAACAAGTGCTGATAAACCTCTTCCACAACGCCGCACAAGCGATGGAAAACCACTGTATCGATCCGCAAATATCCATTGCTGTTCAGTGTCATGATGACAGTTGCGACATTCTTGTTTCCGATAACGGACCAGGGATGTCAGACGAAGCCCTAGCAAAAGTGTTCGACCCATTTTTTACGACTAAGCCGGAGGGTCTTGGATTAGGTTTAACAATCTCCAAGCGGATTATAGAGAGCTATCACGGCTCCCTCTGTGCCTATAAACATCAGAACACAGAACAACAAGCAGGAGGGATGACCTTTATCGTGACGCTACCAATAGTCAATCAGAATAAACGTACCCCAGAAGTGGAAAACGACCATGAATAACCCAGTTTTCTTTGTTGATGACGAACCACACATTCGTGATGCCGTGTCTCAAGCCCTGCTGATTGAAGGGATAGACGTCACCTGCTTACCAAACGCAGTAGAAGCCTTACGCGTAATCGACTCAAATACACCTGCGATTATCATCACCGATATCCATATGCCCGTGATGGATGGCTTGGAGTTTATGCGAACTTTGCGAAGCAAAAACGATCACTTTCAATTCATCGTACTTACTGGACATGGAGATGTGAAAACCGCGGTAGATGCGATGAAAAGCGGCGCGTACGACTTTCTAGAAAAACCGTTTTCAACGGAACAGCTCATGAAATCGCTCAACAATGCCAGCGATAAACTGAACTTGTTGCAAGAAAACATCTGGCTTAAGAAAGAGCTCGACATGCAAACTCATGTTGGTCCGAAAATGATTGGTCACAGTAAGGCCATGGTGAGCATTCGTCGCGCCTTGATCAGTGCGCCCACAAGCCAGCCGCTCATTTTTGTAGGTCAAGATGGTACGGGTCGGCGACTCGCTGCACAATTTGCCCACGACATACATGCAACACCGGATAGTGAGCTAATCGCCGCTTCTGGTGAAGACCTGTATGAGCTTTCATTAGAAGCGCTCGACAAAGCCATACACCGCTTAAGTGAAGGAAAACGCCACTGCAGTTTGTACTTACATAGCGCAGAGCATGTATCATTTGAACAATGGGAATACTTGTTCAAGCACCCGAAACTTGAACGTGTTTTTGGCGCGACCACCCAAGCCGAGCCACCTCTAAAATCCCTGGCGACTCTAATTCACTTACCGACGCTCGATGAAAGAAAGGAAGATATAGGGCCTTTATACAAGCACTTTGTGCGCCACACAGCGAGTCGATATCAGTTACAGCCGCCACATATCAGCCTAGAAGAGGTCAAACACCTCACCAGTCTCGAATGGCCAGAAAACGTTAAGCAGCTACGCCAATTTGCTGAACTTCGTGCCCTCAAGCCAGATACTTTTAGAATGGAAGATTGGAATAGTGAGAAAAGTCTTGAAATTCAGAGTATGACTCAGCGCACAGAATACTTTGAATATTGCTTGTTATTCGATGCATTGCAAAGACATCGCGGCAGACTCAAAGAGGTTCAACTAGAATTACAGGTATCACGCAAAACCTTGTACGACAAACTAAAAAAACATCAGTTGGATAAAGCCAAGTTCAAGGCGTAATAGCTATACTCCGGCGCTAATTATGCTTTTGTTTGATTTAGAAAGTGTAAGAAAGCTCATTTGAAGAGAGAATAACCCTCTTCTCATATTTTATTAGCCGAGCATGCTGACATGATCGGTTAATAATAATAAGATCAAAAAGATAATCCGTAATTATATAAGCAGGGACTGTGATGAGCCGAGATAACTACAACAAACTCAACGATGAAGAGTTGGATTTTGTTGATGACAAAACTGCAGCATTGCTCCTCAATACCCCCAACAGCGCGCGTTTTATGCTCTGGGTTATGGTTCTATTTTTCATTGCAGCAATAGGTTGGGCATCTTGGGCTGAAATCGACAAAGTCACGGTTGGTCAAGGCAAAGTGATTCCCTCCTCACAGATACAAGTAGTCCAAAACTTAGAAGGTGGCTTAGTCAAAGAAATCTTGGTCAAAGAAGGTCAGTTGGTTGAAAAAGGCCAACAGTTACTGCTTATCGACGACACCCGCTTTCGCTCAGATTTTCGTGAACGTGAGCAACAAGTTGCCAACCTTACCGCATCTGTGCTGCAACTATCCGCTTCTATTAACAGTGTTGCCGTTAATCGTGATTTTGAAACGGAAAACTGGCGTCAAAGTGTACTACTTGATTACGGTAAACTGACCTTCCCACCAACCTTGGAAGAGACTCGACCTCAACTCACACAGCGTCAAAAAGCAGAATATCGCGAAGATCTAGATAATTTACGCAACCAACTTTCTGTTATTGACCAACAAGTGCAGCAAAAGCAGCAGGACTTGGTAGAGATCCAAGCACGAGTAAGGAACTTGCGTCAAAGCTACCAATACGCGAAAAAAGAACTCGATATCACCAAACCTTTGGCAGACGAGGGCGTTGTTCCTCGTATTGAACTGCTCAAATTACAGCGCCAAGTCAACGATACCCGTCGTGAAATGACGTCCAGTGAGCTCAAGATTCCCGTATTGCAATCAGCGATTCGAGAATCCATGCTCAACCGTATTGATGTTGCACTCAAATTCCGCTCTGAACAGCAAGAGAAACTCAACAGCGCCCAAGACCAGTTATCTGCTTTGGTTGAATCAGCGGTGGGCTTGGAAGATAGAGTAAACCGAACGGTTGTGAATTCGCCAGTAACAGGCAAAATCAAAACACTGAACATCAATACTGTCGGTGGTGTTATCCAACCTGGTATGGATATCGTCGAGATCGTACCAACAGAAGACACACTATTGGTAGAGGCGAAAATTGCGCCAAAAGACATCGCATTTTTACGCCCAGATCTTCATGCTATCGTGAAATTTACAGCTTACGACTTCACAAAGTACGGCGGTTTAGAGGGAGAGTTGGAACATATCAGCGCGGATACCACTCAAGATGAAGAAGGCAACAGCTTCTACATTGTTCGTGTACGCACCGAAAAAACAAACTTTGGTCAAGATGCAGATTTACCAATCATTCCAGGAATGACAGCATCGGTCGATATCATCACAGGGAAGCGAACCGTTTTGGAATATCTACTTAAACCGATTTTAAGTGCCAAAACGAACGCCTTGAAGGAGTAAACCACATTAAGATACTCGCGATAGGGAGTATTGAGCGATAAGCGATTAAATAAAAAGCACTTATTTCTCACTGACGAACTCTCTAGAAGAGTATACTTGTGATACGAGTCGAATATGCGATCCAATTTGCAGCGTAAAGTTACATTATTAATCAGCTTAAGTTGTTTGTCGTTCCAACTTGGTGCGCTGAACAGTAAAGAACAACGATGGGTCAATACGGTCACAGCGGTGTACGGCGAACGTGCGGGATTGCGCGTAAATACATGGCGAAAGAACCTCGACTTATTTAAACAATTAGAGACTCATGAACAGCTCGCTGGCGTTAACGACTTTTTTAATCAGCTGTATTTCGTTGACGACATAAAACTGTGGGGAAAGACAGATTATTGGGCTACGCCACTCGAATTTTTAGGGAGTAACGCAGGAGACTGTGAAGATTTCACTATTGCTAAGTACTTCTCTTTACTCGAGCTAGGAATACCAGATTCAAAGATGCGGTTAATATACGTAAAAGCCATCGAACTGAATCAGTTTCACATGGTATTAGCTTACTACCCTACCCCAAGTTCTGAGCCGCTCATTCTCGATAATATCAATCCTGACATTGTCCGAGCCTCTAAGCGTAGCGACTTGCTACCGATATACAGTTTTAATGGTACAAACCTGTGGTTGATGAAGTCATCTGCTAGCACTGGAGAGCTGGCAGGGAAAGCATCACGGTTGAGCCTTTGGAATGACTTACGCTCGCGCGAACGTAAGTTGCAGTTAAATAAACCTAAAATTAACTATGACGAGTGAGAAACATGACCCTATATAAGAAGCTTGTGGTGGGGATGGTTACGGTCTTTATACTCTTGTTGGCATCAGTATTCGTAATCCAATTCAACACGACTCGAGACAGCTTGGAGCAACAGCAACGTTCAGAGGTCAACAACACTATTAACACCGTAGGTTTGGCATTGGCTCCTTACCTAAAGGACAAAGATAAAGTCGCGGTTGAGTCCGTGATTAATGCTCTGTTTGACGGCAGCACCTACTCCGTTGTTCGTCTTACAGCATTAGATTCTGACTACCAGATCGTGCGTACTTACCCAGTTAAACCAAGTACGGTGCCACAATGGTTTATCGACATGAATCTATTTAAAGCGATTCACGATAAGCGTGTTGTGACCAGTGGTTGGATGCAGCTCGCCGAAGTAGAAATCATTAGCCACCCAGGCGCAGCTTACGAGCAGCTCTGGCAAGGTTTTATTGGCTTGCTGTCTGTATTCAGTGTCATTTTTCTAGCTGGTTTAGTGGCAATTTCATACATCCTACGTCGCTCGCTAAAACCATTAACGGCCATCGTGAATAAAATGCATGAAATCGCGAATAACCAATTTGGTGAACCGCTTGCTCGTCCAAGAACCAAAGATCTTATCGCGGTGGTAGATGGCATTAACATGATGTCTGCTCAAATCGAGCTATCATTCAAAGAGCAAGCCAAAGAGGCGCAACGTCTGCGTGCTCAAGCTTACCTCGATCCTATATCTAAATTGGGTAACCGCTCATTCTACATCAACCAAATTGACCAATGGCTTGCAGAGCAAACGCAAGGGGGTATCGCGCTACTCCATGCTGAATACATTGGGGACATTTACGAGACCAAAGATTACCAACGCGCAGATGCCCACGTTAAAGAACTGTCTCAACGTTTGAAAAACACCATTGATGTACCGGGTGCCACTATTGCTCGCTTGTCTAGTGATGAGTTCGGCTTGCTTTTCCCTCATATGGATGAGAGCGAGTTACGCATTTTATCGGACAGCATCGTCAATTGTGTGAACGGCCTAAATACTGACCCAACAGGCTTAGCAAAACCTAAAGCGTCACTAGGGGTTGCACACAGCAAAGATCAGAAAACGCGCTCTGAAATCCTCTCGATGGTGGACAACGCACTATCGAAAGCCAAAGCGCAACCAGACAAGCCATACGGCTTCATTGGCAGTGATACACCTTCTAGTTTGATGGGTAAACAGCAATGGAAAGCGTTGGTTGAAGAAGCCATTCATAGTGATTGGGTTAAATTCCGTTTCCAAGCTGCGAAAAACACATGGGGTAAAGTATTCCACAACGAAGTATTTTCAAGCATCGAAAAAGATGGTGAAACGTATCGTGCGAATCAATACCTATTCGCACTAGAACAGTTAGACGCCACCAACATCTTTGACCAGTATGTCATTGAATCAATGATTAAGATGCTAGAAAATGGTGAACTTAATGACCCAGTCGCGATTAACATCGCGCAAAGCAGCTTGTCTCAACCATCGTTTATTCGCTGGACAACGAGCATGCTAGAGAAACACGCCAAAGTGGCCTCTAAGCTACATTTTGAAATTCCAGAGGAATGCTTTATCGATCAGCCTCACCACACAGCACTGTTATGTAATGCCATTCGCCAATCAGGTGCTGAGTTCGGCGTAGATAACTACGGACGTAACTTCCAATCTTTGGAATACATCCAAGAGTTCCGCCCGAACTATGTGAAGCTCGATTACCTATTCACACACAACTTGCACGACGAAAAACAGAAATTCACGCTAACGTCGATCTCTCGTACTGCCCACAACCTTGGTATTACGACTATCGCATCGCGTATCGAAACTCAAATCCAGTTGGATTTCCTCACTGAACATTTTGTTGAGGTATTCCAAGGATTCATCGTCGACAAGGAATAAAAAGGTTTATCAACGATGAAAGACCCTTTACTGAATTCGCTCATCTACGTTAGCCGTTACTATGGGTTAGCTAACTCGCCAGAAGCGCTAGTCAACGGACTACCGCTATCTGACGGTAAACTGACCCCATTTTTGCTACCAAGAGCAGCGGAAAGGGCCGGATTGGTTGCCAAGGAAAACCGCGCAGAGCTGGAGAGCATCTCCAGCCTAATTCTGCCGGCAATCTTAGTTCTTAAAGGCGGTGACTCTTGCGTTCTCAACAGCATCAATATGGAGAAACGCGAGGCCGAAGTCACCACCCTAGAAAGTGGAATGGTGCCGATCTCTATTCCATTAGAAGACCTACTTGAGCAATACACTGGTCGGTACTTTTTAGTTAAAAAGCAATTCCGTTTCGATGAGCGCTCTCCCGAAGTGCTCAAAACCAACGAAGGCCACTGGTTCTGGTCCACCTTGTGGCAGTCAAAACGCATCTACCGTGATGTTTTAATCGCATCACTTCTCATCAACCTCTTTGCGGTTGCCGCTCCGCTATTCACTCGCTTGGTGTACGACAAAGTGGTTCCGAATCTTGCGTTTGAAACCCTATGGGTACTAGCAAGCGGCATCTTTGTCGTGTTCCTGTTCGACTTCATTCTCAAGTCGCTGAGAAATTACTTCATTGATGTGGCGGGCAAGAAGTCTGACATTCTGATTTCATCCAAACTGTTCAGCAAAGTGATGGGGATTAGAATGGAATCAAAGCCGCCTTCGGTCGGTGCCTTCGCTCGCCATTTACAAGAATTCGAATCTATTCGAGAGTTTTTTACTTCAGCGACCGTCAGTGCTCTCATTGATTTGCCTTTTGCCATTTTGTTCTTAGTGATTATATGGCTAATGGCTGGCGATCTTGTGTATGTACCGATGGTGGGCGTGGTCATTTTGATTATTCACTCGCTACTGATACAAGGGCCGCTGCGCCGCTCCATTGAGGAGGGTTCACGCCTAGCATCGCAAAAATATGCCAATTTGATAGAGAGCTTGGCTGGGTTAGAAACCGTAAAAATGCTCAGTGCGCAAAGCCAATTCCAATACCGCTGGGAAGAGGCAGTTGCGCACATGGCGAACTGGAATATAAAAAGCCGCCGAATTACGGATAGCATTCAAAACGCGGCAGGTTTTGTCCAGCAAAGTAGTAACGTAGGGATGATCATCCTAGGCGTTTACTTAATTGCAGAAGGCGACTTAACCATGGGTGGTTTGATTGCCGCAACCATGCTTAGCGGCCGCGCGATTGGTCCTTTGGTTCAGTTATCCTTACTCTCTACGCGCTACAACCAAGCGAAGTCTTCTATGACAATTATCAATCAAGTCATGGAAATGCCGGATGAACAAGAAGAAGGTAAACGTTACATTCACCGCCCAATAGTACAAGGCAAAATTGAACTTGAACGCGTGACCTTCCACTACCCAGATTCACCGGTGGCGTCGATTCGAGATTTGAGCTTGACCATTAACCCAGGCGAAAAAGTAGCGATCATAGGCCGTATCGGTTCGGGTAAAACCACGTTAGAACGTCTCATCATGGGCTTGTATCAGCCGACGGAAGGTCATGTTCGCATTGATGATACCGACATCGCACAACTGCATCATGTCGACATTCGCCGTAATATTGGTTGTGTGCCGCAAGATTCGAATCTGTTCTTTGGTTCTATCCGCGACAACATTACGCTAGGTCGCCCATTAACCGATGACCGTGACGTACTAGACGCAGCGAATCGTGCCGGTGTTACTGCGTTTACGCAATCTGACCCAGCGGGCTTAGAACGCCAAGTTGGTGAAGGTGGAGCAATGCTTTCGGGTGGTCAACGTCAAGCAGTCACGATCGCTCGTGCATTTTTGGGTCGTCCTCCTGTTCTACTCATGGATGAACCAACCAGTGCGATGGATAATCGCTCAGAGATGCACATTAAACATCAATTAGCACAGTTGAAACCTAGTGAAACGCTGATTCTGATTACGCATAAAACGTCTATGCTCGACATCGTTGATCGCGTAATTGTGATGGAGAAAGGCAGCATCATCGCAGATGGCCCTAAAGCGCAAGTGCTGAACGATTTGAAACAAGGCAAAGTGCGTGCGGTTAGCTAGCCTGAATTCACATTGATAAAAGCAAAGGCCCCGTTTAACTTGTGTTTAACGGGGCTTATTTTATTGGGAGCCCGAGATAATTAAGTTCTTCAAGCGCGACCCAAACGAGTACAAGGCCAACAATCACGAATAAAATCATAATCGCCTTTTCATCTTCTTCCATTTTTCAACGCCCTAAAAGCTATTTCAATTAATACACCTTAGGTTATCAGGACAAAAGTCATATTCAGCTCGTTTATGAGTAACTAGCGTCATAGAATGTCGGATATGGGATACAGCTCAAAGATTGCTCTCTTCAAAATCACGTCAGCTTTGATTGAATATAAGTAATGAAGCCAAAAAGTTCGTAATGCTCACTAAGTCTTTGATTAACTTATACAGTACTCTGTGGTACCTCAACACAGAGACAAATGGTGTAAAGAAAAATTGTGATTACTTACAGCAAAAAATCAGCTATAAAAGCCGCTTTCTAGATATCGTCGAGATGAAGAAATGAATGATTGGATCCAATTAGAGCAAGTGAGCCAGTATTTCACTACGGGCTCCCTCGGTTACAAACTATTGATGGGCATTTTTGTCCTGATCGCGTATCGCATCCTGAAGAGGATTGTAAATAGAGCCATCCTAAATTTGGCAACAACGAAAGGTGTAAAAAAGGCTCGTTTGAGTTTTATTCAGCGCTGTTTCAATGTCGCGCTGCTATTTTTGACCGCCTCTATTTTTGCCATTATCACAGGTATTGGCTATGGTGATGTGTCTTTGTTCCTATCGTCCATTTTTGCCGTATTAGGTGTGGCATTTATTGCGCAGTGGTCAATTCTGAGCAACATCACTGCCAGCTTTTTGATCTTTTTTGTCTTCCCGTACCGAGTGGGTGACCGAATTAAAGTCGTAGACAAAGATGAAGACATCTGCGGTGAGATTCAAGAAATCAGCATGTTTCACGTGTTAATTAAGCACGACAACGGTAACTTAATCACTTACCCAAACAACCAGATTTTGCAAAAAGCAGTGCTAAAGCTGGCAAAAAACAAGCCAGAGCCAAGTAAAGCAAAATCTCGGATTTATACTCGCAGAAAGAAATAACCCACTAAAAAGCCGATGTATCTACATCGGCTTTTTAGTATCACTTGGTGGTCACAAATAACCCAAAGTTAATGGCGAAAAACAGTGAAGAGACAAAATGTATAAGCTGAAGGTCACCACTGTATTCTTTCATGATAAAAGCATGACACATCGCCGAAACCAAAAGCGCCACTTCAACCAAAGGAAGCTTCTTATTTACGAACCTTAAATAAATACAAAAAATAGAGATGGTGCAAGCAAAGAAAAAATCGTCACTAGTTCCATCTTCCTTAAAATACAAGGACATGGTTTTAGTTAAGCTTATATTTTTAGCTTCATTATGAGCCACCCACTAATATTTAGCGAGATAAGGGCATAAAAGAGGTAAAAAACAAGACTGACCGAAACAAAAAGTAGTGCATGCACTTTTTCTTCTAAGCTCTCTGGATGAACATTCATATCCACATCAAACACACCCGCTATAAAGTGTGCAAATACCGTGGAAGAGGCTGTAGAAAGGCATCCTACCATAATGATAATAATCCCTCGCCTTAAGAAACGATGAAATGTACTTTTCCCGCCTTGGATCAGGTCTGAGTTTACATATTTTAATCTATTTTTCCGCCTATTACTCATCACTAGTATCGGTACCTTTATCATTGTTTCCAAGAGAGTTTTCTACATCTTTAAGATCTTCCTTTAACGCTTTTATACACGATATTCATCGTCGTTGCATTCACTGTAGTTATGCCGTCGACTTACCCTATAAGAAAGCTCTTTAGATACCAATTCGTACTTTATCTATCTCAAATCTCTTCTTGACCTCAACTTAGCTTGAGGTTTTAGCCTTAGTCGCACGATTAAAAATCAACAATGAAAAAAGGAACCATTGTGTCCAAAATTGCGATTATTTATTTCTCTAAAACCGACGTTACTGGTCAGCTTGCTCGCGCGATTGCCGCAGGTGTTGAACAACAAGGCATTAAACAGCAAGATGAATGTGAAATCCTCTCTCACCGAATTGAAGGCAGTGAGATTATTGAGGGACGTTTTGTGAACCCTAAACTAATGGATGAACTTGCTGAGTGTGATGCGATTATCTTTGGCTCACCGACCTATATGGGCGGTGTAGCAGCGCAGTTTAAAGCATTTGCAGATGCAAGCAGTGAATCTTGGTATTACCAAAAATGGGCGAGCAAAATCGCGGCTGGCTTTACCAGTGGTGGGGCAATGAATGGCGACCAATCTTGCACATTACAATATCTACAAACGCTCGCTAACCAACACGGCATGATGTGGGTCGGGTTGGATAAGATCAGCAATTCTGGGGAGCAAAACCTGAATCGTTATGGTGTACAAGGTGGTATTGTTGCACAAGGTGGTGAAGGTGGTCAGTTGCATGCTTCTGATGTTGCAACAGCGGAGTATCTTGGCAAACGAGTCGCTATGCTCGTGAACAAGCTCTCCACTCGCTAACAATAAAAAGAAGCCCCGTAAGATACATCTTCGGGGCTTCATATTTATCGCTTGTTTTGAGCGCTACTTCTTGATGTAGAGGTCTTTCGAGTAGATACGACCTTCTACGTTGTTCTTGGCAAAACCGCCAACCGTAGGACGAACCAAACGCGCTTGCATGTAGTAGTAAATCGGTGCGATTGGCGTATCCGCCGCCAACAATTGCTCGGCTTGATCATAGAAACCTTGGCGCGCTTTCTCATTGGTTGCGGCCAATGCACTGTTCATCGCGTTGTCGTACGCTTCACTGCTGTAACGTGCAAAGTTACCCGAGGAACCTGAGCGAAGTAAGCTCAGGAAAGTAGACGCTTCATTGTAATCACCACACCAGGAAGCGCGCATCACATCGAAATTGCCTTGTTTACGCGCCACTAAGTATGACTTCCACTCTTGGTTTTCTAACTCCACGTTTGCACCGAGATTTTTTTGTAGCATCGACGCTATCGCAACCGCGATCGATTTGTTTGCCTCACTGGTGTTGTACAACAATTTAAAATCGAGCGGCTTGTCTTGGCTGTAACCCGCTTCTTTTAACAACTGACGCGCTTTCTCGTCACGTTGTTGCTGACTCCACTTACTGTATTCAGGCGGCGTCGCATCAAACCCTGCGGTGTACTGATGCGCAAAAGTATAAGCAGGAAGGTTGCCCACTTGCGTGACACCATTCGTAATCACATCGCGCATGATGGAGTACGACACCGCTTGACGCACTCGCACATCATCAAATGGCGGACGAGTGGTATTGAACGCGTAGTAATACGTGCACAATAATGGCACCACCGTGTAAGCCTGCTTGTAATCTTGTTTAAGCTTCTGCGCCATATGAGTCGGCACATCTGACGTGATATCCAGCTCTCCTGCCGCATAACGATTGATCGACGCGTTTTGGTTTTCAAACGGAATATAAGTCACTCTGTTTAGATGCGTATCTGCGCTGTCCCAGTAACTTGGACTCTTAACCAGTTCAATGCGCTCATTCACGACCCACTTATCCAATGTGAATGCACCGTTGCTAACAAATTGGTCTGGATCGCTCCACGGCTTGTCGCGGTTTTCCACTGTCGCTTGATGCACTGGCATCATGGACGTGTGCCCAGTCATAGCAACAAAGTACGGCACTTGACTGTCCAACTCAAAACGTAGGGTGTATTTATCCACTGCCTTGATACCGAGATCGTCCAAAGGCTTTTTGCCCTCTGCTACATCGGCGATGTTTTTGATCTTGGTGAGTTTGAGATACCAAACATTTGGAGAAGCGGTCTTCGGGTCCACCGCTCGGCGCAGTGAATAGACAAAATCATCCGCTGTCACAGGCTCGCCATTCGACCATTTCGCGTCTTTGCGCAAGTGAAAAGTAAAGGTTTGGTTATCCTTGGTTTCCCATGATTCTGCCACACCGGGAATAATGTTTCCGTCACGATCTTGAATCACAAGCCCTTCAAATAAGTCACGAATCACATGCATTTCTGGCAGACCTTCGGCTTTCGCTGGGTCAAGCGTCGCCGCCTCTGCGTCATTCGCACGTACTAAATGCTGTTCTGCGGCAAGTTGAATGCCTTTAGGTAAGGTCTCCGCAGCAACCGATGTAGCAAGAAAAGGGGTGAATAAAGAGGAAATCAGCAACGCCGTTGAATGTTTTTTAAAATCCATATCGTTTTTCGTTCTCCTAACGCGTCTTGTGAAGCAAGTGCCACAATTAACATTTCAACCGTTGACGAGTTTAAACGGTTCAGTTTAGCTAGGTGTAATTAGCTTAGATATTGATACTACTTCATCAATCAGGAGATTACGGTGAGTCTAATTCCAAGAACGGAAAGAGCGGCATTTTTAATTCGGCCAACATCATACGGTCAATCCGTGCTTGGTGCGCCATTACTGTATTTTCCGGCTCAAGTCGAAAGTGCTTCACGAGGTTTGATTTTGGCAGGCACTCACGGGGATGAGACAGCCTCGATTGCAGGTTTGTCCTGCGCGCTAAGAAGCTTGCCTGCTGAAAACTTACGACATGATGTGATTCTGTCAATGAATCCGGACGGCAACCAGCTAGGCACACGTGCAAATGCAAACCAAGTGGATCTCAATCGCGCGTTTCCAACCCCAAATTGGACAGAGCATGGCACCGTGTATCGATGGAGCTCTCACACACCCGTTCGAGACGTAAAGGTGAAAACAGGCTCTAAAAACCAGCTAGAGCCAGAAGTTGGCGCATTAATTAACTTGATTGAACTACGTAGGCCAAAGTTTGTGGTGTCATTTCATGAACCGCTTGCTTTTGTGGATGATCCCAAACATTCCGACCTTGCCAAATGGCTCCACGAGCAGTTCCAACTGCCAATCGTTGACGATGTCGACTACGAAACACCCGGCTCATTCGGCACTTGGTGTAGTGAACGTGATTTACCTTGCATCACGTTGGAATTGCCCGCGATTTCTGCCGATCTCACCATTGAAAAACATCTCTCTGCTTTTATTGCTTTGCTGAGGCACGATCCGGATCTCTAGTCCGCTGTTAAACAAGCGATCATGTGAGGATCTGTTTGATGTCGGTACTGATATCGCTGATCAACTGACGGGCACTGTCGTCTCTTTGCTGAACCAAGATGATAAACAGCAAATCGGTGATCACGTTTTGCGCGGTACGCGAAGCAATGGATGAGCTGCGATGTTCCGTTTCATTGGCAATCGTATCAAACGTAATATCGGCAATACCGCGCAAGCGACTTCTTCCAGGCGCAGATAACGCAATCACCTTCGCGCCCTGCTCTTTTGCCGCTTCTGCCGCGACGAGAATTTCTTTGCGCTCACCCGAAAACGAGATTGCGATCTGAACATCTTCTGGAGAGAGCGTGCGGGCAACAGCAATCTGCACGTGGCTGTCTTGTTCAGAAAGCGCCGTAATACCAAGTTTAAGCAGTTTAAAGCTTAAATCCTTCGCGGTCAGTGCAGAGCCCCCAATCCCGACCACTTGCACTCGACGCGCTTCACTCAACCATTTCACCGCTTGGTGACACGCTTCGTAAGACAGCGTATTGGTGGTTTGAAACATAGCATCTGTTTTTGCTTTCACCAGTTTCTGTGAAATAACCGCGATGGGATCATCTGCCAAAATATCACTGTGCAACGGTGTCGACCCCATCGCATGCTTACGGCCAATCTCTTCATTCAGAGCTAACTTAAACTCGCTGTAACCTTTAAAGCCGATACGCTGAGTAAATTTCACAATGCTCGATTGACTCACTTTTACTTGCGCCGCAAGTTCTTGGCTGGTGAGCAGCGCCGCCTTTTCTGCGTTTTCAACAATCCAATCGCCAACCAAACGACCGCTTTGCGAAAGCTGAGTACGCCTCGCGACTATCCTATTGATAACTGACACAACAAAAACCTCAAAAACTTTAAATAAATTATTCCAAAACAGAAATAATAGGCGTTTGATTTAACCCCCTGATTATTCTAACCAAGACAGTTAATCCCGGATGTAATAGACGTATATTTTCTCTCATTATTCCAAATTTCTCCTGCATAAAGAATAACCTCAAGTGTGATTTTTATCACCAAACCTGAATATTTTATTCCATAAAATCGCCCTCAGATTGAACATTACGAAGAGTGCAAAACATGAAAATTGATTTAAGCAGATTGGTGACAGAAAGCCGTAACCCTGCCAGTGCCGAGATCGATACGCTTTCGACCATCGAGATGCTGCAAGTCATTAATGAAGAGGATCAAAAAGTCCCGCTCGCGGTAAAAGCGGTGCTACCACAAATTGCAGAGACAGTTGACGCAATTACCCAAGCTTTTGCAAATGGTGGCCGTTTAATTTACATGGGAGCTGGTACGTCAGGTCGCTTAGGCATTCTTGATGCGAGCGAGTGTCCTCCTACCTACGGCACGCACCCAGATATGGTGATTGGCTTAATTGCTGGTGGACATCAGGCGATTTTGAAAGCGGTAGAAAACGCAGAAGACAACGCGAAAATGGGCCAAGACGACTTAAAAGCACTTCACCTCTCCAAGAATGACGTGGTTGTAGGCATCGCTGCAAGTGGCCGTACACCTTATGTGCTAGGTGGTTTGGAGTACGCTAAATCCATCGGAGCCACGACCGCATCTATCGCTTGTAATCCAGAATGTACCATGGCAGAAGCGGCCGACATCGCGATTCTGCCGATAGTTGGCGCAGAGGTTGTCACTGGATCTTCTCGCATGAAATCCGGCACCGCACAAAAACTGGTGCTAAACATGCTCACGACAGGTGCAATGATTCGTAGCGGTAAGGTATTTGGTAACTTAATGGTGGATGTAGAGGCCACCAACGCCAAGCTCATCCAACGCCAAACTAACATTGTTGTAGAAGCAACTGGCGCATCAAAAGAAGAAGCAGAGCGAGCATTAAATGCCTGCGATCGCCACTGCAAAACTGCCATCTTAATGATTTTGGCCGATTTGGATGCCGAACAAGCCAAATCACGCCTCGCCGCGCACAACGGCTTTATTCGCGCAGCACTAAATAATAACTAAATAATCCGAGTTCTGAAGGATAGACCCTATGGCAAAAATAACTTCAAACACAGTATCGCAGTTGCTGTCCGCAGTGGGTGGCAGTAGCAACGTAAGCAAATGTGGTAACTGTATGACGCGTTTGCGTTTATCGCTCGCCAACAATGGCTTGGCTGATCAATCAGTTATCAAGCAAATTCCCGGCGTAATGGGTGTGGTGGAAAGCGATGAGCAGTTTCAGATCATTCTCGGTCCCGGAAAAGCTCAACAAGCGGCTGAGATGATGAATCAATTGATCGACAGCTTAACCTCTGGTGACAGTGAAGAAGCAGATATGCCGCAACAAGATCTTTCTGCCGTCGCAGCCGAGCAGAAAAAGCAGATGAAGAGCAAACAAACCAGTGCGGTTCAGCGTTTTTTAAGCAAGTTTGCCACTATCTTTACGCCGTTGATCCCTGGTTTTATTGCCGCTGGTTTGTTGCTAGGTTTTGCGACGTTATTGGAACAAATGTTTGTTCTCGACCAGACACCAAGCCAGTTTATGTTGGATTTGATCGCCTACATGAAAGTCTTTGGTAAGGGTCTGTTTGCTTTCCTAAGTATTCTGATTGGTTACAACGCGCAGCAAGCGTTTGGCGGCTCTGGTGTTAATGGTGCCATTCTCGCCTCTTTGTTTGTGCTGGGTTACAACCCAGAGGCGACATCCGGTATTTACTCTGGCATGAACGAGTTTTTCGGCTTTGCGATTGATCCGCGCGGCAACATTATCGGCGTACTTTTGGCGGCGATCATCGGTGCGCAAGTCGAGCGTAAGGTTCGTCAATACATGCCAGATGATCTGGACATGATCTTAACGTCCGTTATCACTCTGTTGATCATGGGTGCGGTAACCTTCTTGATCATCATGCCAATCGGCGGCGAGCTGTTTAAAGGGATGTCTTGGTTGTTCCTCAACTTGAACGATAACCCATTAGGCGCTGCAATCTTGGCAGGTTTGTTCTTAATTTCTGTGGTATTTGGCATCCACCAGGGTTTTGTTCCTGTGTATTTCGCATTGATGGAAGCACAGGGTTTTAACTCGCTGTTTCCTATCCTGGCGATGGCTGGTGGCGGTCAGGTTGGCGCGTCAATGGCGCTATATTTCAAAGCAAAAAAAGACGCTCTACTGCGCACTCAAGTTAAAGGCGCTATTATTCCGGGCCTTCTAGGCATTGGCGAACCATTGATTTACGGCGTGACATTACCACGCGTAAAACCATTTGTTACCGCTTGTATTGGTGGTGCTGCGGGCGGCTTCTTTATCGGTTTAGTTTCTTACCTTGGCTTACCAGTTGGTCTTAATACGGTGTTTGGCCCGTCCGGTATCGTGGCGATTCCTCTCATGACATCTGAAAATGGCATCTTCCCGGGCATGATGGTGTTTGTTGCTGGCCTGCTTATCTCTTACATCGTCGGCTTCCTCGCGACTTACTTCTTTGGCTGCAAAGACGTCGATTTAAGCTAAATCATTCTTCCCCTATAGGAATGGACTAGCTCGCGCCCTTGGCAAACAAGGGCGCACCCTCTCTCTACTCCACGACAGTTTTTCTTATTCCGTTACTCGGAAGGGGCTTTGTCGTACCTAAAACAATAGAAATGAAAGGTCGTTAATCATGAAAAAGCACATTTTGACTCTACTTCTCCCTACATTGATGGCATCAAACGCAATGGCAGCGCAGCTGTATCAAGCGGAAGATGGGTCAGTTTTAAATATTTACTCTCGTCTTGGTTTCAATGTCACCAGTAAAAATGACGAGCACGGCGATGCAAATGGCGAGTTTGATGGCCGTATTGGTTTAAACGGTTCACAAATCATCAACGAGTACGCGTCGATCATCGGCCAAGCGCAATACCAAGTGGGTGCAGCTGAATACGCAAACCAAGTAAACGACAAACCGTCTCTGACCGCACGTTATGTATGGGCGGGGATTGATGCGAAAGATTATGGTCGTATTACTGGTGGTCGCGTGGCATCTGGATTGATTATGTTTACCGACATTGGTGATGTGTTCGCCTCTTCCGATGTTTCTATGGCGCGCCAAGCGAATAAAGTCGACAAAACCGCGACGCAAGTTTTCCGTCAAGATGGCACGCTGCAATATCAAAACAGCCTAGGTAATGTCGATTTTTCTGTCGCGTACATTTTAGGAAACAACACTTCTGAGCTCGACTACGGTTACAACGCTGCACTGCGTTATACGCTAGACATGGGGAATTTGGGTACCTTGGCACCAGTGATAGCGATGCAGAAGAATAAAGGTGATGCACGTGAAAGCAACGACACCGATTACACATTCTGGGGCGCAGGTACGCGTTACTACCTAGGTGATTTGATGTTGGGTGCGTTGTACTCGGAAGATGAACTAGAGGGCTATTACTCACAAACCAGTACCGACAAAGTGATGGAACTAACGGCGGTTTACAGTGTAAATGACAAATGGGTACTGCGTGCTGGTTATCGTTCTTTAGAAAACAGTGATGGTGACGAGCTAGAGCTGAAAGATACAACGCTAGAAGTGCAATACAAACTGACGCCTCGTTCTTCTATCTACACAAACTACGTTGATCGTAACGGCTCGCGTGGCTACAGCAATGGACAAGAAGTCTCGTTTGGCGGTGCGCACGCAGACGAAAGCTACTACCACTTAGGTCTACGTTACGAGCTGTAAGCACGATACCTAATGTAAGTTAGCTGAATCCATGAGCTTCTTCTATGTCCGGTCAGTAGTTATTGCCTTTAATGCTGATTTGAAGAAGCTCACCCTCGCAATATGTTTTCTTCGTTACCTGTTTTGATCAACACGCCTGCATCAGGAAAGCTGGTGACTGTAGCTAACAATTTTCCATCGACAAAGTGCAATGCCGCATAATCGTGAATGCCATAACAAGTGATGCTCGGTTGAGAACGAGCAAAGGCTTGGAAAACCTCGAACTTCTCACCTACATGAGAAAAATGCGCCGCAGCCAAACCGTCAATAAATCCAAGACAACGCATAACTTGGTATGCTTCGGGATCACTGTCTGTCACCGCAAACTCAAACCAACAAATTGCACCAGCGCTCATGCCAAAAATGATGATGCCTTGTTCATAACACTGCTTGAGTATTCTATCGATTCCCCATTCGCGCCAAATGGCCAACATCGAACGCGTATTACCGCCACCGACGTAAATGATGTCTTGTTCAAATAGCGTTTCTTTCCAACCAGCTTCAAACTTAAACAGCGGAAAATGGGTCACGTTTTCACTAAGCTTCGCATCGTAAAAACGTTCAATCACTTCATCGGCATCTCCCGTGGCTGTAGGTAGAAAACAAATGTTTGGATTCTCCTTACCAGACAAAGACAAAATGTATTGATCGAGCGGGCTCGGATTCTCTCCCATCATCCAGCCCCCACCGCCAATCGCAATACAGTGTTTTCGCATTCCTTTGCTTCCTCAATTGTTGCTAAGTTTGTTGTCGCTATTCGCCGACAGAATATATGTTCCTAAAGTGATCAATGAACGCTCGCGTTCTTCTTGGTAAGTGCTCACGTTTTGGGTAAAGCAGATAAAGCGGCAAAATCGCATCCGTTTGCCATTCTGGCAGCAAACTCACGAGTTGTTCTTTTTGTGCAGGGTCGAGTTTAGCCAGTGCAAATTCATCTAACATGGCTACACCACAGCCAGTCAAAGTAGCATCCAACATGGACTGGACAAGATTAAAACTCAGCGTACTTTCTAACTCAATGCTGCACTGCTGTTGAGTTTGCTTATGCGTAAACGTCCACTTGTCTAACACCAAGTCACGACTTTTATAAAGGATGTGCTCTAAGTCACCAAGCTCCTCTGGCGTACTTACATTTGGTTTATCAGCTAAATACGAGCGATGAGCGATCGGTTTACAGTGTAAAGTGCGTAGCTGATGGCCGACGTATCCCTCTGGGGGAGTATCGGTAAAGTAGAATGCGATATCAAACCCAGCCTCAATCAAGTCGAGAGGTGTCTCTGTGAAGATCACTTCAACACTCACTTGTGGATGTTGCAATCGAAACTCGATCAATGTTTGGCTGAGTAACGCAGCTCCGAAAGAAGCGGACGCCGCTATTCTCAATTTTCCCGATACGATCTCGTTTGCCATGACTTGCTCATTGATCTGCTCAGCGCCTTCGAGCAGTTGCTTTACCTGCTGATAAAACCGCAAACCATCGTAGGTCAAATTAAACTGGCGCGTAGTTCGCTGAATAAGCTGCACCGACAATATGTCTTCAAGCTGTTTAAGTTGCCGACTTACATGCGCATTCGAACAATTCAGTCGCTTTGCTGCACCAGCAATACTTCGTTCCTCACACAAAGCGACGTAAAGTGGTACGTAGCTGAGCCATTTTATTTCCATACAGTAATTCTGAATCTCTAAAATCAAACTACTGGAAATAATAGAAAGCCTCTAAACTCTGTACAACCTAAATTTGAAAGGATGAGTTATGAGTGTTTTCGACACGTGGTTAAAAGGTCAAGTCATTAAAGATCACATCACTAATCCCAATATCATCGTTGGCGATTACAGCTATTACTCGGGCTTCTATCATCAAAAAAGCTTCGAAGAGCAAGCGGTACGCTACTTGTTGGGTGACCCCGTCACACTTCAAGAATGGCAAAGTAGAGAACCCGATAGCATCGACAAATTAATCATTGGCAAGTTTTGTTCCATCGCTTCTGGAGCCACCTTCATGATGGCAGGAAACCAAGGTCATCGCATTGACTGGATTTCGACCTTCCCCTTCTCTCCTGAAGAATTTGGAGAAGGCGTACAAGACGGTTTCGAGCGTGCCGGAGATACAGTGGTGGGGAACGATGTTTGGATTGGCAGCGAGGCGATGATCATGCCCGGAGTAAACATCGGCGATGGAGCCGTCATCGGAACACGCACCGTAGTGACGAAAGACGTGCAACCTTATTCGGTAGTGGTTGGAAACAACCAAGTCGTACGTCAACGATTCAGCGATAAAGAGATTGAAACTCTACTCAATATCCAATGGTGGAACTGGCCAATAGAACACATTAAACAAGCAATGAAAGTAATGTGTAGCAGCCAAGTCGGTGCGCTTGCGGACTACTATCAAGAGCACATTGTCGATTTGTAGATAAACAAAAGCCCACACATCTTGTTGCGACGTGTGGGCTCAGTGAGTAAGAAAGCTTAAACCGCAGCGACGTCCTCTTCTTCCAAGTTCGCCGAGACTTTAATTTCGTATTGATTGAAACGGAACGAACAACCGCCATGAGTACGCTTTGTCGTTACTTGTTCGTCGCCAAACTGCACCGTCACGCGAGTGAAGACACGCTCTTTGGCTTCGACAATATTTTCTTCTAACGCGACTTCAAAGTCATGTTCCGTTTGTTCTAGCTTTTGCTTTATCGCTTCAAGCTGCTCGTTGTTTTGTGTTTTCATCACATCAATCTGAGCTTGTTCTTCGTCGGTACGTGCGGCTTTAGGACGTTTCTTAAATTCGAGCTCTTTACGAATCACATCCATCGTTCCTTCTTGAGCGCGTTTGTATTGATCTTTGAGCTCAGCTAATCGCTCCTTAAATGCAGAATAGTGCGCGAACGCTTCTACCTTAGTGGCGGTGTCGCCTTCTACGCCCAATTGTAAGCACACCACTTTGTCACCGACTTTTGCATCTCCGCCGCTGAGCGTGCCGTTCCTACCGTTCGCATCCAGCACCGTCAGATTGCGCCCACAAACAATATCGTTATTCATGCTGTGCACCGCCAATTCAATATCTTCTCCGGCTTGCAAATCACAATATTGGGCGTAGCTTGCGCGAATCGAACCTTTGGCTTTGACGTGACAACTCTTTGGCTGGCCATCACTCACGGTGTGGCCAATGATCCCTTTACCAACTTGAATGTCGTCTTGCGCTTGTACGTCAGCCGATTCAATGAAGCCGCCTACAGTAATAGAACCCGTCGCTTTAACAATCATGCCGGATTCAATGTTGCCACCGATAATCACATTCCCTTTGAATTTCACGTGACCTGTATTCACGCCAACGCTATTGAGACAGAGTGCGTTATCAACTTCAATGGTTTTGTCTTTAATTAGAGGCGTACCGGATACCGATGCAATCAATAGGTTTGGGTCGTGCTTGCTTATCTCGGTGCCCTTGCCTGGCTTCATTGGGCTGTCTTTTCCAGCTTGTGGAGGAATAACTCGCCCTTGAACAGTAAAACCTGGCGTACCTTTGGTCGCAGGCGTGCGGCGCATCACCTCATCGCCTACGTCAACCGCGATAGTTTCACCGAGGTTACGTAAATCAATTTTGTCGCTAGCAGATTGGCCGTCTTTGGGTTTGAGGATGCGTTTGGTGATGTCTTTAACAAGAGGAGTAAAAAGAGCGTCTTTGCCTTTGCTAGGTTGCTTACCAACCGCTACAGGTTGAGAAAAAGTTTCGCCAGGTTTGAGCTGAGTGCTGACAACCAACACTTTCTTCAAAGCCAGTTTGTTGATGCCTTTCGAAACTCGCGCTTGAGCAAGGGCTTGAACAATCTCGGGGCCACGTAAACCTCGGCCTCCGTACGCACCGACAACGTTCATACTGGCGAGCATGTCATTATTCGATAATTCGACCTCAACTTGCGCGTTGCGTTTTTCCGCAATGACGATGCCTTCGTAAGCTTCGGCTTTACGTTCTTTGGCGCAGTTAATGAATCTCACGACTTCCCCCTCAACAACAAACATCCTTTCAGCGTTCATTGCGACGAGCTGCTCGTTTAATTCATTTTGATTTAGCTCACCACCGAGGTCCACTTCTCCCGGAAGACGGGCTATCACCTTGGTCTTATCTTCAGATAACTCAAGACACAGCTTCCACATACCCTTACCACTTTGCTTCCCATCAACACTTTCAGTCTAACCAAATCCGTTTTCTGAACAAACCTCGCATTTCTTATTATAGGGCTCACGTCACTAAAGAAAGTAATCCATCAATAACGGTTAAACAGCATATTAAGAGAAAACTCGATTTAACCTAAAGCTCAATCAAAATACACGCTGAAACAAAAAGGAGCTGGATTTACAGTGTAAAATCAGCTCCCAATAACTTCATTTACAGTGTAAATTTCCCTTTATTGTTTACAGTGTAAATCGCTCCAAATGTGTCTTACTTCGTCCCTTAACTGCTGCTCAACTTGCCTTCTTCCAGGTAAACCAAATTGCTGAGCACATTCAGTCCAACTACGGTTAAGAAAAAGCTTACTAATCATCAAGTCGGAAGCAGAGTTCAAACCTAAATTAAGTAACCACTGTTGAAGCCACACAGACACAGACTCATAACTGTTACCACCATCAGCATAACATTCAATTAGTAATAACTTAGCGGGATGAAGTGGACTCATTCCCAAAGGTTGCGGTAATAGAGCTCGAAAAATAGAGGCTTCTAATTTTGGATAGACGTCAGCCACATTGTTAGACAACATTTCTTCAAATAGCGCCTGAGATTCATCGACCCAAGCCGTCTGTTGGGAATCACAAGGTTTGACCATCAAGACTGAATAACAACCGCTAGCAGCATCGCGCATTGACCCTAAGCGAATTGTACGGAAGTTCGATTGTCGCCAGAAATAGAGCAACTCTTCCGTCGCACCAAAACTCGTGGATAAGTAGGCAATGTGTTTAGCAGCCATTTGCTCAAGTTGCTGCAGAATTTTTTGACCAATGCCTTTGCCTTGCAATGCTGGATGAACCGCAATTCTCATGACTCGCAGCGTCGATAGATTCGCGACATTCGGGAATCCTAGGTGGTTTGCAATCGTAATTGGGGCTAAGTGTCCTTTAGGACGACGCTTACCAAGCTGGATTTCTTCAATCAATTCATCGTCAAGGCCCCCCTCTTCGACCGCTAATATCACCCCCACAACCGCATTATCTTGCTTAGCAAAATAGAGCTGACTGTTGTCGTCTTGCAATAGGTGAATCAAATCATTCGGCGAGGTCTGATAATGAGCATTCACCAAAAGAGCGAAGCACTCACGCAGCAAACTAGGCTGCGATATCAAATTGTTCTTATCGGCTTTAGAAAGGGAAATTGAGTCGACCTGTTTAAGTTGATGGTGCGTTAACTCCGCATCCAACAAAAACGCGTCATAGAGCCATGATTCAAGCGCATCATTCATGCTCCAGCGGATGGGCTGTGTCATGTGCCATGTTTTCATTCCCGAACGCTGTTTCTGAAGCCAATCAACAAATTTAATCGTAAAGCCCCGGCCACAACCTTCATAACCGTGAATAGTCGTAGAAAAAACGAGTCGATGATAATGTTCGGTAATGCTTTTGAGCATAGGAACTGGAATTGCAGCCGCTTCATCGACAATTAACAAATCACATTCAGGTCGACTCAATAATAGTTCATCTGGAGCAATGAATTGAATGGATCCCTGCCCTGATTCTAATCTGTCCTTCCTAATACGCTGCGCATTAGGAAGTAGCCGCAAAGCATGCAGGTAAACAGGCTCAACGGCTTTTATAGATGGTGCCGTAATTAAGATTCTAAGTGGCTTCTGCTGTAATAAGCTCGCACACGCAATGCCGAGGGCACTTGTTTTTCCGCGCCCACGATCAGCGGTCAAAACTAACGGTCGCTTTCGATGTCCAGTTACCACCTTTTCAATTAGAGAAATGGCATGTTCTTGTTCCGTGTAGTGGCTTTCTTTTTCTGCTTGCTTGATGTCTGGAGCCGTTGGCAATGGTTTGTCTTGCTCAATAACAACGAGCTTCTCCCATTGTTTGTGCATCCATTGCTGAGCAAAATTCGCATTTTGTCGCGGCTCAGTAATGACAATAAGAAAACCGCCGCCAACCAATGAGCCAAGCGCGGCGGTAAAACTATTTGCGTCAAAGTCATTTCGAGCATCAAACAATAGAACGTCACACTCTCTGCCTAGCAACATGTGCCCTTGTTTAGACGAAACACTGGATACGTTTTTCAAACCAAAATCACCAACAGAAAACCAACGTTGATGGCGCTGCGTTTTATGGAACTCTGACATCAACGCATTTTGCCAAGAAGCCTCGCCTTGAATGACAACACCAATCCTTTGGAAAGATTGGTGAGCTTGATGTTGAAGTGATGAAAGGAAATCAGATTGTGTCTGCATTTTGTCTATCCAACGTTGAACTGACGCAATGGTATCACATCTTTAATTTGACGCTTCTGAGATATAAAAAAACCGCCCGGAGGCGGTTGATTCAATCATCATTTGTTATTGCAGTTTGGTTTGTACAAACGCAAGAATCTCTTCCATTAAGCTGTCGTCAACTTTCTTCAAGTTCAACGCCAGGCTGCTACCTTTTCGGCTATAGCTTGCTCGACCTTTAACTAAGTCGACTTTTTCCGTCTTCTTACCAGGTTTTGCTGGTGCAAGTTCAGTAATCCAATTTTCGATGCTTTCCGTGACTTCTTTTGTCAGACGAGCAACGCCTTGAGCTGTGCTTCGCTGCCATAAAAACCCTTCGCTAGAGCGACATTTATCTAACAGCTCTTGCTGCTGCTCTGGCGTTAGCGTTGAAAACTGTTTGTGCAGTTTCACGATTGTTGGGCGACCGAGATCGCCAACATTCGGATACGCTTGAAGCAGTTCTAACGGTAATGCTGCGGCTTTTAAAGCGCCACTTACCAACGCTTCACTGCACTGGAACATTTTTGCCAATGCTTTCTGATCCTCAGCTTCACCACTATCAAGCTTAGCCTGCATCTCTTTACCTTTTTCGTATAAAGAGAGCGGTTTGTGAGCATTTGCCACATCAGACAAAAACTTAGCATGGTCAGTATTGATGTTGTCAGCAACATAAACCAAAAAATCTTGTTCAGCGAGGATACAAGACATGCGACGACGGCTACCATCTAAAACTTCGATCTTGCCATCTTCAGTTCTACGACCCACAGCTGGATATTGTTGGCCACGCTCTTTGAGTGTGACTAAAACATCAGATAAAGCATGTTCGTTTAAGAACGATTGCTCACGAGCGTTATCAACAAATACTGTTGTTTCTGTCGCAACTTTATTTGCAGGAATACGCACAAGTTCAAACTGAACAATATTTTCACCTGCAACTGCTAGTTCAATCGTTTGAGCTTTCTCTTTTGCCGCAGTTTGCGCCTCTTGCGGAGTCACAACACGACGCTTATTCGTTTTGCCAAATAATTTCGCGTTTAATTCAGACGTTTTCAAAGCCATTTACTTATTACCCCTGATTCAATGACGGCCAATTAGAGTGCAGCACACGCTCTAATTCCAGTGCGCTTTTATGAACAGCGTCTTGCGCGGTGGCTAGTGTCTTCTTACCGCCTTCAAAATCGCTTACTGTCAGATCAAATACTGTGCTGTAGGTATCGGCACAGGTTTCAAACGCACGGCTACGAGGAATAGTAGCCATCATAACTTGGTCACCTAGAAGATAGTTCATTTCAGTTAAAACAGAAACTTGCTTCTTATTGTCGTCCTCAAACATGGTTGGCATCAAGCGAACAAACTCAAGACCATTCCAGTCCTCCGGGAACATTTCATATACCGTAGGCAAATGCTGGAAGAAGTTTACTGTTGAAGCCCAGTCCAGACGCTTAGCCGCACAAGGAATTAGCAAGGCATTTGATGCATACATAGCATTCCATACTAATGGGTCAACGTGTGGACCGGTATCAATCATAATGATATCGAAGTCATCAGCAATTTTATCAATCAGTTGCTCTTTCAGCAGACGGACGATATCGAGTGATGGGTCTTCAGATAGCGTTTGCCATGCTTCCGCATTAAACATCGCGTCTTCTGGAAACGCTGAAATCGACTTTAAGTTCGGATATTGCGTTGGCAGCAATACGTTTTTACGTAAGAATTCACTGTCAATTTCCACACCATCAGGCACGTTACCCAACATAATGTCTACCGCAGAATAGATATTATCATGCTCTGCCATGCTGATTTGCGGGTTGAGGAATAAACGTAGCGAGCCTTGTGGGTCTAAGTCGATTAAACAAATACGGTATCGTTTATCCAAATTTAGCGCTAAACATGCCGCTAAATGAACCGCGGTCATTGATTTACCTGTACCGCCCTTTTGGTTCTGCACATTAATAATCCAAGGTTTGTTACCTGAATTCTTTTTACGCTCATGAAATTTAGGCACTTCAGCCGCATCCATGAGCATGTGTGCTTCTTCTAACGTAATTGAATAATGATTCGCGTTGTTTTTAGTAAATTGATGCCCAGCGGCTTCCATTTTACCAATCGCGTCGTCGAGCTTACGGCGAGTTAGACCAGAACGGGTTTCCATCATCGCTTTCGACATTGGTGGGAAGTAGTTATCGCTTCGCTCTTCTAAAACAATTTCAATACGGTCAGCTTGAACCTGCTGAGTCAGCTCCGCTAACTCAAGAAGGTTTTCAATCGTTTTTTCTCTTTTCATGCCAAATTCCGTTGGAAGGATTTATAATTGCAATTGTACAGCAGTAAAGACCAAAAACAACAAAAAGGTGCACGAACATTTTGAATTACCATCACATAAAAAAACACCCAAATCGACGCTTTTATGATTTATGGTCAAAAAGATAACTATTTTTAATCAAATAATCTTCTCATAAGTGGACACCTAAACTTAAAAATAAAAAGTGTTACAGCGTCACTCATTTACAATGTAAATCAATTTTCTACCGGAACGATTATAATCTTAAGCTAAATTACGGATTATGTTAGACCAACCTAATTTAAACGAAAAATAGTAAGTAATATCGGAACAATAAAGACCTGAACACCTTGATCATGTCTCCGAACAAAATAGGGCAGTTCCAGCGAAACATCTATGGAAGTATGATCAAGGTATACTTATGATCATGCTTCCGTGTTAATAAACAAATCCGAAAGCATGATCATGGCAAAATTGAGCAGAGTACGGTGTAAACACGCAAATAAAATAAGATCCATTAATCGGAAATATGATCAAGCCTTAGAATCTCTCGGAAGCATGAGTTTTCTTCTCTGATTTACGGTTGAGTGCAGACAGAATGGGGGATTGAGCAGAAATTGACGTTATAGAAGCCGGAACAATGAAATTGCTCAAGTTGCTATGATAAATCACGCTCTCATGATCATGCTTCCTGTAAATAAGCAGAGACTAGGATTTACTTCTAAATATGAGCGACTTGAATATATTTTAATCAGATGAGTGATATCTCATCAATATGGGCGCCAGAACGATAGATATATTGGCTCTTGATCATCGATCCGAGTATAAATAACATCACCAATGCACAATATAATCATCGTGAAGATCATTATTAAATACTGCATCTGTGGATAACCTGTAAAAACATCATGATCATCGTTTCAAGACTCTTTTGATCATCTTTTCATAACCTTAATGATCATGCTTACGAATAAATATGATCATGCTTTCAGGTTATTGTTGATCATACTTTCAGACTTCTTATGATCATAGTTCCGAAGCACATGGAAATAATAGTCTTATAGAACAAAAGCTTAGCAAGAAATTTCAAGCCAGATCATTAGATCATATAATCAATTAAGATCAGATTAATCAAAAAGATCAGTTATTTAAAAAACAATCTTTTTTCTTTATTTATGATCTGTTTTTCTTTATTCTTCGGAACCATAGCACAACTACGGCTAGTGTGATCTGGATCTAAAATGACGGCTGATGAAAAAATTCTGATTAAAGCACCGAGAAGCCACAAAGATGGCCATCTTTTTGAGGTACATGAATCCTCTGCGAATTGGGTAGAGCAGTACCAACATTTCAAAGGGGTGACCAAAAGCATCTTAGAGTTGCTTAATCTGATCTCATTACGAGGCTTCAGCAGCAAGGATGGTTTGGTTTCAACCACAGAGATTGTGGAAGCAACAGATGGGCAACTCACACGCGCAGCCCTGCAACAACGTTTGCGCGCGGCAGTAAATATTGGTTTATTTACTCAAACTCCAGTGCGTTTTGAAGAGGGACTTGCTGGTAAAACGATGCTACATAAATTTGTGAATCCCAATCAGCTTATATCTGTGTTGGGAGCAACAAGTCTTGTTACCGACAAAGTTCGCCAGAACGAGAAACAAAAACGTTCGAAAGCATTGGCTCAGACTCAAGTAAACAAACGTTTGTTGAATGAGCACGGGTTAAACACACCTCCCACGATGAAAGATGAAGCCGATCAATTTGTTGTATCTCCAACAAATTGGGCTGGGATAATTGACCAAGCACTTGCGCCACCAAGAACTCGAAAAAGTTATCAGAAATCCATGGTGTCGATCTCTGGCACAAAAGCCGTTATTGAGACGCGATCATCCAAAAATATCATGACTGTGGATGATCTCATGACCCTGTTCGCTCTCTTCACGTTAACGGTTCAATATCATGATCATCACAAAGATCAGTATCAGCTTGATGCGGCTCACGTACCAAACAAAACGCCGCTATACATCACTGATATTTTGTCGCTCAGAGGCAAAAAAGACAGTGGCCCAGCTCGTGATTCCATTCGCGATAGCATTGATCGCATTGAATTCACTGATTTTCAGCTCCATGAACTTACTGGACGTTGGCTAAGTGAAAACATGCCAGAGGGCTTCAAAAGTGATCGTTTTCGTTTTCTTGCTCGAACCATCACAGCCTCTGAAGAGGCACCAGTTGAGGGAAGCGATGGTGAAATTCGTATCAAGCCAAACTTATATATTTTAGTTTGGGAACCTTCGTTTTATGAAGAGCTGTTAACGCGCGATTATTTCTTCTTGTTTCCGCCAGAGATCTTGAAACAACATACTTTGGTGTTTCAACTGTACTCTTTCTTCCGTAGTCGCATGGTTCGTCGTCACACGGATTGCATGCTATTGAGTGAGTTAAACCAGAAACTTGCACGTAACATTGAATGGCGACGTTTCTCCATGGATCTGATCCGAGAACTAAAGCGTTTGTCTGAAAAAAAAGGGAATGATGATCTATTCGTCGTTAATTTGTGGGGTTATCACCTGACGATCGAAACCATGATCGAAAATGACAAAGTGATGGACTACCAGATCGACATCAAATGTGATGTCGAAGAGGTCTTACGTTACTCGCGAGCGCGAACGACCAACGCAGGAAAGCGTAACATGGCGCCTACGCTGCCAAATCCACTTCGTAATGAGATGGTAACCCGACAACAGCTTGAGGAGCTCTCAGGCATCATAGACGGCGAATTTGAGCCTATTCAACGCAAAGCACCGTCTCCAAGAGGAAATTTAGGGAGACGCGTGAAGCAAAGAAAGCATTTGGTAGAGATCAATGCTGATGAGATCACCATTACTCTATCTAAATACACCTCACCAGAGGCTCTAGAACGCAGTATAACGGCTTTGTCTGCGATGACAGGGCACTCGTATGCCTCAATCAAAGAAGAGTGCTCAGATTACATAGAGAAGCTCGACTGGCTAAGGGTAGGGGATGAGCCGATTCCTTATGAGACATTAAGTAAAACCGTCGAGCTGTTTAACACCCAGAACGATGTTAAGCATCTTACCATCGAGCGCTTGATTGCGGGGTTAGCGGTGCGTCGGAAAGTTTGTCGTCAAATCTTCGATGGTCACATGGATGAAATGGTATTTCGTGCCTTGGATGAAATGGCGATTTAAAAGTGTCGCTTGATGTGTATCAAGCTATAGGTGTGATGTATCGGTTTGAAATGTAACAATGTCTTTCGATGATAAAAAACAGACTTAACTCTTACAAACCACTGACATTAGAAGCCAAGCCTAATACTACTATTTATCCCGAATAGACAACCTTTTGTCCTTTCTGATGATTAATAGATTGGCTCATATTGTTACATTCATTCTGAATAGACTTCGCGAGTTTCTCCTCAGGAAACTCGCTTTTTTTTACCTAAAATTCCGCTAATTAAGCCTTGATCATTTTTCCGGACTAATGAGGCAAACCTTGATCATGCTTCTTAGGTTCATTCCAATGTAATGAACGCATCAACGCAACATGTGATTCGATTAAGCTATGGGCTTGTTCCTGCCACTTGTTTTGATCACACTGCTGATTACAAAACTCTAACGCCACAACGGTAAGATGCTGAAGTCGTCTCAAACACCAATCTTTGATCAGAATATCAGTCGAGACTTGGCATGCTGCTTGTTCAAGCTTTGCACTCGTATAAAGCAAGGTTTGATATGCTTTCTGAGGGTCTTGGTACCTTGCATGTTGAAACACGCGTAAACATCCATCCAACCAGCAAGCAATCGCTTTACTTTGAAGATCACTCAATTCGGGTCCAAACACGTCATCAGGCACCTGATATAAGATCGTTTCCAATTTTTCTACTTGATCATGTTTCCGCTGTTCGTACCACATGGCTATTTGATCTTGCCAAGTACTCAAATCCATTACGCTGCCTCAGTCCATTGTTTTACATAGTGATTTGGCCCTATTTGATCAAATTCGTCGACAATTATGCTGCTACGTTGACGAATTTCATCGGCATCTATCGAATAGTTTGGCTCATTTTTCACTAAGTTACCAAAAGGTAAGTCAGGATCAGGAACGGCAGAAATCAACAGCTTAGTATAAGGATGCTGCGGGTTCTTAAGTATTGAATGAGTGTCGCCCCATTCAACGATTTGCCCTTTGTACATTACTGCGGTTTCTTCCGCGATGTAGTGCGCAGTCGCCAGATCATGAGTGATGTATAAAAAACCAATTCCCAGTTCTTGCTTCATTCGTTGCATTAAATTCAACACTCCCAAGCGAATAGAAACATCCAGCATAGACGTAGGCTCATCCGCAAGAATGATTTGCGAACCTACCGCTAAAGCCCTTGCTAAGTTTGCTCGCTGACGTTGCCCACCACTGAGTTCGTGAGGGAACTTATTCAGTGTCTCTTCTGGTAGTTCCACCAGCTTTAGGAGCTCTTCCAAGCGGGCTGGGATGTCGCGCTCGTTTTTGACTTGTTTATGAATTTTTAAAGGACGTGTTAGGTGATGGCGAATGGTATGAGTTGGATTGAGAGAGCCAAACGGATCTTGAAACACCATTTGTACTTTACTGCGATATTCTTGTAGAGCCGATCGTGACGTGATCTCATTTATGTCAGTGCCATTGAAAAGGATCTCGCCTTGCGTTGCAGGGTAGACTTTGGTTATTAAGCGAGCGCAAGTACTCTTACCGCAGCCTGATTCTCCAACCAAAGCCAAGGTTTTTCCTGCGTACAGATCAAAAGTCACTCCTTGAAGCGCACGAAAGGTTTCCTCTTTCGCTAAACCACCGCCCACTTTGAATTCTTTAATCACATTTTTCATTTGGATGATAGGCTGGCTCATGGTTACGCTCCTTGTAACTCTGGTTGTTTGTGGACGTCATGGATGTTTGGGAAAGAAGCCCATAGCTTTTGCGTGTAGGGGTGTTGAGGATGATTGCGTATATCGTATGCTCGATTGACTTCGACGATTTCTCCGTGACGCATGATTGCAATTCGATCACATAGTTGGCTCATGAGTGCCAGGTCATGAGTGATAAAGAGGACTGAAAAACCGAACTCATCTCTAAGCTGATAAATTTGCTGTAAAATTTCTCTCTGTACCACTACATCTAATGCTGTTGTGGGTTCATCCATAATGATCAGTTTTGGATTTAGAGACAAAGCAATGGCTATCACCAACCGCTGACGCATTCCTCCTGAAAATTGATGAGGATATTCTGCTAAGCGTTCTCGAGGAATATTGACCAAGTCCAACAACTTTTCTGCTCTATCTTTTGCTTGAGCGTTAGTGAGGCCTTGATGGTGTCGTAACACATCTGCAAATTGCTCTTGTATCGTTAAGACAGGGTTGAGTGAGTTCATCGCGCTCTGGAACACCATGGCGATTTCACTCCACCTTAGAGCGGTCAGCTCAGAGTCTGAGATACTAAGGATATCCTTGCCATCAAACCATATTTTACCGCCAGAAATGAACGCTGGCGGCTTATGAAGACGATTTATTGAGAATGCGATTGTGCTTTTACCACATCCAGATTCACCGGCAAGACCAAATACTTCGCCTTTGCCGATATCAAGGCTGACGGACTTTACCGCATTAAAATCACCATTATCAGTGATGTAATCGACGCACAAATCTCGGATCTGGATGACCGGGTCATTGTGGTATGCATGACTTAAGTTAATACCATCCATATAAACACCTAACCAATCTAAAAGATAATTATTATCATTATCAGGTGTGGCGGTTTTTAGAAAGTATCAAACCATGAATCAGTGAAGTGACTCGAAAGTTAGATGAAACAGGAAGTGGTGTAATTCGTCGTTGATAAAGCTAAAGAAGAGCAGAATTGAGAGCTAGATCAGCACACTTTTCGTAGGGGGAATTACTCAAATTTAATCGTAAATTTGTCCCTTGGCAAAACTTAAATGATGAATCTATTAAGGAGTTAACGAAAGGGCGGGAGGGGTCACATTTCCCTACAGTTTTTCTTACCACCTTGTTCCGGTTTTGCTATAGATTACGCATCGAAAACATGGTGTGTTCGGAGGAAATATGTCTATTAATTCTATCGACCATGACGAGATGACCAACATCGCTCACAAATGGGAATTACCTGATGAGGAAACCGTTGTGAAGCCAGAGAAAACAGTGAAATCAGCAGAAGCCAGAAGACGCATTGAAGCGTTACGTGAGATCCGTGAAAGTGGGTTGACCGTTGAAGAAGCAAGGGAGCTTGGCTTGATACACTGATCGCCTCAGGTTGGTTTAGCAACCCATAGGGTAGTCGACGGACTGCCCTTTTTATTTTTTCACTCTATTATTCTCTTATTCAAACCCTCCATTTATCTGTCTTGCGCCTCAAAAGCACGAGTTTCACACTCACGTCCCGTCCCGAAGAAGTTTGACAATCTGACCTTGTGTTACTAGATATATCAGTAGCGATATGCTTTTTGTTGATTATCGCAACCACAAAGCAAGGAGCGCAAGTATGGTTGATCAAATCCTTTTTTATGAGCCCGATGAGCCCCACGGTTTTCTCTCAAATTTTTGCCATGCCCCAGTCAATATCTCCTCCCAAACTTGGCCCACCAGCGAACATTATTACCAAGCCCAAAAGTTTCTCGATGCTCAGTTGCAAAGTAAAATTCAGCACGCAAGCACCCCTGACGAAGCGTTTGCTTTAAGCCGCAAATACGAACACTTTGTCAGAAGCGATTGGGACGATATAAAGTTGGCTGTTATGGCTTTCATCGTTAGGGAAAAGTTTCTACAAAATCCACCATTAGCGCAGCAATTGATGAGAACGGGTAACGCTTGCCTAACAGAGCATTCTCATAAAGATGCCTTTTGGGGAGACGGGGGAGATGGTAAAGGAGAAAATCATCTAGGAGAGATTCTGATGAATGTGCGGGCAGAGCTGAGACATGTTGAGCCTTACAATCTCGTGAAGTTTATCGATAAAGCCAAATTGCCCACCCAGTGGGGCACATTTATGATGTACGGCTTTATTGAAGCCGCGACAAATAAAGAGCATCTTGCTCTGGTCTATGGTGAGCCAACAAAAAGTGCAGCTCCACTTATTCGGTTGCATTCGGAGTGTCTTACCGGAGATGCTCTATTTAGCACGCGTTGTGACTGTGGTTTTCAGCTTAATAGAGCGCTACAAAACATCGTCAAAGAGGGATGTGGCGTGCTGCTTTATTTACGTCAAGAAGGGCGTGGAATCGGCTTGATTAATAAAATTCGTGCCTATCACTTACAAGATGATGGCGCAGATACCGTGGAAGCAAATGAGCGTTTAGGTTTTGCCGCTGATATGCGTGATTACGCGTTCTGTAAAGGAATGCTAGAGCATTTGGGGATTGACGCTGTGCGTCTAATGACGAATAACCCACGCAAGCTCGCCGCCTTAAAAGCGGTTGATATTAACGTCATTGAACGAGTGCCATTACAAGAAGGGAATAACCCAAGTAATCAACATTACCTGCAAACCAAGGCGAGTAAATTGGGGCACATGTTTGATCCTAAGTTTGTTAACCACATTAAGTAAGTGCTACAGATTTCCCAGAAACAAAAACGCCAACGTATCATCGTTGGCGTTTTTGTTAATGAGTTGATTCATTGATACTTTTGAATGATTTCATCAATTTCCCCTGAGGCTTTTAATTCAACGAGTCGTGTATTGATGTAATTTTGAGTTTCTGGTTGCATTTGAGGTGAAAAAGCTAGGTAGATTGAGTAGTCAGGAATAACCGAGCTGAAAGGCTGTATCTGAAAATTCTCTAACGGCAAATTGAGTCGCTTTAAGTTGTAAAGGACTCGGGATTCCATCTCGACAAAAGCTGTATCTCCAGGGGTTCGGCTTATCACTCGGTATGCGGCGTTGTAGTCTTTCACACGCATTTCATTGACACTGCCATTTTCAAAGAACGGTGTTAAATTTGGATAATCAAACCCCAGCAGTAATACAATAGAACGACCATGCATCGTATCCATATTTTTGAATTCTAAAGGCTTCTCGCTACTCGACACCAGTACATGTTTTACAGTGTAAATGGGCTCCTCAGATAAATTTTCCGATTGCACCTTGCCCCAGTTCGGGCTGCCATAAGTTAACCAGTTTGGCTCAGCGCCTTCTTCCAATATGGAAATCATACGTTTAAATGGATAAGTATGATAATTCACTTGGTAATCCGACTCCGCGAAGATAGCGCTGACGATATCGGTCACAATTCCGGAGTGCATTTGTCCCTGTTGTTCAATTTGAAATGGTCGAGCTTGTTCAGCAATGACGTAATAGTTCACTTGATTTGCGGTCACATGAGAACTTACAACAATTAAGCTAAAAGCCAATCTAAGTAGAAGTCTTTTCATCGTATCCTCGATTATTATTTGTGCGTAGCTATATTTAGAGTAGCGCAAGTTTATCGGAGCGGTTTCATATGGATGAAAAAGAGCGATCTCAACGTCGTTTTAGTATCGGCAACCAACTTATGTTGGCGGTATTAACGTTGAGTTTAATCTTTACGGTCATCATTTCTACAGTGAGCTTATATCGAGTTTTTCACGAAGATTTAGCCCATTTAGATGTTGAATTAAAGCAGGTTGAGTCTAGCTATTTATCGAGCTTTTCTGCGAGTTTGTGGGTAGAGGATAGGGAGCTGTTGCTGACACAAGCTCAAGGTGCAATGCGTATGCCCTCGGTGGACTACTTACGTATTGCTAGTGAAGACGAAGTTATCATTGAATTAGGTTCGGCGCTTTCTGAGGATGTTGTCGAGAGAAGCTGGCCGATGCAGTATCGGGTCGGCGATAAAACGTATGATCTCGCGATATTAACGGTTCAATCGGATCTTAGCGCGATATATGAAGATCTTTGGCAGCAGTTCTTTTTTCTACTTACGACAGAAGCGATCAAAATTCTTGTCCTCATCATTGGTGTTCTTTGGGTGGCGTTTCGCTTGTTGGTCAATCCGTTACAATTGCTGTCTGGTGCGGTGAGCGATTTTCGTGGCGGTACAGTGCCGAGTAAAGTGACTCTCCCTAAACGATGGTGCTTTGATGAAGTGAGTGTTTTGGCAGAGAAATACAACCGAAGTGTTGAGAAAGTGAAAGAGCACCAGACTGAGTTAGAGGCTGAACGCGATAGGGCAGAAGTCGCTAATCGTAAAAAAAGTGAGTTTCTTGCCACTATGAGCCATGAGATCCGCACACCGATGAATGGCATTATTGGTGTGTCGTCGTTGCTCAATGACACCGACCTCGATCCCCAGCAAAAAGAGTTTGTAGAGATCATTGACAGTTCTTCTCACTCACTAATGACGATCATCGACGACATTTTGGACTTCTCTAAAGTTGAAGCTGGCAAAGTAGAGCTGGAATACACGAGCTATGATCTTCGCGAGCTACTTGACGATGTCATCAGTTTACATAGTGTCAAAGCCAAGCAGAAAAACTTACAGCTGCTCAGCGATATTGATCCTCACTTGCCAATGGAAGTGCAAGGTGATGCCACACGATTGAAACAAGTTCTGAACAATTTGTTGAGCAACGCGATTAAATTTACCGAGCGCGGCCATGTGAAGCTTCTTGTAGCGTTATCTCGACTTGATGGAGAGACCGCTCATATCCGGTTTCGAGTTGTGGATTCTGGTATTGGTATTGCGAAAGAGCACCAACAAGCAATCTTCGAACGCTTCCAACAAGCTGATGGTAGTACCACCAGAAAGTATGGTGGGACAGGGCTTGGTTTGGCGATAGCTGCACAGTTGGTTAACTTGATGGGAGGGGAAATACAACTAACAAGTGAGCTTAGGCTGGGAAGCTGTTTTGAATTTTCGATTCCTGTTGCTGTAATAAATGCGCAATCGACCTATACCGACCAACTTAATGTATTAGATTTCCCGAAAGCGGAAGACAACGAAATCAGCCCTCAAGATAACGATAAACCTTGGGTATTGGTTGTTGAAGATACCATCGTCAATCAGAAGGTAGTTCGCATCATGTTAGAAAAACTGGGTGTGCGAGTGAGTGTCGCCAACCATGGCGAAGAAGCATTGCAGCTGTGTGATCAGCAGCCTTTCGATTTGATTTTTATGGACTGCCAAATGCCTGTGATGGATGGGTTTATTGCTACGGAGCGAATTCGAAAAATGGGAGAGTGGGGGAAACACGTTCCAATTATTGCGCTAAGTGCCAATGTCATTAAAGAGGATCAGCAACATTGCTTCGATGTTGGGATGAACGAGTTCGTGGCTAAACCCGTTACCAAGACTCGATTACAACAAATATTCGAACAGCATTTACCAAAAGCACTGAAAATCAGCGCTGTGCCTAAATAGTTAACTTGAAATCGATCAAGTTAAGTGCGTTTCTATTCTGTAATTGTAACTCTGTGTGATATAGTGCCCGGCTAGTATTTAAAGTACCTTGAGGCTGTGAATGTCGTTTAATCTATCCCTATTGCCGCCTGACGAAAAAAACAAAATCGAACTGGATAAGCAGGCGTCGTTTTTGGTTTGGAAGCTCAGAGAGGCCAAATCTGGTCCTGAAGCAATAGAAGAACAGTTGTCCAAGATTAACGATGCTGATGAAAAGGCGTTTTTCCAGCAATCGGTCGAAAAGTACAAACGAGTAATGGGTGTCGCTTAACGCGAACCGTGGCAATGGTTCAATCCAATGCGACGAATGAGGTAACCTCCCTATTCCTTTGCTAAGCGAAATTGAAAAGGTTTCGCTTTTTGCTAAAATCCTTCGCATTAAATTTGAATTTAGAGAGACATCCCGATGGGAAGAAGTTTTGAAGTGCGCAAAGCCTCTATGGCGAAAACTGCAGGCGCGAAAATTAAAGTTTATTCCAAATACGGTAAAGAAATTTACATGTGCGCGAAAAACGGTGGTGGTGATCCAGACATGAACTTGTCTTTGAAGCACCTGATCGCAAAAGCGAAAAAAGACCAAGTTCCTGCGCACGTTATCGATAAAGCGATCGACAAAGCGAACGGTGGCGGTGGTGAAGACTACACTCCAGCACGTTACGAAGGCTTCGGTCCTGGCGGTACTAGCGTTATCGTTGACTGTCTAACAGACAACGGCAACCGTACTTTCCAAGATGTACGCCAATGCTTTGTGAAAGTCGGTGCGAAAATTGGTGTTGAGGGCTCGGTTTCTCACATGTTCGATCACCAAGCGGTATTTCAGTTCAAAGGCGACGATGATGAAATCATCCTAGAAACGCTAATGATGGAAGACGTAGACGTTACTGACGTTGAGCTAGAAGACGGTGTTATCACTGTATTCGCACCTCACACTGAATTCTTCAAAACAAAAACTGCGCTTAACGGTGCATTCCCAGATCTAACGATCGATGTTGAAGAAATCACATTCGTTCCGCAAACTCATACGCCTGTATCGGGTGAAGATGCTGAGAAGTTCCAGAAATTCCTAGATCTTCTAGATGACTGTGATGATGTTCAGCAGGTTTACCACAACGCAGAGCTGTAATTAATTCGCTCATATCGTTGTAAAAAGGCTTCCTCAGGGAAGCCTTTTTTTGATCGCTTTTTCTCAAGCAGAGCTATGCGTTACGATATTTGGAATAACACAGCGACATGATTACACCAAAACAGATACCTTGAGTTAGCATCGCCGTGCCGCCATAGCTAAAGAAGGGAAGTGGGCTACCCATTACTGGCAACAAGCCACTCACCATGCCCGTATTGATAAAAGCATACAGAAAAAAGCTCATCGCTAATGCGCCACTTACCAGCCGACTAAAAAAGTGGTCAGACTGACATGCAAGCAACATAACGCGTGCAGTGATAAACAAGTACAATGCGAGTAAGACTAAACTGCCAACAAAGCCCCATTCTTCTGCATAGGTCGAAAAAATAAAGTCCGTATGACTTTCTGGAATAAACCCAAGTGTTCCCTGCGTTGCATTCATCCAACCTTTACCTTTCATACCGCCTGAGCCAATCGCAATCAAAGATTGTATGATTTGGTAGCCCGAACCCAGTGGATCGGACTCAGGGTGCAAGAACTGTGTTACACGGCTCTTTTGATAGGTTTCCATAACGAAGAACCATAAAATAGGTGCTAACGTTAAAATGCTCGCAATAAACCCGCAGATTATTTTCCAGCTCATGCCAGCCAAAAACAAAACGAACAATGCATAAATGATGGTAAAAACTGCACCGTCTAAATCCGGTTGTAGCGCGATTAACCCGGCAGGAATCATTGTAATAAGTAAGCAAAACGCAATTTTCCGACTGTCTGGTCGACCTCCTTCAATATGCAGCATCCAGGCGATCATGATTGGAATGGAAAGTTTGATTAGCTCAGACGGTTGAAAGCGGAAGAAGCCGATATCGAGCCAACGTTGAGAGCCATTGGTGCTATCACCAAATAAAGCGACAGCAAGTAGCAGCGCAACCGCAATAATGTAGAGATATGGAGCTGAGCGTTGATAGCTGGACGCTGGAATCGAGGACATGACCAAGATACAAACTAATGTCAGTCCGCAGCGCGCCAAATGTTTGAAGAGCATCGCCTCATTAAAGCTACTGGCACTCCAGAGAGTGAGCGAACTTAACAGCATGATCGGAATGATCGCCATGAGTAGTGGCAAATCAACTCTTGGGAAATAACGCTTATTCATTTTCAACGACCTAATAACGCACCTATTTTGAGTGCGAAAACAACTAAAACTCGAAGAGTTCAAACTATTCCGATGCTAAGAATCTCGATTTGGAAACAACAGACACCATGCAAAGGTGTGTAAGAAAGGAGAGTGCGACACTGTCTGTTATGGGTAGCTGTGGGATGGATAAATACACTAGCCTCAGATTTTAAGCCAGTGTTTTTATTGTGACTGCCGTAAAAATGTAGAGTTACGAATGAGCGGAATTGTATTTTCTGTTTAAGTGAATGTCATTCATCCTCTCTCAATACCATTCACTCCGCATAACTGCCATTGGTCGCATGTAAAAGCAGCGTGCGATCTTCTCCCTTAATCTGAAACCATCAAATCACGTTCAACTAAGGACAGTACATGATGGTTTCTCAATCTCGCTCAATCAAAGCTCTTAAACTGGCAAGTACGTTTATCGCCGCATTTGCACTCAGCAGCAATCTGGCTCTGGCTAACCCAAGCGAGCGCACACTCAGTCAATTCAACCAAGCGGCGCAGGGTGACTCTGGTTTAGTTGATACCGTTTACGGCGAATTATCCAAACAACTCGAAGAGCAAGGCGCAACGCCAGTGACCTTGGTGTATTTAGGCAGTGCAGAGACGTTGCAAGGTCGTGAGGCGTTTATGCCTTGGAACAAGATGAAGTTCACCGAGCGCGGTCTTGCCACAATCCAAAAAGGTTTGGATCTAATGGCGAATCAGCCAGTACCACTGCAAGAACAACAGCGCTTACAAGGCTTGCCGGAATATCAATTAGCCACCGCCATGGCAGCCACTACCTTTACTTCTCTGCCAGATATGTTCAATCACTTTGAGCGTGGCTACGAGCTGTACCTTTCTCTGCTCGATGAACCGAGTTTTAGCCAACAACCTTTCGCGGCTACTTCGTGGATTTATCGCTACGCCATTGAAGCGGCACTGCGCGCTGAAGATGTTCAACAAGCCAAAATATGGTTAGCGCAAATGGAGAAGTTGGGCGACAGCAATCTAGAAACGCAAACCGCGAAAGCGTTGCTAGCGAAATATTAGGGAGGCGTCATGATTGTTTTTAATCAACTTAGCCGCGATTACGCCCTTGGCAGCCAAACGGTGCGTGCATTACGAGACGTTTCTGGTGAAGTGTTTTCCGGCGAAATGGTGGCATTGTGCGGACCGTCTGGCTCAGGCAAAAGCACCTTACTTAACGTGCTTGGCATGCTGGATACTCAATACCAAGGTCAGGTGACATTTGCAGGCAGCCCATACCCAACCGGACAAATGCAGGCGGCGAAAATGCGTCGTGAAAAGCTTGGTTTTGTGTTCCAAAAATTCAATCTTGTCCCTGTGATGACAGCGTTAGAGAACGTGGCTTATCCGCTACATCTCAACGGTTTTTCAAAAGCAGAACAAACCGAGCTCGCCACACAAATGCTAGAACACGTTGGCTTGGGTGAGTTTATTCATCACATGCCCGATAACCTATCTGGCGGTCAGCAGCAACGCGTGGCAATTGCTCGTGCGTTAGTGCACAAACCAGCGTTGGTGATTGCTGATGAGCCAACCGCAAGTCTTGATAGCCAAACTGCCAACAAGGTCATCGACATTATGAAAGGGCTTGGACATGAGCTTGGCACCACTTTTATCGTCGCCACACACGACCCTCGTATGGCATCCCGCTGTGATCGCACCATTGAATTGGTGGATGGCAAAATTACCCAAACGCACGCAAGTGTGGAGGAGGTTTCATGGGCAAGCTAATTCCAGTTTCCGTTCGCCTTGCTTGGTTGAACCTGCAACGCAATCGCCGCCGCAGTTTGTTGTCGATGCTGATCATCGCCATTGCCGTGTTTGCGTTAACCAGTGCGGGTGGTTTTGGTCTTTACACCTACGACAGTTTGAAAGAATCGACAGCACGTGACACGGGGCATCTGACGTTAACCACGCCGGGTTACTTCGCTAAAGAAGAAGAGATGCCACTGAGTAACGGTTTAACTCACGCCGACGACATCACCAAGCAATTGATTGGCTTAAACGAAGTGCGAGGCGTGCAGCCACGAGTTGAGTTCAGTGGTTTGATTTCCAACGGCAACAAATCATCGATCTTTATCGGTATTGGCGTGAACGAGCGCGAATTCGATATGAAAGGACCGTTTTTGGATGTGCGCGAAGGACAAACGCTGTCCAACATTCATGCATCGCGTTATGACCCAGCAGAGCCGGAAGTGATGCTTGGCGTTGATTTGGCGAACAACTTAAGCGTGCACGTTGGCGATTGGATCACCTTGCTGGCGACCACAACCGACGGTGCATTGAATGCGTATGACTTCAAAGTACGTGGCATCTACTCAACTGGCGTGCCTGAGCTTGATAAACGCCAACTTTACATACACATCAACAGCGCGCAATCGTTGCTCGGTTCAGACAAAGTCAGTGCGTTATCTGTCTTCCTGTTCGATACCAGTTTAACTAACCAAGTCGAGCAACAAGTGGCTTCGGTGCTGAGTAAGCAAAAGCAGAACTTTGGCGACCAAGATATTGAGATTACGCCTTGGCAAGAGCGCGCGTTCTTCTATCTCAAAGTGAAAGATTTGTACGACCGTATCTTCGGCATCATGGGTGCAGTAATGGCACTGGTGGTATTTGTCGCGCTGTTTAACACCATGACCATGTCGGTCACCGAGCGTACCCGTGAAATTGGCACCTTGTCAGCACTTGGTAGCTACCCTCGCGAAATTGTTGCTGGGTTCTTGCGCGAAGCAGGGTTACTTGCCGTGATTGGCAGCTTAATCGGCGCTTTGTTTACTGCGTTAGTCACCGTCTTACTGATGGTCGTGGATGTGCAAATGCCGCCACCGCCAGGACGCACAGAAGGTTACCCATTAACGATTTACTTCTCTTGGGAGCTGGTGGCTATAGCAGGATTCGCAGTATTGATGATTTGTTTGGTTGCGGCGTTTTTCTCGGCGCGCAAAGGGGTGAACAAGCCAATTACGGAGGCACTGATTTATGTTTAATTTCAAATCACTATTACCAATTGCATTGCTGACGGCAAGCGGCGTTGTAAGCATGAATGCCAGTGCGAATGAAACAGCGTTAGATGCACAGCAAGTCGCGCAATTGATTGAAAAAGCCGACAGCTACCGCTTGCAAGATGATTCCTCCAAAGTGGTGTCACTGGTGCGCTTATATCAAGACCAAGAGTTAGATAAAACTCGCCTTTACCACGTGTACACGCGTCCAAATCGTGAATCGTTGGTGGTATTCAAATCAGCGGTTGAAGCAGGGCAAAAGATGTTGATGATGGGCGACAACTACTGGCTGCAAATGCCAAAGAGCCGCCGTCCGATTCGCATTACGCCAATGCAGAAGCTGCTTGGTGAAGCGTCTATCGGCGACATCTCAACCCTGACGTGGAGCCAAGATTATCAAGGTGAATGGAAAGCGACAGAAACTGTTTCGGTGAATGGAGAAAGTGTTGCGGCTTATCACCTTGCCTTAACCGCGAAAACCAAAGGGGCGAGCTATCAGAAGATCGACTTATGGTTGTCTGAGCAAGATGCGTTTCCAATTAAAGCTGATCTCTACTTGCGCTCTGGCAAACTCGCCAAGCAAGCGCAATACGGACGTGCAAGCGACAATGGCGAAGACTACGTCAGTGAGATGACTTTGCTTGATAGCATTCAGCCGAGCAAAAAGACCGTTATCGAGTACCAAGAAATCGTGCCTTGGCAGCTGGATAACAAGTTCTACAATCCAAGTTATTTGCCAAAAGCCAACACGACTCAGCTTTAGTCTGAGCTTCGTAAATAGAACCATTAAAACGAGCAAGGAAGACACATGAAATCGCGCCAGCCTAACCTTAACAAAAGCACCAGTTTGTTGATTGCTGCCTCATTGTGTGTGGGCGCGTCAGCCCCTGTTTTTGCCAATGATGAGCTGAGTTTTGAGTGGGATTGGGCTGTCAGTTACGAAACTGCCAAGCAGCGTGACAGCGCATTTATGCAGGCGCAGGGCAGTTCTCGTGATTCACTTAATGCACTGTTGGATGTGCAGGTGAATTATCAGAACTTCAGTGGCTTGTTTGCTCTGTACAGCCAAGGTTTGTACCTCAATCAACAAGGAAAGAGTGATTGGTGGAGTGAAGCTGATAACCAATTGCTGATTAGAGAGCTGGCTTGGCTAGGGGAGTGGCAAGTCGGAGATACCACTCTTGATGTGAGTTTGGGTAAGTTGCGCGTGGATTGGGGCGTGGGTTATGGCTACCGACCTTTGGATCTGTTTAAGCCGTATCGACAAAACCCTGTTGGCTTAGTAGCAGAAGAAGGTGCGGGTGTGTTTTCACTCTCACACTACGATATGGCAGGCGAGTGGACGGTGATTGCAACGGATTCAAGTTGGGGGCAACAAGACCAAAGTGCACTGGATCAAGCCGCAGAGCAGCAAGGTGTTGGTATTCGTCGTTATGCGCTGGTGGGTGATACCGAGTATCAACTTATTGGTTATTACGATGATGTGCGCCGAGGTTTACTCGGAGCCAGTGCCATTGCGGTGTGGGATGAATCCATCGCCATGCACGGTTCCATGCTGTGGCAAAAGCAAAATGTTGGCTATCAGTTTCATCAGGATGATCTTTACCAACCCGTTTCGGTTGAGGAGCAGGGCAGCGCATTCCAAGCCTTAGTTGGGGTGAATTGGGCAAACCAAGCCGGACACAACGTGATTGCTGAATATTGGTACGACAGCCAAGCATGGTCGAAAAGCGAATGGCAACAAGCAATAGAGCGTGGCGAATTACTCTCTCAGATCCCTGAACCTAACAACTCTCTGTTGGCTAGCAGCGCTCTACTTGCGACAAGCTACGCCCAAGGGTTTCAGCATGCCAATATCGTTCAGCATAACCTAATGCTGCACTGGAGTTGGGATTTGGAAGCGTGGGCTGCATGGAACGGTAAAGCGGATATGGGCTGGCTAAGTGATGTAACCCCTACGTTGGATGTGATGTTGTCGCCGCAAGATGGTGGTGTGATTGTCACGCAGTGGCTTAACTACCAATGGATTGATACTGGCGATCAAAGTGTAGAAGTGGAAGTTGCCGCACGCTTTTTAACCGGAGACGACCAATCTGCTTACGCACAAATCAATGATAAGCATATGATTGTATTTAACATCAAAGGGAAATTCTAAATGTGTTCAGCAAAATCAGTGGTGAAAAGTGGATGGCCGCGTAGCTTATTAGTGACCACGGCATTTTGTCTCTTTATCGCAGCAATGACGCTCTCGGTTTGGGGCGGTCCATTTTACATTCATGTGGCGGTTAGCTTCGGATTTGGCTATTCGGCTATCTTCTTCTCATGGTTGATTGACCGTTTGTTTCCAGCCATCCCACGTATGATAGAAGTGGTGTGTTCGCTTGTTGCCTGTTTATTGTTTGGGGTGATTAATGCGCAATTTTGGCTCGGAGAGTATTTTGGTATCTCCGATATGATCCCTGTTGGCTTAATGGGATTACTGTTTAGCGGTATGTGTTATTTCTATTTTTACTCGCGTGAGAAAGAGGCGGTTGCTCAACGAGAGTTGGAAGCCATCAAGCGCGAGAAAGCAGAGCAAGATCGTGCGCTGTTGCTAAGTCAGCTTAAGCAGATGCAAAGCCAGATTGAACCGCATTTCCTATTCAATACCTTGGCGAATATCAGTGCGCTCATGTCGCAAGATGTTGATAAAGCCAAGCTGATGCTAGAACAGTTAACCGCGCTGCTGCGTGCAACGCTCAAAAGCTCACGCGAAGAACACACCACCATAGACAATGAAACGGCGTTACTTGAGGCTTACTTAGGCATCCAACAAACTCGTTTGGGTGATCGACTCAGTTACAAGATTGAGGTGGAAGAAGGGCTAGGCAGAACCGAATTACCGCCGATGATGCTTCAACCCTTAATCGAAAACGCCATCATCCATGGTATTGAGCCGAAGCGAGAGGGTGGTGAAGTCAGCTTGCTCATCAAGCGCGAACAACAGAACTTGAGGATTGAAGTCAGAGACACGGGTGTTGGCTTGAATCACGTGAGTGGGCACATGGGGTCTGGCGTGGGTCTAAGTAATCTCAAGCAGCGAGTTGAAGCTTTGTTCGCAGGTCAAGGAGAGGTTTCTATCAGTGAGTCTGCTCAGGGTGGCGTTTGTGTTCGCTTGCGCTGGCCAATGGAATCGTAATCAAGGAAGAAAGGAATGAATACAGGGTTTACTGCCATTATTGCTGATGATGAACCGTTATTGAGGCGTCATCTTGATAAAAGCCTAGCTGAAGTGTGGCCAGAGCTAGAGGTGATAGCCAAAGTCGCCGATGGTGAACAAGCGTTGCAAGCCATTGAGCAAAGTCAACCTGATATTGCGTTTCTCGATATTCGTATGCCAGTTTTGGATGGCATGACATTAGCGCAAAAACTCAATCAATTCGCCAATCCACCTTTGATTGTGTTTGTCACCGCGTACGATGATTACGCCATCAAAGCTTTTGAGCAAAATGCCGCCGATTATTTGCTCAAGCCTATCTCGGATGAGCGCCTCCTTACGACGTGTGAAAGAGTGAAAATACGCCTTGCTAAGCGAGAGCAAGAAAGCAGTAATGTGCAGATGAGCAGCCTGTTAGAGCAACTGCAGCAATTATCTGCTCCACAAACGCCGCAATATCTTCAGTGGATCAAAGCGACGCAAGGGGAAGATATTCATCTGATCGGCACGTCTGATGTGCTGTATTTCACAGCGGAAGAAAAATACGTTTCTGTGTATGCCCAACAAGGACAAGGCAAAGTGCAGGAGTATTTGATTCGCACCTCGTTGAAAGAGTTGATAGGGCAGCTTAACCCAGAACAGTTCTGGCAAGTACACCGTTCAAGCGTTGTGCAAGTGTGCAAAATTAGCAAAGTAAACAAAGACTTTGCTGGAAGAATGTTTGTTCACGTTGGAGAAAACAAGCTCCCTGTGAGCCGTGCATCTCAAAGTTTGTTCAAAGGGATGTAATCGCTAGAACTGCTCACTCTTTACACTGTAAACTCGCTGCTCTTAAGCCACATTATCAAGGAAGATAAATGAGTTATCGCGTAACCCTGTTAAATGCGACGGGAGAACTGTCTCCAATTTCTGAGTATTTGCATCAGAAACTTGATGATCTGAGCTCACAACTTTCTAGTTACTTTGATTTAAGCAACATTGACCTCACCATTAGCCCATTTGATCGCAATGACGTACCGCAGACGGGGATTGGTGGCTATTGCTTAAGCGCCTATCGTGTGGAGATTCTTCTTAATACCCAACGTGCAGATATTAAAAACGTTATTGAGAAAGAACTAGCTGCGGTGTTAGCGCATGAGTTGCATCACCTGTTCCGTATGCGAGCGGGAGAAAGTGGCGTTGCACTTGGTGATGTACTAATTATGGAAGGGTTAGCTTGTCACTTCGAACGTAAGGTGAATGGCGGCGTCACTCCGACCTTGTTTGAGCAAATCAAGATCAAGATTGGCGCCCTTTCTACGCTGAGATGAAAGGCAAGTTGACCAGCTTAGATTACAACTTCGACGCTTACTTTCTTGGCAGCGATGAAAGCCGCTGGCCGAAATACATGGGGTATTGGGTTGGGTACAACCTTGTTGCTGAATATCTGGCTGATTTTCAAGGCTCTGAACTGGATTTGGTTGGAGCCAAAGCTGAGCTTTTCTATCAATAACTTCGTTATAAGCCCAACTAATCGGCTGAGTCATAAAAACAAAAAGCGCCTAAGTCATCAGACGTTAGGCGCTTTCTTCGTTTTATAGCGACGATTTCTCTGCAGAGGCGAATGGGTTTATTCGCTGATCGTCACTTTCTCGATAATGATTGGATCGCATGGCACATCATCGTGACCAAGCTTAGAGGTCGTTTTTACTTTCGCGATGCGGTTTACGACATCCATACCCGCGGTCACTTTACCAAACACGGCGTAGCCCCAGCCTAGGTTGGTCGTTGCGGTGTGGTCTAGGAAATCATTGTCTTCCAAGTTAATGAAGAACTGTGCCGTTGCAGAGTGCGGTGCATCGGTACGCGCCATTGCGATAGTGCCAACAAGGTTCTTTAGACCACGGTTTGCTTCGTTCGCGATCGGTGCGCGCGTTGGCTTTTCTGCCATGTCTTCGGTGTGACCGCCTCCTTGGATCATAAAGCCGTCGATAACGCGGTGGAAAATGGTGCCGTCGTAAAAGCCATCTTCACAGTATTTTTTGAAGTTCTTTGAGCTAACTGGTGCTCGTTCTAGGTTCAGTTCAATCTCGATGTCACCGAAATTGGTGGTCATGGTAATCATCTGGTTTTGCCCTTGTGGGTGCTTAGTTGGCGGCATTATAGCTAAGTCGCTTGAGGATAGCAGAAATAAAAACAGCGACGTTAAGGCGTCGCTGTTTCTACTATTAAGTATGGTTAAGGAAGTTAAACCGTGAAGCGTCCCACCAAGTCGTACAGCTCGTTAGCTTTGTGGTTAAGGTTACCACTGCCTGCACGGTTTTGGTTGGCAAGGTGCGCCGATTGGCTGCTTTGTTGAGAGATGACTTCGATGCGTTGTGAAATCTCTTGCCCAACTTGGCTTTGTTCTTCGGTTGCCGTTGCGATCAAGGTGTTCATGTCCATGATGTTAGCAATTGCGGCTTGGATTTCTTGCAGTGCGGCAGAGGCTGCTCGTGCTTCCTCAACCGTTGCTTCACCACGCGCTTGGCTTGAGCCCATGGCTTTCACTGCCGCATCCGAGCCAGACTTCAATTGCTCAATCATTTGGTGAATTTCGCCTGTGCTGTCTTGAGTGCGACTCGCCAGTTTACGAACCTCATCGGCAACGACTGCGAAGCCGCGACCTTGTTCGCCTGCACGGGCTGCTTCAATGGCTGCGTTCAGTGCCAATAGGTTAGTTTGCTCGGCTATATCCTGAATCACTTCCAGAGAAGAAGAAATGTTTTTTACGTCGCTCTCTAAACGAGAAATCACCGTGCTGGCTTCCGACACCTCTAGCGCGAGTGCTTCGACAGAGTTCGCTGCTGAATCAACAATGTGTTTTGCTTGTTGTGAGTTTTCATCGGCGTCTCTGGCTGATTGCGCTGCTTGGTTAGCGTTGTTTGAAATCTCGTGCGCCGTTGCTGTCATCTCGGTCATTGCCGCTGCGACTTGTTCGGTTTCTTCACGTTGACCAGAAGCTAATTCATCCACTTGCGATGCACGCTGTGACATCTCGTTGGTCTCTGAAACCACTTCTTGTCCTACGTGGCTAACGCTCTTAATGATGCCTTGCAGGCTTTCAACGAAGATATTGAAGTTACGGCTAAGTTGGGTGAACTCCGGCACGCTCGATTCTTCCATGCGCGCGGTTAAATCTGCATCGCCTTGCGCGAAAGAGTGAATTGAAGCATCAAACTGCTCAATAGGCTTCATGATGCTGCGGTTAACAAACACGGCAAAGACTGCAACTATCGCTGTAATCGAGGCACAAAACAGGGCAATTGCCGTCAGTGTGGTGTTGAGATCTTCGTGTGCGGCTTTTTCCATGTCTGCCACAATGGCGTCGATATCGTCCGTGTAGAAACCCGTTCCCAACATCAAGTCCCATTCAGGAATAAAGACTGAGTAGCTCAGTTTCGGTAGTGCTTCACTCTGACCGAGTTTCGGGAAGTAATAAGTCGTGAACTCACCAGTTTTGGCATTTTTTAGCAAATCCTGAATCAGGTAATTGCCTTTCTTGTCCTGCAAGTTATAGAAGTTTTCCCCGATGCCTTTGGTGTTTTTACCCACCACGACGCGAACGCCTTTTGAATCATAACCAAAGATGTAGCCGGATTGACCAAACTCTAGTTGTTTCAAGATAGGCAGAGCCTCTTCCAGTGGGGCATTTTGTGCGAGTAGCGGCTCGACAGCGGAACGCGCCATTTGTACGTAACTTTTGAGTTCGGCTTTTTTCATCTCCATCATTCGACTTCGAGTTTGCTCAATCTCGTGCTCGTTGTAGGCCGTGGTTTGTACGTAGGTGAACCACATCATGCCTATTGCCATAGTTAGAATTGGAATTATTGAAAGGATATATAGTCGTTTTCTGATCGTCAGATTCATAGAGACGTCCTTCTCTCGGCGCAGCGTTACAAGTGACAAGCTGAATAAGCTTGCCTGATAAAAGTGTTAATACTTATTGTTGTAATGCTTAGAGATTAACCGAGTTACTCAATCAGAAGTACTGGAAATTTGTAAATCTAGACGAAGGTCGTAGCATTTTTAAGCGGGATCACAATTAACGTGAACACGACCCACTATTGCAACGAGAAGTCCCCGTTAACCAATATGAGACGCGATACCTATTCTTTGCGAATTTGAGGTAAAGCCAGTCAGCAACAGGTTTAACGAGGCGCCAACGCAGTGGAGCGTAGAGCCAACCGCGACCAACTAATTGCCACGCACGATGAGTCACGTCCAACCCAAGCAGAAGTTCCCCCTTTTCGTTGAGGGCGTGCAAAATGGTGTTGGCTTGTTCAGGATCTATCTGAGGATAATCTGAGAATGCATCACTATAGATATCGACGGTTTTGATGTGCTGCTTGGCATCGCGTTGTTTTAGCGCCTTCATCTCTTTGGCACAAAGCGGGCAGGTTCCGTCATAAAATATGATGAGTTTTGTCATTGCGGTTTTCTTGTTTGAGATTTTCTAATCGCTTTTACGTGGCGAATTTTCTTTTGGTTCATTGTTTTGCAAGTAATGCAGCCAATTGTCGCGAATGTTGCCGTAATTGAATTGGCAGAACTCTTTGCGATCACGCAGGTAGTCTTTTTCTACTTCATCGAGTAAGGCTTTGTATTGCTCAGGATCACTACCGTACACCAGACATAACGTTGAAAAGTAACGCTGCAAATCAAAGCTGTGTTCGTCAATGTACTCGCCAAAATCGTAGTAGTCCGGTCTGTCGTCGGATTCGAATGCGAACATGTCGGCGGCGCTAATGGCCATATCTGCGCCATCTTCTAGGAAGTCAATCATTAAAATAGTGGCAAAATTATCGACCGCATCTTCTTCTTTTCCGAGAACAGGGATGCTTTGATCTTCGATGTAAGCATGTCCAGCTTCATGAAGTAAAGTGTGCAATAACGTATCTAGCGCCCCTGTTTTTGGGGATTTTCCGAAGCGTTCTTCATACTGATTATTGGAGAAGTAATTGAGCGACTCCAAATAAAAAGTGTAAGGAACGTATATTGTGTGTGTATCAGGATCATACATTGGACCATCTTCTCCGCCGTAAACCAGCGTGAGAGCTTTATCAAATGGAAAGTAGGCCTGAGACAGCTCAACAAAGATGGTGTTTACATCGCTGCTTTGAATCGATTGTTGGGCGATTTTTTCATGAGTTGTCTCTATGGGAGAATATTGAATACGAATGTTTTCAGCTGCTGTAGCTGATGAGACGACGCTGAGTAATAGCGCAGGGCAAAGAGAATGAATGTTCATGTGGGACTCTTGTTATTGAATAACTTGTATAAAAAATTATACATGTTTTTGTCTGATGCATAGTTGGGGTTGTACTCATCAGCCAAAGTCGGGGCATCGGTCTCGAAAAGCAATCATGATAACATCGCATATTTCGGCTGCTTGGTTCTCTAGGGCGTTTATCAAGACCTCTTGGATAAGAACGGCGGTGAAGTTATTGGCTATGCATCGTTTTCTAAGAAGCTTACTGAGTAACTGTGCTTCGATCTTTATCTGTGAAAATGATAATAGGCAGTTAATCATTGCAAGGTTTAACCATGGGGTTGGTGAATGTCACTGAATTGAAGAAAATTATCAGCGATATGTTATAATCCTGCTCCGTTGTGACGAAAACGTTTGTTGCAGCCTGAGAGTTTCCTTGGATTCGGCTCGTTTATACACCATGAGCCAGAGTTGAAAAGCTACGACAGGAACAGGCAAACCCAATTGTTTTGAACGCGCTCTCGGCGTTTAGCGGTTACAACGGGAAGGAACTTTGTTTGATAGTAATTGACACATTCTGTTTAAGTAAGGGAGCCCGAAGTGGTTCAGAAAGTGTCACCCAGAATTTACTCACAACACAACACCCCAAGCGATAACGCACAGGTATTGCGAGGGGCCATTTGAAGGAGCTGTATCAGCTCCTTTCACATTTAAGGGCTTGCTAACAGCGTAAAAACTGACACATCGCTTAAGGAGCGCCCCTTAAACTAGCCTAAGGCGCATCTACACCAACTTTTTGAGTATTTTCGAAACAATAAAGCGAGAAAATTTGCTATTGAACGAAGGTTAAACTAACACTCATTCATTACGGAGAATGAAGAGAACAATAATAAGAGGCGATATGAATCATTTAATATCTGTAGGTGCACTGGAGTCCTTCTTGGTCGCAATCAGTGTGCTTTTCCTGGGGCATTTTATTAATGCTAAGCTACCGATTTTAAAGAAATTCAACATACCTGAGCCGATTGTAGGTGGTCTTATTGTAGCCTGCATGATTACTGCTCTTCATTTCAACGGCATCGATTTAGAGTTCGACTTGCCATTACAAAATACGTTTATGTTAATGTTTTTTGCGACAGTTGGTTTGGCCGCAAATTACACTCAGTTGATGAAAGGAGGTGCGAAGGTTTTTATCTTCTTAGCTGTCGCATCGTTTTACATCATCATACAAAACGGCGTTGGCGTTTCACTTGCGGCGGCGCTCGGTTTAGATCCTTTGATGGGGTTAATTGCTGGCTCGATTACTCTGTCTGGTGGTCATGGTACAGGTGCTGCGTGGTCACAAACCTTTCAAGACGTGTATGGATTGGATAACGTCTTAGAAATTGCAATGGCATCAGCGACTTTTGGTTTGATCATCGGCGGTATCATTGGTAGCCCTGTAGCGCAGCGTCTGGTGGAAAAGAACAGCATAGAGTCTGAGTATGGTCGTGGTGGTCGAGATGCCAAAACTCACGAGAAATTCCCGGAGTTGGTGACTTACAATGAATACGAAGAAGATAAAGTAACGGCGAAAAAAGTGGTGGAGAAACTCTTCTTCTTACTGATTTGTGTTACTGGGGCCAAGTATGTCGAGCAATGGGTAAGCACGTATGAAATCTCATGGCTGATGATTCCAGACTTCGTATATGCGCTATTCATTGGTGTGATCATTACGAATTTCTTGGAAGTGACCAAAATTCGTAAGTTAGATGCCGAAACGGTCGATATGTTAGGTACGGTATCGCTATCTCTATTCCTAGCGATGGCTCTGATGAGCTTGAAGTTATGGAATATCTTTGATCTAGCGATTCCATTCTTGGTTATTTTAGCTGTGCAGTCTGTCGTCTTAGCTATCTTTACGTACTATGTTACGTTCAAAGTGATGGGAAGCAACTACGATGCTGCGGTTATTGCAGGGGGGCACTGCGGTTTTGGCTTGGGTGCAACCCCAACAGCCGTAATGAACATGGGTTCGATCGTTAACCGATTTGGCCCGTCGCCGCAGGCATTTATGGTGGTGCCAATTGTGGGGGCTTTCTTTATCGACATCGTTAACTTAATCATTTTACAAGGTTACATTTCATTCCTTGGTTAAATTTAAGTTCATGATCTCCTAAGGTCGAAATAAAAACGGTCACAACACTGGTTGTGACCGTTTTTTTATGACTTGGTTTGGTCGTTTATTGAACGAAGCATTATTGGATAGTTCGGCTGAACTTGAGGCTAGCTGTCCAACCAAGAATACCAATGAAGGCGTAAATGCCAACGTTTAACCAACCTGCTTGAGGAATGGCATTGAATGGGTTTGGTGTAATAATGGCGTGCAGCGGAAGGTAAAGCACTTCGGAGAAAAACTGATCTAGCCCGTAGAAACCAAAAAGTGCGATAGGCATCCAACGCAGCGCATAAATGGCGATAAACAAAATGACCAGTGGTGAGTTCACTTTTTGTGAAATAGCCATCGCAGTTAATGCCAGCGGTAACAGCAGAATACCGGCGAACAACATTCTGATTAAAAACTCTCCCCAATGCAGCAGCACGTAACCTAACGAGGCTTGGCGGTACAATAAAGCCAATTGGTGATCAGTAGAGATGTTCAGCAACCACAACATTAAATTTGCAGCGAGTACGAGCACCGAGCAGACGAGCGGAATCACCAATAAGCCAAATCCTAGCTTCACTAAATGGGTTTTTATGTCACTGACAGGCATACTGCGCCAAAACATAATGCTGCCTTCCGCCCGTTCTTTGCGTAGCGTTCTTGGGAAGTACTGAACGGCTAACAAGATAGACAGCAGCCCTGCTCCTCCGGTAATCAACATATTGACATCATCACCAAGCTCTTTATGAATGTCACTGACATCGCCACCAAAGCTCATTTGGAAAAACATATTGTGTTGTAGAGTGTCGTTACTCATTAAACTCACAAAGAGAATAACTCCACACGCCAACACAAACAGTGGAATACGTAAAACAAGAGGGTTTTCTAACCACTCTTTTTGCAACATCGCGACAACTGAACGCATTACGCTGCCTCCTTCTGCAATGCTAAAAATAGATCCGCTAACTTCACCCCATGGATGGAACCCATTGTTTCTGCTTGTTGGGCATACTGGGCTTTGAGTAACCATTTCGTTGAACCGAGGCCTTTTTGTGACGAGAGTGGGTTCATCGCTTCAATTTGTGTGCGGTGCTCGTCGTTGGCTTCAAGAATGAAATAGTCTTCACTGATACTGTCCATCGAGGTTTGCAGAACGGGGCGACCATGCTTAAGAATCAGAACATCTGTCAGCAAGTGCTCAATCTCTGATACTTCATGACTGGCGATGATCAACACGCGCTCGCCGTCGTGAAACCATTCCAATAAGTGACGATAAAACGTCTCGCGATACACGAGATCTAACCCGAGTGTCGGTTCATCCAATATGAGGATTTGGGTGTTGGTCGCGATCACAATCGCGAGGTGCAATTGCACCTTCATCCCTTTGGATAAAGATTTGATGCGCGCACGAGGTTTGATGTCCGTTTGACGAAGCAGTGTATCTGCTTGGGCGCGATTGAACCCTGGATGCACGCCTTCGGTATAGTGAAGCAGTTGAGCAACGGTCATCCAATCTGGCAGAACGTTGACATCCGAGATGTAGGATAAGCTCTGCATTATCTTGTCGCGTTGCATAATGGGTTCAAATCCGTTGATACGAATAGTGCCCTGATATTCATGTGCGCCGAGTAGCGCATTAATAAGCGTTGATTTACCTGCGCCATTATGGCCGAGTAAGCCAAGTACTTGTCCTGCATGTAGGTCGAAACTCACTTCATGCAGTGCTTCTCCTTGTTGCTGATATTGCTTGGAGACGTTGTTTACACTGACTAATGCGCTCATTGGTCACCTTTCAAGTGTGGTTTTAGTTGTTGAATGAATTCGTCGAGTGACATATCCAGACGCTGTATTGTGTCGGCTATCTGCGGAATTTGTTGCTGAAGAAAACGTGCCTTCTCGTCTGCGAGTAATTTGAGCTTTGCTCCTGAAGCGACAAACATACCTTGACCGCGTTTTTTCTCCACTAGCCCGTCATCAACAAGCAATTGATAGCCTTTCATAACGGTGAGGTGGTTAATTTTCATATCTGCAGAGATGCTACGGACGGAGGGCAGAGCATCGCCTTCTTGCCAGACACCTTGCAGTATTTGCTGCGTGATCTGGTCTGCCAACTGTCGAAATATCGGTTGGCGATCATGCCAATTAGTCATGAGTGAATCTCTTGGTTGAGATGGTGTTATATATATGTATAACACCTAGTGCGTTAGAGAGAAAGTAATAATTTAAAACCTAGTGTATCCGCCTGTCTCATTCGCTCTAAATATCCACCTATGTGGTCGTTGTTTTGAGGTTTTGTTTTATATGGAAATTAATTGCTTCTCATAAGTTGAGAAGTGTTGTTTTTCTCTTCCCATCAATACACTTATCGCCTGTTCTAAATGAATATTCTCACTGAATGATAATTAGCATAATTTTAGGTCTGCCTATTTCTTACTTGATGAGAATCAATGGTCAAAGAGGCCTAGAAAACAAAAGTTTCGAGAGGCAATCTGACTGGCTTAGGCACCTATCTCACGTTGAGCGCGTGCTCAATGAATGAGAAAGAGTAGAGTAAAGAGGTCTCATGAATCAGGTAATATCTATCGGCCCACAGGAGTCGTTCCTCGTCGCAATTTGCGTGTTGTTTTTAGGGCAGTTCATCAATACCAAGTTACCAACCTTAAAAAAATTTAATATTCCAGAGCCAATTGTTGGTGGTCTAGTGGTCGCTTGCGTAATCACGACGATGCACTTAAACGGTGTGGATGTTTCCTTTGATTTACCACTGCAAAACGTCTTTATGCTGATGTTTTTTGCAACCGTTGGCTTAGCGGCAAATTACACCCAACTGATTAAAGGCGGTGCGAAGGTTTTCATCTTCCTAGTTGTGGCATCGGTCTACATTCTTATCCAAAATGCGGTCGGCGTGTCCTTAGCAACAGCGTTGGGGTTAGATCCACTCATGGGGTTGATCGCCGGATCCATTACGCTTTCTGGCGGACATGGAACTGGAGCTGCGTGGTCGCAAACTTTTCAAGAAATGTATGGTTTGCATAATGTTCTAGAGGTGGCAATGGCTTCTGCTACATTTGGCTTGGTGATGGGCGGGATTATTGGCAGCCCTGTTGCACAAAAGCTACTAAACAAACACAACTTGGAATCGGAATACGGACGCACCAATCAAAGTCATCAGAGTTTCCCTGAACTGGTGACGTACAACGAACATGAGGAAGATCGTGTCACAGCGAAAAGAGTCGTTGAAAGCTTGTCCATCATTTTACTTTGCGTGACAGGCGCGAAGTATCTGGAGAGTTGGGTAAGCAGTTTTGACATCAAGTGGCTAATGATTCCCGATTTTGTGTATGCGCTGTTTATTGGTGTTGTTATCACTAACATCATGGAAGTGACGAAGGCGCGCAAGGTTGATTTAGAAACCGTTGATATTCTTGGCACAGTTGCACTATCTCTATTTCTTGCCATGGCCTTGATGAGTTTGAAATTGTGGAATATTTTCGATCTTGCGATCCCATTCCTTATTATTCTTGCTATTCAGTCGGCAGTGTTGGCGATGTTCACTTACTACGTAACATTCCGCATGATGGGAGGCAACTACGATGCGGCGGTGATCGCTAGCGGACACTGCGGTTTTGGGTTAGGTGCTACACCGACTGCAGTCATGAATATGGGCTCCATCGTGAGTCGATATGGTCCATCACCACAAGCATTTATGGTGGTTCCAATTGTCGGTGCATTCTTCATCGACATTGTGAATTTAGTGATTTTGCAAGGATGCATCGCTTTTATTAAATAACATTCGCTTTTTTACCGAAATAACAAAGCCAGCACCTATACGCTGGCTTTGCTATTTGTAACACGAAATCTTGTTTGCCTGACTTCAAGCCGTGAAATCAATACGTTACTATGACGACATAGTGTTCAATTTTGCAGCAGCATGAGGTACCCACATGTCTGAAAAAATATCGACGTCGGCATTAGCGAAAATGCGCAAGGTAGAAGCTAAGCTGCTGTTTGCCGATCTCAAACGTGCAGGCTACATCGTTCGCCAAGATGAAAAGTGGATTTTGACCGAAGAAGGGGCAAAGTTTGGCGGTGAGTATGTGGATCACCCTAAATTTGGCCAGTTCATCGTCTGGCCGACCAACTTACATATTGAGCTGACTCCCAGCTCAGGGAAAACATTGAGCGCGACACAACTGGGTGAAAAGCTGAAATTGAATGCGAAGCGCATGAACCAGCTTTTGAGTGAACTGGGTTGGTTGACCAAATCCGAAGAGGGGTGGAGTGTCACAGAAGCTGGTGTGCGCGCTGGTGGGCAGCAAAGAACCGATAAAGAAACACAAAATACCTTTGTCGTATGGCACGATGTGGTGCTGCGTAACAAGCGTCTTAAGCAGTCTGTCATTGAGTTTTTAGGGCAAGACGCGGAGTCACATTCTACGGATAAATCGTACTCAAGCTTTCGCCAAAAATTTGAAGCCAAGCACCGAACATTAGATGGGCATTACGTGCGCTCTAAGGGGGAGTTGCTCATCGACAACTGGCTGTACTTGGCTGGTGTTGTGCACGCTTATGAGCGTCAGTTGCCGATTGACCAAGATGTCACTAGCGATTTTTACTTGCCAGGTGGCAAAGTCTATTTGCAATTTTGGGGAAGTGACGATGGGGAGATGGCTCAGGCCGACCGTGAGACCATTCGTACTGTTTATGAGCAGCATCATTTCAATCTTATCGAAGTCGAACCGAGTGAACTAGACAAGTTGGATGAAGTGCTTCCTAAGCGTCTTCGTCAGTTTGGTATTAAAGCTTATTGACGACTTAAGCCCGCTGTTCAGATAAGAAAAAACCCGTGTTCAACACGGGTTTTGTATTTTTAGTGTGTTTCTAGGCTGCCATCCTATGGGTTATAGGCTGCCATCCTATGGGTTAAAAGCCTTTGATGTTTTCTGCTTCTAGCTCAGAGAAGTACTTCACTGTCTTCACTTTCAGTTCTTGTTGAGCTGGTTCGTCGCATACGATCACCGCTTTAGGGTGAAGTTGAAGAGCAGAAACTGTCCATAGGTGGTTTACACAACCTTCCACGGCTGCTTCAAGTGCCTGAGCTTTGTTATGGCCAGTGACCAAGATCATCACTTCTTCTGAGTCTAGAAGCGTACCAACACCGATAGTCAGCGCGTATTTAGGCACTTGGTTGATATCGCCGTCAAAGAAGCGAGAGTTCGCAATGCGAGTGTCTTCAGTGAGGGTCTTGATGCGAGTACGAGAAGAAAGAGATGACGCTGGCTCGTTGAACGCGATGTGACCGTCGTTACCCACGCCGCCCATGAACAGGTTGATCTTGCCGTAAGACTTAATTTTGTCTTCGTAACGCTTACATTCTGCGTCGTGATCGTCTGTGTTACCGTTCAGTAGGTTGATATTTTCTTCTTGAATATCAATGTGATTAAAGAAGTTGTTGTACATGAACGAGCGGTAAGATTCTGGGTGATCCGCAGGGATGCCAATGTACTCATCCATGTTAAAAGTCACGACGTTTTTGAAGCTGACTTCGCCGGCTTGGTAAAGCTCGATTAGGGCTTTGTAGGTTGCTAGAGGAGTGCCACCAGTTGGTAGACCCAGAACGAATGGACGCTCAGCAGTAGGTTTAAAGTCGTTGATACGCTTAGCGATATGCGCAGCTGCCCACTTACCTACTTGTGCTGCTCGAGTTAACGGGATAAGTCTCATTTTGTGCCCCTAGTTATTGGAATTGACGATGTACTGAAACATTAATTCGCATTATAAAATAAGTAATGGCGAACTGCTATTGTTTTAGGTCAAAATTTTGCTTTTTCTTTAACCAATGTTGGTTTTGTCGACGATTTTTATATCTAAATGCTTTTATAAGACGATTTTTTACAAAGAAATTGCATTATGAAACTGACGAATCAATAGATAAAATTTATGATCTAAATTAAGTTCTGCCTTCGCACTTAACCTTGTTTTTTAACAACCTACAGAGTGCGAAATCGCACACGAACTTCAAATATTATGGGTTAGATATGGCATGGCGCTCATTCTTTAACCATAATTGAAATGTGTAAACCAGTGAGGAATTCGGTATGAAAAATGAGTTAGATCCGAGCAAAGTACTACAGGCTTACGAATGTGTGATGAACAACGGTACGCCAACCGAATTTGGTAAAATGTATGAAGGTGTAGAAGCGTTTTCTGACTACGATGGGTACAACGTTTTCTTGAGAGGAAATGGTGTTGAGCTAAAAATTGGCTTCCACAACACCTATCACTTGGAATATGACCAAGAGCATTTGAAAGAGAGCTTTCTGAAAAAGATTGCGACGCTCGCCAAGTAAACGGTCATCACCCAAATATTAAAAAAGCCCTTGGGAGAATGCCCCCTTGGGCTTTAGGAGAAGAAATGAGCTTGTATTGCTCGCTCAGTAAAGTCAAACGAGCTTTCGCCTACTGCTAGAAAAAGGCGAGAACTAGGTAGGTTATTGGTTATTAATCGTCTTCAACCAAACTCTCTTCAATGTATTCTTCTGTGGCGTCAGGCTTGTTACGACCATTTAGCGTATGGAAGCGCTTGCGACCACGAGCAAGTTGGGTGTACTTTAGCCACGTACGCTCAAGTTTTGTTTTTGCTTTGCCCGGGTTTTCTAACACCTTGATGAAGTGTTTCTCTTCGCTGTTTTCAGGTGTTAATTCGCCTGACTCTAAGCCAAGCATTGTATCCCCATAAATTGTTAGGATTTCCTCTTCTGAAAGAGTAAAATCGCCAGACTTTGCAAAGCCGCGTGGGAATTTTACGTTATCGTAAAAACGTTTTTTGCCATGACGGAATTCAGTGTCAGACATGTCAACAGCCTCTGTAACCGTTATTGATGAATGTAGTGAACTTACGGCGAAAATTAGGCTTAAATCTAACAAAAGAAAAACAAAACTTTTTTGTCGTCATGATTTTAATTAGTTGTTAATCTGGTTTTATATTAACCAGGAGATGGTTTATGGATGTAAAAGTCTTTCGAACATTTTTAGAGCTGGCAAGAGTTCGTCACTTCGGACGTGCTGCTGAGAACCTTTATATTACCCAAGCCGCTGTGAGCGCACGTATCAAACAATTGGAAAGTTACTTCGATACGCAATTGTTTATTCGTGATCGAAATAACATAAAGTTGACCTCTGCAGGTGAGCGCTTAATCAGCTATGCCGAGGTAATGGTCACTACATTGCAACAAGCGAAGCTAGAATTATCGCTTGAAGATGGCAAAGCGCTGCAACTAACGTTAGGTGGCACGCCAAACATTTGGGACGCTTATTTACAGAATTGTTTAAGTGTCGTCACAGATTCGTTTGGTGGTTATGGCTTCATGGCAGAAGTGATGGGACGTGAGATGCTCAGTCGTAGCTTGCTAGAGCGCACGTTAGATATGGCATTTGCGTTCGATCAGATCAAAGCTGATGAGCTTAACTGTAAAAAAGTGGCAGATGTTGTTCTCGTTCTGGTATCAACTGAGAAAGATTCTTTAGACACCGTTTTCGAAAACAAATATGTGTACGTTGACTGGGGGACGCGTTTCTCCTCAGAGCATTCTGAGCGTCACCCTAAGATTCCGGCTCCATATTTACGCACTTCAACAGCGCGTATCGCATTGGACTTTATTTTAGAGAAGGGTGGAGCCGCGTACTTACCAATCTCTCTCGTGGAGCCATTTATCGCTAATGGGCAGCTTCACAAGGTGTCTGGAGTAGAAGATTGGTGTCGCCCTATCTATTTGAGCTATCGTAAAGCTAGCTCGTCTGTAGACGCGATTAAGCAAGTGGAAGAAATTGTCAAAGAGATCGATCCACTGACCGCTTACAGTTTTCAGCAAATTGGTTCTGGCACTTCCGACGAATAGCGTTGAATGAAAAGTCAGAAAAACGAAAAAGCCGCCTTGAGAAATCAAGGCGGCTTTGTTTTTATCTCGATGAATCGATAGTTATGGTAAGTCAAACAACAGGGCTGTTGTGCTTTCGTTTGATGTATTGCGCAAAACAACCTTACTCTGGTGTTCAACCTTCGCGCCGTCGCCAGCCGTCAAAGTGGTATTGTCGACACTAAGGCTCCCAGTCACTTGATGGATGAATAGATTTCGGCCCGACTCAATCTCAAAGTTTAGTTCGCTACTTGGTTCAAGAATTAACTGATGCAAAGTCGCATCTTGCTTAATAAGTAGCGTGCCGTTTTCTCCAGTTGGAGTTGCGATAGTCGTTAACCCAGGATTGCGACCAAAATCTTTTTGCTGATAACCTGGTTTGGTTCCAAATGTGTTCGGTTGAATCCAAATCTGTAGAAACCGCAGCGTATCTTGGTTCGATGCATTGTACTCACTGTGGTAAATCCCTTTCCCTGCCGACATGAGTTGGAATTCACCTGCAGGTAGTGTTTTGACGTTACCTTCACTGTCTTTGTGTGCGATAACACCTTCCAACACATAGCTGATGATCTCCATATCACGGTGGCCATGTGTATCAAAACCCGCGCCAGGCTTGACTACATCGTCATTAATGACTCTCAGCTCAGAAAAGCCCATATGTTGAGGATCGTAGTAGCTACCAAAAGAAAACGTATGTTTGCTATCAAGCCAGCCAAAGTTTGCTCGACCTCGGTCTGCTGCATGTCTTACCGTAATCATAAGGCCTCCTTAAGAGAGCTTTTTGTTTAAAAAGTTATCTAACGCTGCTTTACCTGCGCCAGAGAACGCCAGAGAAACGCTCGCTGCCAGTAATGCCAAGCCAAACTCGTAACCGTTGTTTGCCATGAACAGGCCATTCTCAAAGTGGACAGAGAATATCGCTACCACCATCGTGAACGCCAAAGCAACCGCTGCTGGTCGAGTTAGCAGACCAAGTAAAATGAACAAGCCGCCAAAGAACTCTGCGCTGCCCGCAAGTAACGCCATGAGTACGCCAGGACCTAAACCGATAGATGCCATCCACTGACCTGTGCCTTCTAGGCCGTAGCCACCAAACCAGCCAAATAGTTTTTGTGCGCCGTGCGCCATAAAGATAATGCCGATTGGAACGCGAAGTGATAGTGCGCTGTAACCTGCGTTTGATGTGGTAATTTTCTGTAATAGTGCTTTCATGATTCTGTCCTCTGACTCTTTTCAATGAGTGGGAAGCGTGTGCTCCCGTGCTGTTGAGAACAGTTTAGGTAGAGGCGAGCATAAAAATAACGGGAGGATTTTGATAAACTCGTTCTAAAAAATTGAATGATTGGTTTTTATTTATTTAAATCAATGTCTTGATTTTTATATTCGGGTGTTTATTTGCCGATTATTGTCTGTTTTAAATCAAGGTCTGTCATTATTTTCGATAAACATTTTTGCTGTTAAACAAAAAAAAGAGCACATGTACTGTGCTCTATTGCTTTCGCTTTTAACAAGGGAGAAAGGTGTGTTAAAGAAAACCGTCAGAGGTTCATTAAGCTCTCTAATGACTCCTCTACATTGTTGTAGTGATAAGTTCGAATATTACGTCCATCCGTCGCATTAATCTGAATTTCTGAGATCTCGTTATCTGAGTCTCTTTCGATAATTCCAATAGAATGATCTACGGATTTACTGGTAATAACCTTTTGGTTTCTTAATACAATTACGCAAGTATGTAAGTCCATGCCAATTCCCTTTAGCCGACGTTGTTGTGATGTTCTGGATCTAACTTTAGTGTACAAAAGCGCTAATGCCAATAAATCTCAATATTGAGTTCCGAAAGTGGCTAATTGTGGGCGCTTAAGCAAGCTACAATAACACTATATTGAACGATGCCTATGAACAATAAATGACAAAAGGCATGAGCAAGGAAAGCACTATGTTTATTCACCCCTATACCTCACTGACCTTCGAGCAGTGTCACAAGGCGCGAGTCGCGCGAGACAGTCGTTTTGATGGGCGATTTTATGTGGCGGTAAAAACAACGGGAATCTTTTGTCGTCCGATTTGCCCGGCAAATTTGCCTAAAGAAGAAAATGTTGAGTATTTCGCTGATAAGACGCAAGCCCTTCAAGCAGGGTACCGTCCGTGTTTACGCTGTCGACCTGACAGCGCGCCTGGATCTTGGGCATGGAAAGGTGTCGAGACGACCTTTCAACGAGCGATTTCGTTAATTGATAGAGGGGAGTTGCATCACCATTCGGTGTCTGAGTTGGCTGAGCGTGTTGGGATTTCTGACCGTTACTTACGTATGTTGTTTGAGCAGTATCTAGGTATGTCACCCAAGCAGTATGCGCAATATCAGCAACTAATGTTCGCCAAACAGTTGCTTCACTCCAGCTCTATGTCGGTCACCGACGTGGGGTTTGCGTCAGGTTTTAACAGTACGCGCCGCTTTAACGATGCTTTTCAAAAGTTTCTCAAACTAACGCCTTCTCAAGTACGCCGTAAAGAGTTTGATGGTGCGGGTTGCAATCGAATTGCCTTACCTTATCGAGGTGAGTTGAATTGGTCGCACATGTTGGACTTCTATCGTTTACGAGCGGTTGAGGGGGTCGAGCAGGTGAGGGATGAGAGTTATCAGCGCAACGTTTTTTTGGATAACAGCAAAGCCTGGTTTAAAGCGACAAAAGGTGAAGGATACTTAGAACTGGCGTTTGAAATTGAAGACGTAACGAAGCTGCAAAACTTGGTGTCTGACATTCGTCGTATGTTCGATCTTGACGCTGATATTTGTACTGTTGAGCAGCATTTGGAGTATGTTGCGCCTGGGCTCGTGTCGAGTAAAGGTATTCGTATTCCTGGTGTATGGAGTGCATGGGAAGCAGGGGTTAGAGCGATTTTAGGCCAGCAAGTGTCGGTTAAAGCTGCGATTGGTCAACTTAACTTATTGGTGGCCACACTTAGTGGAGAGTCAGAAAAACGTTTTTTCCCGACTCCCAGTGATATTGCGAACGCCGACGTGAGCTTTTTGCGCATGCCGCAAAGCCGTAAAGAGACGCTAGTGCGCTTCGCCCAGTTTATGCAGGACAACTCAGAAGCTGACCCCCAACAGTGGCTAGCTTTGAAAGGCATTGGACCTTGGACCGTCAGTTATGCTCAACTGCGAGGGCAATCTCAACCCGATTGCTTTCTAGATAAAGACTTAGTGGTGAAAAAGGCGATGCAGCGTTACCCATCACTGAATACGCACACTGCGGCCCCTTGGGGAAGCTACGCGACGTTTCACTTATGGAATCAATCATGAAAACATTTTATACCGAAATGCCGAGTCCACTAGGAACGGTGACTATCCAATCGAACGCTGAGGGCTTACTTGGCATTTGGTTTGAAACATGCACCACTAAGCCGAGTGAGCTGGGGGTGCGAGACGAGCAGCATCCGGTCTTGCGCCAAGCTGTCACCCAACTGGATGAATACTTTGCTGGTCTGCGCAACGAATTCGACTTGCCCCTTGCAGCGACAGGCACTGATTTTCAAAATCAAGTTTGGCAGGCACTAACGACCATTCCATATGGGGAAACGTGGAGCTATCAAGATCTCGCGAATGCGATAGGTAACCCTAAAGCTGTGCGTGCTGTTGGGTTAGCAAACGGGAAGAATCCGATTTCTATCGTGGTACCTTGTCATCGCGTTATTGGCAAAAGCGGAAAACTGACTGGGTATGCAGGTGGAGTGGAGCGCAAGCAACGTTTGCTCGCGCTGGAGCAAGGTACACCGCTTTAAGTGAGGCGATTCTCATATTGGGATTAAGCGTGCTACACAGGGGTAACGATAGTATAGAGTTTCATATTCGTTATACGAATAGAAAAAGGACAATAAGGACATGCCTTTCAAAACGGATTTTGATGCCTTCATGAGTGAGTGTTGGCAGCATCACGAGGAAAATCCCGAACAAGTTTATGCTCAGCTAGAAACGGCTCTGAGCGAGGTGGAAGACGTTACCCAAATCGAGCGAATATTCGCATTGATGCTGCATACCGCTATTGGGCATCTCCAGTGCCCAGAACAGTTTCTTACTTGTTTAGAGCACTTTGATGAACGCAAGGTTGCTGAGAGTTTGGCATTTCAACGCAGTATTGCCGTTGCGCGCTATTTCGTAGATGGCACTGACAATATGGAATTATTGGAAGAGCAAGAACAACGCCGAGTTTACGCTTTGATTTCGAATGAACTTTCTGCACTTGCTCAGCTTGAACTGGCGAGTCAATGGTTGGTGAAAGCAGCGTTAGGAATGACGCCGAACGATGCAGAAGGGCCATTAGCGCGCGCTATAGCGATCACTGCAAACAACTTAGCATGTCAGTACGAAGCGCTGGCTGAGCGCACGTCCATGGAAAAATCGAAGATGTTAGAAGCAGCAACACTCGCGCTAGACTATTGGAAAGTGGCTGGGGGTTGGATGCAAGAAGAGCGCGCAGAGTATCGCTTAGCGATGAGCTTGCTTAAAGCGGATAAACCGCAAGAAGCCAAAGTGCATGCTGAGCGCTGTGAAGATATTTGTCAGCAACATGGTAGCGACGCGCTTGAGCTGTTCCACGCACATGACTTGCTGATGCAAGTACACTTCCATCTTAGCCAGAAATATAAAGCTAAATTGGATGAAGAGATGCAGCAGCACTGCAAAACGAGCTCGTTGACGTGATCTTCGCGTTGAATGAAAAAAGCCCCGAGCGACTGGCTGGGGGCTTTAGGGTTGTTGACTATGCAGCGATGATTATGCTGCTTGCGCTTTTGCTTGGTATCGTCCTGGTTTATGGTTCATCGCCAAAATCAAGTTCGTAGCGATGGCACCTAGAACAGATAGAGCGATAAGGTGCACATCTACAATCAACAGTGACATCACCACGATGGCACAATCTAACGCCATTTGAACTTTACCCGCTCGAACTCCAAAACGTTCCTGAAGGTACAACGCTAGAATGTTAAAGCCACCCAAACTCATTTTGTGACGGAAAATTACCAACATACCGATTCCAATCAGCCCACCACCCAAAAGTGCCGCATAGAAAGGTTCGATTCGTGAAATCTCAATCACATGATGCAGATGATCGACCGCAAAAGAGACAATCGAAACCGCAATAAAGGTATTGATAGTGAAGCGCCAACCCATGCGCATCACAGATAAAATATAAAAAGGGAGGTTAAGCGCGAAAAATATCTGACCAAAACTGAAGTCACTCACTTTGGTTAGGAAGATCGCCAAACCAGCCGTACCGCCAGTGAGCAATCCTACTTTGCTAAAAAATATCACCCCAAGTGACACCAACGCACTGCCGAGCGTCAGAGCCAAGAGGTTCTCTCTTAGGCTATGATCTTTGTCCATAAATTAATTTCCTTGGTTTAAAAACCGCGCCGGAGATAACACGTCTCACGGACGCGATAGACAGTCGCCAAAATAGCAACTAACAAATCGGCCAATAAAATGTCGCGAAAAGTGATGGATGTCGAGTTTTTGGACGAGATTATGATGATATTAACCTGTTTAACATAATGTACACAGATAGAAAAACAACAAGGAAAAGTTATGATTAAGAAAGTTGGCAACACCCAAATCAGCACATTACATCGACTGAGTTGTCACTGTGGAAAAGTTGAGCTGGAACTGGCGTTACCCAATGGTATTGAGAAACCGAGACGGTGTGACTGTTCTATGTGTCGACGTCGTGGCGCGATTGTCGCATCTGTACCTTTGAACGGTATTCGTATTATGCAAGGCGAAGACGTCTTGAAGCAGTATCAATTTAATACACACACTGCGAAGCACTTTTTCTGTGGCGAGTGCGGTATTTATACGCACCATCAGCGTCGTTCTGACCCGAGTGAGTATGGCTATAATGTCGGCTGCTTAGAGGGCGTCAACCCATATGAGTTGGGAGCGATTGAAGTGATGGATGGCGTTAACCATCCATCCGACCGCTAGGTTGTGTTGCAAGTTAAGTACCTGATTGTCGGTGCTTTTAAGTAAATAAACCGCTATTCATCCACAAGTGTACCGCAATACTGGCGGCATAACCCAAGGCGATGACGGGAGCCCACTTTAGGTGGCCAAAGAAGGTGTATTGTCCACGCGCGGCTCCCATTAAAGCGACGCCTGCCGCGGAGCCAATGGAAAGCAAACTGCCCCCGACACCTGCGGTTAATGTGACCAGTAGCCAGTTGCCCATCGACATGCTTGGTTCCATGGTCAGTACAGCAAACATAACCGGAATGTTATCGACGATTGCAGATAGGACACCAACCATTACGTTTGCCCAGACAGGGTTCCATTGCGTGTACATGACGTTTGAAACCAGTTCGAGGTAGCCAAGTAAACTTAAACCGCCAACACACATTACAACACCGTAGAAGAACAACAAGGTGTCCCATTCGGCTCGAGACACACGATGAAACACATCAAACGGAACCACTGAGCCTAAGCGCTTCAATGCCTGATCATCGCCATTGGCAATTGCCATAGCTGCTTTTTTTGCGAGTGAGTGTTTGAGAGTTTGGCGCAAAAAATATCCGAAAAACTGTAAGTACGCCAAGCCCATCATCATGCCTATAACGGGTGGGAAGTGCAGCACAGCATGGAAAGAGACTGCGGTGGCAATCGTCAGAATGAATAATGCGACAATACGCCTTGCCCCGCGTTTTAGCTCAACGTGTTGGTGAATCGTATTCGGTTTTGTGTTTGGAACAAACAGTGACATCAAAAACGCGGGAACCAAGTAGTTCACCAATGACGGTACAAACAACGGAATGAACTCAGCAAAGCTGACATGACCGGCTTGCCACACCATCAGGGTTGTAATATCCCCAAATGGGCTGAATGCACCGCCAGCGTTGGCTGCGATAACAATGTTGATACAAGCAAGATTGACGAACTTAGGATTATCACCAGAGACTTTCATCACTACAGCGCACATCAAAAGGGCCGTAGTTAAGTTATCGGCAATCGGTGAAATGACAAAAGCGAGAAACCCCGTCAGCCAGAACAACTTTTTGAATCCAAAACCTTTACCGACCATCCACGCTTGTAAGGCATCGAAGAGTTTGCGTTCTTCCATTGCGTTGATGTAAGTCATCGCCACGAGCAAAAACAGCAGCAACTCGGCATATTCCAACAAGTTGTGTTCTAGTGCGGATTTGGCGATTTCAGGCTGGTTGTGCTGAGCAAAGGTGTAGCCAATCAGAATCCAAATTAACCCTGCAGCGAGCAGCACTGGCTTGGATTTTCTCATTTTCAGATACTCTTCCAACATAACCAGTATGTAAGCGATCGAAAAGATAATCAGAGCCGCGTAACCGACACCAGAATTAACAAGATTCAGTTCATTGGTTGATGCAGCAAAGGTGGCGCTAGAGAACAACAAACAGCAGAAAGCCACAATTGGATAGATTGGCATAGACATTTCTCCTTTGTCTGGTTGGAGAAATATTAGCCACAAATGAATGAGTTAGTTGTGAGAGAGCTCGAATTAACAGTAGGAGTTAGGAAATGATAGTGTGCGCCACTATTTTCTGAGTGACGCAATGCTTGCTGCGCCGAATAAAACCGCAGCGGCATATAAACCGTAAGTTAACCAGTGACTAATCTCTAAAAAAGGAACGAGTCCTTGACCTGCCCACATACAGCCTCCGTTTAATGAGCAATGTTGTAATAGTCGAGCCAATTTAAAGGAAATGAACAATGTTTTTTGTGAGTGAAAGCAAATTCTGAAGGATTAGAAAGTCAAAAATTGGTCAGTGAGAGAGAAATCTCATTTTTAACTGTCTAGCTCTAACCCTTTTGAGTTAAAGCTAGCTATATCTAGAGCTGAATGCATTTAGCGTAGGAGCCATTTTTTCAACGGTGAAGTGTCAATTGCTTTCACAAGCAGTATGGTTGCAACAATCGTTGCAGGATAGATAAACACATCTTTCGCGAGGTGTTGCAGCCCGATAAATCCAGCGACATTCATCATGACAATTATGATAAGCAGATGGCTAACATATATCCCTAACACGCTAGGAGATAGTTTGAAGACCCAAGGCATGTCGCCAAAATGAGGGTGAGCCAAAAGCCACATAAAGACACCTACAGCCCAGATAACGGTACCGAATAGGAAGTCGTGCGAGTTGAAAGCGATGTCATGTTGCATCAGCCAGTAAGCTTCACCAAAATGCAGTGCCATGCCAAGAATAATGCATCGAACCGTATTGTTTCGCGACCACCGCCACTGCGCTTCTCGTGCGAAATAACCCAGAACAACTAGCAACGTGCTGAAAAAAGGCCCATTACGAGTAAAGAAAGGCGCTGGCAGGTCGGTAATGGTCGCGTAACTGCCAGCAAAGACCCCGTATATGTATAGCAATACTGCAGTTGGCAGTATCAGTTGCACCATATTGATATGCACGAGAAAGGCAATTAACGCTACGGCAATGACCAGAGCCGGAATAAACCACAGATGAACGAGTCCGCCTTCGATGAGTGAATTGATCGGGGTTGACATTAAGTACCCCCAATAACCTTGCCTTTCGGCGAGATACCCAGCCTCAGCGACCGTCTGCCATTGGAATGGCATCAGTAAACTGATCATGCTCCAAATGAGCCAAACCTTCATTAACGGTTTGGCGTAGTTCTTAAGAGTATCGATAGGTGAGTGACTCAACTTCGGCTGGATTAGATAACCCGAGATGAGAAAGAACAGCGGAACAGCAAAACGAGCCAGTTGGTTGAGCATATAGCCAACCCATGGTATCCCATCCCACTGCCAGTACGTCAGTGCCATCTGGCAATGCAAACCCACAATCGCAAGCATCGCAATGATACGTGCAAACTCTAAGCTGGCTATTTTTTGTTTCTTTGCCATTACATTGTTTACCTAAATAAAAAACTTAGGTGAAAATAGCAGGTTGTTACTGAAGTAATGCGTGAAAAAGTCAACAGACTTGCGCTTACATTGAAGCTGTTTTGAAAATTAAGACTTACTTCAAACTTCTTAATTATTAACCTATTAACGCAATCAATACCTGATTCGTGAGTCGAAAATAGCACTGAATAATGGTTAGACCAGTTAACTCGAGATTGCAAAAAAGAACGATCGTGCTAAAAATAAGACTATGCAAAAAGGAAAAGTGACAAAAGAGTTTATTCTGCAGCGGGCTTTTGAGATCGCCAGCGAAGACGGATTAGAAAGTCTTACGATTGGAGAGTTAGCCAAGCAATGCGGTATGTCGAAAAGTGGTCTGTTTGCCCACTTTAATTCGAAGTTGAATTTACAGCTATCGGTGCTTGATCACGCCAATAAAGTGTTCGCTGATCGGGTTATTGAGCCTGCTCGAGAACTCGGGGATGGCAATATCGAGCGTAAAATTCGAGGGTTGCTCGACTCTTGGATGACTTGGAATCACGCATTCCAAGGAAGTTGTATGTTTCTTGACGCTTGGAATGATACGGCAGATAAAGATTGCCCGCTTCAGGCCGGACTGCGTAAATCCATAGACACTTGGCTGAGCTATTTGGAGATCCAAATAGCGAAAGGCAAAGAGAAGCAAGAATTTTCAGCAGACTTAGATACACGCCAAGCAACGTTTGATTTGTACGGTCTCTATTTGAGTGCGCATGTTTTTTACTCAATTAAAGGTGAGCAAGAAAGCTTGCGTCTGTTTTGGCAAGGGATCGACAACTTATTTTCTCGCTGGAAAGGCTAATATCGGTTATTCGCTTCCCAGATTCGTAGACATAAAATCACAAAGAGCGGCTGAGTTCGCTCTTTCTTATCAGCGTAAAAAGCACGACCGTTCTATTTTGTGCAAAGCTGGTAGTTAAGGACATGATTATGAGTGAAAAAATTTACTTTAATACATCGCAACGTTTCAGTATTAAGCGCAGTTTGGTGAATATTAGTACTCGGTTACACCATACACTGGCCCCGTCACATGCAAAGAAGACCGCGCGCAAGCTTCTTCTGACACCGGCTCGTACGCAACCTAAAAATATTGAGCCTCAAGGGCTTATCAAAGGTGAAATTAAAGGGCATGCAGGCATCATCAAAACCTATACTTTGGGCTCTGGACCTATTTGGGTGCTAACTCATGGTTGGTCTGGAACGGCAAGTCAGTTTTATCCACTGATGGAACATATTGCGTCGAAAGGGTTTACTGCTTTGGCGTACGATCATCCGGCACATGGTGAGAGTGAGGGGCAGTATGGGCACATTCCGGGGTTTGTCAGAGGATTAGAAGATGTGTTGGATACGGTCGAGGATATTGTTGGCCTAGTTGGGCACAGCATGGGCACCGCTTCTGCTCTTGAGTGTAGGCACAGTAAATTAGAAAACAAGCCTTTGCTGCTTATTGCTCCGGTATTAAATTACGTAGAGAACTTATTCGGTAGCATTGCACGTTCCGGTTACTCGATGAAGCTTTTTAATGCTGTGGTTTCAGAAGTTGAAGACCAATTTGGTTATCCGTTACAGTCCATTGAACCGATGAAGCGTTTGTCTGAGCGTCCGTCTCACACCATTATTATTCATGATGAGCAAGACAAGTTCACCAAATACAGTGTCTCGGCAAAAGCGGCTGAAGAGATTAAAAACGTTGAGTTAGTGACAACACAAGGTCAGGGGCATGGTAGAGTGATGAAGTGTGAGCAAGTCTTCAGTAGTTTTGACCGTTTGCTCGATAGTGCTTGGTAACCCTTACTTTTACTGATTGACTCGCTCCGTTTTGCGCTAATTCGATTTGAAAGTAACACCTCAGATTTTTTCGTCTCTGGTGTTGCTCTCCTCGTTAAGAGGTTAAATCCAAAAAGGACAGCCGAAGCTGTCCTTTGTTTATTTAGCAGAAAGTCTGCAAGGCTGAAATTAGTTACAGTTAGCTACGCCAACTTCTTTCCAAACGCCCCATTCGCCAGATTGGCTAGGATCGTCACCCTGAGTCCACCATTTCGCTTCCCACGTTTTACCTGCGTGAGTCACTTGGTTACCACCTGTGTACACTGCGCTCGCATCCCATGCGTTGTCACAAGTACCAGGGTTCGGATCGGTTGTGTGCTGTGCAACAACCACTGTCGCGCTTGCCGATGAAGACGCTTTACCGTCGCTCACACTTACAGTGAAGCTTAAGCTTGTGTCTTGCGGGTATTCCGCAGCAGTGAACGTGACTTTGGAGCCTTCAACCGTTGCATTCAGACCTTGAGGTAGAGTCCAGTTGAATGTCAGGGTATCGTTGTCTGCATCGCTAGACGCAGATGCATCTACAACCACAACGTCACCAGCGTTTGCTGTTGCTGGAGCAACAACTTGCGCTATTGGTGCGCTGTTCACTGGGTCAACAACACCTGCTGGTTTCACTGTTACTACAACGAGGTCAGATGCCGTTGCACCTTCGTTATCAGACACCGTCAGCTTGAAAGTTAATTGCTCTTCAACAGTAACTTCTGCTGCATCAAAGCTTGCTTTCGCTGAGTTTGCACCTGTTAGTGCCACTGCTGTGCCAGATACTTGTTCCCAAGCGTAGCTTGCGATGGTGCCGTCAGAGTCTTTTGACAGGCTGCCATCTAGAACCACATTTGCAGGACCTGTTACCGATTGATCTGCGCCAGCGGCTGCGGTTGGCTTACGGTTTGGTTGAGGAACCACACCACCAGCCATACCTTCGTGCATCGCGTTTAGAATGTCACCGTTATCCGCGTCAATTTCCCAAGAGAATAGACCAGCAAGACCAAGAGACTTCGCGTAGCTACCTTTTGCTAGCACTGAACGGTGGTCATCAAATGTGAGCAACTCGCCCGTAGTACGGTTCCATACCCATGGTGCTTCTGCTTGTGCATCGTAGCCGTACTCGAAGCCGTTAATACCAGTGTTGTTTGCACCTAGCATGAATGACTTAATGCCTTTGTAGTCAATTACGCCATCTTCCCAAACACCTTGTGCTGTGCTGCCCTTCAGTTTACCTGTAGCAGTACCTGTCATTGGGTCGTTTGGATCGGTTAGCGTATCTGGAGTTACGCCTTCCCAGCCACGACCGTACATTGCTGTACCAAGTACTAGCTTGTTTGCAGGAACGCCTTGAGCAAGAAGAAGTTGGATGCCGTTATCTGCTGTGTAAGCAGGACCTTTGTACGGTTCGCCGTTCTCATCAACGCCACTACCGTCACACTGACCAGGACGCATGAATGAACCACAGTAAAGCGCAGTCTGGTGACCAGGAACGTTGTTCCAACCGCCGTAGAAGTCGTAAGTCATTGCGAAGATGTAATCCATGTACTGCACCGCATCTGCGTAGTCTACGTCTTCAATCTTGTCGTAACCGACACCGATAGCGGACGTTAGCTCGTAAGTACGGCCTGTCTCAGCTTCTAATTCATCAAGCATTACGCGCAGTTCACGCATCAGTGCGATGTATGCTGGGCCATCGTTTACAGGGTCGCCCTTATCGGCTGCTGCACCGCCGCCGCCAGGGAATTCCCAGTCGATATCAACACCGTCGTAGAATTTCCAAGTTTTCAGGAACTTCTTAACTGATGCGACGAATGTGTCTCGGTTTTTCTTGTCCACGAAATCGAAGAATGGGTCAGACAGTGTCCAACCACCGATCGATGGGATGATTTTTAGATCAGGGTTACGTTGTTTCAATGCCATTAGCATTGCGTAGTTACCCTTGATAGGCGTGCTGTATTCATGACCAGCTTGTGGGAAGCTCTTCTGATAAGCAGCCCAAGGGTCATGGATAACGACTTCATAATCAGGCACACCTGTACAAGCAGTTTGTAGCGCATTGAAACTGTTGCCGCCAACAGACTTCACAGACTCATTTGGGCCACAAATTGGGATAAAACCGTAAAGGATGTGAGTCAAGTTGTCGACCGGCATATTATCGACGGTGTAGTCACGGCCATAGATGCCCCATTCAACAAAATACGTACCCATCACGACGCTTGGATCGGTATTGTAGGTTTTGTTGTTTGGATCAACATTCATCGTTAGTGGCTTCAGGTGAGAACCATCGGTATCTGCAATCGTGATTTCAGCTGGTGCGCTTTTCGCACAACCTGTCGCATCACATGCTTCGATTTCCATTTGGTATAAGCCACCTTGGCCGTATTCAAACGAAGCTGTCGTTTGGCTACCAGTGATAGGGCCGCTTGCTACTTTTACACCATCAAAATAGACGTTGTAAGTGTCACCAGGTGTGCCACTCCACTGGTTAAATTTAACAGTGATCTTCGCTTGCTCATGGTATTTCACCATGTCGTAGTAGCCTGACGTGGTTTCCATCGCGAGTTCAATTTTAGAAAACTGAAGGTTGTTGGAACCGTACATATCGATACTTGGTGCGGTTGGAGCCGCAACTGCAGCACCTGATAGCGCTAAAGCAACTCCAGCTGCACATAGGTTAAATCGAATCATAACTTCTCTCTCAATCCTTGGATTCATGTTCTACCTAGAACATAGGCTGCTCTTGCACCAGATAAGATGATTGGATTTACTCCACGTGCAAAAGCATCACACTCAGCATTTCAGAGAGTTTTTTTTCGTCAAAAAAAATTAAGACGGTTTTCGAGGCACTTGAGAGAACTTAACTAAAACTCGCACTCTGTTACACAGAAAGTGTCAGACTGAGTCAATAATTTATAAAATCTCAGCAGAAACTAAAATTATTGTTTACTCAGTAACGAGTTAGTTAAATGCGATGAAGGCCTTATTTTGTTGTTTATTAAGGTTTTGTTTCATTGATATAGAAAGAGAATTGAAAGGAAAAATAGCCGTGAAGACGTATTAGTCACGGCTGAAGTGTTCACTCAACGCGGCGCGACGTTTAGAGGCTGCGCCGGTTTCTGAGCCCTGAACGGTATGCTCAAATCCTTTACGAATGAATCGCTGATCTGGAATAAGAGGCTCAATACGGCGTATTTGAGGTGAAAGATGAGAGCCCGAGATCTGATACGCGGTCTTTCCTAATCCGGTATTCAACGTGATGACCTTGCCATCGAATTCAAATTCCGTCGTAATAAGTCGATGGTTTCGGTATACCCCATCTTCAGTGAAAACGAGACGTTCTGTTTGGTAGGGTGGCGCGCCAATCTCAATCCATTCGCCGTACACCTTTTCCGGATCAATGTGGTCTTGATAGGAGAGGTGGATTTGATAGCCAAAAAACGTCAACAGACCCATCCCGAAGCAGACAAATGTACTCTTGAGGATTTTGGATTGGTGGCGAGCCAAAAATGAAAGTTTTGGTTCTTGTCGTGCTTTTCGCCTTCGGCGAGTCGAGTCCGTCATAGATCTAATTTTCTCCACTTTTTTAACATGGTGGAAACCTTCCTTTTTAAAAACAAACAATCCCGCCATTGAGACGACGAAACTATGATCTAATGTCCACTTTTACATTCAGATACACATCTTATTGATGGTTTTGTTGTTTGCTCACATTCATTACTTCGCAGTTTTTCTTGCTCGGTTTAGGTCGCCTGATTAATCCTCGCGAAAAGAGGTTCTCGCTCAGTAGCAAAGGATGTGCGTTACTACGTTGAGTTTAATGGCTTTCAAAGCTTGAGTAACGGAAAGAAACAAGGTAAAAAAGAGCGGACTTTTGATAAGGAAACCAATAATGAATATTAAGGAAAATAGCTATTTTGCTGGTAGTGTAAAATCACTAGGCTTTAACCAGAAAGATCAGGATGTTAGCGTTGGTGTGATGCTTCCTGGTGAGTACACGTTTGGTACTCAAGCACCAGAGCGTATGACGGTTGTAAAAGGTGCGCTTGTGGTCAAGCGTGTTGGCGAGAGCGATTGGACGACTTATCAAAGTGGTGAGTTTTTTGAAGTGGAAGGTAATTCTTCATTTGAGCTTCAAGTGAAAGAAGCGACTGCGTATTTATGTGAGTACTTCTAGCGTTCATTTGTTGCTCGTCATAAAACCACCTTCGGGTGGTTTTTTCGTCTATGTGCTTCACTTATAACGCATCTTTTTGGTTATTTGGGTATATACTTAATAAAAATGTACCCATCGACCAGGGAGGAAGTGATGGCAGTACAACGCAAGCATTCTGATCTCCCTCCTCGTTACGAGGACAAAGATCTCACCAATGAGCAAAGACAGCGCTTTACCGAAGTTGCCAATGCCGCTCATAAGAGACGTGAATTTTATCGACGTGCTCTAGGAAAGAGCTTAATGGGCAAAATGAAGGGCCGTGCGTTTAAAGATCACCCCACTCGTCAGCAAGACAAGCCGAACAGAACGTTGCAAGTAGTGTGGTTAATCGTATTCCTCGTTGTGGGGCTTTGGGTGATGCATGTGTTCGCTTAGTCATTAGCAAGCTTCTGGTACCGCTGGTGCATCAGATGTTGACTGTTCTTCCGTATTGCAGTGCTCATAAAAGGCGTACTGGTTTTTACCAGTATGTTTAGCTGCGTACATTGCTTTATCTGCACATCGAGTCAATTCAGACAAATCCTTTGCATCTTGCTTATAGATAGCAGCACCTACACTCATCGTTAACTCGTTAATCATATCGTAGCTTCGGTAACCTGTCGGAAACAGATTCACGATCCGTTTTAGGATGCTGTCGAGGTCATCTTTACTTTTTACATCGTAAAGCATAATTACAAACTCGTCGCCCGCAAATCGAGCGATGGAGTAGTCATGTTTATCGGTTTTTCTGTCTTTGTTGCGAATGTTATTTTTTAATCGAGTGGCGAAGGCTTGAAGTACTTGGTCACCAATATCGTGCCCGTAGGTGTCGTTGATGTGCTTGAAGTTATCGATATCGAGAAAGACCAATGCGGTGATGCTGTCATCAGATGAGTGCTTGATTTCATCGAGCTTTGCGCGCGCCCAAGTCTCAAAGCTCCAGCGATTGGCAAGCCCAGTGAGCTGGTCAAAATATGCTAACTCCTCAATCCCCTCACGATACAGTGTTTGAATGTAATTGAGGACTTTCGTGTAGTAATACGAGAACGTGTGACACACAAACGCGGTCGCTATCAGGGTCAGCATCAATCTCCGCTCTATGATTTCTGTGGCTGTTGGCAGTCGATCTAAAAAAGCGACCCCAAAAAAGATCAGTAAAATGTAGGTGCCACTGAACAACAGACCGACCTTAAACTCATTAATTAATACCAGAGTGGCGACAATAGGATATAGCCATAGCATCTTGCCTGACGGAGCGTCGTTATACAGAAGTAACAATAACCCTTCGAACATTAAGACAGCACTTAGCCATAAGTCGGCGTATTGATGGTGCCGCTGGACTTTTATTACATAACTGATTGCTAAGCATGCCAAGGCACACAAAGCATGGAAAAAGCTTAAACCCCAGTTATTCTCAAGTGATTGAGCAATGAAACCATAAGTTAAACAGGCAGCGGCGATACTGGAGCATAAAAAGACAATTTTCTTTTTTCTTGTTGAACGGATGTCCGCCATTTCTTCTAAGCGCGCCCCAGCCAATGTCGACATTACGTATCCTTGCTTAATTAACGTGTACGCTTATTCTAGGCGGTATTTTCGCGATAAATAGAACAACAAAGTTTCCAAATGTGATATCAGTCATTTTTAGTGCAAAGCCATCAGTGTGATTTGGTGCGAGTGTTCAAAGAGGAATGGTGGCGCATGCAGGTTTTCATGACGGTTCTTCATAGCTCTATATGGTTGGACTGATAACTCAAAGTAATGTATCTAGTTAGACGCATTTATATTGATTATCCTAATTCTGTTCGGTGCTCGTTGATTGAGAGTATTGTTCACCAATCTCTGCTCTACGTATCGTCAAGGCATATGTCGTTTCGAAAATGCATTAGAAATATTTTTCCGAAACAGGGCGAAATATTGTTGTCGTTATGACCAATATGCGACTAGAATCCGCGCTAAATCACAACCTCATATCGAGCTTCGTTCGAGTCACTATTTTTAAACTGCTTCACAAAATTGTGAGGCAGTTTTTAGTTGTAGGAAAGGTTACAAGCATGCCTAAAAGCCAAAACATCAACCAACGAATGTCCATCGTGGCATTAGCTTGGCCAATTCTTGTCGAAATTTTGCTACGGACGGCTTTAGGAACCAGTGACGTGTTCATGCTGAGTGGCTACTCAGACAAAGCCGTATCCGCTGTTGGTGTGATCACGCAGATTACCTTCTTTTTAATCATCGTTTCGACGTTTGTCAGTAGCGGTACGGGGATTTTGATTGCCCAATACAATGGCGCTGGACGCGAGCAAGAGTCAGTGAGCGTTGGTGTTGCGAGTATTGCGTTGTCTGTGCTCGTCGGTGTGCTATTGAGTGTGATTGCCGTGCTTGGTGCGATATATCTACTCCCGTATTACGGCTTGGAAGCGCAAGTTGAGCAGTACGCTCATGAATATCTGCTGATAAGCGGTGCGATGACGTTTAACGTTACGATTGGCGTTGTTTTTACAACTATTCTGCGTAGTCATGGTTATTCACGTTCCCCAATGGTGGTGAATTTGATCTCGGGTGTGTTCAACATCATTGGTAACTATATTGCGCTTTACCAGCCATTCGGTTTACCTGTGTATGGTGTGCAAGGCGTGGCAATAGCAACCGTCGTCAGCCAAGTCATCGGTACGTTAATGTTATGGTTTATTCTCGCTCGCAGTAGCATTGAACTACCAATGTCGACTATGAAACAAGTACCGGCAGAGATTTACAAAAAAATCTTAAAAATCGGCGGTATGAACGCGGGTGAAGTGCTGTCTTACAACGTGGCGCAAATCTGCATTGTGTACTTTGTGGTGCAAATGGGGACGGCATCGTTAGCGGCTTTCACTTATGCGCAAAACATTGCCCGTTTCTCGTTTGCTTTCGCGCTGGCAATTGGTCAGGCTGCGCAAATTCAGACCGGTTACTACATCGGTAAAGGTTGGGTGAGTAGCATTTTAAAACGCGTACAAATCTACTTCTTAGTGGGGTTTGTGGCATCAACGGCGGCAACCACACTGATTTACCTGTTTAGAGAAGAGATTCTACGCGTGTTTACCGATCAACCGGAAATACTCGCATTGGCAAGCTCGTTAGTCATGGGCTCAATTTTGCTCGAAGCCGGACGTGTGTTTAACCTGATTTTTATCGCGGGGCTCAAAGGCGCGGGTGACATCAAGTTCCCAGTGCAAATGGGGATTTTGAGTATGTGGGGATTAGGCGTGCTTTTCTCTTACATCTTTGGCATCCACTTGGGTTATGGCGTTTTAGGGGCTTGGATGGCAATCGCACTCGATGAATGGGTACGTGGTATCATCATGGCAAGACGTTGGCGCTCTCAGGTGTGGACCAAGTTTAAGGTGAGCTAACGGTTTTCGGTATTGCGCATCACGCTTATTCTGTTGTTAGAAAACAAAAAAGGCACTGTTAGTCAGTGCCTTTTTGTTATTTAAAATCGGGAAGACGTTAGAATTCGCACTCAGCTTTGAACACCATGCGCTCTTTGCTGTATGGATGATCCAGCTCTAGCATCTCAGCATGCAGGTGCAAGCGATTCGCTTTTTCGCCGTATAAACCATCACCAACCATCGGCATGTTTAACCCCATGTGATGAGCACTGTGTACACGTAGTTGGTGAGTTCTCCCTGTTTTCGGATACATGTATACCTTGCTGCGTCCATCTTTGACTTCAATCAGTTGCCAGTAGGTTTCTGCATGTTTCCCGTGTTCAAAACACACCAGTTGACGTGGGCGGTCGTCGGGGTCACCACGCATTGGCAGTGAAATTTCCCCTTCAGGCTCGTTTAATACGCCTTCGAGCAGTGCCATATAACGTTTTTTTACGCCGCGAGCCATAAACTGTTTTTGCAGACTTTTGTTCGCGCGCTTGGTTAAGGCAAACACCAAAATGCCAGAGGTCGCCATGTCGAGGCGATGAATCACAAACGGCCCTTCCACATCAGGGTACATCGCTTGTAGGCGCGTATAAGCAGAGTCCTTGATAGTTTTACCAGGCACTGAAAGTAAGCCCGAGGGCTTGTTGACGACGACCATAGCGTCGTCTTGGTAGATTATCTCTAGTTCTTTGTCTTCTGCCCAATTCTCCGCTAATGGGTTGGGTTCGACGTCCAGCCCTTGCATCATATGGCCTAAAATCGGCTGACATTTGCTGTTGCACGATGGGTAGAATTTTTTGTGTTGGCGAACTTCAGACTTTGGCGACACACCCCACCAAAATTCTGCCAGCGCCAGCGGTTTGAATTCGTGTTTAAACGCGTATTGAAGCAGTTTTGGCGCAGCACATTCCCCCGCACCTGCTGGTGGGACTGGGTTTGTGGTGTCCGCAAAAATGTCCACCAAGTCGCGTGCTTCGCCATGGTTGTTTAGAAAGCGGTATTGTTTATGCAGTTTGTGCTGCAAAGCGTTGGAGAGTGTCTTGCGCTGCTCTTTCAGATGAGCAAGTTGCTGCTCTAACTCGGCCAATCGCGCTTCTTTGATTGCAAGCTTTTCATCCCACGCTTGCTTTAAGTATTTGAGAACGTTTTTCTCGGCGACACTTTGTTTACCCAACTCATCCAACAAGATTTTGAGGTCATCGGCATTGAGCGTTTGCTCGCCCTGTTGGCGCTGTCGCTTGCGTGCTGCTCGGCCATCAATCATCACTTGGCGCTGTGTTTGCTCCTCTTGCTGATAAGCGGCTCGGTCGGCTTGGATTTGCGCTTTAAGATCCGCTAATTCCGGATTCGCGGCACAGGTTTTGTACTCCGCATTGGCGGCGTTGATGGCATCCGTTTCTGCGCGGAAGAAGCCTTCATCGGTCAGCATGTCGTACACAGGAGGGACAAATCCTGGAATCAAGTTTTGGTCAGCAATTTTGCCAGAAAACGCACTTAAAAAGCCGAGATCGCCTTGAGGGCTTTCTACTAGTAATACGCCAAACATTTTGCCTCGCCCCGTTTCTTCATTAACCAAACCAAAATCGTGTTCGAAGTCGGTTTGCGCTAATAAGTGCTGTTGCAATTGCTTTGCGGCCATAACGCAAAGAGGATGCGGCGTGTAGTAGAACGGAAACGTAAACTGCGTTGGCAATTCATAGCCAGAAATATCAGCAGTAAAACGAGTAAAACAATGTTCAGGCGAGTGCATGGTGGGTATCCGCGAGAGTAAAAAATCGAGCGAGGATTGTACCTGTTTGAGTCAAGATTGCCATGTCGGTGTTGGCACTCGCTCTTGGATTAAGAACAAGAGCGAGTGGGGAAGAGCTTATCGCAGTTTTTGTAATGCAAGCTTCCACTGTGCCGGTTTGTCGTAGTAGGCCGAGTGCGGCAAGGTCAAGTACTCGCCATTTACTTCTGCAATCAGGGTTGGATAACCACCAACGTGTAACTGTCGCATCAATTGTCGGCTAGAGCGAATTCTCTCATCTAGTTCGGCTTCGCTTAACGCCATGTTTTGCTCCCACGCATCACTTGCTAAACCTAGCGATTCTGCAATGGCTTTGAGCGTCGATGCTTCATTCACTTTTAACCCGAGCTGATAATGCGCAGATTGGATGGCCTTTAGCATGTGCCATGGATTCAGCCCCATTTTTTCCGCACTCAAGATCGCTTGTGTTGGTAGATAAGAATCAAGAACAAACGCATCTTCGCTTTTCACGCGTTGCAGATATGCTTCACCAAACGTCGCTCCGGTTTCGGTTGCAATACGAGCGTCACTGTTGATGATGTGCTGACGAAATTCAGGTTCAATCGCGCGTTTCTCAATCATACCGCCGGGATGAAGCTCTACCTTAAATTGAGAGGTGTCCATCAAGGCTTCGATGAGTGGTGATGCCCCGTAGCACCAACCACACATGGGATCGAAGAAGTAATGCACGGTTACCATGACATTTCACCAGTATGCACTTTCGCACCGATTTCTAGCGCGATTGGCAATTGAGCTTCTGGGTATTTCGCAGACATGGTGTCAATGAGTTGAACGCTGTTATTGCTGTGTTTTTTCGCTTGCTGAAAATCCTGCAAGTATTGTTGCGAGTAGCGAATGGTGTCTGCGTTCAGCTTTGTGCCTGCTTTCATGTGACCAGGAATGACCACTTGAGGTTTAAGCGCAAGCATCTCGCTAAGTTGCTGCTCCCAAGCATTGATGGCGGTTTGGTCTGCGGCATCTGCCATCCACAAATGTACGTTTGAGTACACGGCTACGTTACCTAGAATCGCTTTGTTATCTGGAATCCATAGGTAAGGGCGGTGTGCTGATGTGCCATGGTTACCACGGATTTCAATCTTATGACCTTCTAGCTCTAATGATGCTTTATCGTACGCGACAGGGATCACTGGTTTTACCGGTGCGTTTGCACCAAGCTTTGGTCCCCAGTACGCCAGCTTTCCAGCCAATTTCTCTTTAATAATTTTTTGAACCGCAGGCGTTGTGATGATCTGCGCATCAGGGAACTGTTGGTGTAAGGCCTCTGCGCCAAAGTAGTAATCTGGGTCCGCTTGGCTGATAAAAATGGTTTTAAGTGTTTTGCCTGAGTCCAGCACTTTAGCGGCAATGCGCATCGCGTCAGCTTTGGTGAATCCAGTGTCGATAACCATGGCGTCAGTCTCACCGTATACCAAGGTTGAGTTAACGTGGAAGCTGTTACCGTCGGCGTTGTAAACCTCAAGAGTAAGGGGAGAGTGGTTTGCCGCTAGAACAGGGCTTGCCATTAAAATGGATGCAGTAATCAAAGTGAATTTTTTCATAATAAGCTCCTAAAGAATTTGGGGCCAAGCGACGATGGCTTGGGAACGGGAGCTATATTAGGAAATTGATACGCTCGGAAAAATACACAATAATGTGCATCACTATTTCTTATTTCGAGCAAATGTATGGATAGAGTAACGGCAGCAAGAGTATTTGTAGATGTGGTGTATTCTGGCAGTTTTACCGCGACCGCCGAGCGGTTAGACATGTCTCGGCCAATGGTAACTCGTTATGTAGAGGCGATGGAGAACTGGCTGCAAACTCGTTTGTTACACCGCACCACGCGCAAGGTGTCCCTCACCACCGCAGGGGAGCGCAGCTTGCCTCAGATTGAGCGCTGGTTAAAACAGGCCGATACATTAACGTCGAACATTGCCGTTGATGGTGAGCTGTCCGGAAAAATCCGTCTTGCGTCTAGTACTTCATTTGGATTCTCACAGTTGATCCCCGTAGTAAACAGTTTTATGCAAAAGCACCCCAAAGTGCATATCGACATAGATCTGCAAGATTCAGTGAGTGATCTAACCGAACAACGCATCGATCTGGCGATCCGAATTGCGTCAGATCCCGATCCTTCTTTGATTGGTAAGCCGATTGCGGTGTGCGAATCGGTGTTGGTAGCATCACCGCAATATTTACAAACTCACCACGCGATCGCGCATCCGCGAGATTTATCTTCACACGACTGTTTGGGATACAAAAACTTTGAGCGCCACGTGTGGCATTTGTCTCAGGGCGACCAGTTCGAATCGGTGGGAATTGAGTGTCGCCTAACCAGCAATGAGGCCACGGCGTTATTGCATGGCGCTTTACAAGGCATGGGTATTTCGATGTTGCCAACTTACTTGAGCAATATCTATCTCAAATCGGGTCAGCTTGAGTCGGTGTTGCCGGATTGGAAGCCAAATGATCTCAACATTTACGCGCTGTATTCATCACGTAAACACTTGTCTCCTGCGGTGAGAGCTTTCATCGATCACAGTGAAGATTACTTTAAACAGCATCCTTGGTAATCGCGATAGGCGTCGTCATCCCGACTTGAGATTCATACAAGATCCTGTACCTTACATGGATATATTTTCGCAGCGTCATTTAGAGTTTTAGTTAATGTCACAAGTTCGCATCAAATTTATTGCTTCCGATATGGATGGCACATTGCTTGACCAATACGGTCGTTTGGATCCGGAGTTTTTCGATCTGTTTTTGCAACTGGAAGAGCAAGGTATTTTGTTCTCCGCTGCGTCTGGTCGTCAGTATTACAGCCTGCGAGACACGTTCGCGCCAATCAAAGACAGACTGTTGTATGTGGCTGAAAACGGCACCTTGGTGATGTACCAAGACAAAGAGCTCTACAGTTGTACCATTCCTAAAGCGGAAGTGTTGGAGATTGTGAAAGCGGCTCGTGAGATTGACGGGGCGAACATCGTATTGTGTGGCAAGCGCTCGGCGTACATCGAAACGCATGATCAGCAATCGCTGGAAGAATTTCAAAAGTACTACCACCGCTGTGAATATGTGCCGGATTTGCTTGAGGTCGAAGACGAGTTTATTAAGGTAGCAATTTGTCACTTTGACGGTTCGGAAGAGCTCCTGTTTCCGACCATGAACGCTAAGTTTGGCGCAACGCATAAAGTCGTGGTGAGTGCAAAAATCTGGCTGGATGTGATGAATGCCGAGGCCTCTAAAGGTGCGGCCATTCAGCATCTTCAAGAGACGATGAATTTTACTCCGGCAGAAACCATGACGTTTGGTGATTACCTCAATGACCTCGAAATGCTGCAAGTCAGTGAGCATTCGTACGCGGTTGCCAACGCGCACGAAGAGATTAAGAAAATTGCTCGTTATTCTGCGCCAAGCAACCAAGAGGCTGGGGTACTCAAAGTGATTAAAGAGAAAGTATTAGCGAAGTAACGCTCATTCTTTCGATGTTATTTTCTTCTTCACGTAAAAAGCCCCGCAGTGTATGCGGGGCTTTGTTTTTTTGGGGGGAGTAAGGTTCCCGTTTTAGCGTACGTACTTGGCGGTTGCACTGACTAAAAAGTGTTGCAATTTCCCGTCTGATTTTGGCACCCACAAGTCGTTATGATAATGGTAAATACGGCCATTGACGGTCACAGACAAGGTATTATCACCCGTTTTCTCCATGCGAATAAACTGATCCGAAGTGACCAAAAACGGCTCTTGCTCTTCAATGCTCTGGCCCGTTGCCAATACGAAGTAGCCGAATCGGTTGCCAGCATCCGGATCGGTTGAGTAGATTCGATGTCCAACGAGGCTGTAGTCGTCGTTGAGTGCCTGCTCAAGCGTTTTTTGCCCGATGGTTTCGTGCGATGGAATAAATACCCAAGCCAACACACCTGCCGCAATGACTGCCAGTAGAAGCAGTACTTGCATGAACTTTCTCATCATATATACCGTTTAACGTTGAAATTTCATTTTGTACATGCGCTTATCCGCTATGCTGATAAGAAAGTCAACATTGTCACTGTCTTTAGGGTATTGCGCTAAGCCCATGCTTGTTGAAAGTGTTGAGACTTTATCGGAGTTTAATATTTGTGCATCAAAGACGGTATTTATCTGCTCACGTACGTTCTCTTCATTGAGATGTTCACCTTCAAGGATAACCGCGAACTCATCTCCTCCCATGCGATAAACAGTAAAATCATTGAGTGCCATAGAATTAAGCCGCCTAGCGATTTCCCGCAGTACAGTGTCGCCAACTTGGTGTCCGTGTGTGTCGTTGACTTCTTTAAAACCATTTAAATCTAGAATCCAGAGAGAAAAGGGCCTTTTTTCTTGAGTAAATTTGTTTAGGGTTATGAATAGTGCATTGCGGTTCCCTAGGTTCGTCAAAGGGTCGCTTAGCGCCAATTTTCTATGAAAATGGGATTCACGATAAAAGAAATAAGTTAGAGAGATAATCGACAAAACGAACGTCGCAAACAACATATATTGTGCTTGCATTAAGCGCTGGGTTTGACCTTTTTGTGCTTCATAAGCTTTACTGCTTAGACGGAAGTTTTGATTAACGAAGTCTATTAAGCCTAAATATAGTGTTTGAGTTGAACGATAAAATGCAGCAGCAGCTTGGCTATCACCTGTTCTAGCTTCTACTAGTTGTTTTTCTAGCTCTTTGAACTCTTCAAAAAGGTTAATGAAGTAAAGGTGCATGTTGTTCCGAGAAAAGAACTTATTGGCTTTCGTGCTACTGGTCAATAAGTCAAAGCGACTCCACGCTAACTCGTATTGAAGCTCTGCACCATCAATATTCAATACGTTTTCATCTAACCGTCTGGCCTCGCCGACAAGTTCTGATAGTTCTTTGGAGAGTTGGAATAAAAACCAAGTCGCTTGTTTTTGTTCGTTATTAAAATTTTGTGAGAGTGAACGTGTTTGCTGTAAAAGCACGACATTCGCGAGAAGCAAAGAAACGGCAAACACCACCAGCAGCATTTTGCTGGTGGTAGAATATTGCAATATTCTTTGTTTCTTAGAATAGGGTTCTGATAACTTCATTCTTATTATTTTTCTTTTATTTCATTTACTTGCCATACCATTTGCGCATGATATTTATTGTAGTTTAGCTCTGGATAGAGATTGAGTGGATATATCACCCAGAAAGGGCCTTTATTCCTGACTTTTATGTAATTCTGATCTTGTTGATAAGCCAGTATTGGTTGATATCGAAGAATATCTTGTCGGGACAATGTCGAGTGATAGTCGTTTAAGCTGCTGATATCAACCTGCTCTGGTACCTTTCCATAGACGTGTGTAAGAAGCGTGCTGAGTTTAACGCCTAAAAACTCTGACGAGGCAGGAAGCCAAGGCAATGTCATCGTGTAGCTAGTGGTAGGTAAAGCTTGGATCTCTTCCAGTTCCAGTATGACACTAGGCTGCTGGCTACTACTAAATACGATCGTATTTGCAGACAAGAATGGCGCAACAAAAAACAGACCTAGCGCGACTATCTTTTTCATCATATGCCCTTTTGAGTTTTATTCTTTTTTCTTAGCTAGGACAAAGGTGCTAGCGGTAATTTATTTATAATTATAGAGCCAACCGGATGAGATTTTATAATACGTTATGTTTCAAAAATAACTGTCGGTTTACGTCACGTCAAGGTTATTAAGTTGCTTCTTAATTAAAAGCTCAGAGTATTGGGATGATGGTAGAGTTTCGTAATGATTTCGCGGTATTTAATTGGTTTTTAGTGCAACTTTGTTTCATTTTTAATAAAGATACTGTGTCGGAAATGAGAATTTAATAAGGCGAGAAATGGACGTCGAATTTGTTCTTAAGTTACATTATTTTACATATTTAAATCATCGATATTCAGATATGTATTTGTTAGTACGTAAAGAAAATAAAGTCACCTAGTTTTGGTGACTTTATTTTTTATTTCATGAGCTTACTTAAATTAACTATGCAAACAAATATTTTGCATGGAAGTTGAGGTGCTCTTCAATAAAGCTTGAGATGAAGTAATAGCTATGGTCATAGCCTGGTTGCATTCTCAAGGTTAGGTTTGAATCGTGTATTTTTGCCGCAGCAATCAGCGCTTCCGGTCTAAGCTGCTCATTTAAGAAGCCATCAGCATCACCTTGATCAACCAAAATTGGTAATGGTGATTGTTGTTGTTTTAGAAGTTCACTTGCATCGTATTGCTTCCAGCTTTCAAGCTCCTTGCCTAAGTAAGCAGTAAAGGCTTTTTGTCCCCAAGGGCATTGCATTGGGTTACTGATTGGACTGAACGCTGAAATAGAACGGTACTGTTCTGAATTTTTCAGACCAATGGTGAGCGCTCCGTGGCCGCCCATACTGTGACCGGAAATTGACTTCACGTCAGAGACTGGGAAGTTACTTTCGATGATCGCAGGCAACTCCTCAGTCACATAGTCGTACATACAGTAATGCAGTGACCAAGGTGCTTGCGTCGCATTAAGGTAAAAGCCTGCTCCTTTTCCTAGGTCATAGCTTTCGTCGTCAGCGATACCTTCGCCTCTCGGACTTGTGTCTGGTGCAATGATCGCAATGCCAAGCTCGGCCGCCATACGAAATGCGCCCGCTTTCTGCATAAAGTTCTCATCGGTACACGTTAAACCAGAGAGCCAGTATAGCGCGGGTACGGGATTTGATTTCGTTGCGTTAGGTGGCAAGAATATCGCGAAGCGCATGGTGCAGTTTAGGGCATTGGATTCGTGTGTATATTGCTTGTGCCAACCGCCAAACACTTTGGCTTGGCTTACATTTTCAATGGTCATGAATAAACTCTCTAATTAGCAGAAGGAATTCAGGCTCCCCAAAAGGAGAGCCTGAGGCAGCATTATTGATCCATATGGATAACTGTTCGGATGCTCTTACCTTCATGCATCAGATCAAACGCTTTGTTGACGTCTGCTAATCCCATTGTGTGGGTAATGAACTCCTGTAAGCCGAATTCACCAGCCATGTAACGGTTTACGATTTCTGGAAGCTCAGAGCGACCTTTAACGCCACCGAAAGCGCTGCCACGCCATACACGACCAGTTACCAGTTGGAATGGACGAGTTGAGATCTCTTGACCTGCACCAGCAACACCAATGATGACTGACTCACCCCAACCTTTGTGACAGCACTCAAGTGCTTGGCGCATCACGTTTACGTTACCGATACATTCGAATGAGTAGTCAACACCACCGTCTGTCATTTCAACAATCACTTCTTGAATTGGCTTGTCGAATTTTTGTGGGTTGATTACGTCAGTTGCACCAAGTTGTTTCGCTAGGTCGAATTTGCTTTCGTTGATGTCTACACCGATGATGCGGCTGGCACCAGCCATGCGAGCACCGATGATTGCAGAAAGACCGATACCGCCGAGACCAAAGATTGCCACTGTGTCGCCTTTTTCAACTTTAGCTGTGTTTAATACCGCACCCATACCAGTGGTTACGCCACAACCTAGAAGACAAACTTCTTCAAGTGGTGCTTCTTTGTTTACTTTCGCTAGTGAGATTTCTGGAAGAACCGTGTACTCAGAGAAAGTAGAACAACCCATGTAGTGGAAGATAGTTTCGCCGTTGATAGAGAATCGGCTTGTGCCATCTGGCATTAGGCCTTTACCTTGCGTTTCACGAACGGCCTGACATAGGTTCGTTTTGCCAGATTTACAGAACTTACACTCACCACATTCAGCAGTGTAAAGTGGGATAACGTGGTCGCCAACTTCAACGCTTGTTACGCCTTCGCCAACCATTTCAACGATACCGCCACCTTCGTGACCAAGGATTGAAGGGAAGATACCTTCTGGATCGTCACCTGATAGTGTGAATGCGTCAGTGTGACAAACACCAGTTGCTACGATGCGTACTAGCACTTCGCCGGCTTTTGGAAGTTGTACATCAACTTCTTCCATTTTAAGCGGCTCACCTGCAGCCCAAGCGACCATTGCTTTTGATTTTATGTGAGTTTGACCAGGTTTGATTTCAAGCGACATTGGATGTTTCCTTTATATTTTCAGTATATGGAGTGACGTAATAAGCGTAGTTAAGGTTTGCTTACCGCGCTTCGTCGTTTTGTTGGTGCTCATTTTAGGTGTTTCAGTAAAAATGATAATCCGTCCATTTTGAAAATGATTTTTACATATGCGTAATAATGATAAGGTGAGCGTGTAAAAAGAGTGCGATGCCTCCTTAAAGCGGAAGGGAAATGGAAAAGGTGATTGACCTGAAGTTAGATAGAGGGACTAAAGTAGAAAACTGTCAAACCATCAGCTAAGTAAGAGTGATTATGAATAAGACGGATCTGAGTGCCTATTTAACCAAGCTAGGCTTGCCTAGTGAATTGCCCGCCGATTTGGAGTCATTGCACAGAATTCACGTGGCGCAGCATCGTTGCCTGCCGTTTGAGAATTTTGACATCGCATTGCAGCGAGGCGTCTCTGTTGAGATTGAAGATATTATTCAAAAAACCGTGTACCACTCTCGCGGTGGTTACTGCTTTGAATTAAATGGTTTAATGCTTGATGTGCTCAACACTCTTGGGTTTGAAGCGCGAAGTTTGCTAGGGCGTGTACATGTGTCTGGTACACCAACAGGTCGTAGTCATCAAATCACGTTAGTGACGTTAGAGGAACAAACATGGATTGTCGATGTGGGTTTTGGCTCCAATACCCCTCGAGCGCCATTGCCATTTATCCTTGACCAAGTGATTCAGACGGATTTACAAACCTTCCGTTTTGTCAAAGATGCTCAGTTTGGTTATTTCCTCCAAGTGCTTTCAACCGATGGAACGGACACGTGGAACAATCTATACAGCTTTGACCTAGAGTTTGTGTTTGCTGGTGACATTGCATGTAGCAACTTCTTTACCTCGACTTCGCCTAATTCACGTTTTACTAGCGCAAGAGTCGCTGCTAGAGCGACAGAAAGTGGGTTGGTGACGCTGCTTAACTACACACTCAGATGCACCAATCATGAAGAGCTAACAGAAATAGAGCTAGAGCCAGGTCAAACCTACCTGGATGCGTTGAAAGAATATTTTGGCATTGAGCTTGATGCGCAATACGACGATCTTCGTCCGTTACCTGACGCGTAAAGTTTTCCAGTTTTCAAAGCGTAGCGCGACGAGAACAATGTAATCACTATTTGTCTAGAAGAGGTCGACAGGAATACAGCATGGCGAATTGGGAAGGAGTCAGCGAGTTTGTTGCCGTAGCGGAAACTAACAGCTTTACAGCTGCCGCGGCTAAACTGAAAACGTCAGTGGCACAAATCAGTCGCCGCGTATCGGCACTTGAAGAGCGTCTTGCGGTTAAGTTACTGCATCGCACGACGCGAAAAGTTTCTCTGTCTGAAGCTGGACAGCTTTATTATCAGCAGTGCAAACACTTGGTCGAAGGGCTAGAACTAGCTGAGCTTGCTGTAACGCAAATGCAAACCGAACCGCGAGGTTTGCTGCGTGTGACAGCGCCTGTGACCTATGGGGAAATGAACCTCGCACCGCTCTTGCATCAGTTTTTGGAGAAGTACCCGCGTGTGGATCTCGATTTAGTTCTGACCAATCAAAAACTGGATTTGATAGAGCAAGGGGTAGACGTGGCGATTCGTCTTGGCCGCCTGCAAGATTCCAGCATGATCGCAAAGCGTCTTTCGTCGCGTCAAAATTACGTGTGTGCTAGCCCTATGTATTTGGAGCGATTTGGCGAGCCTCACACATTATCCGAACTGGCTCGACATCAGTGCCTAGTTGGTTCGGTCGATTATTGGCATTTTAAGGAAAATAAACGCGATAAGTCTTTGCGCGTATCGGGGAGAATTAAATGCAATAGTGGTTTTGCGCTAATGGGCGCCGCCAAACGTGGTTTGGGTTTAGTGCAGTTGCCGGACTATTACGTTCAAGAAGCTCTAGATAACGGTGAGCTAGTCGAGGTACTGACCGATTACCGAGACGACCGTGAAGGCATTTGGGCACTGTATCCACAAAGCCGAAATTTATCGCCCAAAGTGAGGTTGTTGATCGACTTTTTAGCGCAGGAACTAGCGGATTAGAGTTTTCATGAACTTTAATACAACTGAAGTTGCTAAAACACCCGGTGATGCCGGGCGTTTTTATTAGGATGAGAGCTGGAATCGAAAAGACATGAATCACTATTGGTTGGATTCCGCGTCTTCACGTTTAATCACTTTGTGCCCATCTTCAGACACGCCTTGCTTCCAATAGCTGCTGATGTAGATATTCTCGCGATCGACTTCTTTTTCGTTGCGGAAATATTGGCGCAGCGCACGCATTGAATCGAACTCACACGCACACCATACCGAAGCGTTACCATCTAACCACTCGAGTTCGCGAACGCTATCAGCCAAGGTTTGCTGTTCGGTTAGCCAAATCAACTCCATACCGGCTGGCGTGTTTAGGGGTTGAATGTCGGCTGGAGACATCACGCTGATCACAGCGTAGCCTTTGGCCTCTTCTGGCAGCGTACGAATTTTCGCAGAAAGTGCTGGAAGTGCTGTCATATCGGCAGCCATGAAGAACCAATCCGCCTCAGTATTTAAGTTGGAGATGCTACCTGGCCCAACAATGCTGATCGTGTCGCCTTTTTGCGCGGCCATTGCCCAACGCGCTGCAAATCCGCATTGCAGATTTTGCGTTACGTGTCGGACGAAATCCACTTCGATTGAACTGGTTTCTGGATGAAAGCGTCGAATAGTGTAGGTGCGCATGATTGGTCGGTCGTCTTCTGACAGGATGCTCAGATCCGCGCCGCCCATATCGTTAAACAGTAATTTGATGTAACTGCCTTCGCAGTCACGAGGAAAGTGGCTCAGCGCCTCACCTTGCAAGGTAATGCGCTGCATGTTTGGAGTGATGGTTTCTGTGTCTGTGACAACAAGCGTTTTAGGTTGAGGCTTCTTTTTCATTGTTACTTTACTCGATAATTATTCTCTTTCTCATTTAAAGATTATCAAGTTCCCTAACAAGAGGGTAGCGTCTTTAAACAAATTTACACTGTGAATTAACGCCAAAGCCTCAAGAAAAATATTACCTCTATCCTTTCTCTAACCACGTAAAGTGAGTCGTTTTTTAACCATAAATGGACTTATATCATTGGAATCGTAGACAAAAGCAACAGCGCAGCCATACTGTAGTTGAACCCCTTAACGCGTTTATCGGTGGTCAACCAACGCTGCAATTGCATACCTGCCGCCGTCCAAAATGTCACCGATGGCAAGTTAGCTAAACAGAAGATACCGGCAATAAAAGTCAGTTCGAGCCAAGAACCGCCACTGGTGTATACCGTAATGGCCGTCAACGCCATCGACCAACCTTTTGGGTTCACCCATTGGAATGCAACAGCCCCTAAAAAAGACATCGGGCGAAAATCGTGTTTTGCTTCTGTTTTGTCGCTGGTGGCGATTTTGTACGTCAAGTACAGCAAATAACTCAAGCTCAATACTTTTAAAATCGAGTGGGTTAGCGGGTAGGCATGGAACAGGCTCATCAAGCCAATACCCACCAAAATTAGCATGGCACCAAAGCCGAAGGTAATGCCCAACATGTGTGGGATAGTGCGTTTAAAGCCGACATTTGCCCCTGAGGTCATCAACATAATGTTATTGGGACCCGGCGTAAAAGTGGAGACAAAAGCGAACAACGCCAAAGCGCCCAGTTGATGATATTCCATAGATTGTTCCTTGAATCAGTTCTCGATAAGTTGAGAACAACTATAAGTAGAACTGAGGTCAATATTGTGCTTTTATTTGATGATTAGAAACTAAATAAGCAATGAAACATCATCATGGATAGATTTGACGAAAGAATATTGCAAGTGCTCAAACGAGACGGAAGAATCTCCAATGTGGAGCTGTCGGAACGCGTTGGTTTATCTCCGTCTGCAACCTTACGCCGAGTGCAAGATTTAGAGCGTAAAGGCGTTATCAAAGGCTACCGAGCAGTACTGGATAATCAGCAACTTGGCGTGGGTTTTGTTGCTTATGTGTCGATTGGTTTGGCCTCGCACTCTAAGCAGGCGCAGTTGGGTTTCGAAGAGCATGTGCGTTTTGTAAACGAGGTGGTGGAATGTCACAACATCACTGGCGCGAACGAATATTTGCTGCGTGTGGAAACGCAAGATCTCGCCGCTTATAAAGCGTTTCACGCTGATGTGTTGGGTGAGTGCGAACACGTCAAGTCGATCACAACCATGGTGGTGATGGACACACCAAAAGACGAGCGCTAGCCAAACGAGAGTGACAGTTTTTGTGGCACACGAATTTGAAGTGACTCGAAAGAGTCAGTCGAGTATGAGAATGGTTCACAACAAATGCTGGAAAGCAGATGGCACTCTTACAATTTCCATATTTATTCTCACCTTCTAAATAATCCCATCCTGCTAGTTTTGCTTAAACCGCTTGTGTTTCAGAGCGGCGAGTCAGCAAAATTAAGGATGAACGATGAAATCACATGTAACACTTCCTCTTTTGAGCTTAAGCGCTGTTGCCGCATTGAGCTCATTTAACGTCAACGCCCACGGCTGGGTAGAATTTCCAAGTGCGCGTCAAAATACGTGTTATTTAGACGGTGGCTTTTGGACCAACGAGATCCCTAACCAAGCGTGTAAAGCGGCTTTTGATGAATCTGGCGCGTATCCGTTTGTGCAGCGTAGCGAAATTGCAGCAAACGTACCAAATTACCGAGATATGGAGCATGTGAAAGCCGTGGTTCGCGACGGTGAGCTATGTTCTGCTGGCGATACAGCTAAGAAAGGCTTGAACATTCCTTCTCCAAACTGGCAGCGCACCAATGTTACGCCAGATGCAAATAACCAGATTGAATTGGTGTTTTACGGCAAAGCGCCGCACAACCCATCGTACTGGGAATTCTATCTCACCAAGCCAACTTATGATGATTCAAAACCTCTTACTTGGAGTGATTTAGAGCTGATCGACACCGCAGGTGATGTGTATGTTGATGCGGAAAAACGCTACCGTATTCAGGTGACTTTCCCTGCTGATCGTTCGGGCGATGCGGTACTTTACACTCGTTGGCAGCGTATTGATGTCGCTGGGGAAGGTTTCTACAACTGTAGTGACATTACGTTAAACGGAACAGGCACGACGCCACCGACTGACCCTGTTGATCCAACCGAACCGGGCAATAATCTGACATCTCTAGGCTACTTTGTTCAGCAAGGTTTCGGACCAGTAGAAGCGGGTGACACCATCCGTTTCCGTACGTTTAATGCGACAGGCAATGAAATTGTCGATATTTCACTACCAATCAGTGCGAACAATACGGCGACTTGGGCGGCAGAAATAGCAGATCAATTTAACGCGCAGCAAACGGGCGATTGGTATGTGGGCATTTGGCATCAAGAGATGAGCCACTACATGTTCGATAGTAACAACGTGAATGCGAACCAAGTATTAGCGCCAAGTGCAGACTTCAGTTATGCGTTGTCACTGATCAAAGCGGATGTAACGCCACCAGTTGAACCAACCAACTTGTGGGACAAGACGGCCGTATACAACCAAGGTGATGTGGTGACGCACAACGGCAAAGAATGGACTGCCCAGTGGTGGACGTCTGGTGAGGAACCAGGCACAACAGGCCAATGGGGTGTATGGCGTTAAGCCATTTATTCGGGCCCTGAACAATAAAACCCTTCTCATGTGAGAAGGGTTTGTTTTTTAGCCTAAAACGACCACTTTGGTCGAGTGGTTGTCTTGAAAATCAGAGCACATATCGTTATTCGCTTGCTCTCCACTCGCTCCAGTTGAGCATCGCGTAGTCTGCCAGTTTGAGCATCGGAATGTCTTCGTGTGTATCACCGTAGGCATAAACAGACGCAAATTCGCCGAGCGAAAACGTGGCCCTAACGCGCGAGACTTTTCTTTCTAAACTGCAATCACCTTGTTGGTAAAAGCCACTCAGTTTTGGCTGTTCTGAGATCAGTTCACTGCACAACAAGTGGTAACCGTTCGCTTCACACCAAGGCTTGAGATACGCATTGAGTGATGCCGACACCACCACAATGGTATCGCCTCTGTGTTGATGCCACGCCAACCTTTCCATCGCTTCTGGCCGTAAGTACAGCGGGATCACTTCATGGGCAAACTGAGTGCCAATCGCTTCAATTTTCTGCGTTTCTTTCCCTGAAAATGCAATAAAACTGCTGAGAGGACGCATAACACGAGCGGGTAACACTCCGAGTTTGTACAGCGCATAAAATGGCATGATAGCGACCTTTCCTACTCGTTTGCGCAGGCCATAAGCAGAATAGTGGAGGAAAAGGCTAAACATATCCTCTCGGGTGATGGTGCCATCAAAATCAAACAGTGCCAGTGACGGCTTAGTAGTATCGAGCAAATTCAGCGCCTATTTTTTGGTTTAAGATGGTTTTGTGTTTATTGATAAAACACCGCCAACCAGATGGTTTCTTGCGTTGGGTCAGTCCAGCTCACTTTGTGTTTGGTATGAGCTGGAATCGTAACGTGATCGCCTGCCTCAAGTCGTTGCACGACACCTGATTCAAAAGTCAGCTCTCCTGCTCCTTTAAGAACCAAGACCCATTCATGTTCTTCTTGATCGTACCAGCCACTTTCGGGCGAGGTTTGCCCCGTTGAGACAATGCGTTCTATACGCAGGTTTTTGTGGGTCAGCAGGTCTTCGAACACTTCCTCGTCGAGGTTATTCGGTAAGTCTTTAAACAGGTTCATGGCCTTTCCTTAGAGAATGATCAGTCCAAAAGGTGCAAGCAATTGCTCTTGTTGCCAATCACAAATTTTAACACCAAACAGAGAAACGCGGCGAACATCCAGCCCGTCTAGTTCGACATGAGTCAGATCACACTGCTCAACGTTAAAGGTTCCCCATTGTTCTGGCGAGAATTCGCAGCGAGATAAATCCGAGCCTTTGAGAGTTGCCCCTGCGAGGTTCGCACCGTTCCAACGGTTTTCAAAGAGGTCACATTTTTCTAGTAACACTCGCTCGAAGTTACAGTAGGTGAGGTTGCAGCCAGTAATAAAAGCAGAACAGAAAAACATGGTGTTACTGACGCGATTAGCAAAGTTCGCACCTTGGAAGTTTGCCCCTTTGAGATCGCACTTACGTAGCTCCAAGCCCATACAATTTGCGCCGTTAAACAGGCTCATCGCCAACATGCAGTTCGTAAAGCTAGCGTCTTTTAAGTTCGCGAAGCGAAAACTACACCCTTCTAGCGCTTTGGATTCGATAAAGCGACAGTCGATGAACTTAGCATCGCGCAGATCGGCATGGTCGAAACAGCACATATAAAAGTGGCAGTTTTTAAAGGTAGCATTCTGAAAATCGTGATGAGAAAAGTTTTCTCGTTCAAAAATGAGATCGGTTTTTAACATGTCTTCTCCTTAGCTGCGAGCAGACTAGCACTCCAAGTGACTGATTTTCCATAAAAATAACTTCTTGTATTTCAGTGCTTTACAAACCCCTCAAATCGCGATTTTAAGGGGGCAAACGAGCGTTTTAAGTGGGTTGTTTTTTGAAAATAGAAGACGTAGAGGACGAAAAAAGTTTTTGCTGGCTACGAGCCTTAACGAGAGGATTCGCATTTATGGGTATGCATGGCAACTCACACGCACAGTTTGCATTACAGAATTGTATCCTATTTGCATAATTTGTTGATCAATATGGCGTTTCTCCATACAAAAAACCTATATTTTTCACAAATTGATTTCCATCAAAATAGTAGGGTTTCTATGTGCTAGATTGCGCACAGCTCAAAAAGATATAGATACCCGTGTGCTTCAAGGCGCTGAGTTTACTTGAAATCTCAGATCAGTTAGTAGGCACCCCTTTGGGTACGACATAACGAAGCCCTACGAAAGGAAATAAAAATGAAAAAAACAATCTGCAGTCTAGCAGTGGTTGCTGCACTCGTGTCACCAAGTGTTTTCGCTCATAAACAAGGTGACTTCGTTCTTCGTGTTGGTGCGGCGTCTGTCGTTCCAAATGACAGCAGTGATAAGATTCTTGGTTCTCAAGAAGAGTTAGAAGTTGACTCAAATACGCAGCTTGGTTTGACGTTTGGCTACATGTTCACAGACAACATCAGTTTAGAGCTTCTAGCAGCAACACCATTCAGCCACGACATTTCGACAGATTTGGTTGGTAGTGATATCGCGAAAACCAAACATTTACCACCAACGCTAATGGTGCAGTACTATTTTGGCGAGTCTCAAAGTAAGTTCCGTCCATACGTTGGTGCAGGTCTGAACTACACCATATTCTTTGATGAAGATTTCAATAGTACGGGTAAAGGCGCTGACCTGTCAGATTTGAAATTAGATGATTCATTCGGTCTAGCAGCGAATATTGGTGTGGACTACATGATCAACGATCAATGGTTCCTCAACGCCGCTGCGTGGTACGCAAACATTGAGACAGAAGCAACTTATAAAGCAGGTGGAGTGAAGCAAAAAACCGACGTCAAAATTAACCCTTGGGTATTTATGATCAGCGGCGGTTACAAGTTCTAAGAAAAACCAGTAGTTACACGCACATTACTATTATTGGCATGACTTTGGGGGCGGTTACGGGGACTGCCCCTCTTTTTTATCCTCGTTTTGATTGCACATCATTTACTCCACTTAGCAACATGCAAAATTGGATCTTTACCTTGCAGATCATTTTATTGTCGGAAGATCGAAAAGTCCTACACTGATCACATAATTGAACAAGTGGACAATATAAATGAGCGACGACATCGCAAAGCATTCTTCCTCCAGATCGAAGCTGGTAAAAACTCTTTTCTTTACTCTCTGTGTTATCGCATTTGGTGCGATGTATTGGTCTTGGCAGTATTCAGACAGTCACCCAAGCACGGAAGATGCCTACGTTAGGGCAAAAATTCTGTCGGTAGCGCCTCAGGTAAAAGGCCAAGTGGTTTCTGTGGATGTTAAAGATTTCCAATCCGTTAACAAAGGTGACCTACTGCTGAAGATAGATTCACGCCCATATTTGTTGGCAGTGAAGCAAGCAAAAGCGGCATACCAATTGGCGGTCCAGCAACATGACGTTGCCGATAAGCACGTAACTGAAGCCGTTGCGGGCTTAGATGCGGCGCGCTCTAACCTGACAGAAGCGCAAGTGGAGTACAAACGTACGGATTCCTTGGTGAAACGCAAACTGGCGTCGGACCAAGATTTAGATACGGCAAAAAACAAACTAGCCAATGCCCAAGCGAGCCTGGAGCAAGCGCGCGCGACGGTAGAAAAAGCCATTGCGAACCGTGGTGAAGAAGGCGCAGAGGCTGCGGTTGTTCAACAAGCGGCAGCACAGTTAGCGCAAGCAGAGCTGAACTTGAGCTACACCGACATTACGTCACCAGTGGATGGCATTGCCGGTGAGATCAATACGCACGTAGGCTCGGTTGTTAGCGTGGGTCAAACGCTGTTCCCTGTGATTTTAAAAGACAGCTATTGGGTACGCGCGAACTTTAAAGAAACCGATCTTACTCACATCAAACCTGGTATGCATGCGGATGTGGTGATTGATATGTACCCAGACGTGGTGTGGAAAGCAACGGTAGAGCAGCTGTCGCCTGCGAGTGGTACATCGTTCTCCTTGATGCCACCAGAAAACGCAACGGGTAACTGGGTTAAAATCAAACAGCGTTTCCCTGTACGTTTGGCATTAGAAGTACCGGCCGATGCGCCGCAACTTCGCGTGGGTGCGAGCTCAGAAGTCACCATTGATTTGCAAAGTAGCGTGCAATGAGCCATCAAATTACGGCAGACAAGCGGGGGATTGCCACCGTCGCCGTGATGCTTTCTGCCATCATGGTGTTAATCGATATGACCGTTGCGAACGTGTCGCTATCGCACATGATGGGCGCTTTGGGCGCAACGGCAGACCAAATTACGTGGGTGCTGACGGGTTACAGCATGGCGGAAGCGATCTTCATTCCGATGACCAGTTTCTGGGTGTCGCGCTTTGGTGAACGCAAAGTCATGCTGGTTGCCGTGGTCGGTTTTGTGATTGCCAGTGCGCTTTGTGGGCAAGCACAGTCTCTTGAAGAGATGGTGCTATTTCGCATTATCCAAGGCGCTTTCGGCGCGTCGGTGATTCCATTGGCGCAGTCGACGTTAGTGCAGATTTATCCGTATGAGCAAAAAGTCAAAGCGATGGCGATTTTCTCCATCGGCATTTTGCTTGGTCCTATTTTGGGCCCAGTTGTGGGTGGTGTGATCACCGACAACATTAACTGGCGCTGGATTTTTTACATCAACTTGCCATTCGGTTTGATCTGTACCTCTTTGATTTATCGCTATATCCATATCGACAACAAATCCAAACCTAACTTTGACTGGTGGATCATCGGTTACATGGCGTTAGGTGTGGGCGCGTTGCAGTTTGTGTTGGATAAAGGGAATGAAGACGACTGGCTCGACTCACGTATGATTCAGACGGCGATATTGCTCGCAGTCATGGGATTGGTGATGTGGATATATCGCAGTTGGAAAACCAAAAGTCCAATAGCGCCATTGTGGCTACTGAAAGACCGAAACCTTATGGTCTCGTCATTGATGATTGCCGTGGTGTCGATGGCGATGTTTGGTCTGACGACTCAACAACCAATGCTGTTGGAAAGCTTGCTGGATTATCCGGTCTCAACCACTGGTTTATTAATGGCACCGCGTGGGTTGGCGTCAGCGGCGATGTTGATTTTGGTGATTAAGCTCAATCCGCAATTCGATCCCAGAATCAAAATAGTCTTTGGCTTGAGCTGCATCGGGATTGGTAGCTATTTGATGACGCAGTACTCACTGCAGATCGATACATTTTGGATTGTGATGCCGAGTATGATTCAGGGGATGGGGCTTGGTTTAACTTTCTCGACGCTATCCACCTTGGCGTATTTAACGATTCCGAAAGAGCAATCTGTTGCGGCGGCGAGTATTTACAATCTGTTCCGTACCATTGGTAGTTCGTTTGGTATCTCTATCGCAACCACGTTCCAATATCGTGATAGTCAGCAGCAATGGCATGCGCTGGGAGAGGGTATTAATCCTTATAATCCTAACTTGCATGACTGGGCGGCCAATCAGGGGCTTTCTATTACCGACCCGGTTGCGTTAGACCAATACCAACAGATGTTGCAGCAGCAATCGCAAATGGTCGCGTTTGTGCACACCTTCCAGCTTGTGGGAGTGATGTTCGTGATCATGATGCCGATGCTGGTTTTCATTCGGTCGCGTGAATAACATGAAGTTCCGGTGAATAGTGTAAGAGAACGCCTCTCAAGTTGTGTCAGCTTGAGAGGCGTTTTTTATTGGACAGTGCCAGTGAAAGAAGGACGTTTACTCAAATGTCACTTCGTCAAAATGCGGATTGGTTTTGAGCGCGCGCATTGCGACTAATTGTTCAGTCGGGAAGGCGGTGTGCTCACCATCCATATCTAAAAACAAGCACTCTTGTCGCTGCATGTCGTAGCCTGTGTCGAACGCGTTGCCCTGATGAGTTTCACCATTTTTTAGTGTGATCTCGATAGGGAGCTTAAACATACAGGCGATTTCAATAAAATCGTATTGGCTGCAAGTCACCATAGCTTTCTCCTTTCAAACCGACGCAGTATTCAGAAGGTTTGAGAACCGCTTCCTTAATATAGAAAACGTTTGATTGAAACTGAATCTTCATCTTACACCTCATTTTGGTCACGAAATAGACATACACGCACGTTTTAATAAACCTACTGTTGAGCGTTCGCAAGCGAGACAAAACTACGATATGTCTGAGACGATACTTAAGCGCACATACCTAACGAGTGAACAAAAGACACAAAAGCCAAGTTCACTGATTCCGCCTCAAACCTACCATGCGCAGTTGGCGCACCGTGTTCACCACTCGCCTCAATTTGAAAACGGCCGCGTTAAAAACGAGATGCCAAATGTCCCTAGTCCGCAATCATTCTGGCAGGTGTGTTGGAGTTATTTTGGTGGTAGAACGCCGTTGAGTCCTAACGAACATCTGCCACATTCCCCAATTCAACCTACGCAGTTTGCACAGCAAAGTGAATCGATGCGCGTTACTTGGCTGGGCCATTCCACCATGCTGGTGGAGGTCGATGGCATTCGAATTCTGACTGATCCGGTATTTGATTACGCTTCTCCGTTCGTCGCAAAAGCGTGGTTTGAACGCAATATTCCCAATACTTACGCCAGAGATTGTTTGCCGATTCCTGAAATTATCGTGATTTCGCACGATCATTACGACCATTTAGAAGCATCGACCATACGTTTCTACGCCGATAAACCCGTGACGTTTTATGTGCCCTTAGGGGTTGGCAAGCATCTGATAAAGTGGGGCGTTTGCGCAGACAACATCGTGGAATTCGATTGGTGGGATAGCGTGCACTATGCCGGAATTGAACTGATTTGTACGCCTGCTAACCATAATTCGGGTCGTACTTATTTCGATAAAAACGCGACCCTGTGGGCTTCTTGGGTCATCAAAGGCAAAGAAGAGACGCTCTATTTTAGTGGCGATTCAGCTTACGATTCGCATTTTTCCGAGATCGCACTGCGATGTGGACCAATCGACATTGCCTGTTTGGAAGTGGCTGCCGATGTGAAAGGCCAAGGTTATCCGGTCGAAAACTGGGGACACATGCAGGCTCACCATACCGTGCAAGCGTTTCACGATTTAAATGCGAAAAAACTGTTGCCCGTACATTGGGCTACATACGAGCTATTTACTCACCGTTGGGACGAACCGATTTTAGATTTGCTTGCCCATTGTCAAAAAGAACATATAACGCTGCTGACGCCAATGCCGGGGGAGAGTTTTTACGTTCATCAAGAACATATAAATAAACAGTGGTGGCGAGAAAAAGAAATAGGTGAGCCAGCTAGAATTTTGACTTAATAATATGTTCTTACTTCAATAATTATTTGAGAAGTTAACCTTGTTATTTTAAAAATATAACAAGGTTTTTACTCGCTTACTCATCAATCACTTGAGGTTTTAACTCGACGACATTTCCTTCCGGATCATGTATATAGAGTGATCTACCGAACCCTTGTGCGCCATACCGCTTCGCAAACTCTTCGGTTTCAATGCCGCGCGCACGCAGATATTCCAGTAATTCATCCTCGGAAAAAGGCGCCAATTGCAGGCAAAAATGGTCAATATTACGACCATTTTGAACTGGTGGCTTACCGCCGAGTTGGCCCAATTCGCTGTCTACCGTCACTACATCAATCAATGCGTTACCTGCCCTAAGTTGAGTTAAACCAAGTTCCGTTACTTCGCGTTCGACAGGGCAGCCCAAAATGTCTCGATAGAAATGCAACATAGCATCGAGGTTACAGGTCCTTAATACAACATGATCAAGCGCTTTGATGGCGATTGGATTTTTGGTGGGCATGCTTCACTCCTTTTTGCATTGTGTTGAGGTAAGTATAAAGTGACCTTAAAAGTGGTGAGAGAAATGATCAAATTCAAGATGTTTTTTTGCTAGAGCGAGTGCAGAAACACTGCAACTCAAAGCAAACAAAAAAGGCTAGCGTATTGCTAGCCTTTTGGAATATGGATGGGGCTATTACTCGTAATCAGAAGCGTAAGTTTCTTCATAAGTGTGTGAGTAAAGCTCGAATAGGTTGCCGAATGGGTCTTCTAGGTAAACCATTTTCGCAGGCTTATTATCGTCTTCTGGGTGGTAACGCATGATGTCCATGCGAACTTTGCCACCTAGTGCTTCGGTGCGTTTGATAGCACCTTCAAAATCGTCTGTCTGCAAACAGAAATGGAAGATACCGATGCGAGAAAAATCCACTTCATGGCGCTCTTGACGTTCTTTCATTTCGAATAACTCAAGGCCGATGCCATCACTTGTCACAAGGTGCGCAATGTTGAAGCCTTTAAAGCCTTCCCCAAAGACCGCAATACACATTCTGCCAATTGCCGTTTCGCGTTCTTCAATCACTTTCGTGTTGCCCATAACGACTTTTAGACCTAGCGCTTGCGTGTAAAACTCAACCGCTTTGTCCATATCTCCGACCATAATACCGACATGATTCATTTTCATTTGTTTACTCCCAACATGTGTGTTTGAACGTTGTCTTGTTTCGATGTGGGAGAGTATATGGCGTGATGTTGATTACATGAAATTATCATAAATTATAAAAATGATAATTTTATTTAATGCTGTACATGTTGGGATTGAGTTAGTGAGCTAAGGCCTCAACAGCTTGCCTCACCGAGGTGAAATGAATCTTGATAATGCACCGTTGCGCGAGGCTGAATTCATGCGATTGGATTAATGACGTAACCTCTTCTACGGACAGCGTTCGTTCTTTTAGATGTAAAAGAGTGGTGTTCGAACCATTGTTTTTCAATTCAAACGTGTTGCCATTTGAGTCGATAACGTAATCATCTTGCCCAAAAATGAGGGCTTCGCATTCAGAGTCTAAGTCGGACTGGGAATGCGTATAGATCAGCTCATCGTCGCCGTCTAGTTTTAGCAAGCATGGCCAGCATACTGCGTGGTCTCTCATGGTTAACTCATTATTCATTGTTATTTAGAAACTTGACCCAGGTTGTTGCAAAAACGCTAACTCTTCGGGAGTGCTCTTTCTTCCCAGTATCGCATTGCGATGAGGATAGCGCCCAAACTGGTCGATGATGGCTTTGTGTTTTAGCTCAAAATCGTAGTTATTTTCAAGCCCTGATGCGCGAAACAATTTTTCAGCTTGGACATGAATGAGGCGAGATTCGCTGTGCATAAACGGCATGTACAAAAAGCTTAGCTGCTCAGGCGCTAATTCTTTGTCGTAACCTAACCGAATTGCCTCTTGAGCCAATGCTAATGCGAGTGGGTCTTGTGCAAACGCTTTTGGGGTGTTGCGATACACATTACGTGAAAACTGGTCGAGGACGATGATTTCGGCCAATCGTCCTTGTGCGCTGTTACGCCAATTAAACAGTTCACAACGAGCGGCTTGTTCTAATACCGAGGCAAATCGCGATGCAATACACTTGTCCAGTTCTGGGTTGTTTTCAAACCAATTTTGGGGCGATAGCTCCTCGAACCAAAATTTGATGACTTCTTGGTACATGGATCTTCCTTCTTATTACATTAGTTAAAGAATAAAAAGCCAGAAGGCGAGCTCCTGGCTTTCTGCGTGTTATCGACCGTAAGTCTCTACGATGTAACGTTCAAAATCGTCACACATTTGTTCGTCAGAGATGGCGTTGCTTGCCAGCTCTTTACTGCCGTCGACGACTTTAATCGCGGCGTTCAGTGAAGCGACTGGTACTCGCTCTCGCGTCGCAAGTGAGTCGATTTTCTTCTGCTGCACTTCCCATGCCTGTTCTGGCGACAGGTTACACACGTCTGCAAGGTATTTGGCATTGAAGCCTTCGCCAGTCAGGCTGACAATGGTTTCGTTGTGCGACAAGTGATTGCCTGCGTGCCAGTAGTGTTTTGCCAGCAGTGGGCCAATTTCTGGGTTATCCGTCAGGTAACCAAACTTCTCAAGGAAGTATGCACGGGTCTGGTACACCGCCATGTGCGCGAGTAGGTAACCTTGATACGCGCAAGCCGCTTCGTCGGATAGCAAATGTGGAATCGCCATCAGTGGGCGAGGGCTGCATTCCAAACCAAGGATCTGTTTTTCACAATCGCGAGCCAGCTTAGTGATGCGCTCTGGCGTTAACTCGTCATCGCTCAGTTGATACAACGCGCGCTCAAAATATGGCACAACCAAGATGCTACGTTCTTCATAAGCTTTGAATGGCTGACGGCTGTTGATCATCGCTTGAATGATCTCATCAGGAACCGAATTCCCTTCATCATCCAGTGCGTATTGTTTTAGCCAATCGGCATCGGTTAACAGGCTATCACAGAACATCGACTGAGTTTCTGCATAAGCCATTGACGTTGGCGCAAACTCCTGCGAGAAACAAGGCGCGTTCATTTTTACGTTCGCAAAGTGTGCTGCGTGGCCGCCTTCGTGGAACAGCGTGTTAATGCCATCGTAGCCGCTGCCCACTTGGTCTGGTTTGGCATTACTGGTGAAGTTCACCTGCGCTGCGACCCATTCGCCTTGATTATAGAAAGAAGGGATAGGGCCGTGGCAGAACCCATTCGGGTACTTACCTTTGCGATCTAGTAAATCCAGCGTTAGCGTCGCGCCAGAGTAATCAATATTTAGGCGACCAAATGATTCTACCCAGCGTCTCAGAGATTTTGAGAACGGCACGTATGGGTCAAGGTCACGCATAACGTTACCCGCGAATGAGTAAACAAAGTTGTAGCCTGCTAGTGCGCTTGCGCCTTTCTCTTTCGCCAAGTTTTCTAAGCTGTTTAGATGCGCATCTCGCGTGCGTTGTTCGAAATCTTCCAAAATTTCGAATAGCTGATCAGAGCTCATCTTTTCCGTTTTTTGCACGGAGTAATCAAAGAAAGTCGCATAACCCAGTGAGCGAGCGAACTGGTTGCGCAGTTTGATCAGTTCTATAAAGCCGTTTTGCAGTAGCCATTGTTCAAGGTTCAGCAACGCTTGGTGAGCCGATTGGCGAACTTCTTCATGATTGCTGGTGCGAATGGTTGAGCTTAATACGGGCAGTGAACCTTCTACTTGCTCGCCGTTCTCATCGGTAAATGTTTGTACGTGGTTCTGTTTTTTCTCGAAGAGCTCAGCTTCAAAGGCAATGAGCTGATTTTTCAACGCTTGTGCTTTTTCGCCCTCGATAGCGTGAGATTCAAACATCGCCAGCCAACCAGATAGACCCGTAATGGTTTGTTGTTTCTCTTGTGGGTCGGTAATTGAGTCCGCGGCTTCAAGCTGTTGTTTGATGGCAGTAATTTGCTCGGCGTTGCTTAAAAAGCTTGTCCATGCCGTTTGTGCTTGCGTCGAGCCATCATGGTCATCGCTGATCCCCATGTAAGTTTCCCAAAAGAAATCTTCTTTGGTGCGGTGAATCGCAAGGTAACGTTGATTGAGGTCGTTGAGGTAATCCGTTGCGGTCATTTTGATCCTTCAAATGGTTTCGTTATGTAGACAGTTGATTATTGCACGCTTGGTCGCGAGAAAGGAACGCTAATCTCATTTGTCGATTTTGCATCGCGTAAAGGTGATTTTACTATTTGTTTACCTTTGGGTGAGTTAATAGGAGTTCTGAACTGGTATGGAGTTTACAGTTTATTAAGTAATTAATCCGCGATGCGCTATCGATGATCCTTATCAGGTGTAATAAGATTTCCATATCGTGGCGATACAGTTGGAAACGATATGATAAATAAAACAAAAGTTACGTTATTGGCGGTAGGTACGATTTTAGTTGGATGTTCTACAGTCGCGCCACCAAGAAATGATGCGGTTGAAAGCATTCAACAAAAGTGTTCTGTGATTTTAAGCAATGATGTTGCTGGCGACCAGCGCTGGCAGACGTACAACGGCTTGCTTGTAGAATATGCCGTGTATGGCGTTAAGAGTCAGACACAACTGGAACGTTTTGAAGCGTTTGTGCAGAGAGTGCAAGATGATGAGTCTGGACAGTTAGTTACTGAGTTGATTGAGGTCACCGACTGGGGATGCTCAAACAGCAATTATCTTGAAGAGATGAGCTTGTTTATTCAAGAAGTTCAAAAGTAAAAAACCGAGCGTTAAGTCGCTCGGTTTTTCTGTTTGTGGAACGCTTTTGTGCGCTGGCTCGTCAGGACGTTTACTCCTCTGGATACTCGCCCATACCTTGCGTTTTACCTTCCGCTTTCCAATGCTCTCCAGGAGCAAATGCTTCATCGCATAAATCTACGGTGTAGCCCATTTCTGTGATTTCCTTCAAAGTGAGGTTATCAGCAATATTTGCAACTTCCCCCGATTTATTCCGTAACTCCATGTTGATCTCTCCTCTGTAGGTAGACGAGTGGCATCAATGCACAGTGAAGAATGCATTGGTAACCTTTGTTCTAAGTATATAACCCTCTGCTAAAAATGAAGGTTTAATCCGCTTTTTAAGGATGGTTAATTGGATAATGCTTTGAGCTGCTTCCGTTATTTAGAACCGCAGCATCGCGATAGTTTGCCATTTGTGATTTATTGAGTGATTAAACGGTCAATTTGGAAACTCGAAATGGTGATTCTCGACCACGCTTTAGCACAACAAATTGTTGATCGAACCATGTCCATCATTGGTCACAATGTGAATGTGATGAACTCGGCAGGCATCATCATTGGCAGTGGCGACCCTAAACGTGTTGGGCAAGTGCATGATGGCGCGGTACTGGCGCTGAATCATGGCGATTCGCTAGAGCTTAATGAGCAGCAATGTTTGACGTTGCAGGGTGTCAAACCCGGTATCAATATGTTGTTGAAATTACATGGCGACGTGGTCGGTATTGTTGGCGTCACAGGCGAGCCGGAGAAAATCCGAGATTTTGCAAAACTGGTTAAAATGACCGCTGAACTGACAATCGAGCAAGCCGCGCTGGTGGAAAAATTTCAGTGGGACAGACGTCATCGCGAAGAGTTTATTCTGGCTTGGATCAATGGCAAATTGACCGATGAAGAGCTGAAAGATTGGGCGATGCGTCTTTCTATCGATGTTACTCAACCACGGGTGGCAACGGTGATTGAAGTCTCGACGCCGTCGGCCTCGAAAAGCATGAAGAGTGTGCGCAATATTGTTGAGCTGCTTGAATACCCAGAGCGTAACAACCTAGTTGCGATTGTCTCAGTGAATGAAATTGTGGTGTTGAAACCGTGTCATTCCGCCAAGCAGTGGGATAGCCAAGTTGAAAGTGAGCGCATTGATAAGTTGATGTCGCGTTTAAGCGATCACGATTCGCATACGTTTCACATTGCGCTAGGGCAGCTGTTTAATGAGCCTAAAGATGTCGCGTTGTCATACCAAAGCGCGAAGCAGGTATTAGCCATTGGCAAGCAGTTCTACCCAGAGAAACGTAAGTACCTGTTCGATGAACTTCGTTTGCCTGTTTTGTTAGCGCCGTTGGCGGATATTTGGCAAGGTGAACAAATTATTGATGGTGTGAAACGGTTGAAAGAGAAAGACAAATCTGGGCAATTATTGAAAACCCTAGATGCACTGTTTGAATGCAATGGCAATGTAACAGAATGCTCTAAAATGCTGTTTATTCACCGGAACACTCTGCGCTATCGGTTAGAGAAAATCACCGAGATAACAGGGCTACCAACTACCAATTTTGTGGGGTTAGCGGAGCTTTATATTGCGACTCGGCTCTCAAAAATGTCGTGATATTGTGCATCTGCACAATACGCGTCATTTTTTGACCACATCATTTGTCACTCCGCCTAAAGGAATTCTAAAGCAAACGATTAATAATTCATGCGTCCCTACATGTTGAGTGAGCCAACACGGGCTCGCTCAGCAAAATAAGAATAAATGGAGTTATCATGAACCTTATATTAATCCTGCTCGGGGTGATCGCATTTATTGTGCTCACGACCACCAAATTCAAATTACATCCCTTTTTAGCGCTGATCATCGCGGCGTTCCTTGCGGCATTTGCTTACGGCTTACCGGCAGATAGCATTGCCAAAACCATTGCTTCTGGCTTTGGCGGCATCCTTGGTTACATTGGTTTGGTTATCGTTTTAGGTACTATCATTGGTGTTATTTTGGAAAAAAGTGGTGCGGCGATCACCATGGCCGATACGGTCATCAAAGTGTTGGGTGAGCGTTTCCCAACATTGACCATGAGTATCATAGGTTACATCGTTTCTGTTCCGGTATTTTGTGATTCAGGCTTTGTCATTCTGAACTCGCTCAAAGAATCACTCGCGAAGCGTTTAAAAACCTCAAGCGTTGCGATGAGTGTGGCGTTGGCAACTGGCCTATACGCAACGCACACGTTTGTGCCGCCAACTCCTGGCCCGATTGCCGCTGCGGGTAACTTAGGCCTGGAATCTAACCTTGGTTTAGTGATTGGTGTGGGTGTGTTTGTTGCAGCGGTTGCGGCGTTAGCGGGGATGTTGTGGGCGAACCGATTCCAACATGTTGAACCAGATGGCATTGAAGCCGCAGAGGAAATTCAGCATGATTGGCAAGCACTCAAAGCGTCTTACGGCAAATTGCCAACGGCGAGCCAAGCATTCGCTCCTATTTTTGTTCCAATCTTATTGATCTGTTTTGGCTCTATCGCGAAATTCCCAAGCCTACCGCTGGGCGAAGGTTTTGTGTTTGATGTTCTGACTTTCTTAGGACAGCCACTAACGGCATTGGTGATTGGCCTGTTCCTTTCTGTTCGCCTACTCAAGTCAGACAACAAGATTGAAGAATTTGGCGAGCGAATCAGCCAAGGTATTACGGCTGCTGCGCCTATTCTTTTGATTACCGGTGCTGGTGGCGCATTTGGCGCGGTATTAAAAGCCACGCCGCTAGGTGAATACTTAGGTACGACGCTATCGGCGCTGGGCGTGGGTATTTTCATGCCATTTATCGTTGCGGCTGCGCTAAAGTCGGCGCAAGGTTCATCAACGGTTGCATTGGTGACCACATCGGCTTTGGTTGCGCCTATGCTTACGCAATTGGGGCTCGATTCAGAAATGGGCCGCGTATTAACGGTGATGGCGATCGGTGCTGGTGCGATGACGGTTTCTCATGCAAACGACAGTTTCTTCTGGGTAGTTTCGCAGTTTAGCCGCATGTCGGTGGGCTTAGCGTACCGCGCGCAAACCATGGCTACGCTCGTTCAAGGTGTCACGGCAATGGCATTGGTGTACATTTTGAGCCTCGTTCTCTTATAAGTCTCTGGAAATACGTATGAAAGTGGTAATTGCACCTGATTCATTTAAAGAAAGCTTAACCGCCAAACAAGTGAGCGAGGCGATCAAAACGGGTCTTGCTCGCGTATGGCATGATGCTGAGTTTGTTACGGTTCCGGTCGCAGACGGTGGCGAAGGCACGGTTCAATCTTTGATAGATGCAACTCAAGGCGAACAAGTCTTCACAACAGTGACTGCGCCATTAGGGAATGATGTTGAAGCGTTTTATGGCATCCTCGGCGACGGCGAAACTGCGGTTATTGAAATGGCGGAGGCCAGTGGGCTACACCTTGTGCCGAGTGACGCTCGCGACCCAAAACTGACCAGTAGCATTGGTACCGGACAGCTGATCAAACACGCGCTAGACAGAGGCATTCAACGTTTAATCATTGGTTTGGGCGGCAGCGCTACCAATGATGGTGGCGTGGGCATGTTGACCGCGTTGGGGGTGGCGTTTCTTGATGACTCTGGTCATGCAATTACCCCAAATGGAGGCGGGTTAGCGGCGCTTGCGTCCATCGATATTTCTGGTCTTGACCCTCGTTTAGCAACTTGCGAAGTGTTGGTAGCGTGCGATGTTGATAACCCACTCTGTGGTGACAAAGGCGCGTCGGCTATCTTTGGCCCTCAAAAGGGAGCGACCGTATCAGACGTCACTCAGCTCGATAACGCATTGCGCAAGTTTGGCGAGTTGACGGAACAAGCGACGGGTAAGCATGTACTGACTCGTGAAGGGGCGGGTGCTGCTGGTGGTATGGGCGCGGCCTTGCTCGGGTACACGCCTGCACGTTTGCAACCAGGAATTGAGATTGTGCTTGAAACGGTCAAACTTGCTCAGCATGTTGAGGATGCGGATATCGTATTTACAGGCGAGGGTCGAATCGATCATCAAACCGCACATGGCAAAACGCCGATGGGCGTTGCTCAGGTGGCCAAGCAGTGTAATTTACCAGTCATTGCATTAGCAGGCTGTGTGGGCGACAACTATCAGGCGGTTTATGAGTGCGGTATTGATGCGGTGTTTGCTTGTGTACCAAGGGCGATGAGCTTACCTGAGGCCATGAAAGAGGCCGACGTCAACGTTGCTAATTTAGCCGAAAACGTCGCGAGAATGTGGCAAATTAAGTCGCACTGAAAGCGATGACGATATGAAAAACTCCACCTTTGAGTGGAGTTTTTTGTTGTTACCTGTTTGCGTGTGTCGGCATAAGTTCATTTAGTAAGAGCGAGTTAACAGGCATGCTTTGCTATCAATTTTGCCAGTGTTTGCATCGCGTGACTCCAATCGGTTTCATGACCAAAGTTTGCCACGCTGAGGCGTACGCAATGCCGATATTGCCCTTGAGTGCCAAATACGGTGCCGGGAAGTAGGCTGATTCTGTGCTTATTGCATGCTTGATACAACGCATAGCTGTCCGTGTCTTCGGGCAGTCGCAACCAAAGCAAGAACGAACCTTGCACGGCGTTGATCTGGTATCGATTTTTTAGAGGTTCGTATTCATCCAAGTATTGATGAAGCATCTGGATAAATCGGCGCATGTTGTTTTGATAAACCCGACCCATTCGCGCAGTATGCGTTCGATACTTGCCTGACGTTAGAAACGTTGCCACGGCGGATTGCATCAGGTTCAAACTGCCCATGTTCTCACACAGTAGATATTGCTCAATCTGATCTCGATATCGCCCCGCCAACATCCAACCAATTCTCAAACGCGAATCGAGCGTTTTGGATAACGAATTCACGTAAATTACGCGTTGCTTGTCATCGAGCAATCTCAAGCTTGGTAACGGCTTGTCATAGCTTAACCCGCCAAACACATCGTCTTCGATAATAGGAATATTGCCAGATGCCAAGAGCAATCGCTGGCGCTTTTCTAGCGGCATCATGGCACCAGTTGGATTGGTGAAGTTTGGCGTTACGATGATCGCTTTTATGTCCCATGTCGCCATTGCTTTTGCTAAGGCTTCGGGGCACATACCGTCGCGTGGGCAACTCGGAATTTCCACCACTTTGAGGCCGAGTGATTCTAGCATCAATAAGTTGCCAAAATAGCAAGGGGACTCCACCGCGACGATATCGCCTTTTTGTGTCGTTGCGCGCAGCGCTAGGCTAATGGCTTGTTGCGCGCCGTGCGTCACCATGATCTCATCCAACTTGGCTGGCGTGCCCAAATCTTGTGTGATTTTCGCCAGTTGTTTGATTAAGAGGTGATCACCGGGTGGTAATTGGTAATGGCTCGGTACATGCGTTTGCTGGCGGCTGTGGCGGCCGATCTCGGCGTACAAGCTTTTGATCGCGGGGGAGTCAATGTTTGGGTGGGCAGAACCGGTAGGCAAACGCTCTTGGTATTCAGGATAAGTAAGGATTTCTTTGCAGATCGAGAGCAAATCCACGCGAGTCGGATCCGGAATTGAGCGAGAGGTCGGCAAAGCGACTTTAACTCGATAACCCGATTTGGGAACCGAGTACACCAAGTTTTGTGCTTCCAGCTCTTGATACGCACGAATCACGGTATTTTTACTGACGTTTAATTCTTGGCTCAACGAGCGAATGGAGGGCAGTCGATCATCCGCCTGATAAACGCCACCATTGATGGCTTGTTTGAGGTGTTTTTCCACCACGAGGTACTTATTCCCTTCACCGCTTCCCAATAAATCTGTACCCATAAAAACACTTCCATCTGTCACTTTTTGAAAACACTGTACCTAATTACATTAGCAGTATCTCAAAACATAAAACAAGCGTGAGTGAGGCGATCATGTTAATCCGAGCCATCCCTTTTGTATTTGTCATCCTTTGGGCTTCTGGATTCGTTGGTGCGCGTTTTGGTTTGCAATATGCCGAGCCAGCGACACTACTTTCTATCCGTATGGCATTCAATGTCTTACTGTTTTTGGTTCTTGTGGCGGTATTGCGTAGAAGGTTGCCGACAGGAAAAGATTTTTGGCACAGCTGTGTAGTTGGTGCGTTGATCCACGGTTTCTATCTGGGCGGTACTTATCTCGCTATCGCCTTGGGTATGCCTGCTGGGTTGAGTTCGTTGCTGGTGGGTATTCAACCGATTTTAACCGCGGCTTTGCTGGTGGCGTTTGTTCGTGAGGAATTTAAACCCTCGCAATGGTTGGGTTTGGCTCTTGGTTTTGTCGGTATCGCTATGGTGTTGATGGGCAAAATGGAGTGGCAATCCGAGCAGCATAAAGTGTTGGCCATTGGTTTGTGTTTGTTGGCTTTGGTTGGTATCACGCTAGGGACGCTTTATCAGAAAAAGCATTGCCAACAAGTGGATATGGTGGGTGGTGCGACGGTGCAATATTTGGCCGCGCTCGTCATGTTTCTGCCCGTTGCGATGCAGTTTGAAACCATGCAAGTGCAGTGGGAACTGGAGTTTATTTTGACTGTGTTGTGGTTGGTCGTCGTGCTCTCTTGTGTAGCTATTCTACTGCTGCTGTACATGGTTAAGAACGGTGCTGCATCGAGCGTAGCTTCTGTATTCTACCTGGTGCCGCCAACGACGGCGATTCAGGCTTGGCTCGCGTTTGGAGAGTCATTTGATTGGATGGGGATTTCTGGTTTCGTACTGGCAGCTACGGCGGTGTATTTGGTGGTTAAAAAGCCGGATCTGACGATAAAGAAATCGATTCAAACAGAATATACCTAAATTGGGTAGGGACATTTGCGTATCAGTGGGTACAATCTGCTTCATCTTAATCCGTGGAGCAGAATGATGAAGGTAAAGCCAGATCGAATGACCGCCATGCGTAGCATCATCGAGCAAGTAAAAGCGGAACTACCAATTTATGAACCAGAAACGTTTGTATGTGGACCAGAAGGGCAGTGCATTGGCTGTCCGAAGAAATTGTTGGAAATGGTCGATTCAGAAGTCACTTATTGGGAGTCAGCCATGGAGCGCGGCATTGTTCCGCAGTTCGATGAGATTCGTCGTTTTGGCAAAATGTGCACGAATGTTCGTCGTGGTCTGGTGCGAAATAATGTGCCTTTACTCAGTAACTAGAGAGTAAAAATCGTCTAATATCTGACACATAGCGTCGTTTTGTTACACTGCTCTTTGGGTGCTGTTCTCAAGTTTGCGTGGTGTTTGTCTCTTCTTACCCTTTGGGCCTTTAATCGTAAAAAATTGGCGATATATTGGCTCGGTCTCACATGGATGTGGGGCTATTGTCTTGGGCTAGTTGAGATAAGAAACGTGAAATCAAAGGGATTTACGCTGATGGAAATCACCATAGTGCTTACCACTTTGGCTTTCATCGCATTAGCTGCTTTACCAGTACTACTCGATATTCATCGCCAAGCATACGCTGCGATGCTGCACAGTTCTCAGTCTTCTTTGGGTACGGCTCTCAAGTTCTTCCATGCTCAATCAGTGATTGATAACGCTTACGGCCAAGAGCACGTTCACTACATTGACCAACAAGTCAAAACACGCAAAGGCATGCCAGAAGCGAGTGCCGATAGTATTCGAGCTTTGTTAGAAATCGATCTACCAGCCAGAGGTTACTCGAAAATTGACGTGCCGTGCAAAGGCAGTGATTTTTGTATCATCGGTCAGCAGCACCCGAACAGCGCTCATTTTGTCGCGATTCCTGATTATCAGTTCTTAGATAAATCGGGCGTTGATCGCGTGGTGTACATTTGGCCGCAGGGTTACACATTGGCAGAAGAAGCGTGCTATTTCTACTACGTGAATCAAGCCTCTAACGATTCAATTGTTCGAGGGCATGTGACGCAAGGGTGTTAACCCCGAATAAGTGTTGCGAACAACGGTTATCGTGACTCTACAAATCGGGGTTTTTCGAACGGCTTTGCGCTTTATACAATACCATTTTTTGACTCATCAAGACTTTACCATTTGGCAAGGTCACTTCCCCAAGTTCCCCCTGATGTTCAAATCCAAACCGTTCATACAAAGCAATCGCTGGTGTGTTGGTTGTGTATACGTAGAGTGCGATTTGGTCGTAACCAAATTCCCAACCACGTGCGATCGCGACTGCCAACAGTTTCCGCCCCAATCCTTTGCCTCGGTAGTTTTTGTCGATGTGAATACCAAGAATACCGACGCGAAGGCGTTGCCCTCTTTCGTAACCGCACATCTCAGCTGGGTAGATTTCAACACTACCGATAAGTTTTTGGCGGTCAAACGCGACAAACTGAGGGATGGACTCGTTTTCCACACGTTGCAGGATTCTGCGAAGCGTTGCGTTATCGGGTGCAGGAGAAATCAAAAATTCCCCTTCGGAGTACACTCGATTCCACAGCGCGGTGAAGCGCGCGATATCGCTCACCTTGATGGATCTGATTTGCATTCATCTTCCTTGATTAGTGCAGGTTAGTAACGGTTAGGGGATAAGCTCAGATAAACAACGAATTTGGTTAGGAATGGCTTCGGCTGGTGCATCAGCGCCCGTTGGGTTAAACCAAATTGTGTTTACGCCCGCTTTCATCGCAGGGTAAATATCTTTGTGAGGTAAATCGCCAACCATGGTTATTCCACTCACGTTAACCCCTAACTGTTTTGCGATGGCGAGATAAAACTCAGGTTGGTTTTTAGCGATGCCGAGGTTGGCAAAACAAAAATAGCCATTTAAGTATTGGTCTAAGTCGACGCGAACAAATGCACGCTGAACCTCTTCCATGTTGGAATCAGATGCACTGGTCGCAATGTAGATGGGATGATTTTGGGAAAGTATTGCCAGTGTTTCTCTGGCTTGAGGAACTGCTTCTACGTGTTCCCAATCGCACATTTTTCCTTGTGCGTGAGGGAAATCTACCATCAAGGTGTTCCCCCAATCGAAAAGATAAATCATGTTCGAATCTCCTTATCCGCACATCATATCGTCTTTTTCTAAAATTAGGGGGTAAATTGCATCGATAAATACGATTTAGGTGGGTTTAGTCGTGAAAAGCGCTTAATTGTCGTTATCGTTACAAATGTTTCAGCATAATGCGTGAGTTAGTTTTAAAACCTTGATTATCGTAAAAGCGCTGTGCTGGCTGATTGAATTCCATCACTTCCAATCGAATTTGTGTGGCATTGGCGTCGCGCGCCCATTGCTCACAGGCTAGGAGCAGTTGGCGGCCGATTCCTTGCTGCTTTTGCGCTTCATCGACAACAATTGTTCCCACGCGACAAATTGGGTCTTTGATCAGAAAACTGACGGTGTCGTTTTGGGTGATCATCGCGGTTAAGAAGCCGAGAATTTGCTGTTCGCGTTCGGCAATCAAAAAGAGTCGCTCTTTGTTCTCTAGTGCTTGTGCAAGAAATTCGCGGTCAGCTTCTGAAGGCGCAACAAAGGCTTCTGGCGCATTCGCAAAATGCAGTGAATTAATTTGAAAATTAAGCTGAAAAATTTCGTCTAAATCATCGGGAATCGCTTGTCGAATATGGACTTGCATTCTATCTGCCCCCTGCAATATCGATAAATGATCCCGTGACATAAGAGGCTTCGTCACTTAATAGCCAAGCGATCGCATTTGCTACTTCTTCTACCGTGCCACCGCGTTTAAGAGGAATTTGAGGGCTGAGTCTATCTACTCGGTTTGGTTCTCCGCCGTCGGCATGCATATCAGTGTAAATGAAACCAGGTCGAACGCCATTGACGCGAATATTGCGCTCTGCCAACTCTAGCGAGAGCCCTTTAGTTAAGGTATCCATCGCGCCTTTTGATGTGGCGTAATCGACATACTCAAATGGCGCTCCTGAGCGCGACGCTCCAGAGGAGACATTCACAATTGCACCGCCTGCACTGAATCGCCTCGCCGCTTCTCGACAGCAGAGAAAACAGCTATTCACATTGGTGTTCATTACTTTCTGAAAGCGTTCCAAGCTAATTTCTGACAAAGGCGATTGAGTAAATAGGATGCCAACGTTGTTGACCAAGTGCGTCACTGCACCAAATTCACGTTCTGTTTCATCAAACAAGGAGAGCACTTGCTTCTCATCGGCTACGTTTGCGGCTATGGCAATCGCTTTGCCACCGTTTGCTTGTATTTCTGCCACAACTTGGTCGGCGGCCTCTTGCTGAGTGCGGTAATTAACGCAAACGCGATAGCCTTGCTCGGCCAGCTTTTTCGCCGCTGCGGCTCCAATACCTCGGCTTGCGCCGGTAATGATGACTACTTTATTCAAAATACGTCCTTATTTATGTAGTGAGTAGATTTTATCGGCGTAGGGTTTGCCACCAATTTGGTATGCGTCTGGAATGACCTCAATGAGTTCGAAACCACATTTTATCAGGACACGCTCTGACGCAATATTGCCTTCAGTGACCGTCGCGGAAAAGTGGTTGATGTTATGTGTCGAGGTTGCCCAGTATAGAAGCGCTTGAAGAGTTTCTGTTCCAAACTGTTGGCCATGAAATTCCGGCAAAAGTAAGTAACCTACCTCTGCCTTACCGTTTTCAATAGCAAAGCCAGTGATGCCGATGGGTTGTTCAGATTGCTTATCGAGTATTACAAGGCAAAGCCAATGCTGGCAATTTGGGGTCCATGGTAATAATCGCGAAGCAAATTTTTCTCTTATTTCTGTTTCGCTGGGACGATCGAAACAGAGCGCAATAACCTCTTGTTCGGAGAGTAATCGTTGAAAGAGTTCCCAGTCACTGGCTTTGATGGGTCTTAATTGGCTTCTGTGCGTCTCGATGTAAACTGACATGCGTGTCCTTACTGCATCAATGTGGAGATTCAGTCTCTCATCCTCTTATCTGTTTAATCAAATAGTTGCATTCATAAAAGTGATTTATGTGGTGAATAGTTGGCTGGGTAATGGATTATTGCCATATATTCATCTTTGAGATGCAAATAACAAAATTTCATACTTGAGGCATACAGAGCAACACGGAAATGATGTGGATCAAGAGAGGACTACCCATAAAGTAGTAATTTGCGACCTATAATTACATTTTATTTGGAAGTGTTGCTAATTATGTCAATAAAAAAACGATATGTTGCACTGCTGGTTGCTGCCGGCATTGGTGTGGGCTGGTTAACTTTGGGGGGGAGTGCGGCAGTAATGCATTACACCTCAGATACTGAATTTTGTCTCTCGTGCCACTCTATGGAAACCCCTTACAAAGAGTACCAAGGCTCAGTGCACTTCAGTAATGCGAAAGGCATTCGCGCGGAATGTTCTGACTGTCATATTCCTCAAGAACCAATGGATTACCTGATCACCAAAATTCGCGCGTCGAAAGACATCTACCATGAATTTGTGACAGGTAAGATCGACACGCCAGAGAAATATGAAGCACATCGTAAAGATATGGCTGAAACGGTATGGGCTCAGTTCCGTGAAAATGATTCAGCGACGTGTCGTTCGTGTCATGATTTCGATGCAATGGAAGAGTTTGAGCAATCACGTGATGCGGCGAAGATGCACGCTTACGCGAAAGCAAACGATCAAACGTGTATCGATTGTCATAAAGGTGTGGCGCACTTTGCACCAGAAGCAGAGCTAGACAGCAAGGCATTTGAAACGTTGATGAGCTTCACCACAAAAACATCACCTGGTGCCAAAGTCGTTTACCCTGTGACTGAAATCGCAATGGGTGAGATGGGTAAAATTAACCCAACGACGAAGTTGGAAGTAATCAGCTCTGAAGGCGACAACCGCACTGTTAAGTTGAACGCATTCCAAATGAAAGGCGCAGAGCAAGTGCTTTACATGGGAGAAGGTCAACGTGCCATCGTTGCAACGCTAACAGAGCAAGGCCAACAAGCGCTTGAAACTGGTGAATTTGAGGCAGATGTTTACGGCAACGAATGGCGCGCGGTTTCTCTAACTGGCGCTATTGATTCTCCAGTTGTTGACACGCTTGAACCCGTATGGTCATACGCAGAAGAGTTGGACAACGTTTACTGTGCAACTTGTCACGCGAAAATTCCTTCAAATCACTTCACAGTGAATGCATGGGGACCGGTAGCGAAAAGTATGGGTGATCGAACTGATATTTCAGCCGAGAACCTAGAAATTCTAACCAAGTTCTTCCAGTACCACGCGAAAGATGTGGTTGGTCACTAACGATAAATAGAAGGATAAGATTATGACTAATATGACCCGTCGCGGATTTCTAAAAGGCACTGGTATGGCGGCTGGTGCAATGGCATTCACTTCATTTGCACCTATGTCTGTTGCGTCTTCTAATGCTCGCGGCAAAGGCATTCTAACGGCGGGCCGCATGGGCCCAATGTTATGTGAAGTGAAAGATGGTAAGTTGGTTTCGACTACTAATGCTCTTCCACAAACTGTACCAAATAGTCTACAAACTACTGGGCCTGACCAAGTGCATACCAAGGCGCGTGTGAAGTACCCAATGGTACGTAAAGGCTACTTGGCAAACCCATCGTCGCCAGAAGGTGTGCGCGGTAGTGATGAGTTTGTGCGTGTGTCTTGGGATGAGGCTTACAAGCTGATCCACGAGCAGCACATGCGAATTCGCAAAGAATATGGCCCGGCTTCTGTGTTTGCAGGCTCTTACGGCTGGCGTTCAAGTGGCGTGCTGCACAAAGCACAAACCTTGCTGCAACGTTACATGAGCATGGCGGGTGGCTATTCAGGCCACTTGGGTGACTACTCAACGGGTGCTGCGCAGGTCATCATGCCGCACGTTGTGGGCTCTATCGAAGTGTACGAGCAGCAAACCACGTACCCAGTGGTACTAGAGCACAGCGATGTGGTTGTGCTTTGGGGCTTAAACCCGATCAACACTCTAAAAATCGCGTGGAGCTCAACAGACTGTGCTGGTCTTGAGTTCTTCCATCAGTTGAAAAAATCAGGCAAGACGGTTATCGCTATTGACCCTATTCGTTCTGAAACCATCGAGTTCTTTGGTGAGAATGCGGAGTGGATTGCTCCTCACCCAATGACCGACGTGGCAATGATGATGGGTATCGCACACACCTTAGTGAAACAAGGTAAGCACGATAAAGCCTTCCTCGATAAATACACCGCAGGTTACGACAAGTTTGAAGCGTACCTGATGGGCGAAGAAGACGGCGTAGAAAAATCAGCAGAATGGGCATCACAAATCTGTGGCGTACCTGCAAAGCAACTTGAGCTACTGGCTGACATCTTCAGTAAAAACCGCACCATGCTGATGGCGGGTTGGGGCATGCAGCGCCAACAATACGGTGAGCAGCGTCACTGGATGCTGGTTACACTGGCAACGATGTTGGGCCAGATCGGTTTACCGGGCGGTGGTTTTGGTTTCTCTTACCACTACTCAAACGGTGGTAACCCTGCTCGTGATGCTGGCGTACTTCCTGCGATTTCGGCATCGCTGGGTGGCGGCTCTTCTGCGGGGAACGACTGGGCGGTGTCTGGCGCGGTGCAAAGCTTCCCTGTGGCGCGTATTGTCGAGGCGTTGGAAAACCCAGGTCAATCCTACCATCATAACGGTCATGAACTGACGTTCCCGGACATCAAGATGATTTGGTGGGCAGGTGGTGCGAACTTTACTCACCACCAAGACACCAACCGTCTGATCAAAGCGTGGCAAAAGCCTGAGCTGATCGTGATTTCAGAGCCTTACTGGACGGCGGCTGCGAAGCACGCGGACATTGTTCTGCCAATCACCACATCGTTCGAGCGTAACGACTTAACGATGACGGGTGACTACAGTAACCAACACTTGGTGCCAATGAAGCAAGTGGTTGAGCCGCAAGGTGAAGCGCGTAATGACTTCGATGTATTCGCGGACATGGCAGAGATGCTAGCTCCGGGTGGCCGTGACGTATACACCGAAGGCAAAACCGAAATGGAATGGCTGTACGGCTTCTACAAGGCGGCGCAACAAGGTGGCCGTGGCTCTCGCGTAGCAATGCCGAACTTCAGCAAGTTCTGGGAAGATAACCAACTGATCGAGATGAAGTGGAACGAGAAGAACGCACAGTTTGTTCGTTACGCAGATTTCCGTGAAGACCCGATCATGAACCCGCTAGGTACGCCAAGTGGTAAGATTGAAATCTTCTCGAAAACCATTGAAGGTTACCAGTTGGAAGACTGTCCTCCACACCCTACGTGGATGGCACCAACCGAGTACACCGGCAATGCAAAAGATGGCGAGTTGCAGTTAATGACCGCGCACGCAGCGCATCGTCTACACAGTCAGTTTAACTACGCGAAGATTCGCGAAGAGTACGCAATTGCAAACCGTGAACCTATTTGGATCCACCCTGAAGATGCGAAAGCGCGTGGTATTAAAACGGGCGATCTAGTTCGTGCGTTTAACAACCGTGGCCAAGTATTGGTTGGTGCAGAAGTGACTGACCGAATCAAGCAAGGTTCAGTGTGTATTCATGAAGGCGGCTGGCCGGATCTGGATCCGAAAACCGGCATTTGTAAGAACGGCGGTTGTAACGTGTTAACGTTGGATATTCCGACCTCTCGACTTGCAAACGGCTGTGCGGCGAACTCGGCACTGGTTCGTATTGAAAAATACACTGGCCCAGAATTAGAACTAACAGCGTTTGAACCACCAAGAAATGGTTAGAAAAAAGTAGCGTTTTAAAGCAAGAAGCCAGCGAATCGCTGGCTTCTTTTTATCTAGTCATCGTTCACATTAGCGCGAAGCGAGAGAAACAAACGGCATCTGTTTCTTAATCTGAAATGTCGGGAGTAAAGTAAATACAATCGCGACAAACAAGACCGAGCCTATTAAATCTTCAGGGCGATGCATGCCCAGCCATAAGCGGCTATATGCGACGCTCATTCCCCACATCCACAATGACAGTGCAGAGATATAGCACTTGTTCTGTAAGAACAAACCACCAAAGAAAGCCAAACAAATCGAAACGAAAATCGTATGGCCGGATGGGAAAGAATAGTCTTTCTCGCCTTGCCAATGGCGCGTTCGCCAATCACTGACGTGTTCAGAAATCTGGTTAATTACGTTGGCTTGCTGCTTTGTATCCAACTGATAAAACGCTTCTGGGTGCTCAATCAATTGCTCTGCAGCAAGCAGTTCGGCGTAGGGACGCGGGCTTTCTGTCATCAGTTTTAGCCCCGTTTTGCTGGCAAAGCCAATCACCAGTAACAACCCTAACATTGAGAGTTTTTGTATCCACTCAATGCGACTTGGTTTAAAGCGAAATAAAGAAAGCAGTAGCAGTGTTAACGTAATTAAAAAACCTTTGCTACCAGCAGAATCTGTGAGCAAAGTAAAAGTAATACCCAGACTTTCAGGCACCTGTGAAGTGAGATTGTGATAAGAGCCAAACAGCGACATTGGGATGATGCCAAGAACAAACAAGGCGAGCATCATCAATCCATATTTTTTGGTTTTCATTGAGAGCGTTTTGTTTTTATTGAGGGTTATTCAACCACGTTAAAATAAGGGGCTTATCTTACGTTATCTGGCGTGAAAAACTTATCAACGCTCTGTCAATTCGAGCGTGAAAGTGATATTGCAGCTCTTCGTTGTGAAAGGAGAGGTTGTTGAAAGTACTGAAAGGCAAACGCGCTCATCCATAAGCGCTTTGTTCAGGCGTGAGCAAGGTTAGCTCACCAACCCTAATAAATATTCCGATGCGGCTTTTGGATCTTCTGCGTGGCAAATCGCTGAAACCAAAGCTAAGCCGTGAACACCAGTGGCGCTAAGCTGTGGAATGTTACTTTCGTTAATGCCGCCAATGGCAACAATCGGCAGTGAAGTCGTCTCTAACGCCATTTTCAAACCATCAATACCCCAATGTTTTTTTGTGTTGGTTTTGGTCGGCGTCGCGAAGATAGCGCTCAAACCGATGTAATCAATCGGCAGAGAGTTTACTTCTGCCAGCTGCTCTTCAGTCTCAATCGATAAGCCGAGAATCTTGTTTGGGCCAATCAATTGACGAGCGATCTCTGCTGGCATGTCTGACTGCCCGAGGTGAACACCATCGGCATCGACGGCAAGGGCAACATCAACACGATCATTGATGACTAACGGGACGCCAGTGCCTTCAAGAATCGTCTTGACGGCTTGAGCACGTTCGATAAACGCACGCACATCACCGTGTTTTTCGCGGACTTGTACCATAGTCACGCCACCTTCCACGGCTTTTCTCACAACACGCTTTAGTGTGGCTAAATCTTGTTGGTCATCGGTGACCAAATATAAACGATAGGCGTTCATTGGGTTTCCTTTAAGCCTCTCATTGAAAGAGGATTGAGAGGCTAGTGTTAAAAGAGAGAAAAGCTTAGCTCACTTGCAGTTTTAGGCGCTTTGCCAGTGTCTCTTCATCTAGCTGGTAAAGCTCATCCAACAGGTTCATTTGCAGGCTACCTGGGCCGCGAGCTTGTTCCGCTGCAATCTCGCCAACAACGCCTAGTACCGCCGCTGCAGCAAGTCCGGTGTTATCACCAACAGCAGCAAAAGCACCCGTCAGTGCCGTTAGCGTACAACCCATTCCGGTTACGTATGGCATCATCTCGTGACCATTGTTCAGTTGCACGGTTTGTTCCTTCGTGACGATGTAATCAGTCTCGCCAGAAATTACCACGCTCGCACCATACTCTGAGACTAAGAAGTTGGCTGCGCCAAGTGCTGCGTCGCTGCTGTCTAACGCATCGACGCCTTTGCTTTGTGCTTGCTCGCCAGCGAGTGCAATGATTTCTGAAGCGTTACCTCGGATGATGAGTTTGTCTGCAAGGCGTGCGATTTCACGTGATGTCTCGGTACGTAGTGAGCTTGCTCCGCAACCGACAGGATCGAGCACAACGATTTTACCATTGGCATTGGCTTGCTCTACGGCATAGCTCATACGCGGTGTCCAAATGCTGTCTAGGGTACCGATGTTGATAACCAATGCGCCAGCGAACGACATCATCTCTGCCATTTCCTGCTTGGAGTGCGCCATGATTGGAGAAGCACCAATAGCCAATAGGGCGTTTGCCGTGTTGTTCATCACCACGTAGTTAGTGATGTTGACGACTAATGGCTTTTGTTGGCGTACTGCGGTTAATGCTTGGGTGATTTGTTCAATTAACATGAGACTCTCCGATTAACCTTGCTGAGCGTTCAGACCTTGTTGCCAGAATGCCACTTCCATACGCGTTGCGGTTTTGAATACCTGAATCAGGTTTTGACCACGCTGGCTATTGATATCGATTTCCGCCAATAACTGGTTAAAGTGTTCTGCACCTTTTGCGACACCAGATTGGAATTCCTCACCACCGTAGAGGTTGATCCAACTTGCGTATGGATTGCCTTCGATTACCGTGTTCTCACTTTCAATCAGCATCTTACCGATTACGGCATAACCGATAGAACATGGTGCCAGTGCCGCGTATAGATCAACAAGATCGCCCGTCATTCCTGCATCCAACACGTAGCGGGTGTAAGCCACAGTGCCGAAATCTTCTGGCTCGTTTTCTAGGTCGGATTCCGTCAGTCCCCATTGCTCACAGTAAGTCACGTGATGGGCAATTTCAGAATCGAGCAATGCATGTACGCTTGGTAGGGCGCGGCGCATGTCATCCAAAGTACGCGCTTTGTAGATCGCTAATGCGTAAGCTCGCGCGTACTGTTTTAGGAAAAGAAAATCCTGCTTTAGGTAATGCAGAAAACAAGGCTGAGCCAGAGTGCCTTGCGCTAATTGCTGCACGAAAGCATGCTCAGTGTATTCTTGCCAATCTTGGCGGCAAGCGTCGATCAAATCTTGGTATTTCATTATGGGTATCTCGTTATCAAAAGACCCTAGGCTTAGATCCTAAGGTCAGTAGAATTAGTCAAAGTTCGGTACGTAATCTTTCGCTTTTGGCAGTGTTTCGATGATTTTTTGTGAATACATGAACTGCGCGTAATCATCGTAGCGCTTCAGATCTACAGCAGATGGACGAAGAGCGAAACGAGTTAGCGTGTCGTTCCAAGCGCGTTGGTTAAGCTCGTTGTTGAGGGTGTCTGGTGAATAAGCCACGAACTCTTTCCACGACTCTTTTGGATGGTTAACGATGTAAGTGGTTGCTTGCTCTAGTGCTTTGTTGAATGCTTTGATGGCTTCTTTGTTGTAGGTTTTCGCATTAGCTACGAAAACTAACTCATCATACGCTGGCACGCCGTGTTCTTCAGGGAAGAAGGCTTTAGCTTTATAACCTTCTAATGCCAGTTGGTTGGTTTCGAAGTTACGTAGACCGCCCCAAATCGCATCCACCTTGCCAGACGCAAGAGACGAAGACAGCGCCCAACCTACGTTGATGATTTGTACGTCAGAAAACTTCACGTTCTCTTGCGCAAGCATAGTGCCGATTGTCGCTTCTTCGTTGCCTGCGATCGCAATACCGATCTTCTTGCCTTTCAAGTCGCCAAGCTTTTCATTCTTACCGTTATCTAGCACCATCAGCGTGTTGAGTGGCGTAGCAATCAACGTCGCAGAGCGGATTAGTGGTAAACCAGCCGCGACATCGATAGTTAGGCTTGGTTGGTAAGAAATCGCCATGTCGACTTTACCCGCAGCGACCAACTTAGGTGGTGTGCTTGGATCTGCAGGCTCTTGAATATTGACCTTCAAACCTTGCTCTTTGAAGTAACCACGCTCTTTGGCAATCACGATAGGACCATGATTTGGATTGACGAACCAATCCAACATCAGTGTCATCTCTTTTTCTGCTGCAAGCACATTGGTTGATACCACTGAAGCGAGTAGAGCAGCAGCGCTCATAAGTTTGTTTTTATTCACGGGGTTCTTCCTTTTCTTTCCCAATTTTCTTTGGTTATTTTCTGTAATTACTTGCTTTCCCAAGGGATGGCTTTTTTCAATAATTTATCGGTGATGAAGTAGAGTGAGATAGACAGCACGGCGAGGATAAACAGCGCCGCAAACATCTCGTCAATGATCATGCGAGCGTTAGCTTGGAGCATCAGATAACCCAAGCCTTCACTTGAACCTACCCACTCACCGACCACTGCTCCAATTGGCGCAATAACGACGGCAACACGAATACCTGAAGCTAACGTTGGTAGCGCGGCTGGCAATTGAATATGACGAAGTAGCTGCCATTTAGACGCGCCCATGGTCTTGGCAAGATCGAGGTAACCTGTTGGTGTATTGCGTAAGCCGTCGTAGCAACATGTCGTGACGGGGAAAAAGATGATGATTGCCGCCATAACAACTTTTGAAGCAATGCCGTAACCCAACCAAAGCATGAGCACTGGCGCGATGGCGAACACAGGGATCGCTTGGCTAGCAATCAGAATGGGCAGTAACCAACGCTTCAGCGGTTCGAACATCAGCATTTGCAATGCGAACAGCAAACCCATTGATAATCCAAGCGCCAAACCAAGTAAAATCTCTTGCGCGGTAACCCAAGTATGTTTGAGCAAGACATCGTAACGAGTGACCAATCTATCCAGCACTTCAATTGGTGAAGGTAAGATGAAGCTTGGCATGTCGAATACCACAACAACCAACTGCCACAATCCCAAGATCACCGCTGTGCTAATGACCAAGCGCAGAGCCGGATGGGTCACGCGTTCTTTTTTACTAATGCGTGCCGAAACGGAGTTGTACTGAGTCATATCACTCATAGTCTTTCTCCAGTTGATCCAAAATCGCTTGTTGTAACGCCGCGCACTCTCCATCGAGAACTCGGGGCGGCTTGGAGTCTGGAACGACCAAGTGCTGAGCTTGCGCAGGTGTGCCTTGCAACACATAGAGTTGGTGAGCTAATCGCACCGCTTCTTGTGGGTCGTGGGTAATCAGAACAACCGTCTTATCTTTCAGCAATTCGGCAGACAAGGTTTGCAACTTATGACGAGTAACCGCGTCCAGTGCAGAGAAAGGCTCATCCATCAGAACTAGAGGCTTGTCTTGCATCAGAGTGCGAGCAAGGGCAACACGTTGTCTCATGCCGCCAGAGAGCTGAGCTGGCTTAGCATCCGCGTAATCGGCGAGTCCCACTTGGCTTAGTAAAGTCAGTGCACGTTGTCTATTTTGCTCTGGTGCTTGCACTTGAGAAAATCGAGAACTGAGGCAGACGTTGTCTAACACATTCAACCACGGTAGCAATAAATCCTGCTGAGCCATGTAAGCGATACGGTCATGCAGTGCAGCGCCATCCGTTGTGATGAGTTCGCCATGCCAGTCAACTTGGTCATCCAGTAGGCCAGCTAAGTAACGCAATATTGTGGTTTTCCCGCAGCCACTGCGACCAAGTAACACTGTCCATTGATTAGCAGGAATAGTCATACTCAACCCTGCTAGCGTTGGTGTTTGGCTGTCTTTGTATCGCAGACTAGCATCGGAAAGCTGAATGCCAATCGCGTTAGCGAACATAAGTATGACCCGCAAAAAAGTGGTTCACAGGGCCATGGCCTTTACCTACATCCAATTCATCAGCGTGTGCGATAGCTTGGCTGATGTACTGCTTACCCAGGTGCACCGCTTTGTGTAGGTTGTTGCCTTGGCCAAGATAAGACGCAATGGCGGAAGAAAGTGTACAGCCTGTGCCATGAGTGTTTTTGGTTGGAAATCGCTTGGCGCTAATTAACTCGGCACTGTCTTGCATGATAAGCAGATCGTTGCTGTTTTCATTTTCTTCAAGGTGACCGCCTTTGAGCAGAATAGCTTTGGCGCCAAGCGCACGAAGGTCGGTAATCATATCGTTCATTTCAGATTCTGATTGAGGCATTGGCTTACCCGTCAATGCTGCGCCTTCGGGTAGGTTAGGGGTAATGATGTCTGCGAGCGGAATCAATTCTTCTTTTAAAGTGCTGATTGCCGACTGTTCCAGTAATAGATCGCCGCTGGTGGCCACCATCACAGGGTCAATCACGAGGTGTTTTGGCTGGTATTGTTTAATTTTGTCTGCAACGACTTTGATGATGTTGGAATCTGCCAGCATGCCCACTTTGACTGCAACGATGTTGAGGTCGGTAAATACTGCATCAAGTTGGCTCTCTACATGGTCGAGAGGAATGGGGAAAATCGCAGAAACGCCTTGGGTATTTTGCGAAGTAATCGCCGTGATTACCGAGCAAGCAAAACTGCCGGTTGCGGACATCGCTTTGATGTCGGCTTGAATACCTGCACCGCCACCACTGTCTGAGCCCGCGATGGTCAATACGATAGGGGTAGGCAAGGCTGGCGTGTGATGTGAATGAGGTTGTGATTGCTGCGTCATGGTCGCTCCTACTACAAGACGTATAGGAACTGACTTTGACCGTTGCAGATAGATCGATTTTTCGATCGCTATCGCTTACCTAAGAGGGGCGACGAAAGGCAAAGTGTGCATAGTTCCCTACGTCAGTGCTAACTGAATCAGGTTCAACGGGTCTCGAATTTCGATCTCAGCCAACACTTGTCGTGTGGCCCCCCGACTATTTCGTTCGGATGATAGCAGGACCATTGCGGAAGGGATACGTTTTTTGAGCGTAATTATAATGAGTATTCAATTATGCGAGGTGAGTGATAAAGTAAGCACCTAAATGGTTTGCTGGGTGGAATTTACTAGTGCAACGCTCTGGTGAATGAGCAGAACCTGGAATATTTAATAAATAATCGTGGTCTCGTTAAGCAAGGATTAGCACAAAACAAGGTTAAAAAACTGTTAAAATTTAACGTGTTGCCAATTTAACTTTGTTGAACTTTTTCACAGTTAATTAGGATGGCTAAGACGATCATCGAGCAAGGAGACTTCATGCTTAATTCTGTAACAGCGAAGTCAGTGATCGATCATGCGCTCTTTTTGGGGGCTGATTTCGCTGAACTATTCGTTGAACATCACCAAACCAACACTGTCCAGATCGCATCTGGTGAAGTGGATAAGGTTAACTCGGGTATCGATTTTGGTATCGGTATTCGTCTTTTTTTCGGTCATAAGGTGCTTTACGGTTACACCAACAGCACAGATGAAGCCGAACTAAAGCGCGTAACCTCGCTGCTTGCTGCAAAAGACAAGCGTGAGCAAATCGCGTCAGCGGGTTCTTTGAATTTGAACCGCTACCCAATCCAACATGGTTGCCGCATGCCACTAAGTAAGGATGCTAACCTAGATTCAAAAATCGCGTTTCTATTGAAAGTTGACCAAGCCGCACGTGCTGAGAGTGAGCATATCAGCCAGTTTATTGGCAGCGTGCTTCAGCGTGAACAACAAGTGTCTATCTTCAACTCAGAAGGTCTACACGTTGACGATACTCGTCATTACATCCGAGTTGCTGGTAATACCGTCGCTCAAAAAGGTAATGAGCAGTCTTCTGGTATGGAAGGTCCTGGCGCTCTTGCTGGTTGGGAATTCAGTGAACAGCTTGATGCCAAAGAGCTAGGTCAAACTATCGCGCAACAAGCGTTGGTAAAACTTGGCGCGGATGCTTGTCCATCGGGTGAAATGCCAGTGGTAATTGGTAACGGCTTTGGCGGCGTAATCTTCCACGAAGCGTGTGGTCACTTGCTAGAAACCACTTCAGTTGCGAAGAAAGCTTCAGTATTCCACGACAAGATGGGCGAAATGGTTGCTCACACCGCGGTGAACGCAGTCGATGATGGCACCATGACCAACGAATGGGGCTCGATTCACGTTGATGATGAAGGTATGAAGACTCAGCGCACTCAGTTGATCAAAGACGGTAAGCTAACCAGCTTTATGGTCGATAAAATGGGTGGCATGAAGACAGGTTACGAACCTACGGGGTCTGGTCGTCGTCAAAACTACAAGTTTGCACCAACCTCGCGTATGCGTAACACCTTTATCGAAGAAGGCGAGCATTCACTTGATGACATGCTGGCAGGCATCGAGCGTGGTATCTATGCGAAGAAGATGGGTGGTGGTTCGGTTCAACCGGGTACGGGTGAGTTTAACTTTGCTGTTCGTGAAGCTTACCTCATTGAAAGTGGCAAAATCACCAAACCTCTGAAAACAGCAACGCTGATCAGCACGGGTCCAAAAGTGTTGAAAGAAATCAGCATGGTCGGCAGAGACATGGCGCTTGCGCCGGGCATGTGTGGTTCAGTAAGTGGTTCAGTACCAACAACAGTCGGTCAGCCAACGCTGAAAGTCGATAACATTCTGGTAGGAGGCGGTAACTAATGAGCCAAGAACAACAACTTCTCAATGCGGTTGATTACGTCCTATCAGAAGCAAAACGCCAAGGTGCAGAAGCGGACGTCATTGTAAACCGCAACAGTAGCTTTTCTTTGAAAGCGTACCAAGGAAAGCTGGATGAGTACAAAGTAAGCTCAAGCCAAGTTCTGGGTGTTCGTGTTGTGAAAGATGCGCGCGTTGCGACAAGCTACTCTGAGTCGTTAGAACAACCAAGCTTAGATTTGATGCTGACTAATGCACTGCAAAGCGCTCGTTTTTCCAAGCAAGATGAACATCAGACCATTAGTTGTGTGAACAGCCAAATCACGACTGACGTGGCTGAGATTGCTCAAGAAGACACAACTTCGGTTGATGAAAAAATTGAACTGTCTCTCGCACTTGAGCAAGGCGTAGTGGCTCTGCCTCACGCTTCTAGCGCACCTTACAATGGTTATAGCGATGGCGAAACACAACTGATCATTGCCAATACTCAAGGCACATTGTGTCAACACTTCGAGCGCTCGTTCACTTGTTACGCGTATACCTTGTTTGAAAAAGACGGCAAACAGTCAATGGCGGGTAGAATGTCACTTGGTCGCCGTTTTGATGAGTTGAATCCAGCTTACTGTATAGAAGGTGGCTACAACCTTGCTCGTGATCTTCTGGAAGGCGCTCCGGTTGCGACAGGTAACTACCCTGCTATTTTCCACATCAATGCGCTAGCAAGTTTATTCGGTGCTTTCGGCAGTGCTTTCTCTGGCGTAAGCGCGATGAAAGGCATTACGCCACTGGGTGACAAGCTTGGTCAACGTGTTGCGAGTGATTTAATTACCTTTACTGATACGGCTTACATGCCAAATGGTATGGCAATCGCGAGTTTTGATAGTGAAGGCTTCGCTACTCAAGATAATGTCATGATTGCTAATGGTGAGTTGAAAACCTTGCTACACAACAGCCAGACCGCAAGTTACTTGGGCGCAGTCTCGACAGCAAGTGCCGCTCGCGGTGCAAAATCGAGCCTAGACGTATCAGCGAATCACAAAGTTATTGCGACGGGTAACAGCAGTGCGTCAGAAGTAAAAGCGGGTGAGTACCTAGAGTTAGTCGAACTTCAAGGTGTCCATTCTGGTGCGGATGCAGTGAGTGGTGATTTCTCATTTGGCGCGAGTGGTTTCTTGTGCCGTGATGGTAAGCGCATTCAACCAGTTCGTGGGATCACGGTAGCGGGTAACTTCTACAATATGCTGCAAGAAGTTGAGGCAGTAGGTGATACTCAGCTAATTAACGATAGCCGAACTTTCTTCTCGCCAGACGTTCGTTTTGCTCGTTTGAGCATTGGTGGTAAGTAAACTTAGCATTACTATAGAAACAAAAAGAGGACTCAATAGAGTCCTCTTTCATTATCTAGCAACGTGTGCGCGAATAACTAGAATTCGCGTATGTCCAACTCATTGTGGATCAATACTACACACTGAGAAGCGAAAAGCATCTTAGGACCTAAGCTGATCTTCTCTGTGCCAAGGCGCTTTAAGCTGTTAAAAGACTTTTTCGGCATCGGTATATGGTCAGTTAGCAAGAAACATGGATTTTCACCAATTTCTGCATCACGAACAAATTCGCCTTTCTTATCCAGCATATATAGTTGGTGATCTTCTGCCAGTTCTTGTACTAGGCGTTCAAAGCTCACTGTACGAACGGTAATACCAGGTTCGACTTCACGAAGTTGCTCTTTACCCATACCAACCGAAGCATCCAAAGCGCGAGCCACTGCTGCAATCAAGGTTGACTCATGGAAGCCGCCAATGTTGGTGATGTCGTTGGAGCGAATAGTAATGGTGCGTGAGAAATCTTTTGTGCTTTCTAAAACCAAGTGAACAACCACATCTTCACGGTGTGATTGAGCAACGAACATCGTGTTCATCATGGTATGAGCAAGAATCTCTGTATGCGCTTCATTACCAACACCTTCTAACAGTGCTTTGCTGGTGGTTGGCGCCGCGCGAGCTCGTAAAACAAAAGAGCGCATGAATTTAGCCTCTATATAGGAAGAGTGAATGCGCGGAAGTATATACCCAAGCAGGGAAGGGATGCGAGTTTAATAGCAAATGTGAACTTACTTACAAAGCTTCGATTGTGGAGCTGGGTGTGCTGGCTAGAATAGGAGGCAACCCTGTTAGGAGTGGTATATGGAAATCAAACAGATAAATAAAGACATTTATAAAAAGAAAGTAAACCTTGTGATTGGCGGTTTTGTTGCGTTGCTCGCCATCTCCTCTCTTGCCTTTAGTACCTTGTTGATTGTTTTGTTTGGCAACACTGAAGTCGTACCAGAACAATCAACGGGCAATTTCCATTGGAATTTGATTGGTGTCGTTCTCGCAGTTGCAACTTCCCTCTCTTTATTGAATCAAATTAAAACTCGACCATACATGGAAGAAGTGCTGTACGTTTGGAAACTCAAGCAGCTGCACAACAAGATCTTTCGTAAACTAAAAAGCATTAAAGTAGCCGCGAACAATGGCGATGTAAAAGCGCTGACGATCCTTAAGTTCTACTATACGACTCAAAGTCAGGTGTTTGAGCTAGACAACAACACACTGACGATGAGCAGTGTAAATAAAGAATTGGAGGCTATCGAGCAAATCGAAGCGGCGCAATCAATGAGTCTCGATATCACAGGCTTTGAAGAGTCTTGGCTAGACACATATTGATTGCCTATTTGCTACTTGAAGTTAACAACTGAGTGCTAAAAATAAGCGTTTGAGTGAGATTTAATCATTCGACGCTTTTTTTTGATTTTTTTTCTGAAAAGGGGTTGCCAAGAAAAATCATCTCCCTATAATGCGCCTCCGTTGTCAGGGCAAAGCGGAAACGCAAAAGCGGTTGGCAAGAAGGCGAAAGAAAACTTCTAAAAATTAATTTAAAAAAGTGTTTGACACTGAAAATTAATTCCTTAGAATACGCCTCCGCTTCGATAGCAAAGCTTACGAAGCAAGCTCTTTAACAATATAGACCTATCAATCTGTGTGGGCACTCGTTGATGATAATCCAATTAGATATTTCTTTCTTAACGGAAAGCGGTATCAAATTAGGTTTCAATGAAACGAAGTGACCATTGAATCGAAAGATTCAGCACAGTCAATTCAAACATTACT